>JAYVEQ010000094.1:0-18347 GCA_043748745.1 Chitinophagaceae bacterium | reverse complement strand
GCTTCATCTGGATCAGTTTGGTACGGCGTACGCTCCAGTAGTTTGGTCCCCTCAGCACTTTAATTTCAACAATCTTCATAAATAAAACAGTTTGGTGTTTATTGTTTTTGGTTACCAGCAGCAGATCTTCAATAAATCATTGTTGAGCTTTCAACTTAGCATATTTTTTCTGTGTTTCTGTGCTTCTGAGGTAAAACCCCCAAAAATGGAAATTACCAAAATCATCTTGCTTTGCAAAAAACAAAATTTGTAAATTGTAAATCTAAATTCAAACAGATGAGTGACCGCCGCTCTTTTATCAATAAACTTGGCCTGCTCTCCGGAGCTGCATTAACTGCCAATCTTTTGCAGCCGGCCTGGAGCCGTGATCTGCAATCTGTAATAACAAAATCATCATCATTATCTCCTGCTGATATAGCAACCGACGAAGACTTTTGGTATTATGTACAGCAGTCGTATACCATTGCGCCAAATTTTATTAATTTAAATAATGGTGGAGTTTCGCCTGCGCCAAAAACAGTTGCTGATGCCATGAAACGTAATTATGATATCTGTAATGAAGCACCCAGTTATTTTATGTGGCGGATAATTGACCAGGGCAGGGAACCCCTCCGCAAAAATTTAGCCCAGTTGGCCGGCTGCGATGCAGATGAAATTGCTTTGCACCGTAATGCATCCGAAGCACTGGAAACGGTGATCTTTGGTATTGAATTAAAACCCGGCGATGAAGTGATATTAACCAAACAGGATTATCCTAATATGATCGGTGCATGGAAACAAAGAGAAAAAAGAGAAGGGATAAAACTGGTTTGGGTAAATTTAGAATTGCCCAGTGAGGATGAAAACTACCTGGTAAAACAATATACCGATGCATTCACAGCTAAAACAAAAGTTGTACAGATCACTCACATGATAAACTGGATAGGCCAGAAAATGCCGGTAAGAAAAATTGCAGACGCTGCAAAGAAAAAAAACATAGATGTGTTGGTTGATGGTGCTCATACATTTGCACAATTTGAATTTTTACTGCCCGATCTCAATTGTGATTATTTTGGAACCAGTTTGCACAAATGGCTGGGTGCACCAATTGGTACAGGGTTTTTATATGTACGGAAAGAAAAGATAAAAAGTATCTGGCCATTATTTGGTGCAGGTGATAAAGAAGATGATAATATACGCAAGTTTGAACATTTAGGTACAAGGCCTTTCTTTATTGAAGAGGCTATTGACAAAGCCATTGATTTTTATGATATGATTGGTGCAGCAAGAAAAGAGGAACGTTTGCTTTATTTGAAAAATTACTGGATGAATAAAGTAAAAGATATGCCTAAAGTTAAATTGCATACTTCTTTTAAAAAAGAATTTGGGTGTGCTATTGGATTAGTAAGTGTAGATGGTAAAAAGCCGGCAGAACTGGATAGTTTTTTGTGGGATAATTATAAAATTCATACTGTAGGTATAGTTTGGGAAAATATAAGTGGGGTGCGTATTACACCCAATATTTACACCAGTACAAAAAATTTAGACCGCTTGGTGGAAGGCATTGAAAGGTTTGCTAAAACCTGATTAGCTTGAAAATTTGCAATCTTTTTAAACCCTGCTTATTACTTTATTAACAACTCTTAGTAAATAGTAAAGGAGAGCTAAACACGATTTCCCTTATTTTTGCTTTAATCACAAAAATGATTAAATGCAATTTGCTAAAGGGAAACTGATTGCGATTGGTGGTGCAGAAGATAAAGGAACCGACCTGGAGAAAGGAGAGATACAACGCAATAACCTCAATTTTTTTGAACTGGGCATTCTTCGCCGTATTGTAGAAGAAGCCGGTGGCCCCCAAAGCCGCATAGAAGTGGTTACTACTGCAAGTATGATACCTTACGAGGTTGGCGACAATTACCTTAACGCTTTTGGAAAAATTGGATGTATCAATATTGGTGTAATGCACATCCGCAACCGCAGTGATGTAGCCAATCCGGAATTTATTGAACGAATTACACAATGTGATGTAGTATTGTTTAGCGGCGGCAATCAATTACGCCTCAGCAGTACATTTGGCGGAACAAAATTTTTACAGATCATTTCTGAAAGGTATACCAGTGATGAGAGATTTGTAATTGCCGGAACATCGGCAGGCGCAATGGCAATGAGTAATACCATGATTTATGAAGGCAATGCAACAAAAGCACATTTAAAAGGCGAAGTAAAAATTACAACAGGTCTTGCTTTTATAACCGATATAATCATTGACAGTCATTTTGAAAAACGGGGGAGATTTGGCAGGCTGGCACAGGCAGTAGCAACTAATCCGGGTTGTATTGGTATTGGTTTGGGTGAAGATACCGGTATGCTGATAACAGGTGGTAATAAAATGGAAGCCATTGGCAGTGGGTGTGTAATTATTATTGATGGCCATGATATTGGGTACAGCAATATTGCTGATATACCGGATGGAAGCCCATACAGCATTGAAAATTTAAAAGTGCATATCTGCGAAAAGGGTAATGGCTTTCTGGTAAAAGAGAGACAATTCATTCCCGAAGTTTTTGAAGGGGCAAATGTAAAAAAGCAGGTTCATGCTAAATGATTTTTTTTAACTTAACAGCATGGACAGAAAAAAATTCATACAACAATCATCACTTGCATCAGCGGGCCTGTTAATGAATAAATATTCTTTTGCAAAATGGAATGAAGATTTTCCTGTAGTAAGAATTCCCGAAAATCAGCGAAAATTTAAAAGCCCTGCGGTTGAAAAACTTATTGTAGAAATAAAAAAGAATTGCGGCAATAAAGAAATTGCCTGGCTGTTTGAAAACTGTTTCCCCAATACTTTAGATACTACGGTTGAATTTGAAATCATCAATGGCAGGCCGGATACTTTTGTTATCACCGGTGATATTGATGCCATGTGGCTGAGAGATTCATCAGCACAGGTTTGGCCCTACCTGCCATTGATGAAGGAAGATAAAAATTTACAGGAACTCATTAAAGGCATTATCAACCGCCAGGTAAAATGTATTTTAAAAGACCCCTATGCCAATGCATTTTATAAAGATGAAACAAAGATCAGCGAATGGGCGGCTGATAAAACCGAAATGAAGCCCGGTGTGCATGAACGCAAGTGGGAGATAGACAGTTTGTGTTATCCGATAAGATTGTCTTACGGCTATTGGAAAGAAACGGGAGATGTTTCTGTCTTTGATAAAGACTGGCAGGAAGCGATGAGGCTGGTTGTAAAATCTTTCAAAGAGCAGCAACGCCTGGAGAATCATGGTCCGTATAAATTTGAAAGAACGACCAGTTGGGCAACAGATGGTGTGCCATTGGGAGGTTATGGTTATCCAACAAAAAAGATAGGATTGATACATTCTATGTTCAGGCCGAGCGATGATGCGACAGTTTATCCGTTTTTAATACCTAGTAATTTATTTGCTGCAGATTCTTTAAGACTATTAAAACGAATTCAATATATAATTAATTCTGGAGGTCAGTTTTGGCAGGAATGTGATGTTTTCTCAAAAGAATTAGTAGATAAAATTAACAGATACGGAAAAATAAAACACAAAGTGTATGGAGAAATGTATGCATACGAAATAAACGGCTTTGGCAGTTTTAACCTAATGGATGATGCTAATGTACCTTCTCTATTGTCTTTGTCTTACCTTCTTGGAAAAAGTTCACCATTTTCAGAAAATGTTTTTTTTATTGAACCGATACAAAACGCCCGGAGATTTGCCTTGTCCGAATCAAATCCATTCTTCTTCAAAGGTAAAACTGCCGAAGGTATCGGTGGCCCACATGTGGGTATGGATTGTATCTGGCCCCTGAGTATTATCATGCGTGGTTTAACAAGTACCGATGACCATGAAATAAAAAAATGTTTAGACATGTTGCAGCAAACCCATGCAGGTACGGGCTTTATGCACGAATCTTTTCATAAAGATGATGCCACAAAATTTACCCGTAAATGGTTTGCCTGGGCCAATACTTTATTCGGAGAATTTGTATGGAAGGTTTACAGGGAAAGGAAATATTTATTGAAATGAATTTCTGTTTGTTAATATTTTTATTGCTGTTGCAATGCCTCTTCAACCGGTAATTCTTTTAAATGCTGCAGGCAATCTTTTCTTACAAAAAATAAATTATAACATCCTTTATTTGCTGCAACCAATTTGTAGCCTTTAGTTTGAGCTAACTTTGTCATTGACAGAGGTGAAGCCCCTTTTGGAATATTGCTTTCATAAAGTTCAAATTCATTGCTGTAATCAGGTATAAAATCAGCATTACCTTTTTCAACCTGAACTTCTGTAATAACAACTCTTGGGTTTATAACTGAAATTTTTTCCCAGATAAAATAATCATTTCCGTCCAGATCAATACTCAATAGGTCTATTTCTTTTTGGTTTAAAGAATTGCTTAAAATTTTATTGATATTACTTACAGTTACTATGACATTTAAAAAAGAAAAACGCGTTATATTATTTCCGAAATATTTGTTGTAGATATGTTGTCCTCTTTTTAAAATGGTTTTGTTGCCATCAATAAAAATGCCGCTCCAATTATGATGAAAAGCAAGATTAGCGCAATTGCTATTTATACAATCGTTGCTGCCTATATCAACAAAAATCATATCAGTGGTATCAATTTTTGCAAAAATATTCAATAAAATTCCATCTTCGTTAGCAGTTGTAAATACATTTAATTTTTCTTTTGAAAAGAATTTCGAATCATCCAGCTTAAGCAGGAAATTTTTATTTTCCTTTGCTGCGTCAGCATAAATTTTATGATAAAATACAAGTTTCCACAGGTATTTTTTAATCAGGTGTTTTAATAAATTCATGGTTTAAGAAATACTTACGAGGTAATGATTCTTTTTTCCTTTTTGTACCAATAAATATTTAGTATGCAGCAGTAAAGAATTGTCTATAGTAAATTGAACATTGTCAATTTTCTTCCTGTTTATACTTACACCTCCTCCCAGTATCATTTTTCTGGCTTCACCTTTACTGGGAAATATGTTGGTTTCTGCCAGGAAGCTAACCACATCAAAACCTGCAGCTATCTTTTCTTTTGCAAAATTTATTTTTACAATACCTTCCATTTCTTCAAGATCATCCTGACTGAGACTTTCAGCAGTTGCATTTTGACTGGCAAATAATTTATCCGTTGTTTCAATCGCTTTATTGTATTCTTCAATGCCATGAACAAATATGGTTACTTCTTTGGCCAGTGTTTTTTGTAAAACCCGTTGCGATGCATCTTTTTGTTGTTCGGTAATTAATTCATCAATTGTTTGCTTATCTAAAAAAGTAAAGATCTTTATCCACTCTTCAGCATCAATATCATTGGCATTTAACCAAAACTGATAAAATTGATAAGGGCTGGTTTTATTGGCATCTAGCCATATATTTCCCTGTTCTGATTTACCAAATTTGCCGCCATCAGCTTTTTTAACAAGCGGGCAGGTAAAGGCAAAAGCCTCACCACCACATTTTCTTCTGATCAGTTCTGTACCGGTTACAATATTTCCCCATTGGTCACTTCCACCCATTTGTAACTTGCATTTCTTATGCTGGTATAGCCAGTAAAAATCATAACCCTGTACCAGTTGATAGGTAAATTCAGTAAAACTCATACCTGTTTCGCCTTCCAATCTTTTCTTCACACTGTCTTTAGCCATCATGTAATTCACGGTAATATGTTTGCCTACGTCCCTGATGAAATACAAAAAACCAAGTTCTTTAAACCAATCATAGTTATTAACCAGTTCTGCAGTATTAATTTTTTTTTCATCAAAATCCAGAAACTTTTCCAATTGAGCTTTAACACATGCAACATTGTGATTTAAAATTTCTTCACTCAACAAATTCCTTTCTTCACTTTTGCCGCTAGGGTCGCCAACCATGCCAGTTGCGCCACCAACCAATGCAATTGGTTTATGCCCCGCTTTTTGTAAATGCACCAACAATATAATGGGTACCAGGCTGCCAATATGTAAGCTATCGGCTGTTGGATCAAATCCAATATAAGCCGTTGTTATTTCCTTGTCCAGCTGTTCTTTTGTTCCGGGCATTATGTCCTGGATCATTCCTCTCCATTGTAATTCTTCTATTAAAGACTGCATATATTCAGTTAAAATTAAAATGTCAACGTTTTGGTTTTAAAATAATATTAGTTGATGTGGCAAAAATGCTCATAAAAATTGATAAATAGATAACTTATTGTTTCTTAAAATCAGGCATGTCATAAAAAGGTATTTTAAAATGTTATATCATAAAAAAACTTCCTCATAATTTCCTTTTTGATAAAGCATCTTTTATAACCAAAAAGGTATCTATTTAAAAGGGGAAATTATTGTCGTATTAATCGCATAAAAAAAATACTGCATATAAAACTGAAATTAGTTTAATAAGCTTAATTTTATAATGATATATAAACACAATTTACCAAGTATATTTACGTTTGACTATTATCTACCTATAAAATTCAATTACTAACCTAAAGATATTATGAGAATTTACGCTTACATAAGCTTATTTATACTGCTTCTAACACCCATTTTAGGGTTCTCTCAATTTCGAAAATATTCAAACGAGTTTTTAAATATAGGTGCCGGGGCAAGAGGGCTTGCAATGGGTGGTGCTCAAATAGCTTCGGCTAAAGATGCAACTGCCGGTTACTGGAACCCGGCTGGATTAACCGGTATTAAAGATCATCCGAATGTTGGGATTATGCATGCTGATTATTTTGGCGGTATTGCCAAATACGATTATATATCAGGGGCGATGCCTATTCAGGATAATAAAAGAGCACTGGGTATATCCATACTCAGATTTGCTGTTGATGATATACCGAATACTTTATTTTTAGTTGAACCCGACGGAAGTATCAATTACAATAATATTCAAACATTTTCTTCTGCTGATTATGCGTTCCTTTTTTCTTTTGCACAAAAATTAAAAGAAACTGAAAAAAAGAATATCAGCTTTGGTTTAAATGCCAAAGTGATCTATCGTAAAGTAGGAAAGTTTGCATCAGCCTGGGGATTTGGCCTGGATGCGGGCTTACAAATGCATGGCGAAAAATGGCACCTGGGTATTGTTGCCCGGGACATTACCACTACTTTCAATGCCTGGTCATTTAAGTTTACCGAAAAGGAAAAGGAAGTATTATATCTTACAAAAAATGATATCCCGGTAAAATCAACAGAATTAACAGCACCCCGTGTAGTAATTGGTGGAGGATATGATTTTAAACTGGGAAAGTCGGTAACCCTGATGGCAGAAGCTAATGTAGATTTAACTTTTGATGGTAAAAGAAATACTGTTGTGAGTGGTAATACTATCAGTTTAGATCCGCATGTAGGATTAGAAGCAACAATTAAAGATGTGTTTTTTGTAAGGGCAGGGGTTACCAATTTTCAAAAAGCACTTAAAGATGGAGATACTACAAATCAAAAAAGAGTATGGATTTACCAGCCCAGTGTTGGTGCCGGATTTAAAATAAAAAATGTGATGATCGATTATGCATTTACAAATCTTGCCAACCAGTCAAATCCCCTGTATACCCATATATTTTCTTTACGGTTAAATATTGCCGGTAAAAAAGAAACTGAATAAATTATAATTACAAATCAGTATGAAAAATTTTTTATTAACACCTGTTATAGTTTTACTGGCAATCACCGGTTATTCCCAATTGAATAACAACTGGATTGATTATAGCAAAACCTATTATAAATTTAAAATTGCCAAAGACAGTATTTGCCGTATTTATCAACCGGTACTGGCTGCTGCCGGATTAGGAAATACGCCTGCTGAAAATTTTCAGCTTTGGCGTAATGGCAAACAGGTGAGAATGTATACTTCGGTACCATCAGGTGTATTAAGTGCCGGTGACTATTTGGAGTTTTGGGGCGAAATGAATGATGGCAAACCAGATAAAATTCTTTACCGTAATGCAGATTATCAACTCTGTGATAAATTCAGTTTAGAGACAGATACTGTTACTTATTTTTTAACTGTAAATCCCGCCGGAGGTAATCTCCGCTATCTTTCTGCTGCTAATAATACTGCTGGAAATACTTTGCCTGCCGATCCTTATTTTATGCGCCGTATTGAAACACATTACCGGCAACAAATAAATAAAGGCTATGCAGCAGTAATAGGTGAATATGTTTATTCATCATCTTATGATATTGGTGAAGGCTGGACAAGTAATGATGCAGCTCCTTGCTGTGCTGTTTCGCTAGACCTGCAAAATATGAACAGGTATGCAGCAGGACCAGCCAATAGTGTTATGTTTACTGTCACTGCAGCCGGTAATGCATTAAATCCGAGGGAAATGGTGGCTAAATTTTACAATACTGTTGTTTCTCAAAAACCCATGCCTTATTTTAATTACCTGAAAGATACTGTTAGAAATTTGCCCTTATCATTATTAGCAAGTCCATCAAATTTACCGGTAAGTGTTAATGGTAATTCAACCAATACTGTTGACAGAATTGTTGTTAGTTGTTTTTCTGTAACCTACCCGGCAACTTTTAATTTTAACAATGAAAAGAATTTTTATTTTGAGTTAAAAGATAATGCAACCGGAAATTACCTGGTGATTACCAATTTTAACGGTAATGGTGTTGCTCCGATTTTATATGATTATAATAACTCAAAAAGATATTTAGGAGATATAAGTACTGCCGGGCAGGTAAAATTCGCATTACCTCCTTCAACAGATACGTTACGCAGATTTAACCTGATAAGCCAGGATGTATCAAATATCAACCTGATCACATCATTAAGCATTAAAACTTTTATTAATTATGCAAATACTGCCAACCAGGGCGACTATATTATAATCAGTAACCCGGTTTTATATAATAATGGCAGTGGTGTAAATAATGTAGAATTATACAGGCAATACCGTAGTTCTGTTACCGGTGGTAGCTTTAACGCCAAAATTTATAATATTGATGAGTTAAATGATCAGTTTGGTTTTGGCATTAAAAAACATCCTTCTGCAATTCGTGATTTTATACAATATGCTAGCCAGCAATTCAGTACTACCCCTAAATATGTATTTATTATGGGACGTGGGGTCAGCTATATTGATTATACAGTAAATCAGGCTAATCCAATAGCAGATCAACTGGACCTGGTACAAACATTTGGCTGGCCGGCATCTGATATTTTATTATCGTGTGCACCCGGCACCAATGTTCCTTTAATTCCAATTGGAAGGCTTGGGGCAATTAGCGGAACTGAGGTTGGTATGTACCTGGATAAAATGAAACAGTATGAACAGGTTCAGCAATCACCCAGCCAAACCATTGCTGATAAAGGGTGGATGAAGAATGTATTGCATACTGTTGGTGGATCGGACAGTATCGAAAATGCCCAGTTTCTTGTTTACATGAATGGGTACAAAGCCATTATTGAAGACACATTGTTTGGTGCACATGTAGAGACTTTTGCAAAGACTTCCGTTTCTTCAATTGAGCAAGAGCAGAGCCTCAGAATTTCGCAATTGTTTCAGGAAGGGCTGAGCTACGTAAAATATTTCGGGCACTCATCTGCCAATGAATTAGCCATTAATTTAAACTATCCCGAAAATTATCAAAACAACGGAAAATATCCTTTTATGCATGTAAGCGGATGTACTGTAGGTAACTTTTTTACATTTAATGCAAATCGGGTTATTGGTTATTCAGGTATGTCATTATCTGAAAAATATATTTTTCAGAATCAAAAGGGGAGTATCGGCTTTTTAGGCAGTACGCATTTTGGTATTGCACCATTCTTAAATTTTTATAATGTTAGTTTATATAATAATTTTTCGAAGACCATGTATGGTAATACTGTGGGAAATCAAATAAAAGCCACATTGCAAGCACTGGGGGGCAATCCAGGCAGCTTAGACTTTTATACAAGAATTCACCTGGAGGAAGTTAATCTTCATGGCGACCCGGCCTTAAAAATAAATGCTTTTGCCAAACCTGATTATGTGATAGAAGATCAGTTGGTAAAATTTATTCCCAATATTATTTCTGTTGCTGATGCTAATTTTAATATTGATATCAAGATGATGAATATTGGCAGGGCAATAAGGGATTCTATAAGGGTAACGGTAAAACAAAAACTACCTAATGATTCTATCAGGGTTTTATATAACCGGTTAATTCCGGCTATTTTATATATTGACTCTCTTTATTTAACCGTTCCTATTAGTCCATTAACAGATAAAGGGCTTAATAAATTAATTGTAACACTCGATGAAGGAAACCGGGTTGATGAATTATCAGAAATGAATAATGTTTTAACAAAAGATTTTTACATTTTTGAAGATGAATTACGCCCGATTTCACCTTATAATTATTCAATAGTAAATCAGCAAAATATAAAATTTTATGCCAGTACAGCAAATCCTTTGAGCGCCCAGCGGCAATATGTAATGGAAATTGACACAACCGAATTATTTAATTCATCACTTAAAAAAGTTTATAATACAAACGGAATTGGTGGAGTAATTGAATTTAATCCTGCCAACATCACATTTACAGACAGTACAGTTTATTACTGGCGGACATCAACTGTGCCAACCAGCGGAAATAATTTTATTTGGAATAATTCTTCATTTATTTATTTGCCAAACAGTACTCCAGGGTTCAATCAATCACACTATTACCAGTTCCAAAAAAATAAATACAATAATATAAAACTTGATAATGATCGGGTTTTAAGATTTACAACAAGACCTATTGAATTCAATGTACGAACAACCATTTACCCAGCATCAAATCAGGGACCTGATTACTCTATCAGGAACGACGGTATTTTAGTGATGGAAGGATTTTATGCGCCATTTTCTGCTAATACAGAGGGTTTACGGTTTTATGTAATTGATACCGTAACACAAAAGGTTTGGGTAAATCAAGATAATGGTGTCTCTGGCCAGTATGGCAGTGTAAGACCAGTGCCTATTAACAATACAGTTAAGCCTGGTTGGTTTCAATTTAAAGTAACAACAGCTGCCGAGCGACTGACCGTAATGAATTTTCTGAATAATATAGTGCCTGCAGGTCATTATGTGGCATTAACAAACTGCCCGGCATCACCATTTACACATTTCCCTAATGAGTGGATGAACGATACTTTAATTAATGGATCTGGTAATTCATTATATCATGTATTGAAGAATGCCGGGTTCAATCTTATTGATTCAGTTAACACACATAAACCCTATGTTTTTGTTTATAAAAAAGGTACTCCAGGTGCAATAGCTCAAACTATAGCACCAACTCCACTTGATAAGTTGGATGTTAGTTTTCATACTATTGGTAATAATCTTTCAGGTGATATACTATCTGATAAGTTTGGCCCGGCATTAAATTGGAATTCTTTGCATTGGAGAGGTACATCAGTGGAAACTCCTACAAGTGATTCCTTTGCAGTTCAGGTTTTTGGGTTAGATTATTCAGGTAATTCAAATCTTTTAGCAACCGTAAGGCCAGCCGTTGATACCTCTTTAAGCTGGATCAATGCCCAAACTTACCCTTATCTGAAATTAAAAATGCTCAATACCGATTCGGTTAATGCAACACCAAATCAATTAAGATACTGGAGACTTAATGGTTCATATATGCCGGAAGGTGCAGTTGCGCCTAATATACTTTTCGCTATGAAGGATACTGCAGAGCAGGGAGAAATTGTTGATTTTAAACTAGCTTTCAAAAATATAAGTCAAACAGTTTTTGCCGACAGTATGAAAATTAATTTTATTATAACTGACAGGATCAACAATCCCCATCCTATAAATATTCCAAAAGGTAAAGTCCTGGTTTCGGGCGATACGTTGGTAATAAATTATAAAATTGATACCAAAAATTACCCGGGTGCAAATACAATTTTTGTTGATGTGAATCCAAATAATGATCAGCCGGAGCAGTATCATTTTAATAACATTTTGTATAAAGATCTTTTTGTTAAAGCAGATAATTATAACCCATTACTGGATGTAACATTTGATGGGGTACATATTCTGAACAAAGACATTGTATCAGCAAAACCACATATACTGGTTAACCTGAAAGACGAAAGCCGTTTCCTGGCATTAAGTGATACAGCCTATATTAAGGTGCAGGTACGTTTTCCTGACGGTTCATTACACAATTATAATTTTGGTGACTCAATGCGATTTACACCGGCAAATCTTTCAAGTGGTAATAATACAGCCACAATCGATTTTCTGCCATGGTTTGCTGATGAAGGAGAATATGAACTCATAGTATCCGGCAGAGATGTGGTTGGTAATACAGCCGGAAAACTGGATTATCATGTTACATTCACTGTAATTTCAAAGGCAATGATTTCCAATTTGCTCAATTATCCAAATCCGTTTACTACATCTACTGCATTTGTGTTTACTATCACAGGCAGTGAAGTTCCGCAGAATATCAGGATACAGGTTTTAACTATTACCGGTAAAGTAGTAAGAGAAATTACTATTGATGAATTAGGTCCATTACATGTGGGCAGGAATATTACAGAGTTTAAATGGGATGGCACAGATACCTATGGTAGTAAATTAGCAAATGGTGTTTATCTGTACAGGGTACTTACAAACCTGAATGGTAAATCATTGGAGAAATATAAAGCCGAAGGAGATAATACTGATAAATTCTTTACAAAAGGGTATGGAAAAATGGTTATTCTCCGTTAAGTCATTCCTATAAAAGAACAGAAAGGCTGCCAATAACCGGCAGCCTTTTTATTTGTTACATTTGTAAATAAAATTTAAATAAATGGCTAAAATAGCTATCAACATAGCCACGGGAAGTTTACAACAGGAAGAAATAATTGTTGGTATTGATTTAGGTACAACCAACAGCCTGGTTGCCATCATACATCCCGAAAGCAAAAAACCGGTTGCTTTAAAAGAACATGACAGCAGCTCATTAGTGCCATCTGTTGTTCACTTTGATGAAAATGCAGCAGTTATTGTAGGAGAAGAAGCTAAAAAATATTTAGTTACTGATCCTTCAAATACAGTTTTTTCTGCAAAGCGCTTAATGGGTAAAACTTATAATGATGTAAAAAACAATTCACACTCTTTAGCTTATAAAATAATTGATGATGAAAATAAGCTGGTAAAAGTTCAGGTGGGTAAAATATTTTATTCGCCTGTTGATCTATCATCGCTGATATTAAAAGAACTTAAGAAACAGGCAGAACATATTTTAAAAACACCGGTCAGTAAAGCGGTAATTACCGTACCTGCCTATTTTAATGATGCACAACGCCAGGCAACCCGGGATGCTGGTAAACTGGCCAGCTTGGATGTGTTACGGATCATTAACGAACCAACTGCAGCAAGCCTGGCATATGGGTTTGGTTTACATAAAGATGAAAATAAAACTATTGCTGTGTATGATTTTGGTGGTGGCACTTTTGATATTTCTGTTTTGAATATTTCAAATGGTATTTTTGAAGTACTCTCAACAAATGGGAATACTTTTTTAGGCGGTGATGACCTGGATGCAGCCATTGTTGATTTCTGGATCAAACAATATAATTTAAATAATAGGGAAGATGAACAAAAGCATCGCCAGCAGCTCCGTTTAAAGGCAGAGGAAGCAAAAAAACATTTATCATTAAATGAAATATTTGAATTTGAATATAAAGGGAATTTATTTTCTATTACAAGAAATAAATTTGAAGAAATAATAAAACCAATAATAGATAAGACAATTGTTTCATGTACGAATGCGCTTAAAGATGCCAAAATAAAAAAATCTGCAATTGATGAAATCGTTATGGTTGGCGGCAGCACCAGGGTGCCTTTGGTTAAACAAATGGTTAGTGATTTCTTTGGCAAAGCATTAAATGATTCTGTTAATCCTGATGAAGTTGTTGCTTTAGGAGCAGCAATACAGGCTGATATTTTGGCTGGTAACACTACTGATTTATTATTGCTTGATATCACACCATTATCGCTTGGCCTGGAAACGATGGGCGGATTAATGGATGTATTATTACCACGTAATTCAAAAATACCAACCAGGGCATCAAGGCAATACACTACTTATAAAGACGGGCAAAGCGGAATGAAGATCGCCGTTTTTCAGGGCGAAAGGGATTTGGTAAAAGATAACCGGCGCCTGGCCCAATTTAATTTAACGGGTATACCGGGCATGCCGGCGGGTTTGCCAAAAGTAGAAGTAAGTTTTTTAATAAATGCTGATGGGATACTACTTGTAAATGCAAAGGAATTAAGAAGCGGAATAGAACAATCGATAGAAGTAAAACCTCAATATGGTTTAACGGATGAAGAAGTGGAGAAAATGCTTTTAGATTCGATGGAGCATGCAAAAGAAGATATGGATATCAGAGCCCTGACAGAAGCAAAGACAGAAGCTGAACAGCTTTTACAAACAACTGAAAAATTTATACAAAAGAATTTTGATAAATTAACACAAACGGAAGTTACCGCAACATCATTAGCTATACAGGCATTACAGTTGTCGTTAAGTATGAATGATAAAAATTTAATTCAAACCAAAACAGAAGAGCTGAATGATATTTCAAGGCCTTATGCCGAACGGATAATGGATGAAGCCATACAAAAAACAATGAAAGGAAATAAAATTGACCAACTGTAATGAGCAAAAGGTCAAAATACTATTACCCTCAACTTGATTTTATCAGGGGTTTTGATTTTTTTTTCGTTTACTTATTTCATACATATCATCCTCATTTTGGAATAGGTTTTTTTGGTAGGTTCTTCCAGTACATTTATAATAATTTTGTATTATCAATTGATGTTTTTTTTATACTTTCTGCTTTTCTACTCACCTGGCTGGGGATTAATGAATACAAAGCAACAGGTAATTTTTCTTTTGTAAATTATTTCATACGAAGGGCTTTGCGTATCTGGCCATTGTATTTTCTTTTAATGCTTTTCACATTTGGTTTATTGCCATATTTTTCTTCAACTTTAAATGTACCTGTAACCTTACCACCTGCAATTTATTATCTGCTATTTATATCAAATTATTATCTCGAAGGGCATGTTTATTTCTTAAAGTTCCTTTGGACTTTATCAGTAGAAGAACAGTTTTATATAATCTGGGGAGTATGTCTGGTTTTTTTTCAAAAAAAATTAGTGGTATGTGTTTGGATATTTACTGGGGTGAGTTTAGTTTATACTATATATGCTATAACTAATAAAATTTATCACGATTTCCATACCCTAACCTATCTTATTGATTTTGCAGTTGGCATTTTAGTTGCTGTTATTATGCACAGGGGACATTCTGTAATTGAATATTTTAAAAAAATAAGCACCAAATATGCTCTGATTTTCTTTTTATCTGCACCGGTATTATTTATTTTTATTTTTTGTATAACATATATAACCCCACCCTCTTTTGCTCCCTGGTTTGATCTTCTAGGACGTTATATATTTATCATTTATATAGGGTTTGTAATTATTGAACAAATGGTGAATGAGCGATCAATCTTAAATCTTAAGTCACAGAAATTCATAATTTATACAGGTAAAATATCTTACGGATTGTATTGTTTTCATGGTTTCACACTCACTTTTGGGTTCTTTATTTTAGACAGGTTAGATATTTCATTGCCGGGGATTTTGCAAATCCTGCTCTTTTTTATCATCAACTTCATTATTGCGGCAATCAGTTATAGATTTATTGAAAAGCCTTTTTTACGGTTAAAAAATAAACTGCGACGGGTTTAATTTAATTGTGGAGATAGTTCAGCTTTATTTTAAGGATTTAATGCGGTTTATATATTTGCCCACCATATCAAATTCAATATTTACGAGGTCTCCATTTTTAACAGTTTTCATATTGGTGTGCTCAAAGGTGTATGGGATAACAGCAATAGAAAAATTATCTGTAGTAACATTATAACAGGTTAGGCTGATACCGTTCACAGTAACAGATCCTTTTTCTATAATTAGTGGCGCAAATTTTTTTTCAAATACAAAACTATATTCCCAACTTCCTCCTTTACTCTCAACCCAAATACATGCTGCGATTGCATCAACGTGGCCCTGCACTATATGCCCATCAAACCGGCCATTTAGCTGCATACAACGTTCAAGATTTATAACAGTCCCATTTTGCCAATTGCCTAAGTTGGTTTTTAAAAGTGTTTCCTCAATGGCTGTTACCCGGTGTAAATCATTTTTAATTTCTTCAACAGTTAAACAAACACCATTATGGCTCAGGCTTTGATCAACTTTAAGTTCATTTGCTATGGGAGATTCAACCCAGAAAGTTTTATTGCTGCCACTATTGATAATTTCTTTTATGGAGCCTGTATTTTCTATTATTCCTGTAAACATTGCTCAAATTTCGGAATTTGTTATAAGAATTTCATTATTTAAATAATTCTGCTATCTTTGCGAACTTAAAAACACCTAAAGGAGGTATATATTATATGTTAATTATTGATTCAAAAGATTGCGAAAACATCGACAAAGCTCTCAAAAAGTATAAAAAGAAATTTGAGAAAAGCAAGATCCTGTTACAACTGAGAGAAAGACAAGCTTTCATCAAGCCATCTATCCGCAGGCGCAAGGAAGTGTTGAAGGCTGTTTATAAAGAACAGGTTACAGCAGGTAAATTTGACTAAGATTATTTAAATCAGCAATATATTAAACTGATATCCGGTTATCATAACTTTGGGTATCAGTTTTTTTATGCAGCAAAGTGTAGCTCAAACCATACAGCATTTTTTAGATTACCTAAAGTTTCAAAAAAGGTATTCGCAGCATACGGTCATATCTTATAAAAATGATCTGGATTCATTCTTCAGTTATTTACTGCAGCAATTTGGTGATACTCCACTGCCGGAAATAAAGACAACTTTCATCAGATCCTGGCTGGCTGATTTGAAACAACATGAAATGGAATCTAAAAGTATTAATCGTAAGATATCAACGCTGAAAACATTTTTCAAATACCAGTTAAGGCAACAAACAATTTCTATCACTCCGATGACTGCAATCATTTCACCTAAAATAAATAAACGGTTACCACAGTTTGTGGATAAAAAGGATATTGCTACGTTGCTTGAAATTGTTGAATTTCCGGATGACTGGGATGGTAAAACACAACGGCTTTTAATTCAACTGTTTTATAACACCGGCATGCGGCAAGCCGAACTGGTTGGATTAAAAGAAATCCATATTGCAAAACATAACAGCTCAATAAAAGTATTAGGAAAGGGTAATAAGGAGAGGATAATTCCTGTAAGCAAACAATTGATGGGTCAGCTGCAGCAGTATCTGCTTAAAAAAAAAGAAAATTTTGAAACAGTTGAGAAAACATTTTTGTTAGTTACGGCCAAAGGCAAAAAATTATATCCCAGGTATGTCTATAATGCAGTAAAGAAATACCTAAGTTTGGTAACTACTATCGATAAGAAAAGTCCACATGTTTTACGGCATACTTTTGCCACGCATTTAATGAACAGTGGTGCTGATTTAAATGCTGTTAAAGAACTGCTTGGCCATGGCAGCCTGGCAGCTACACAGATATATACCCATAATACCATTGAAAAACTAAAGGATATTCATAAAAAGGCCCACCCAAAAGCATAAAATAAAGTTTATTTACAAATGTTATAATATTCATAAGATAAACCCGTTTATAATTAACAGCATAAACACAATATTTTTTTTGAAAGGTTAATGTAACTTAGTAACTTCAATTAACAAAAGTCCTATTAATAAAATCCTAAAAAAACTTGCCTATGACCTGATAATAATTTTAGTTCTTTCACATTATTTTTCACAGAAAAACAAACGTTATGAACGTAAATATTCAAACAGTGCACTTTGATGCAGACACAAAATTGGTTAGCTATATTGAAAAGAGGCTTTCTAAATTATCACAGTATCACGAAAGAATAACCAAGGTTGACGTATATTTAAAGCTAGATAATGTAGTGCACAACATAAAAGATAAAGTAGCGGAAATTAAAATTCTAATTCCAAGGCATGAATTTTTTGTGAAACAATCTTCTAAATCATTTGAAGAAAGTTTTGACTCTGCACTTGAATCAATTATTACACAAATTAAAAGGCAAAAAGAAAAAAAAGCTGCATAAAAGTAAGCTTCTAAAATATTAAGTCCTGCCTACCCGGCGGGATTTTTTTATTTCGCTAATTCATATTTTACAGATTCTTTGTAAAAAAGTTCATTTCAAAGTTTTGGTATTAATCATTTTCTCTTACCTTTGCCTTCCCAAAAAATAGGGTACGCTTTTGTGTCCCTGCTTTTACAAAGTTCTTTTTAAAATTGATTAAGTTATTATATTTCA
>JAYVEQ010000093.1:0-18356 GCA_043748745.1 Chitinophagaceae bacterium | reverse complement strand
AACAAATTTCTTTCCGGCAGGGGCTGTAATGTTTACAACTGTTTCGTAAGCATCTGCATCTTCATAACTCCAGTATTCTACCGGCGACATCCTTGTATCTGATGAGAATTTATCGAGTGATGCAACTACATCAGGGTAAGAAACCCTGAATGTTTGTAGTGCTCCTATCTCCGAAATTTCATTTTTAACTTTATAGCTGTAAGTATACACAACAGAGTCATTCAGTTTATCAAGATCAGTAAATATCACTTTGTCGATCTTCACATTGTTCTTATAACCATTTGCTATGGCTTCTTCCAGGTCCTGCTTTTGCTTTTCATTATCCAGGTTGATATAACTGTTTCTTACTGTAGATGACAAGTTACCAAACTTGGTTGTTTTTACACTGATATTGAGATCAGATTCACTGGGTTTAATATCCATTACTCTTTTTATAACATCTTTCGTTCTGTTATTTGTTGTTAATAATTGGAGTTCAGTTTTATCAGTAATATTTTTTGATGGTATTTCTAAAATAATTGCGCCAATTAAGTTATTAGGTAAACTTGCAAATGGAAGATAATTATCTGTCAGTTCAATATAATAGTTCTTATTGTCAAGCAAAACCTTGGCAATACAATGATTGAATTCAACACTGGGAAGTGCAATATCTTTTTGACCGTTATCTCTTGTATCCACTAAAACCATCTGTGCATTAATACCGGCCATATGAACCAGTGTTACAAACAAACTGGAAAGATCTTTACAGTCGCCAAGCCTTGTGGTTAAAGTAGCCGATGCCCGTTGCGGTACAAAAGAACTCTGCCGGAAAGAAACAGAACTATACCGGATATTAGATTCAATATAATCATAAATGATCCTGGCTTT
This sequence comes from Chitinophagaceae bacterium, assembly GCA_043748745.1. Lineage (GTDB taxonomy): Bacteria > Bacteroidota > Bacteroidia > Chitinophagales > Chitinophagaceae > Ferruginibacter. The sequence continues at coordinate 17,489 of JAYVEQ010000093.1, read as the reverse complement.
TTGAAACTGGCTCATTTGTTTTTGTCCATCGGGAAATAATTTCTTATACAAAGCCACAATTTCAAAATCTTCTTCTGCACGGTTATTACTAACATCGCTGTACCAATTGGCAATTTCTTTCCATGCCGGGATAGTGGAAATATGCAGCACTTCTCCTATATCGGACAACACAGGCATCAATGGTTCATATTTTATTGGCTCAGGTTTGATCAACTCCCAGGTGTACATTTTAAAATTCTCAATATCTTTTATAGCAGGTTTAACCGTAGAATTATTGAATACATAACCGATATTGAGACTGGCCGGCGCCATTAAATTATACCTGGTCACTGAAGAAAATACCTGCCCGCCAAAAGTATACTTATCCCAATATTCTTTGGCAAAACGGCCATAAACAAAACTTTGCAATCGGTATTTAAAAACCAATACGTCACCAACTTCTAGATTTGTAAATACCACCTGGTTGTTATTTCTTTCGCCTTCAATTTTCGACTGGTTCTTTTTTATTACTTCTGCCTTTTCTATTAACAGTGTTTGCGAATTGTTGTAACCGATTGAAGATTCTTTATACTGATCTATCCCTTTTTCATTAGTGATCTTAATTACAGTTGTATAATATTCTTCGGTAGCCCCATCGGGATAAATGATCACGTCTTTCTGATCAAGGATGTAGTAATAACCATAATCGGTATTTTTTGCTTCTGCTGGTTTATCGTCTTTAATAGTTTTGGTGATATCAATTACCGGGAATAATTTATACAGTTCGGTCTTGCCGTTTAATTTGCGTATTTTATTAATAATGGCATATTGGTTGGGATCATATTTCAGCGACTGGTTATAGGCATCCAATGCTGCAGCTGTATTTTTCTTTTCACTCATGATATCACCAAGCTGTTCCCAGTACACTTCATTATAAGGTGCCAGTGCCAGTGCTTTACGGGTATATTCTTCGGCCTTGTCGTATTCATTTGAGGTATAATGATATTTTGATAAACTATAAAACCCCGAAGGAGAATACGGAAAACTTTCAGCTAATTTCCTTTTCACATCCAGTGCCTTATCCTTATTACCACGTTCTTCCAGTATATCAGCATATTTCTCAAACACACTGTAACTGTAATTATCTTTCATGTAATTCTCGTAAACTTTTATCGCTCCCTTATTATCTTTATAAACGTCTTTTTTGATGGTGTACATGAGCGACATCAATTTCGAATTTTCAGGATATTTATCATACATTTTATTCGCTTCCTTTACCAGCTCTTCATATTTGTTATCATGTACCAACAGTAAGATTTTATAACCCGATGTGGTTTCATCCTCACCAAACATGTTGATCCTTTTTTGCAGTTCAGCAGCACCATCTTCGTATTTCTGGTTATCAAATAATTCCCGCAGGTTAAGATCCAGTACGATCAGGCTTTCGGGATCGGCCTGTTTTATTTTTTCGATCTCTTCAAGCAACAGGGTCCTGTTATTTTCTTTGATCAAAACTTCAACCATCTTCATTTTCAGCAAACAGTTTTCGGGTGCTTTTTTAATGGCATCTGTTAACAGGTTCCTGGCCTCAATAACTTTTTTACTCCTTAGATAAACATCGGCAAGCAATAAATAATTTACCAGGTTATCGGGTTGGCTGGCTATTTTGTTTAAAAAGAAAGTTTCGGCAAACGGAGATATGGCTGTAAATTTTTTAGTGCTGTTGGTGATTTTTGGATAAGGCATATAAGTTGATGAACCGGTGATATCAGGTATCTGCCTGAATTTTTCGTCAGTAAATCTTACATTAAAATTGGGATAGCTGGAATTGGTAAATCCAAGCTGAATCAATACCCTGTTCACGCCTTTTTTTAGATCATATTTTACGGTATAAGTGTCCATATCGGTAACCCGTTCTTTTGATTCAGCAATCACCAGTTCATCATTGATCCATACTTTAATGGCACCGGTTACGCCAACATTGCAATAAACAGTCCGGTCAGTTGGTGAGTTTACAAAATTTTGTGCATATACTACGGCCGTTGAATTATTGAATTGATAGCAAACCGGTATCCATCCATCTTTGATTTCGTATGAAGGCACAATCCATTTTACATCTGCATTGGATAGTGATTTAAAAACGGCACCTGGTTCGGGGTGATCCAACGGGCCATAATTTTTAAAGAAGCCACTTTCAGATAAATTCTCAAAAGGTCCGGTATATTGCCAATTCCTGATACTGCCAACTGCATCAAAATAGCGTTGTGTTTTATCAAAATCATTTGAAAAAAGATTATGCATTCCTTTTTGGTAATTGGCAGAGGCTACTATTGTACCCGGTGCTTTTTCATCAGTAAGCAGTTTGTCAATCAATTTTACCTGGTAATCAAAAGATTTTTTACCGGTAACCCCTAAAACGGCCTGGTTAAACCACAAGGCATATATATACGGATATGGATTTTCTGACACCGGGTAAAAGGCTGAGTTGAAATCAGTAATCTCCTTTTCTTTTCCATTATAACTTTTCAGGTAAATTTTACTGATGTATGCATCCTGAAAAGTTGCAGGTGATTTCTCTGCTTCATCAAGCAATTTAGCAGCTTCGGCACGGTTATTTTCATTCAGGGCTTTCCAGGCTTTTTCATAAGGCTGTTGTTGAGACCGGGCAGCATAGCCCGAAAGTAAAATCAGGGAGATGATAATTTTTTTCATAAGTAGGTTTAAATAATTACCGTTTTGGAGAAACTAAAATAGATTATTTAGGTTAAATACCAATCAAAAATAGATACATCTAATCTTAATTCCTTGGGAAGGCTTTATATTTGCGGCTAACTTACTGCAAAAATCAATATAAACAGTTTTGCAGGCCGGTTTATTGGTCATAAGAAATATTTATTTAATGTACAGAACACATACCTGCGGAGAATTAAAATTAACTGATAAAAGCAAAGAAGTATCCCTTGCCGGATGGGTACAAACCGTCCGTAAATTCGGTAGCATAACCTTTATTGATCTTCGAGACCGCTATGGCATTACCCAGTTATTGTTTTCGGAGAGCCTGAATGCAGAGCTTGAAGCTAATCCCCTGGGAAGAGAATTTGTTTTACAGGTTAAAGGAACTGTAAATGAACGCAGCAGTAAAAATGCAAACATTCCAACCGGAGAAATTGAAATTGTAGTAGCCCATTTTACCATTTTAAACAGATCTGCAACGCCACCGTTTACCATACAGGATGATACCGATGGCGGCGATGATATACGAATGAAATACCGTTTCCTCGATCTGAGAAGAAACACCGTGAAGAAAAATTTAGAATTGCGCTATTCAGTAAACCGTTCTGCAAGAAATTATTTGCATGAAAATAATTTCATGGATATTGAAACGCCTTTCTTAATTAAAAGTACACCGGAAGGTGCAAGGGATTTTGTAGTTCCTTCAAGAATGAACCCCGGGCAGTTTTATGCATTGCCGCAATCGCCACAAACATTTAAGCAGTTGCTGATGGTGAGTGGTTACGATCGCTACTATCAAATTGTAAAATGTTTTAGAGATGAAGATCTTCGTGCCGATCGCCAGCCCGAGTTTACACAAATAGATTGTGAAATGGCTTTTGTAGAGCAGGAAGATATTATCAACATGTTTGAAGGTTTGGTTAAACAAATTTTTAAAGATGTAAAGGGCATTGATTATACCGACAAGGTGGATCGTATGACCTGGGAAGATGCCATGTTTACTTATGGTAATGATAAACCTGATATACGTTTTAAGATTAAAATTTGCAACCTCAAATTTCCATCGCATACTTTTCTTGAAAAAGAAAATAAAGCTGCATTAATTGCCGGCGATTTTGTGATATTCAACGAAGCGGAAACCGTTGTTGCCATTGCCATTCCAGGATGCAGTGAATACAGCCGCAAGCAAACCGATGAATTAACTGAGTGGGTAAAGCGTCCGCAGATTGGTATGAAAGGACTGGTATTTATTAAGTGCAATGCAGATGGAACTTTTAAAAGCAGTGTTGATAAATTTTACCCTGAAGAAAAATTAAAAGCCATTGCAGAAGCAACCCATGCAAAGTCCGGCGATCTTATTTTAATTTTAGCCGGGGCCGAAGAAAGAACCCGTAAAGCCATCAGTGACCTGAGGATGTATATGGCTGAGCGTTTAGGTTTACGGAATCCCAAAGAATTTAAATTATTATGGGTAATAGATTTTCCGTTGTTTGAGTATGATGAAGAAGGAAACCGTTGGGTAGCCCGTCATCATCCGTTTACTTCACCAAAGCCCGATCATATACAAGTGATGATCAACAATAACCCTGTTATAGAAGATGCAGCAAATTATTTAGCCCATCCTTATGCCAACATTAAAGCCAATGCCTACGACCTTATCATAAACGGTAATGAAATTGGTGGTGGTTCTATCCGCATCTTCCAGAGAGAGTTACAGGAAAAAATGTTTGCCGCTTTAGGTATGGATGCCGAAGAGCAGCAACATAAATTTGGTTTCTTATTGGGCGCTTTTGAATATGGCGCACCGCCACATGGTGGTATTGCATTTGGTTTCGACAGGCTTTGTTCAATTTTAGGCGGCAGCGAAATCATCCGTGATTTTATTGCCTTTCCAAAAAACAATTCAGGGCGGGATGTGATGCTGGATGCGCCTTCAACTATTGATGAGAAACAGTTTGAGGAGTTGCAGATAAAGCTGGATTTGAAATAACAGAACACTGATTACTGATATTGAGCAGATTAGTATAATACCAGGTTTTAAATTTTAGAATACTGTAATAATAACTGCTACATCTGTTAATTTTTTTAATAAACCTTAAACCTCCCTGTTTTTAAAAATATTAATCCTTATTTTTAAGTTCCAAAAATATAGTTATATGAAAATGAAAATATTATTAATTGCATCCGTAAGCTTTTCGTTATTGCTTAATTCATGCAGTAAGAGTGACTCCGGCAACGGTTCAGGCACAGTCACAATTGTAGAAAAAAATATGACAAATGTTTCTTATGGAACGGACCCCATGCAAAAAATGGATATTTTTTTACCGGCCAACCGTACTACTGCCACTACTAAAGTAATGATATTGATACATGGTGGTGGATGGACAACAGGCGATAAAGCAGATTTTACCCTTTACATGGATACCCTTAAAAAAAGGATACCTGATTATGCCATTTTTAATTTAAACTATCGTTTAGCAACTTTCCCTGCAAGTAATCCATTCCCAACACAAGAACTTGATGTAAAAGCTGCTGTTGATTTTATTTATGGAAACCGTTCTACTTATTTGATCAGCGATAAATTTGTAATCATGGGCGCCAGTGCAGGCGGACATCTTGCATTACTGCAATCATATAAATATCATACACCGGCAAATATAAAAGCTGTTGTTGATTTTTTTGGACCAACAGATATGGTTGATATGTATAATAATCCGGGGGCTTACTCAGCCGCAGCTATTGCACTTTTATTAAGTGGAACGCCAACAACAAATCCAACAATGTACCAGCAATCCAGTCCTTTAACTTTTGTAAATGCATCAAGTTGCCCTACTATTATTTTACAGGGAGGTTTAGATCCACTGGTTAATCCAACTACGCAATCACTGGCCTTGAAAAATAAATTAACAACAGCAGGTGTTATAAATCAATATGTATTTTATCCACTGGGCGGGCATGGAGATTGGGATGCAGCTACCAATACAGATGCATTTAATAAAATACAGGTTTTTTTAGCAGCAAATGTTCAGTAAGCATTTAAGCATTTAATTATAGTAAGCATTCGCCAGCTGGTGGATGCTTTTTTTTATTTTACTTTGTATTAATGATGAAAAATTTTTGTTTAACAGTTTTTGTATTTTTCTTTTTATGCCTGAATCTTGATGCACAAAAGGATTCAGCACTTTATGCTAAAAATACGACCAGGGAAAACAGGGCAAAAGAATATACTTACCTGGTAAATAACAGCATTACTAAAAATTTATCATTATCATTAACCGATTCAACAGAAGAGAACTGGCAGGATGCTTTTATGGCATTGGAGTTGATCAATTACAGGTCTCTGCAGGTTGATGCCAGTATCCGTTTGGTATTTAATGCAATTGAAAAAAGAAGCTTAGATTTTCAACGGGATTATCTGGAATTGATTTACACCAACTATCCAAAAGAATTTATTCTGCAAATCGTTGCTTTTATAAAACGAACAGAAGATCCAAAGCTTTTAGCCATGTGTGCCGAATATCTTTTTATGAATAACAGGAAAAGTGAATACAAAAATTTATTGCTGAAAAGAATGCATGAGATAAGGCAAAAAAAAAATACTGACAAAGAAGATACATTTTTTATTTTACTGCAAAAGAAGCTTTTACAAAAGAATATTAAACCTCCTTCATTAACCGGTCTGCTCAGTAATACTTTTTTAAATAATGAAATTATTTTGTTTAGCTTCCAGCGAAAAAACAGGAATTATCCCGGGCTGGCAATGGTTAGAGGCAAAGATGGTAAATTTATTAAAGACGAAAACGGGAATTATTTTTCCGTTCAGCAATTAGCCCGCAGTATTACCAATATGCCTGGATACCTGACCAATGGAAATACTCCCCAGGGCATTTTTAGAATGACGGGATTTGACGTTTCAAAGGGTAGTTTTATAGGCCCTACTACCAATATACAAATGGTAATGCCTTACGAAAAGTCAATGGAGGTTCCCGATTCAATCATGCAATCGCTTGGTGATAACTACAAATCAATACTCCCGCTTGCCTGGAAAAATTACAACCCGATCTATGAATCTTATTATGCAGGTAAAGCCGGAAGAACAGAGATCATTGCCCACGGCACAACAGTAAATCCGGAATATTATTTAAACAAACCTTATTATCCCGTTACACCCACCCAGGGCTGTTTATGTACCAAAGAAATATGGAGTAAAGCAGATGGGAAAAGACTTATAAGTGATCAGCAAAAACTTGTAAATGCTTTAAAAGCAGCTGGGGGAGCCAATGGTTATTGCGTTGTAATAGAAATTGACGATCAGCAAAAACCTGTTAGACTTAGTGAAATTTCACCTTATCTAAAATAATTTTTTTAAAAATGCAATTAAAATGGAGGTTTAAAATATTTGATGAATTAACTGCTGCTGAACTTTATGCTATCATGCAGTTGAGAAATGAAGTATTTGTGGTGGAGCAAAATTGTGTTTACCAGGATGCCGATAACAAGGATCAGCAATCCTGGCATCTTACCTGCTGGGATGAAGATAAGCTGGTTGCATACACACGTATTATTCCGCCGGGTATTTCCTATACAATGGCAAGCATTGGACGAGTAGTAACTTCACCAAAATACAGAAATACTGGTGCCGGCAAAAAATTGATGGAAGAAAGCATCAATAAAACTTTCAGCCAGTTTAATTGCACTGAAATTAAGATAGGAGCACAGGTTTATCTAACTAAATTCTACCAATCGCTGGGCTTTGTACAAAGCAGTGAAGAATACCTGGAAGATGGTATTCCACATATTGAAATGATCTTACACAAATAATTTTCCCTTTTCAGGCAATATCTTGTTTAGATTATCGTTTTAAAAATTGTGGTTTAACCTTTTTATCCTTACCCAACCGGACGGGGTGTAATTTTAAGCTATACCAAATATCCAAAATCTATAGAAAGACTAAATCTGATTTCCGATGAAACCATTTTTACACAAGTTTGTGGGAAAATTTACAATACTGCTGCTGATCAGCTTTAGCATACTCTCCAAATCAAATTCACAGGCATTACTTTTCGGCGAAAAAATTAAGTGGGAAGTTGGCTTCAACTTTGGCCCCAGCTTCTTTTTAGGCGATCTTGGCGGCAATTCCGGAAAAGGCACCAATGACATAAAGGATATTAATTTTGAGTTTACCAAAATGATGAAAGGTGTTTTTATCACTATGTATCCTAAAAAATGGGTTGGTTTAAGATTAGCAGCTGATGTTACCTACCTGCAAGGCGATGATGCCATAATAGATACAAAAGGGATCAATGAACTCTGGCGCAAACAGCGTAACCTCGATTTTAAAACAACTGTATTAGAAGGATATTTAGCACTGGAAATCTATCCAACCATGTTGTTACCATTAAAATCTGAATATGAACCAAGATTGAGGCCTTATGTTTTAGGTGGTATAGGAGTTTTTCATTTTAATCCACAAGGTTCGTTGACTGATGCCAATGGGAATAAAAGCTGGTATTATCTTCATCCATTACGTTTAGAAGGACAGGGCATGCCTGAATATCCATACAGCAAACCTTATAAATTGACCCAGATAAATATTCCATTAGGTGCAGGCTTAAAGTTTTATCCATCTGAACGGATCAATTTAAGCATGGAGGTTTTATACAGAAAAACATTTACCGATAATATTGATGATGTAAGTACAAAATATATTGATCCTAATAACTATACCAAATATTTATCAGGCCAGGATGCAACATTAGCATATAAATTATCTGATAAGTCAATTGGAATCATTTACCCTGGAATGACAAGATATCCTGCAGGAACACAAAGAGGAGACACAAAGAATGTAGATACCTATTTTTCAATTGTAGCAAAGATAGGTGTAAGGTTAGGACCAATATATGAAAGTACTTTTGCAAAAAGGGCAGCCAGGCAAACCCGGTGTCCTTCTGTTTATTAAAATTATAAATTCAATATCATGAGCAACAATTTTCAATTAAACCCCGGTTCTTATAAAGCTATACTGGCATTTACAGTTTGCTTAATATTACTGGTACAATTATTTAAATAAAATACTGTAACCTTTATAAGTGTATTGTGATACAACAGAAGTTGAACCCCCGAGGATAGCTATGGATATTTTAATATCCGCAGATTACCCCTGAAACCACAATTTTCTGATTTCGTTGACATCTTTTACACTTTATTAATTCAAATCCATGTTTATGAGGCATGGATTCTTTTTATTTTAATTCTGCCCGCAAATATTTACCGGTAAAACTTTGTTTAACATCCGGCAGATCTTCCGGCACCCCTTCAAATAAAACCAGGCCTCCCCCATCACCACCTTCGGGGCCAATATCAATAATATGATCTGCTACTTTTATAACATCCATATTATGTTCAATTACCAACACCGTATTACCCCTGTCAACCAGTTTATTTAATACTTCCAGTAAATGTTGTATATCCTGAAAGTGAAGCCCTGTAGTTGGTTCATCAAGAATATAAAATGTTTTACCGGTATCTTTTTTCCCAAGCTCGGTTGAAAGTTTTACACGTTGAGCTTCACCGCCGCTGAGTGTAACAGCACTTTGCCCAAGTGTAATGTATCCCAGTCCTACATCCTGTAATACTTTTATTTTGCGGTAAATAAAAGGTACCGCCTGAAAAAATTCAACAGCTTCATCAACCGTCATATCCAGCACATCACTGATAGATTTTCCTTTGTAGCGGATCTCTAATGTTTCTCTGTTGTATCTCCTGCCATTACATTTTTCGCAATGCACATAAACATCCGGTAAAAAATTCATTTCAATCACCCGCATGCCGCCACCTTCACAAACCTCACACCTGCCACTTTTTACATTGAATGAAAAACGCCCTGCTTTATAACCTCTTATTTTTGCTTCAGGCACTAAAGCAAATAAAGTTCTTATATCGGTAAAAAAACCGCAATAGGTTGCCGGGTTACTCCGGGGTGTTCTGCCAATGGGGCTTTGATCGATCTCTATCACTTTATCAATCAGCTCCAATCCCTTGATCGATTTGTAAGCTAAAGGATTTGCTTTTGAATGATAACAGAATTTACTCATTAATGGATAAAGCGTTTCATTGATGAGGGTTGATTTGCCGCTGCCGCTAACACCGGTTACCAATATTAATTTTCCTAATGGAAATTTTACATTCACATCCCGCAGATTATTTCCTTTCACGCCATTTAACTCAATAAATTTTCCACTACCTTTTCTTCTTTCTTTAGGTACTGCAATACTCTTTGTTCCAAGTAAATATTGAGCCGTTTCAGAATTGGAATCTAAAATTGTTTGCGGAGTACCCATAGCAACAATTTCACCGCCATGTTTACCGGCCTTAGGGCCAATATCAATTAAGTAATCAGATGCCAGCATGATATCCTTATCATGTTCTACAACCAAAACACTATTCCCAATATCTCTTAAATTTTGTAAGGCTGAAATTAACCGCTGGTTATCCCGTTGATGCAATCCAATACTCGGCTCATCTAAAATATAAGTGATGCCCTGCAATTGAGAACCGATCTGTGTTGCCAGCCTGATACGCTGTGATTCTCCACCACTAAGGCTTTTAGAAGGACGGTTAAGGGAAAGATAAGTAAGCCCTACATCCAGTAAAAACTGAAGCCGCTCTCTTATTTCTTTTAAAACATCTTTGGCAATGGCATTTTGTTTATCATTCAACCGTAATTCAATACCATCAAACCAGGCGGCAATGTTGTCTAAATTCATTGCACTCAATTCTGCAATGTTTCTATTATCTACTTTAAACCAAAGACTTTCTTTTTTTAAACGGGCTCCGTTGCAAACAGTACATGGCGACAATTGCATATATTTTTCTACCCATGCCCTCAATGACTCATTGCTTTGCGGAGAGATGAACCAACGTTTAAGCATCGGAATAATCCCCTCATAACTGCCGGTAAAAACATGCGGAACTGATTCATCATCCATATCCATTTCGAGCGCAGGATTTATATTCTGATCACCATATAAAAGCAGATCAAGCTGTGCTGTAGTTAAATCCTTTACTGGTTTGTCTAAATTAATTTTATGTTTTTTAGCAAATGAAACCACCTGTTGAAAAACGCTGGCTTCTCTTTCTTCTCCCAACGGTACGATAGCACCCTCTTTTACAGCTTTGGTTTTATCCGGCAATACTTCATCTATATCTATGGTATATACATTGCCCAATCCTTTGCAGGTCGGGCATGCACCGTATGGCGAGTTAAAAGAAAAGGCATTGGGAGAAGGCTCTTCATAGCTGATGCCGGTCTCTTCGCACATTAACTGCTTGCTGTATTGAACCACTTTATCATCCTCATTAATTAAAAGGAACATCAGGTCTTTTCCCAACTGCAAAGTTTTTTGCACACTTTGGCTCAACCTGAAACGCATTTCATCCGTAACCGCTAATCTATCCACCACCACTTCTATATCATGTATTTTGTAACGGTCAATCTGCATCCTTGGTTTAAGATCCATCACTTCACCATCAACCCTTACTTTTAAATAACCTTTTTTACGGATGTCTTCAAACAATTCCCGGTAATGCCCTTTTCTTCCTCTTACCAAAGGAGCAAGCAGGCTTATTTTTTTATCTTCAAATTTTTCGAAGATGTTGCTTACAATTTCCTCCTCACTGAACTTCACCATCTTCTTACCGGTATTATAGCTGTAAGCCTCACCCACCCTTGCAAACAACAGTCGGAGGAAATCATAAATTTCGGTAACTGTACCAACTGTGCTTCGTGGATTTTTATTGGTAGTTTTTTGTTCGATGGAAATTACAGGCGATAATCCGGTTATCTTATCAACATCGGGCCGTTCCATATCACCCACAAACTGACGTGCATAGGCACTAAAGCTTTCCATGTAACGGCGCTGGCCTTCGTTGTAAATGGTATCAAAAGCCAGTGAAGATTTACCGCTGCCACTTACACCGGTAAAAACTACCAATTTGTTTTTTGGAATTTTAATATCAATATTCTTCAGGTTATGTTCTCTTGCCCCAAATACTTCTATAAAATCTTTATCAATAATATCTTCAGAAGAAGCTTTTTTTACTTTCGCCATGTGTATTTACTTACTGCAAAGGTACTAACAAATTGCACGTTGATTTGTTGAAGGCAGCTTTGTTATGTAAATTTGTCTTTCAATTTAAGCTATGCTATTTAATTTATTTGGAAAGAAGGATGATGATGGCGAAAACCATATTTTTACTGACCGGGCTTATGTATCAACGGCAGCTAAAATGAATGCCTGTGCTGATTTGGCAAGAAAGGAACCGAATCATTTATTTATATGCTGGTTTGCTGACACTGCCGCAAAATTCAAGGAATTTTTCGTGCAGCAGGGGTTGGATGAGAGCCTGGTTATAGAATCCCGCCAGCTACATGCATCTAAACTACAGGACAAAATTCCGGTATTTGCCGAGCACTACCCTTTGCATCAAAAAGAAATTGACTTGATAAAAAACTGGCAGTCTGAAAAAATTCTTGTTTACAGTGCTTTGGATGAGCCCCTTTTTAAACATTTTGGCAGCGATAAAATTATTCCGCTGATGAAGATGATGGGCATGAAAGAAGATGAAGTGATTGAACACAGCATGGTTTCTAAATCAATCATTAATGGGCAGGAAAAAATTGCCCAACAGGTCACGCTGGAGCAATCTGCCAACTCCCAGGAAGACTGGATGCGGAAAAATATTAAATAATTTATCGCTCAAAAGCCTTTACAGCAAAGGATTTAATTTTTTTTAGAAAATATTTTTATTTTTTTATTTGGAAGTTTGAAATTTCCACCCATATCTTTGTAGCAGTTCTTTAATATCACTTATCAAGAAAGGTAGAGGGTAATGGCCCGATGAAACCTTGACAACCTATCCCGATTATTTCGGGAAAAGGTGCCAATTCCATCCCGATTATTTCGGGAACAGATAAGTCAGATTCAAAGCTTAATAAAATATTTCAACATATTTAAAGCTCATCTGATTTACCGGATGAGCTTTTTTAATTCCCCAAAGTCAGGGTAATTCAAAACATCTCCTCCGATAAGGTTGCTCACTTGTTAAGTGATTAAACAGAACCTGTTTAACACTATTTAATAAAAAATTAAAAAACAAGAACAATGAGCAACGCAACAGAACTGATCCACAGCATTCCCGTAGATCCATTAACAGGAGCAATCAGTGTTCCCATTTATCAAACCAGTACTTATGTGCAGGATGCACCCGGTGTAAACAAAGGCTATGATTATGCCCGGAGCAACAATCCCACAAGAGGAACTTTAGAAAACATTATTGCACAACTGGAAAAAGGAGCCGTTGGTATTGCTTTTGGCAGCGGACTTGCGGCCATTGATGCGGTTGTAAAACTTTTAAAAGCCGGCGATGAAATTTTAGCCGTTGATGATATTTACGGCGGCGCATTCCGGCTCTTCACACATATCTACCAAAAATTCGGCATCACTGTAAATTATGTTGATACAACCGATGCTGCCAATGTTTTTAATGCACTTACACCAAATACGAAACTTATCTGGTTAGAAACACCAACCAATCCAACGTTAAAAGTAAGCGATATACGGGCCATTGCACAGGTTGCAAAGGCCCATGGGTGTTTACTTTGCGTGGATAATACTTTTGCATCGCCTGCCTTACAACAGCCTCTCACGCTGGGAGCTGATCTTGTAGTGCACAGTGCAACAAAATACCTGGGAGGTCATAGCGACCTGATTGCCGGGCTGGTTGTTGCCAAAGAAAAAGAGTTGGGCGAAAAAATAAAATTTATACAAAATGCAAGTGGTGCCATCCTTGCTCCTTTCGATAGCTGGTTGGTGATACGTGGCATTGAAACATTACATCTACGTGTGCAACAGCATTGCCGCAATGCACAGGCAGTTGCAGAATATTTAGAAACAAACCCTGCGGTTGATAAAGTTTTTTATCCCGGTTTAAAAACGCATCTCAACCACGACATAGCAAAAAAACAAAGCAAAGGGTTTGGCGGTATTGTTTCTTTTACATTAAAAAATGATACAGAACAAGCAGCTACAGCTTTCGTAACCGGTACCAATTATTTTAAATTAGCCGAAAGCCTAGGCGGTGTAAAGAGTTTACTTTGTTACCCGGCACAAATGACACACAAAAGTATTCCTGCCGAAAAGCGTCAGGCTGCTGGTGTTGCCGATAGTCTTATCAGGCTTAGTGTTGGACTGGAAGATGTTGAAGATTTAATTGCCGACCTGGAGCATGCTTTTACAAAACTAAAAAAGACAAAGACAAATTTTGAGCCGAGCATCAGTGCATAGCCCAACATTTATGGCGTCGCACTCTTGTGCTTTTAAACATTATTGAACACCTTAAATTCAAAACAGTTGTTAACGAATAAACCAATTAACCAATCCGCAGGATGCTGTGCATTAACGGATAAACTAACTATCGGCCTCTTTGGCTTTGGCGTAGTAGGTAAGGGATTATATGATGTACTGCACAGTACACCTACCCTGCAAGCCTCTATCAAAAAAATTGTCATAAAAAATGCAGATAAGAAGAGGAGCATTGCTGCAGAAAATTTTACAACAGATGCTTCAGTGATCCTTAACGATGAAAGTATTAATGTAATTGTTGAATTAATTGATGATGCAGACGCCGCTTTTGAAATTGTGAAGACAGCTTTACAAAACGGCAAGGCTGTAGTTAGTGCCAATAAAAAGATGATCGCTGAACATTTTGAGGAATTACTGCAACTACAGCAGGAAAATAAAACAGCATTTCTATATGAAGCCGCCTGCTGTGCCAGCATGCCCATTGTGCGTAACTTGGAAGAGTATTATGATAATGACCTGTTGAAATCCATTCGTGGAATTATCAATGGTTCAACCAATTTTATCCTGACCAAAATATTTGATGAACAACTGGAATTTAAAGAAGCACTGGCATTGGCACAACAACTCGGTTTTGCAGAAAGCGACCCTAAACTGGATATCGGAGGCTTTGATGCCGCCAATAAACTCTGCATTTTATTGGCACACTCTTTTGGCGTAATTGCAAAACCTCAGGAATTCATTTTTAATGGTATCGAAAATATTTCTTTGCATGATGCTATTGTTGCCAAAGAAAAAAAATACAATATAAAATTAGTTGCGAATGCCAAAAAATTGGTATCCGGAAAATTAGCGGCCTTTGTACTGCCGCAGTTTGTAACCTTCAAAGACGACCTGTATTATGTACAAAATGAATTTAATGCTCTTACAACCGAAAGTACATTTTCCGACAGTCATTTTTTTAAAGGCAAGGGTGCCGGCGCTTTCCCTACAGCATCTGCGGTACTCAGTGATATTTCGGCACTTGGCTACAATTACAAATACGAGTACAAAAAAATCTACCACAAAACCGATACTGCACTCAGCAATGATTTTTATTTAAAAGTTTTCATCAGTACAGATGAGCTAAGTAAAATAAACAAAGATGATTTTGAGTGGGTGGAAGAATGGCACAATGAA
Organism: Chitinophagaceae bacterium; assembly: GCA_043748745.1. Classification (GTDB taxonomy): domain Bacteria; phylum Bacteroidota; class Bacteroidia; order Chitinophagales; family Chitinophagaceae; genus Ferruginibacter. The sequence continues at coordinate 2,235 of JAYVEQ010000093.1, read as the reverse complement.
TATAAACACAGCTGGCTTATTGCTGTAATTCATGCTGAAAAATTGTATACAACTGATTGGTGGAAACAGGAAGGCGTATCATTGATACTTTGCCCGGATGTAATTATTGAAAATATTGATTACAAAAAGATAAGCAAACGCAGACTGGAATTAGCCGGAGTAATATAACTATTATGATTTGAATGAAAGACCAGTTGTTTAAATTTAGATATCTACTGTGCTATATAATTCTGCAAATGTGCAATTGTTTCTTTCTGAGTCTCAATAATAGCGTTTACCACGTCTCCAATAGAGATCATTCCTACAACCTTATCATTATCAACAACCGGCAAATGCCTGATATGCTTTTCAGTCATAATGGCCATACATTTTTCAATGGTATCAGCGGAACTTACTGTTAAAACTTCTTCTGTCATAATTTCCTTTACCAGGGTTTCCCGGGATGATTTTCCTTTTAATACTATTTTTCTTGCATAGTCCCTTTCAGATAATATTCCTGACATTTTATCATTACCCATAACCAATAACGCACCTATATTTTTTTCTCCCATAACTTTAATGGCTTCATAAACAGTTACATCGCCTGTCACGGAAAAAACTTTATTACCTTTTACCTGTAAAATATTGGAGACTTTCATAAGCTGATTTTTAAAAAATTAATCGTTGTAAATAAAGTTAATCAATTTTTGCAGCATTGAGAACTATGCCCGGTTGTATCTTACTAAAACTAAAGAAATAAACTGGGTTGCATGGGCTATTTACAAAAATGCCGGGATTAATAACCCAGGCATTTTTATTATGTATTTCCGTATTTAAAACGTTAACAGGCATGGCACAAAATAAAAAAGCACCAAGTTTGTCTCTTACGTCCTAATTGCTTATTCCGTAATCTTACTAACCCGATGCTTCCGCTTAATTGGTTTCCATCTTTTTTAAAACTTTCATCTTTTGAAGGACTTCCATCTTTTGAAAACTTCTACCGCTCAATTGGACAATAAAGATACATCTCTGCATTACTCTCTTCCAAATTTTTAAGGCTTATGTTTTGCACCTGTTCTACACCCGTTCTGCACATATTTATGCACATCGTAAATGAAGCGACATAGCAGGGATAAGGGTATACTGCCGATGAATTATTCTCAGCAGAGGTAGTGACGCTTTGATAAAAGATGAATAAAGAAACTACCTGTACAAGGGAGTGACACAACAATGTTTAATAGATTTTCAACAGTTGGTTACATAATTATCTGTACTGCATATTTTCAGGAGATTGCTTTGCCGTTTTTATGCCGATGGCAAAAATGCCCCACCATGATGCATTAATGGTCATTTAGCGGCAACCCTCTTTTCTGAAATTCTTTCCAGTTGAGGTATTCCGGTGCAACACGGTGTTCTTCCATGGTTATACAATCATTAACCGGGCAAACCAATTGGCAAAGGTTACAGCCCACACATTCTTCTTCTTTAATTGTATAATTATTGTAGGGTTTGCCATATTCCAGGTTGATGGATTGGTGGGAAGCATCTTCGCAGGCGATATAACAAAGGCCGCAGTGAATACATTTATCCTGGTTAATTTTAGCGATGTGATGATAATTGATATCAAGGTCTTCCCAATGTGTAATTTTTTCAACCGATTTACCAATGAAATCATCCAGTTTTTTAAATCCTTTTTCATCCATCCAGTTAATCAGCCCTTCGCACATATCTTCAATGATGCGAAAACCATGATTCATAACAGCAGTACATACCTGCACATTGGAAGCCCCCAGTAACATGAACTCTGCGGCATCCTTCCAGGTACTAACACCACCAATACCTGAAACAGGAACTTTTGAAGTGGTAGGGTCCTGTGAAATAGTGGTCAGCATTTTTAAAGCGATGGGTTTTACTGCCGGTCCGCAATAACCGCCAAACACCGATTTACCAGCTACATATGGATTGGGAACCAGAGTATCCAGGTTAATGCCTGTAACAGATTGTATGGTATTAATAAGCGATAAGGCATTTGTACCCGCTTCCACACAGGCTTTGCCCGTTGGAACAACGGAATGTACATTGGGAGTCAGTTTAGTGATAACAGGTATGGTTGCTTTTTCCATTACCCATTCCACCACCATCCTTGCAATTTCAGGATCCTGTCCAACTGCAGCGCCCATACCTCTTTCGGTCATTCCATGCGGACAACCAAAATTCAATTCCAATCCGTGAGCGCCGGTGTCTTCCACTTTTTTT
>JAYVEQ010000092.1:0-47755 GCA_043748745.1 Chitinophagaceae bacterium | reverse complement strand
CCAGTAACATAACTAAGGCAGTTAGTTTCAAAGTTACTTTTTTCATGCGTTTTGTTTTGTCTTGGTTAGGTAGACTTACCTCTATAAGCGTTAAGTTTAATGGTTGTATTCTGTTGTAAAAATAATTGTTTTATTGAAATGAACAACTAAATTATAAAATCTTGTTAAAAAAAACTAAAAAAAGAACTCTTTTCAAAGATAATTGCTTTTTTCCCTCAAACAATACCATAAAGTGGTAAATATCGACAATTACTACTTTTTAAAGGCTTTTTTTACTTTTTAATGTATAACGTTTCATTATAACGAGTAGAATTAAGCATTATTGCGACCGGATGCATTTTACGATTTATTAAGACTATAAGCAAAAATACTTCTAAAAAAACATTTCCCGGTTAATCCTTTTATCAAACTCGTTTTTTATTAAAAAAATATTCTCCCCTTTTTAAACGTTTGTTCTTTATTGTATGCAAGTTTAAAACTCTTGTTCATATTATCCAAAAAAAAATAAAAAATAAAAAATAAGATACCTTGTAATCATTAGGAAAATGGATATTGATTAATTCAGAAAAACCCTTTAAAAGTGCCTTGAATAAAGAGATTTATGGATTATGTTAAGACTTTTTCTGAATAATAAAATATTACTTACCTGCTTCTGTATTGAGGATCTTTTATTTCTTAATAAAAATAGTTTTCGTTTTCGTTAAACCAGTTGTAGCGGAGTGATTTGATTTTCCTTTTTTAAAAACCCGAACTGTGAAATTTTAATGACCCCAACTTTTAAAGCCTGTGTTAATATGGCTGTAAAATGAATATTTTCAGTCAGAAAAACTTACTCCAACTTCAAAAAAATGAATCTGATCTGTCTTGGTAAAGGACACATTTTTATCTAAAAATCGGTCTAGATCATTAAAATTGATGATTTTTAATTAAAAGCTCCTGCTTAATATTTAACTTTAAAAAAAGACTTTTAAATATTTCCTTTTCACCTAAAGTCTTTATATTCGCAGCCGGTATAACCTCATATACAATAATAAAGAAAACCTTTCGTTAAACAATTCGATAAACGAATGAACATGACTAAACTATTTTCAGGTAAAATTTTGATGATCCTAATTATCGCAGCACTTTCAATGAGTGCCTGTAAAAAGGGGAGTCTATTTGGTAAAAAACAAAGCAAATCGTCAGCTACCGGATGGAATTATGATGATAAGACCATGGGAAATTTCCATGTTTCCAAAGTTAAGTACCCAAAAGCCGGTCCGGGATTGGTTTTTGTGCAAGGTGGCTCATTTGTAATGGGTGCAAAAGATGAAGATGTGATGGGTGACTGGAATAATATTCCACGGCGTATTACAGTTCCTTCCTTTTTTATTGATGAGACAGAGGTGGCCAATGTTCACTATCGTGAATATTTATACTGGCTTGAAAATACTTTTTCCGGGGATACCAATGTGCTTAATAAAGCATTACCTGATACATTGGTATGGCGTGAAGAATTAGCTTATAATGAGCCTTATGTAGAGTATTATTTCCGTTATCCTTCCTATAACTATTATCCTGTAGTAGGGGTATCATGGCGCCAGGCACATGATTTTTGTATCTGGAGAACTGATAGAGTAAATGAATTAAATCTTCAAAAAGCTGGATATCTTAAAAAAGATGCCATTAAAAAAGAACTTAAGGGCTCCGGTGCAGAAGGATCATTCAATACAGAAACCTATTTAATGGCTCCTGATATGGTCCAGGGTAAAGGCAAACCAAAATCCAAGAACGCTCCTAAGGACGTTAACGGTAAACCAAGATCTACAGTACGGATGGATGATGGAATATTAAATATGGGTTATAGGCTTCCGACCGAAGCAGAATGGGAATATGCAGCTTATGGCTTGTTAGCTCAAAATCCAAATCCACGTAAAAAAGAATCTAAAAGTGGCGAAGAATTATTTTCTAACCAGCAAATATACTCTTGGAGCAATAACCCTAATGGATTAAGAGATAACCGCCGCGGCAGCTGGCAGGGTAAGTTTCTGGCAAACTTTAAACGTGGAAGTGGAGATAACATGGGTGTAGCAGGTGGTTTAAATGACCGTGCTGCAATTCCGGGCAATATCAAATCCTTTTACCCCAATGCTTTTGGTTTATACAATATGAGTGGTAATGTTAGTGAGTGGGTTGGTGATGTTTACAGACCACTAACGCCAACAGATGGAGAAGATTTTAACTACTTCCGTGGTAATAAATTTCAGAAGTATTATAAGAATACATCTGGCGAATATGAAAGAGACAGTATGGGCCGGTTGAAAAAAATTGATATTTCTGATGAAGAAGTTAAGAACCGTTCTAATTATCAAAAAAATGATGTAATAAACTATCTTGATGGAGATTCTGCAAGTGGTGTTTCATATGGTTACGGAATTACTTCCTTGATCAGTGATCAGTCAAGAGTTATAAAAGGGGGGAGTTGGAATGACAGACCATATTGGTTATCGCCAGGAACACGCAGGTTTATGGAAGAAGACCAATCTGCAAGTACAGTTGGCTTCCGTTGTGCACAAACTTATTTAGGCCCACCTGAAGGGCCAGGATTTAAAGAAGGTAATATTTTTGGCAAGCGCAAACAAAATTCCCGCAAAGGCAAAAAGAAGTAATATCTATTTCAATATTTTAAAAAAACCTCCCTTAAACCGGAGGTTTTTTTATGTCTTTTATTACACTGTTCTCCATTAATTTTGATGCATGCAAATTCCTGAATTATATAATTTATATCTGAAGCACAATTCTGTACAAACAGATAGCCGGAAAGTAAAAAAGGGCGATCTGTTTTTTGCCTTTAAAGGACCGAATTTTAATGGTAATTTATTTGCTGCAAAAGCAATTGCAGATGGAGCGGTATATGCAATAGTGGATGAAGAATTAAAAACAGCAGATGAAAGAATTATCAAAGTAAAAGATGTATTAAAAACTTTACAGGCATTAGCATGGCATCACCGTAAACAATTCATACCATTACCTTCAGGAAAGCAAATTCCTTTTATTGCAATAACTGGAAGTAATGGCAAAACAACTTCTAAAGAATTAATTCATACTGTTTTATCAACAACCTATAAAACTTACACGACAGAGGGTAACTTAAATAATCACATTGGTATTCCTTTAACCATATTAAAAATAAGAGCAGATGCAGAGATAGCCATCATAGAAATGGGGGCAAACCATCAAAAAGAAATAGAAGATTATTGCAGGTATACCATGCCTACACATGGCGTTATTACAAACTGCGGAAAAGCCCACCTGGAAGGATTTGGCAGTGAAGAAGGAATACGAAAAGGTAAAGGTGAATTGTATGATTATTTAAGACTTCACAACGGTACAGCTTTTGTTATGTGGGATTATGATTATTTGCAAAAGATGAGTTCCGGAATTGCAAATATTATTACTTACGGGACTAGTGAAGCTGATGTTAGGGGAATAGTTAAAAAAAGTTCCAGCTTTTTGGAAGTCGCAATTACGAAAGGAGCCGGAATAGACAATATCAAAACACAAATGATTGGCGAATATAATTTACCCAATATACTTTTGGCTGTAACTATCGGTAAATATTTTAATGTACCTGATGAAAAAATAAAATCAGCCCTCGAAAATTATGTTCCTTCAAACAGTCGTTCCCAATTAATAGAAAAAGAAACTAATAAAATTATTTTAGACGCTTACAATGCAAATCCCAGCAGTATGAAAGCAGCCGTTGAAAATTTTGCAAAAATGGAGGGTAATGATAAAGTACTGATGCTGGGCGGAATGATGGAATTAGGCAATGAAAGCTTAAAAGAGCATCAGTCTTTAATCGATCTCATAAATGATTATCAATGGAAAAACGTTGTTTTAGTTGATGGAGATTTTAAAAATATAAATCATCCGTACTTAAATTTTGAAAATTCCTTACAGGCAAAAGACTGGTTTATCAATCAAAATTTTAAACATACAAACATATTGATAAAGGGGTCCCGTAGTACAATGATGGAAAAAGTGTTGGAATAAAGACAATCCCACTATAATAATAAAACCCTCCATCGCTAAAGCTATGGAGGGTTAAGCGGAGACTGGGGGATTCGAACCCTCGGTAGAGTTACCCCTACACACGCTTTCCAAGCGTGCTCCTTCAGCCACTCGGACAAGTCTCCATTTTTAATGGGAGACAAAAGTACAGTTTCAAGACTTATAAGCCGAATATTTTTTCTGCATTTGATGTTGTAACTGCAGCAACTTCTTCAACCGAAATATTCTTTATTTGAGCAATTTTCTCAACCACATATTTTAAATAACTGCTTTCATTTCTTTTACCCCGAAATGGAACAGGTGTTAAATAAGGCGAATCAGTTTCCAAAACCAAATGGTTTAATTCAATTTTTTCGAGAACTTCAGCAAGTCCTGCATTTTTATAAGTTACTACTCCCCCAATGCCCAAATAAAATCCGGCATCAATTATTTCTCTTGCATTTTTATAGCTACCTCCAAAGCAATGAAAAATACCTCTTACCCCTTTTGGTATAAATTCGTTAACCACATCAATTGTTTCCTGCATGGCATTCCTGGTATGAATTACAATAGGAAGTTTGTACTGCAGGGATAATTCAATCTGTATTTTGAAGGCTTCATATTGCAGGTCAATAAATGTTTTATCCCAATAAAAATCCAGTCCTATTTCGCCTACAGCAGCAAATTTTCTTTTGGATAACCAATCTGCAACTACGGCCAATTCATCCTGGTAATTTTCCTTAACTGAACAAGGGTGTAATCCCATCATGGCAATACATTTACCCGGAAATTTTTCTTCCAGCAGAATTATATTTTCAATCTCCGAGCTATCTATACCGGGTAAATAAAATTTATTTACTCCTTCTGTTTCGGCTCTTTTTAAAACCTCTTTTATATCTGTTTTAAACTCATCAAGATATAAGTGACAATGGGAATCAACCAGCATTTTTTTAGTTTGTAATGCAAAAATGCTTAAAAATAATTTAACGATTCTTTAAACTCTTCAATCATACCACAGTCTTAACCATATTCGTATTATTCACCTTTATTTTAAAAAATTACTTTTATGAAAAAGACAATTCACCTCACCACATGGCTTCTGGCATTTAGCCTTATAGGAGCCATAACACTTTCAAGTTGTAAAAAAGATCAAAGCATCAGTCCGGTTACGGAAAATGATCCTACAGAACTGGCGGCCACACAGGAAGCTACTACCCAGGATGCAGCAACCGAAGCCCAATTTGATGATGTATTTAACATTACAGCCAGTATGAATACCAGCCAGGTTGGCGAAGACCTTGGTGTTACTGCAAACGTTTCAGGTTTATTTGAACTTGGAAGCACAGCACCAACCACTCCAACTCAATGCTTTACCATTACTGTTGTTCCAAACATTCCGCATGTTTTCCCAAAAACAGTTACTATTGATTTTGGTAACGGATGCCTGGGCCGTGATGGAAAATTCAGACAAGGTAAGATCGTATCTATCTACACAAACCCAATGATGATACCGGGTGCAAAAGTTTCTACTACTTTTATTGATTACCATGTAGATAGCTTTAAAATTGAAGGAACGCATATTACAGAAAACACCAGCGTTTCTAATATGCAGGGCTGGAAAGTTGTGGTGATTGATGGTAAGATCACAAATACCAACAATAGCAATTGGAGGAAATGGAACAGTACAAAAAATATATTACAGGTAGAAGGCAATGGTACACCGCATTTTCCATTGGATGATGTTTATAAAATAACCGGCAATGCAAGAGGTTCAAACTCAGTTGGTCACACCTGGGCTTCCCTTGTAATGGAGCCATTAATAAAGAAATTTACCTGCCGCTGGATTGTAAAAGGAACGGTAAAATTGGTAAGAGATGGCCGGGAAGCATTATTAGATTATGGAAATGGAGATTGTGATAATCTGGCTATAATTTATATAAATGGAGTACCACACGTTATAACTCTGTAAAAACTGTTTAAAAAAATTGTTGTTAATTTAACTACAATTCTATATTTTTAATACAGTTTTCATAGGGTACGGATTAAAAACGGGCCAGGGTTTCTACCCCGGCCCAATTTTTTTCAAGTAACTAATTCTTTTCATTCCTACTTGTTTTTAAAACTTATTTTTTCAAATACATACCCTTTTTCAGTATAATATTTTAAAATTAATGGCAAAGTATACTGCATACGTATTTTTGCTTTCTCGCTGTCATGAAATACAATAAGAGAACCGCTTTTAGTATTTTTTAATACATTTTTCAAACACTGCTCAGGCGATATACTTACATCAAAATCGCCACTTAAAACACTCCACATTATTATTTTGAAAGGTTGATCTAAATGAGTTAATTCCTTTTGCTGATTCCTGGTAATTCTTCCATAAGGAGGTCTGAACAGATCAGAATCAATATATTTTTTCGCCGCTAAAATATTGTTCACATAATCTGTATTTTTTGATTTCCAGCCATCCAGGTGATCGTAAGTATGATTCCCAACAGCATGCCCTGCCGCTAAAATCATTTTAAATATTGATGGATTTTTCTGAATATTTTTACCAATGCAAAAAAAAGTAGCTTTTGCATTGTATTTGTCCAATTCTTTTAAAACAAATGGAGTGATTTCCGGATGGGGACCATCATCAAATGTCAGATAAATAGCTTTTTGCCTTTGGGGCATCTCCCAAATGCTCCCGGTAAACAATTTTCTAACCCATTTGGGCGTTTTCGCCATATAAAACATAAGGCAAATTAATTTTTTTAACCAGATTAAACCATTTTATATAGTTTCAGTCATACTTTAACAAAATTTAAAATCATGAAAATTAAACAGTATCTCTTTGCTATTGCCATAATTGGACTGGCCATTGGCTTTAATTCCTGTAAAAAATCAGATGTAAAAGATGAAATGGAAACTACTTTTGAATTAAGTGGTAACCAGGCTATTGCCGATAATCTTACCCAGGATGCCGACGATGTATTTATGGAAATTGCCCAGGATAACAACGTGGCTGGTAATTTTGCCCCTGCACCTGTAGAAAATATTATCCCATGTGCTACTATTACTATAACTCCAGCATCAGGATTTCCAAAAACAATTGTAATTGATTTTGGCACATCATGCACACATAATGGGATCACACGCAGTGGTAAAATAAATATTGTTCTTACAGATTCAGTAAGAAGGCCTGGCAGTACAGCTACCATGACCTTTACCAATTATTTTGTAAACTTATATAAAGTAGAAGGAACAATCACCTGGACAAATACCAGTACACCCGGAACAAGAAGCTGGACAAGAAATACACAAAACGGCAAGATCACTGCACCTGATGGAAGGTATTGGCTGCATAGCGGTACAAGATATGTTGTGCAGACTGCCGGCGTTAATACTGCAACAATAATAGACGATATCTTTTCTATAACCGGAAATCATTCAGTTACCAATGCTGCTGGCGCTACCAGAGACTGTACAGTTCTGGAAGCCTTACAAAAGAAAACAGCCTGTGCAAATATTGATAAAGGCAAATTAAAAGTGCAGGGGCCAAACCATTATGCAATAATTGATTTCGGCGATGGTACCTGTGATAATTTAGCCACCATCTCTATTGATGGCCGGGCACCACGAACCATAACATTGCGCTAATTTTCATTTTTAATATTTATAGTAGCCCGTGAAGAAATTTCTTCACGGTTTTTTTTTGCCCGTACTCTTTAAAGTGTTTACGCCACTTATCTTTGTAAAATATGAGTAAAGTAAGAGTTCGATTTGCACCAAGCCCAACCGGCGGTTTGCATTTAGGTGGCGTACGTACTGTTTTGTTTAATTACCTGTTTGCAAAAAAACACGGCGGAGATTTTATTGTTCGTATTGAGGACACTGACCAAACCCGTTTTGTAGCAGGTGCAGAAGCTTATATTTTTGAATGCCTCAAATGGTGTGGAATGGAACCTGATGAAAGCCCTTTATTGGGTGGCCCATTTGTGCCATACCGCCAAAGTGAGCGCAAAGAAAGTTACCGACAATATGCCGAACAACTGGTTACAAATGGATTTGCTTATTATGCTTTTGACACAACCGAGGAACTGGAAAAAATGAGGAATGACTTTAAAACAGCAGAAAATCCCTCCCCACAATATGATAGTAAGGTAAGAATGCAGATGAAAAATTCGCTGACCTTACGTGCTGATGAAGTAAAAAAATTACTGGATGAAAATACCCGGCATGTAATTCGAATGAAAATGCCTTTAGATGAAACGATCACTTTCGCTGATATGATCCATCATGAAGTAAGTTTTGATTCATCGCTTGTTGATGACAAGGTTTTGCTAAAAGCAGACGGTATGCCTACTTATCATTTAGCGGTTGTGGTAGATGATTATTTAATGAAGATAACACATGCTTTTAGAGGAGAGGAATGGCTTAGCAGCGCCCCTGTGCATGTGTTGCTTTGGAAATATCTTTTCGGATTGGATAAGATGCCGCAGTGGGCTCATCTGCCATTGATACTTGGCCCCAGTGGAAAACTGAGTAAACGTGACGGCGCAAAATTTGGCTTCCCGGTGTTTGCTATGAACTGGACCGATCCAAAAACCAATGAGCTTACCGAAGGATTTAAAGAAAAAGGGTTTTTGCCCGAAGCCTTCATCAACCTGCTTGCCGTACTTGGCTGGAATGACGGAACAGAAAAGGAACTATACAGCATGCAGGAATTGATCGATAATTTTTCGATGGACCGTGTGCATGCAGCGGGCGCCAGGTTTGATTATGAAAAAGCAAAATGGTTCAATCATGAATGGATAAAGAAATTACCTGTTAAGAATTATGCATTAAGAGTTAAAGAGATTTTTGAATCGAAAGGTATAAATATCAAGGATGATAATTATTTTACAAAAGTACTTGAGCTGGTAAAAGAGCGCTGTATTTTACTTACTGATTTTTACGACCAGGCCATTTTCTTTTTTTTACCTCCTTCCGGTTTTGATGAAGCATCTGTAAAACCAAAATGGGATACTGGAAAAAAAGATTTTTTTACCGGACTCCTCAGTAATTATGATACCCTGCAGGAATGGAAAATTGACTCTATTGAAAGCGCATTTAAAAACCTGGCAACAGAAAAAAATATTAAACCGGGTGAATTACAAATGATATTAAGGGTAATGCTGGTTGGAACCAAGATGGGGCCCGGGGTTTTTGTTATTTCAAATACAATTGGTAAAGCTGAAACATTAAACAGGATACAAAAAGCCCTTGACTATTTTTCCTAACTTTAAACCTCATCAGCATAATTAAGTCTATAGTCAAAACTATTCATATGAAACAACTGCTTATTGTTATTTGGATACTAAGTTTTATTTCCTGCAATAAAAATTCATCAGACAGCATAACACCCATTACAACTGTTGACAGTTTTACGGTAGTGGTAAACAATGGTTACGGCAGCGGAAAATATAAGACCGGTGATACAGTACATATTTTTAGTGTTGCTTATACCGATAACCAGCTATTTGATAAATGGAGCGGTGATATCTCTCTTTTAAATGCGTTTGAAGAATGGCATACCTGGTTTATTATGCCCAACAGAAATGTTTCATTTACGGGAAGCCTTAAAACAATAACACCGGTTACATTAAATTTTGAACAGATCAGGGGAAGAGACAGAATGAAGCCTGTGTACTCTTTTTTCCCTGCAGGACACAAAGGATTTATTTACCTGCTTCATGGTAGCGGCGGAACTGCACTTAATGTAGCAACCAATTATGAATTTAAACAATTGATAAAAGACCTGGTTACTGATAATTTTGGAGTAATTATTACTGAAGCTGAAGAAGCAACAACCGGTGTTGATGCCAATGGCGATGGCAAATTAAGATGGCTTGTTGCACCTGCAGACTCTGTAAATAATATTGATTATGCCAATATCAAGATCATTACTGATACATTTTACAACCGTGGTATCACCAACCGAAGTAAGCTGCGTTATTCGGCAGGCATGAGTAACGGCGGTAATTATTCTGCATACCTTTCTGCTTATTATAAATACAAAGCTGCAATCAGTTATTGCGCACAGGCAGGAGCAGTTGCACTAACCACGCTAACCCCACTACAATTTTGCATGGCCAGGTACGATAACAATGAAAATGTAGGGCCTGCAGGAAATGCCACTGCATTATCTAATTCACAAACGATCAGCAGCCGTGGTGTTTGCAGTAAGTATTTTATAAAAGAACATTCTCCTTTATATCCCGAACGTTTTGCAAGACGGGGTGATATTACCCTAACTAAATCTGCCGCAGTTTTTAATGAACTAAAATCAAAAGGTTACCTTAACAGTAAAAATTATTTTATTGGTTTTTCGGATGTATTGGTTAATGCCTATACTGCAAGCCCCACTTCCTTTCCTGAATTGAACAGTTTAACTGCCTTACAAAAACTTTTTGTTGTTGAACAAATTGACCTTGCTGTTTCGGATCATCAGATGTACAGTGATTACAACAGGGCTACATTGAAATTTTTTAATATACAGTGCCAGTAACCACAAAGTTCAAAATCTGGCTGATTAAGGGAAAAAACCATTCAGCCGCAGATATTCTTTAATTTTGCTCTCATAACAATTGTTGATATGAAGAGACCTGTAAGAGTATTAGTTGCCAAAGTTGGTTTAGATGGCCACGACCGTGGCGCCAAAGTTATTGCCACTGCCCTGCGTGATGCAGGGATGGAAGTAATATACACAGGCCTGCGCCAAACACCTGAAATGGTTGTTAATGCTGCTTTGCAGGAAGATGTGGATGCCATTGGTGTCAGTATTCTTAGCGGTGCTCATAATACCATTTTTCCAAAAATCATTAAACTGATGAAAGAAAAAGGAATGGATGATGTATTACTTACCGGTGGCGGTATCATTCCGGAAGGAGATATGGAGGAACTTAATAAATTGGGTGTTGGAAAACTTTTTGCACCGGGTGCAACCACCTCTGAAATTTCAGGATATATAAAAGAATGGGTAAAAAAGAACAGGAATTTTTAATAACAATATTGAAAAAGAATCTGATTTATGTACACTACACTTATAACAAATTTAGAAAACGGCATCTTCACAATAACCATCAACAGGCCCGAGAAATTAAATGCACTTAATAAAATAGTTATTGAGGAATTGACAACTGCTATTGACGAAATTTATAATAATGCTGAAATAAAATCTGCCATCATTACGGGTGCCGGACCTAAAGCTTTTGTTGCCGGGGCTGATATATCTGAGTTTCTATCGCTTGATGCAGCAGGAGGAAAATCATTGGCTCAAAAAGGGCAGGAAATGGTTTTTAATAAAATTGAAAACGCACCCAAACCCATTGTTGCTGCTGTAAATGGTTTTGCCTTGGGCGGTGGCTGCGAACTGGCCATGGCCTGTCATTTCAGACTTTGCAGTGACAATGCAAAGTTTGGGCAACCGGAAGTTAATCTTGGATTAATACCCGGCTATGGCGGAACACAACGCTTAACACAATTAATAGGTAAAGGACGTGCAATGGAAATGCTTATGAGTGCAAATATGATTGATGCAAATACAGCATTGCAATACGGCTTGGCAAATTATGTTGTACCGGCAGAAGAATTATTGATCAAAACAAAAAATATTTTAACTTTAATAAACTCCAAAGCCCCTCTTGCTGTAGCTGCCTGTATAAAAGCTGCCAATGCGGTTTTTGATGAAACCAAAGATGGTTATAAAACGGAAATAGATGCTTTTGCAGATTGCTTTATAACAGAAGATATGAAAGAAGGAACTACAGCTTTCCTGGAAAAGCGGAAAGCAGAATTTAAGGGAAAGTAATTTTAATTTTCAATCAATTTATCATCAATTAAATAAGCTTCAATTTCACAGATACGGGTAAACCATCTTTGATGCCCTATTATTAACCCAATTCTATCTATATCAACAGCCGGAAAGAATAATACTCTTTTATTACCTATTGTTGTTCCTTTAACTTCTTTGTAAAATTGAGTCTTAGTATTCATTAACAGAAGAGTAAAAGATTTACAATTCTGGCCATTTTCACTATTTTCTTTTAGCACAATTGAATTTATTTTTTTTGATTTTGCAAACTCAATACCCATTGATTGTTGATAATGAATAGAAACCGTTTCAAAGGTTTTTCTATCCCCATCTGTAAGATAATTCGTATAATGTCTCTTACTACCTGATACAAAATACACCTTCCCTTTTTTTGCTAAATTTCTATTAAAATTTATGTCTAACAATTTTCTAAATCCAACCAACGCAGCCGAATCATTTTCATTGATCAACCCTCTTCCATCCGGCGGCACGTTTAACAAAAGATTTGCTCCTCGTCCCACACTTTTTAAATAGAGGTTAAATAATTGCTCTGGAGTTTTTACCTTACTGTCTTCTGCCTTGTGATAAAACCAACCCGGTCTTATGCTTACATCACATTCAGCAGGTATCCAGTTTTTCCCATTTATATTTCCTGTGTTCAATGTATCCTGCGGTGGTGCGCCTGCGCCTCTTGTAAATCCGGCAGTATCCAGTGTATTCCAGTTTGTTGTTCCGACAATACCATTTTCATTTCCGCACCAACGGATATCAGGTCCAATATCGCTGAACACAATTGTATTTGGAGAAAGATCATGTACCGTTTTTTCAAACCTATGCCAATCATAAATTTGCTTTTTCCCGTTCGGGCCTTCACCATTGGCCCCATCCCACCACAGTTCCCAAATGGGGCCGTAATTTGTAAATATCTCTTTCATCATATTTACAAATACATCATTGTATTTTTCTGTTCCATAATCAGGATGATTCCTATCCCAGGGAGACATATAAACACCAAACTTTAAACTATACTTTTTACAGGCTGCTGATAATTCTTCCAATACATCTCTTTTTCCATCATTCCATTTGCTTTCCCTTACTGTATGTTTTGAATACTTACTTGGCCACAAACAAAAGCCGTCATGATGTTTGGCCGTGATTATAATTCCTTTTGCTCCGGCAGCTTTTGCAATACGGCACCATTGATCACAATCTAAATTTACCGGGTTAAATACTTCTTCCTTTTCATTACCATGTCCCCATTCCAGGTCGGTAAATGTATTGGGACCAAAATGCATAAAAAGATAAAATTCCATATCATGCCAGGCAAGTTGCTGTTTAGTGGGTTTTGGCAAATTAATTTGTGCTGTAATTTTTATGATGCCAAATAAAACACAAAACAGTACCATCTTTTTCATATGGCAAATTACAAAAAAGAGGTTGCAAAAATTGCAACCTCTTTTAGATTATTTAATACATGTTATTACTTATTAACAACAATTTTTGCCATTTGCACATTGGTTCCGTTTTGTAATTTGATATAGTAAAAGCCATTCGGTAATTTGCTTACATCAAGGCTTTTGATATTTTCACCTTCAGCTACAGTAATTGTTTTTGTTAAAACAATACTGCCCTGCTGGCTGGTAATTGTTATCTGTGCATTACCCGTTTTTTCTGAGTTGAATAACAGATTGGTTGTATAAGCAACAGGGTTGGGAGAAATAGAAAGTTTATCAGAACCCAACTGCACAATTTCATTAACTGCAATTCTGCCGGCCGTGCCTGTTTGTACCCTCAACGTATAACAACTTCCTGCATTGAAGGCACCATTGTTTCTCGGATAAACCCTCGCATAATAAGTTCCCACAGTAACTGTTGCATCAATTGTTTCGTTGGTTGTTCCGCTATTGGTTGATGATTGCAATGTAGCGCCGGTGCTGTTTAATAAAGCCAACTGATAGTTTGCAGGCAAAGTAGTTAATGTCATGGTTAGTGTTCCGCCGGTAGTAATAATAAATTTATAATAGTCATTATCACCTGACACATTGATTAACCCTCTTATATCTGTGTTTAATGGAATAGTTGCAGCACCTGCTGTTGTTCCATTCGTACCTACATCATAAATACCCGGACATGTAACCGGGGCTGTAGCCGTTGTAAATTGTGCCTGAACATAGTTTCCTGTTCCGCCGGTGCAATTAACCCTTACTCTCCAATCATATAAAGTACTTGCTGTTAATCCTGATAAATTAACTGAAGTGGCAGCTGTTGCTGTAGCAGCATTGGTCCAGGTTGATGAAGCATTGGTTTTATAATCTACATCATAACTGTTTGCACCACTAACAGCAGTCCAGCTTACAGTTACCGTTGTTTCAGTAATTGCAGAAGCAGCTAAACCTGTTGCATCAGCACAAACCGGTGGAGCGCCTATTGTAAAATTAGTATTGGAAATATCAAAGAAAATATTTCCCACTGATTCAACTTTTACACGGCATGTAGTACCTGGTGTTGAAGGTACTGTAATAATTTCTGTACCATCATTGGCAGTTGCCGCGGCTAATACAGTAGGGAATGTTAGTCCACCATCAGTAGATAATAAAATATTTACAGCTGCACAACTAACTGGTGCTGCTGTTGTGTTGTTTACACTCCAGGTAACAGTTGCAGAGCTTCCGGCACTCCAGGTTACTGCTGTATTTGGAGCAGTAACAGCAAATGGACCTGAAGTATTTGTTACAGTAATTACTCCATCTGTAAATGCAGTTTGACCAATTTTTGAACCGGCAACATAAGGATTATTATCTCTTACTGTTAGCCTGAAGTTTAAGGTTCGTGAAACAGAACTTAATGCTTCTATGTTTGCACCGGCATCTCCACCTGGTAAAGGAGGGCTAACATTTAAACCTGCCAGGATGGTTGATAATTTTGGAAATGTTCTGATTCCGGAAACAGAAGGACTAAATGATAACCAATTTGGACCCGTAGTTTTAGTCGGCGATGCAACACTGCCTGTTCCGGTTGTTGTTGAATTATCATTTTGCTCCCAGCAATAAGTTAATGGATCATTTTCAGGATCAGTTGCAGAACCGGTAAGCACAAAAGGAGTGCTGATTGGAATAGTATAATTGCTAACCGCTGCTACAACAGGGGCATGATTAGCTGTCATAGCAATACTTACCGGGCAGGTTTTAGTAGCTAAATTTGCCTGTATTTGTGCAATAGATGTCTCATGATAAATATCGATTGAATGCGGAGCTACGTCTTGTGCAGTAATTCCTGCATAACCCATTATAGTGATACCCGAACCAACTTCTTTTTGCTGACCCGTACCTTCATTTGACATGGAAAAAGTATGATTCGCTCCCAATTGATGACCAACTTCATGCACTACATAATCTATATCAAAATTATCTCCCTGCGGAATTCCATCAGCAGGTGAAGTGATACCACTTCCTTTAGAACCGTTCACACAAACGCAGCCAATACATCCTGCATTTCCACCACCACCGGAAGCACCGAACATGTGGCCAATATCATAATTAGCTTCTCCAATAACGGAAGTTAAAGTTGATTGCAATTGTGCGTTCCACTGACTTAAAGTAGTTGAATAAGGATCTGTTGATGGATTATAATAAATTACTGCTGTAGTATTTGCAATAAGATTGAGGTGCAGTGCCAGGTCTTTTTCATAGCAGCCATTACAACGGGTAAGTGTTGCATTATAAGCAGCTAAAACCAAAGCCACATCAGCAGAACTAAAAGCACCAAACCAGTTTGCATATTCCCCGTTACAGGATTGAGCCAGTCGCATGGTTTTTAACTGCCCGGTTGAGCTTCCTGCTGCGTCTGGAGTAATTGAAATTTTTGAATTTATGTCTGAAGCCATTTGCTTTTCATCTGTAGTACATGTCCATGGCAATTTCCCCTTATCTCTATGAGAACTGTATACTGTATAAACTGTATGATCGTTGGAATAGGGTTCAATAAATTCGTTTTCTTTTTCCGTTCTGAAAACCATGGTTTGTATACCCTGCGGAGAAATGCTCAATTTTAAAGTCGCGTACCTGTCGGTAATTCCCTTACCCGAATAAGCCCTGATCTCGGGAAACTTAGCCTGCAGATCCGGCTCAAAATTCGAAGCTTCAAAAACCTCAAACTGTTCAAAATTGCCTGAGGCATTGGGTATAGAAATAACCGTAGACTGATTTGAAGACCCCTTGTCAACAATAGAAAATAATTCCTGTCGTAAGGGGGCAATATTCAAATTAAATAATTTGAATGCTTTAGGATAAGATAGCCTGGCAACTGCTTTGTCAGTTGTAATAGAACTTAGGTTTTCTTTGTTCGCAGACCAGAATTTGTCTGTTTGTGAAAACCCTAAAGATGTAATCATTGCTGACACTACTGTCAGGAGTAAAACTTTTTTCATTCAGGATGTTTTTATGTGAACAATATTTTGAAGATAGGAAAGTAAAATGACTAATCAAAAAAATAAGCAGTATAAGCACTCAGTTTTTCAGAAAAATTGGTCACAGCTAAACTCGTTATTTCACTAACTTTACATACTAATTATCACTACACTATTTAAATTAAAATAAATCATGGAATACCGGATAGAAAAAGACACCATGGGGGAAGTAAAAGTACCCATAGATGCCTATTACGGCGCACAAACCCAGCGCAGCATTGATAATTTTAAAATTGCGCAGGATATAAACAGGATGCCTAAAGAAATCATCAAAGCATTTGCATATTTAAAACATGCCGCTGCCATAACCAATAACGAAGCGGGTGTTTTAACAAAGAAAAAAGCTGACCTGATAGGCAAAGTCTGCAAAGAAATACTTGATGAAAAATTAGATGCTTATTTTCCGTTGGTGGTTTGGCAAACCGGCAGTGGCACACAAAGTAATATGAACGTAAATGAAGTGATTGCTTACCGTGGGCATGTTTTAAACGGTGGCAAACTCGGAGATAAAGAAAAATATCTGCATCCCAATGATGATGTAAATAAAAGCCAGAGCAGCAACGATACTTTTCCTACAGCCATGCACATTGCAGCGTATAAAATTTTAATGGAGACAACAATTCCCGGAATTACAAAACTGCGTAATACTTTAGAAAAAAAGTCAAAGACTTTTATGAAAGTGGTTAAGATTGGCCGAACGCATTTCATGGATGCCACACCACTAACTGTTGGCCAGGAATTCAGTGGTTATGTTTCGCAATTAGATCATGGCCTCAGGGCAATTAAAAATACATTAGCACATTTAAGCGAACTGGCACTGGGTGGCACAGCTGTTGGTACCGGTATTAACACACCACCAAAATATGATGTGAATGTAGCCAGGCAGATTGCCAAACTAACCAAACTGCCTTTTAAAACTGCCGAAAATAAATTTGAAGCCTTAGCCGCTCATGATGCCATTGTTGAAGCACATGCTGCATTAAAAACAGTTGCAGTAAGTTTAATGAAGATCGCCAATGATATCCGTATGTTATCATCAGGACCAAGAAGCGGAATCGGTGAATTATTCATTCCGGATAATGAACCTGGCTCTTCCATCATGCCGGGTAAAGTAAATCCAACGCAATGCGAAGCATTAACAATGATAGCTGCACAGGTTATGGGTAATGATGTTGCCATTGGCATTGGTGGCAGTAACGGCCATTTTGAACTGAATGTTTTTAAACCGGTGATGATCTATAATTTTTTACACAGCGCAAGACTGATCGGTGATGGTTGTATTTCTTTTAACGACAGGTGTGCTGTAGGTATTGAACCCATCAAGGCAAATATTAAAAAGCATGTTGATAATTCACTGATGTTGGTTACTGCGTTAAACACAAAGATCGGTTATTATAAATCTGCAGAAATTGCACAGAAAGCACATAAAGAAGGAACCACTTTAAAATATATGGCTGTTAAACTGGGTTACGTTACTGAAAAAGAGTTTGACGAATGGGTGGTACCTGCAAATATGGTTGGTAAAATTTAAATTACTTTATACAAATAGAAAAAATTGTTTTCTCTGACAGCTTTTCTATTTAAAATATATTATTTGCATTTATAAGAAAAACTCAATTTACCTGCAGATGCCGGGATACTTGGCTGATCATCGCCATTCATTTGTACACTTAAAACATATGTATCACGGCTCATGATATAATTACTGAATGAAGAAAAAGTTGAATCCCTCACTACATTTCCCGGATCATAATTTCTGATCTTCATATTTTTAATAGCATTAAAAGGCCTTGTTCCGTAATTATAAAACTGGTTAAAATAAGGATACCCCTTTTCATCAGGAAAAATATAAAGGAACCTCTTTGGTATGATATTGCTGTAATAAGTGATATCTGCATCAATTATCAGATCGCCTGATAATAATTCTGTTCCCGACATATGCGTAAGATTTCCTCCTGTATAAGTATAAGTTACAAGGTAAAAAGGAAATCCGGGACTTGAAGTAAGGGCATAAGATTTGGTACTCAGATACCCCGAAGCCGTATAATTATAATTAATATCATACTGATTGGAAAAAGGATCTGTTGGATCAACCAGGCCATGTAATTTTGAAATTCTTTTATTTAAATCAACAATAAAATATTCATCGGCATTTATATACACAGTATCATTTGCATAAACCGGTGTTGCAATAAACTCAATTGTAGAAGACAGACTGTCGAACTTAATGATCTTGGTTACAATATCCAGACTGTTTATAGTTGCAGTTATTGCACCAAGGCCTGTGTTAGAAGAAGTGTCTGTGTATGCAATTTTACTTATCCGGCAATCAATACCTACTATTAAGCCATTACTGTTATTTGAGCTGTTTTCCAGGCTATATTCTTTACTGCAGGAAACAGCAGTTATTAAAATTCCTGCACCGAGTATCCAATTTTTTGTTTTCATTTTTATCATGTTATTCTGAAAAATACTACTGATCATTTTTTATTAAAAGTATTCTTCAACTGGTAAAATATTATATAATTCTTATTCCTGTGATTGCTTTTTCTGAATAATAAAAATCAGGAACCAAATCCTTAATGCTAAAATACCTGTATTCTTGTTGTTTCCAGTTCAGTTGTGGTTGTAACCGGTACATCATTAATTTTATCATAAATCAAGCCAAACCCTCTTGCATACCATCTTTCTTCTTCTGCAAATACAATATCACCGGTGCCAATGTTACCAATATAACTGTATTTTACTTTTATGATCCGGGCATAGTTATTACCTGCAATATTTGCTGTAGCATTTTTGGCGAGTATCTGACAATTTATTTTTACGTTAACAGGCACTCCGCTAACAGTATTTAAGCCAAGTGTAATTGTCCAGGTGGTATTAACAGCCAGCGACGAATCAAGTATTAATCCGTCTTTATTAAAAGGGGTGTCAAAAATACCATAATCTCCATCATACAATTGGTAATACATACCGCCGTTTTTACGGTGGTAAAATGAGTCAACAGGATTTCCCAAATTCTTTACTTCAAATATTTTATAAGTAATGCTGTTTATATTAATTGTATTGGGGCTAACCTGTACATAACTTGTATCAGAAGTTGTACCTCCAACCAACCTATCGGACCAGTTACTATAGCTTGATTCCGGGATATAATCCATATTTGTTGTCGCAGCCCCGGTTACCGTTAGAGAAAAACTACAGGAAGTTGCAATATTTGTTACCGGGTAATTAAAAGTACCTGCAGCAATGGGTGTTCCGGCAGCCATTAAATAAATTAACTGAACACCGGGATTGATAAATACACCACTTGCATTAAATGAAATACCATTTACTGCTGTTCCGGTAATACTGTATGTTCCAACAGTTGTTACATTAACTGTCATTTGCACAGTATTGGCAGCAGTCATTGCCTGCCCAACAGCATATATACCATTGATAGATGAAACAGAACAATTACCCGGAGATCCACCCAATGTAAACAAGGCTCCTCCGGCAGTAGCATTAAAAACTGTAATTGAAAAACTGCAAGTGGTTAATCCATATTTAATGGTAAAATTATTATTACCTATGGCTAATGGTTTACCGCTTCCATACAAACGAATTGTATTCAAGCCTGTACCAACTGTTCCTGCTTTATGAAAAGAATAACCATTTACAGTATCTGATTTGATATCAAAAGTTCCGGCAATGGTTACATTAACCTGCACATCCACATAATGCCCGGTAGTTAATACACTATCTGCCTGGTAAATACCATTTACAGTCACCGGCATGCAGGAACCTGATGCAGCACTTTTCAATGATCCCACTGAAACCCCATCGGTATTAAATTGCAGAACTTTTTGACAGGAAAGTAAAAAAAATAAAGCAACAAATACAACGATTAATAATTTGTAGTTTTTGATCACAAGGGGATATGTTTAGGTAATAAAGATAAGTTTTTTATGAAACCTGTGATTCATCATTCACTAACGCATCAGTTTCCACTGTATGATGCATTTCATCAGCATTCCGCTGCTTAAAAAAACGTTTTTGAAATAACAGAATACTGATCACTCCTGTTGTTATAGAAGCATCCGCAATATTGAAAATCGGGCGGAAAAATTCAAAATCATCTCCTCCCCAAAAAGGAACCCAGGATGGGAAATGTCCTTTTATAACCGGAAAGTATAACATATCAACTACGTTGCCATGTAAAAATGTTGCATAGCCTTTTGAAGAAAAAATGGAAATCCCGTTGTAGCCTATATATTCTTTTATGATGGGATCAACAGTCATTCCCTTATCGAAGATCAACCCATAAAAGGAAGAATCTACAAGGTTCCCCAGCGCTCCGGCATAAACCAAAGAAGCACAAAATATAAATCCCCTATGATATTTTTCATTGATTATTTTACCCAAATACCAGGTACCAAATACCACCGCACCCATCCTGAAAACAGTTAGCGCCATTTTCCCCCAGTTGCCCCCAAATTTCCAGCCAT
Source organism: Chitinophagaceae bacterium (assembly GCA_043748745.1). Taxonomy (GTDB): domain Bacteria; phylum Bacteroidota; class Bacteroidia; order Chitinophagales; family Chitinophagaceae; genus Ferruginibacter. The sequence continues at coordinate 26,931 of JAYVEQ010000092.1, read as the reverse complement.
AGGCCATACCGGGATTTTCAACAAAGTAGAGTTGAAAACCACTACCTAAGATCTGGTGAGATTCATTGAGATGGTAATGTGTTTTGATCCAAAGCTTAAGTGCCTGGTCTGCTAATACAATCAATAAGATAATAAATGTTACGTGTCTTACTTTCATAATGAGTGGCAAAGATAAAGAGTTTGGGGGTTATGTGTTTGGGGTTTAGAAATTTTGAGGTTTTGAGGTTTAAAAAGCGTCTTTATACTTAAAATATCCAAACTAAACTCCTAAATACTAAACCTTATTCCTCATAATAAACCCTTTTTACCCTTTGGGAGATACCTGTTAAAATTTCATATGGAATGCTTTGTGCCAATGTGGCCAATTCGATAACCGGCAGTTGCTGACCAAAAACAATCACTTCATCACCTTCATTAACATCAATACCGGTAATATCAATCATCGTCATATCCATACAAACATTACCAATTACCGGGACCGGTTTCCCATTCACCATCATTTTTCCAACACCATTACTTAATAAACGGGGATAACCATCAGCATAACCAATACGTACTGTAGCTATAACTGAATCTATGGCAGCAATACCTTTCCGGCCGTAGCCAACACTTTCACCAGCCTTAATTTTTTTTATTTGAGAGATCGTTGTCTTTAAGGTGGTAACATTTTTCAATTGCTGTTGAACAGTTACATTGGCATCAACCCCATATAAACCAATACCCAAACGAACCATCTCTAATTGTAAATTTTTATGCCGGTATATGGCAGATGTGTTTGCAATGTGCCGGAGAAAAGGATAACCGGTTACATTTTGTATCTGTTCACATCCCTTTAAAAAAGCTGCCGCCTGCAATTTTGTAAATTCATCATGTGTAGCCGAATCACTTGCAGCCAGGTGAGAAAAGACAGATTGTATTTTAAACAGTAGCGAAGACTTTAATTTCCTGCACAACTCGTCCATATCTTTTTGTTCAAAACCCAGCCGCCGCATACCGGTATCTAATTTTATATGCACGGGGTAATTATTGATGCCGCATTGTTTCAGGTAATTTTCGAAACTGTTTAATATCCCAAATGAAAAAAGTTCCGGCTCCAGGTTATACTGTACCAATACATCGTAAGTAATTTCTTCTGCATTCATCACCATAATAGGCAAGGTGATGCCGGCTTTGCGCAACTCCACACCTTCATCTGCATAAGCAACGGCCAGGTAATCTACTTTGTGAAACTGTAACAGGTTTGCTATTTCAAAACTGCCGCTGCCATAACTGAAAGCTTTTACCATCGCCATTAATTTTACACCGGTATTTAATTGCTGCTGATAAGTGTTTAAATTATGGGTTATGGCATTCAGGTTAATTTCTAATACGGTCTGATGAATTTTTTCTTCCAGTAAATGGCTGATCTGTTCAAACTCAAATAATCTTGCCCCTTTTAATAAAATTGTTTCATCATGAAAATGCTGGCCGTAAAACTGCTCTTTAAATTCGGCAGATGAGGAAAAGAAAACTGTTTCAGCTATATTTTTAAAAGCATTTCTTTGTTTACTGATCTCGGGGCCAATGCCAATAAAGCGATTAATATTTTTTTGTTCCAAAATGGCAGCAACATCTGTATACAATTCTCCGCTGCTTTTACCCGATTGTAAAATATCACTAAGAATTAATGTACGTTTTGTATGTTGCTGCTGTTGTTGCAAAAAATCAAGGGCAATTGTAAGAGAATTGATATCGGCACTGTAGCTGTCATTAATGATCGAGCAGTTGTTGATCCCCTGCTTCAACTCCAGCCTCATTTCTACCGGGCGTAATTTCAACATATGTTCTGCAACAGAATTTATTTTTATGCCAACCTGTAATAAAACACAGCAACAGGTTATGGCATTTTCAACAGAAGCTTCATCAATAAAAGGAATGCTGAAATTCACCGGTTCTTCTTTCCATTGGGCCGAAATTTTTGTTTGTTTGTTATCCGTTTCAACAGAAATTATACGCAGTGTTGCTGTATCCTTTTTACTCCAGGATAAAAGCTCAAACTCATCCCCTGCCCTTACATTATTTTTAAATGTATTAACTGCTTCATTCGTATCCGGATCATCGGCACAATAAACCAACACATCGCTATGCACAAACAGTTTTAATTTTTCATTTATTTTTTGCCTGATATTTAAAAACCCTTCACCATGTGCTTCTCCGATGGTGGTAAAAACACCGATCGTTGGTGCAATGATCTTAGCCAGCTTTTGCATTTCATCGGGTTGCGAAATTCCGGCTTCAAAAATACCCAGTGTGTGAGATTCATTCATCTGCCAAACACTCAGCGGCACACCAATTTGCGAATTATAACTTTTGGGGCTGCGTACAATATTAAATTCATTTTGGAGTAACTGGTATAACCATTCTTTTACAATGGTTTTGCCATTACTGCCGGTAATACCAATAACCGGCATATTAAATTGCTGGCGGTGAAAAGCCGTAAGCAAATGCAAAGCCTGCAGTACATCGGGCACCTGCAGAAATTCGGCGTTTGGAAAATTTATGGCCTCTTCTGCTGTAAAATTTTCATCTACAACAAAACAGCAAACACCTTTCTTATACAGTTCCGGAATAAATAAATCACCATTTCTTCTGGGACCGTTAAGTGTAAAAAATACAGAAGATCTGGGGAATAATAATTTACGGCTGTCCAGCAATAAATGTTCAATAAGTACATCAACATTATTTGAAAATGTTTTAGCCTTAATAATGGATGCTATCTGCGAAATATTATACAATAGAAATAATTATTAGTTTTAAAAAAATAAGATGCTAATCTTCCGGTACCCCTTTTCGCTGATGATGTATAGAGTAAAATACTGAACCCGAAATACAGATCACTATCACCAGCAAAGAAATCCAAACAGGTATATGTATCCACTCTGTCACTAACATTTTTGCACCAATAAATAATAATACCAGAGCAATACCCTGTTGCAGGTAATCAAACTTGCTGGCTGCCCCTCTTAGTAAAAAGAAAAGGCTGCGTAATCCCAGCACTGCAAAGATATTAGAAGAATAAATGAGCAGTTTTTTACCCGGATCGGGGATGATAGAAAATACCGCAGGAATAGAATCTACGGCAAAAACAATATCAATCAGTCCCAGCATAATTACTACCATGGCAAGTGTGGTGAAATAGGCCTTATTATTACGTACAATAATAAAACGGCCATTGGGCTCAGCATTGCTAATCCGCATAAATTTTTTCATTAAGCGGTACGACCAGTTGTTTTCCGGATCAAATTCAGCTTCATGTTTACTGATGTACATTTTTATACCTGTGTATAAAAGAAAAATGCCGAAAATATACATCACCCAATCAAATCTTGTCACCAGTTCACTTCCAAGGGCAATAAAAATAATGCGGAAAATAATAGCCATTAAAATTCCTAAAAGTAATACCCGTGAATAATTTTGCGGTTTAACTTTAAAAAATGAAAAGATGATGATGAAAACAAAAATATTATCGATGGAGAGTGACCATTCTAAAAGATAGGCAGACATGTAGGAAACAGCATCTTCTCTTCCGTTCCCGCCAGCGTTTTCGTACCAGATAAAGCAACAAAAAATAACTGAAAGCAAAACCCAAAAAACTGTTTGTACAAGGGCAGCTTTTAAACTGATGACCTGGTTCCGTTTACTGAGCAGGCCTAAATCAAAAATCAATGCAGCAATTATTACAACAATAAAAACGATATATATCAATTGTGTTGTGCTCATTTTAATTAGCTGTATATTTTCTTCTTCTTATAAACTGATATAATACTGCAAATAAAAATACCAGTAAAACGGGCACGATAATATTAATGAGCTGCCAGGTGGTTTTTTCAGTTTCCACTTTGTTCTTATCCAGCAAACGTAAAGTGTAATCTTTTGCTTTTGCTTCTGAAAGACCGGAGGAGTTGATTAGGTAATCCAGACAATTTTGTAAGAAATCTTTATTGGAAAAAGTAAACTCCCGTTGCGATCCAAAAGTAAAAGGATTCATACCCATTGGTATGGCCTGGTTTCCTTTAACCACTGAATTTAGAATAATATCCCCATCCGCAACAACGATCATTTTATTGTCAGTAATGCATTGAGACAGGAAAACTGAACCATATTTTTGCATGGTATCCGTCATGGACTGTGATAAACGGTTGGAAAATAATGATTGAAATTTGCCTTCCAGTAAAACAGCAACCGGGATATTGGATCGTTTAAATTTTTCATTTTCGGGAGCATCTATATTTTCTTTGACACTTATCAATGCCGGTGTTGCAATTGTTCTGGAGTTTGGAGAAGAACTTAATAAAATTGTTTTTTTTATTCCTTCTGCTTCTACAGTATCAATAGAATTTGTAAACCGGCCACTTACAAAGCCTAAGTTTTTATTAATGATATGGTTTGATTTACTTTCAAAAACCGGGAAATAATTCCAAGGTAATAATTCAAACTGGCCATTATTATTTACATCAAAAGGCAAAAAATCGCATTGCAGATCCATAACCAGGTCGGAGTTGATCCTTACCCCATATTTGTATAAGAGGTCATTCAACTCCAGCCCCCTGTCATAAGCAACAACTTCTCCTTTTTTACTTTGTAAACTATCCAGCTCTGCATTTAGTTTATCTACAAAGAACAATAATTTACCGCCATGCATTACATACTGATCCAGTTTTAATTTGGTGTCATCTGAAAAAGGTTCCGTTGGTTTTACAACAAATAAAACATTAAACTCTGCCGGTATGGCCTGCTGTGTATTTGGATTGATTGAATAAAACTGGTATTCCTGTTGCAAGGTATTCTTCACCAGGTCTTCTACATTATAACCGGTTGGCTCACCATTGCCCACAGCATAACCCGCAATTGGTTTGTTATTTTGTAACAGTTTGTCAATAATATTGATGAAATTAAATTCCATCATAGCCTCTGCACTGTTAATTTCCGGATAGGTTATGGCTTTGGTTTTTCCCTGGTAAAGCATAACCGGCAGTACTTTTTCTTTATAATGTACAAAGGCTACAGGGTAAATATTCTGTTGTTGCTGCCCGGCTTTTACCTGCGATGTTAAATTGATTGGATAGAACCCCAATGCACCCAGTGTATCAGCCCATTTAACAGCTGAGCCTTCAACATTTTCTTCGGGGTTTATAAAACGGTATTGTAATTTTTTGCCTGCAATTTCTTTAAATTCCTGTAAAATTTCGCCGGTACTGTTGGCCAGTTTTTTAAATCCGCTGGGGAATTCGCCTTTTAAAAAAACATCAATCTGTACTACATCATCTATTTTTTTCAACACTTTTTTTGTGGCCGTTGAAAGTGTAAAACGTTTCTCGTTGGTAAAATCAATTCTTGTGTGATACATTGATGCCTGCCAGTTTAAAGCAACCAGCAGCACAATAGTTATCAATAACCACAATTTACTTTTCCATATTTTAAGTAATAGCTGCATTTATTTTTTATGGAGATTTTTTACAGTAATTAATAAAAAGATAAAGATGATACTGATGAAATAGACCAGGTCACGGGTATCCAATACACCGCGGCTGATACTGCGGTAGTGAAAATCGATACCCAGCATTTCAATATAATAATCTAACCCGTTTGCAAAAAATGGTATCTTACTCAATGCATTGAAACCGAAAAATAAAATCAGGCAACTAAAGGCACTTATTAAAAAAGAAACAACAGCATTATTTGTAAGCCCGCTGCAACAGAGCCCGATTGCTGCAAAAACAGCAGCTAATAAAAACAAACCGATATAACTTCCTAAAATTCCACCGCTGTCAATACCGCCCTGTGCACTTAATGATTTTATGGTGAGGATATAAATAACTGTAGGAATAATGACAAACAACAAAACAATGAGAATGGAAATGTATTTACCTAATACGATCTGCCACTTGGTTAATGGTCTTGTTTGTAATATCTCAAAAGTACCTCCCTTAAATTCATCGGCAAGCAAACGCATAGTAATGGCGGGCACCAGGAAAAGCAGTATCCAGGGGGCCAGTTCAAAAAACTTATCTAAAGAAGCATAACCATAATCAAAAATATTACTGTCGTTAAGGACAAACAAAAAGATACCATTGACCAACAAAAACAAAATAATACTGATATAACCGGTTAGATTACTGAAAAATTGTCGTAGTTCTTTTTTACAAATGCTCCACATATGCAATTAAAATTGCTGCAATTTAATACTTAACAGGCTATTACACATGTATAACTGTACACTTACCTTACTTACATATATTTTTAAGTCATTTTTAACTTCGAGGGCCTATAAATTACCTTCAGCCACGGAAAAGAAACTTATACACCCTAAGCAGCATTTGAACAATAGCCTTTGTCTTAAGCATCAGGCAGGTTGTTAAACAACAAACAACCAAAGATCAGCCTATCAATACAAGAAAATCTTTGTTCAAAAGCATTAAACTTATAGTATTCATTGACAATCGACAAACAATCGTTCAAAGATTCATTTTAAGTTGTTTACCCAAAACCAACTGCACACAGCCCCATCATTTTTTGATGGGGCCTTTTTTTATGGAAAATAAATACAATGGCATCTCATTAAAAAATTACAGTATGAAAAAAATAATGATGTTGCTTACAGTGTGTATTATTTCCTCACAGTTAATAGCACAACAAACAAAAACACATGAAAATATCCCGTTACCACCTTTACCACCGGCAAAACAAATAAATGAGGTTCCGCCTTTGCCACCATTACCACCTAAAGCACCCGAGCAGGTAATACCAAATTTTGAAAAAGATAAATTGGCGCCACCACCTCCTCCTCCTCCAGCACCGCCAGCACCACCTGTAAAAGAGTAATTTATTAATCAATAAAAAAAGCCTCCTGAAATTCAGGAGGCTAAAATATTTTTATAAAAATTATATTAAACTGCAAAACTTTCTCCGCATCCGCAACTGCGACTGGCATTGGGATTGTTGAAATAAAAACCTTTGCCATTTAATCCATCGCTGAATTCAAGTTCTGTATTAACCAGGTATAAAAAACTTTTAAGGTCGCATACTATTTTTATTCCCTTATCTTCAAAAACCTGGTCCATTGGTTTTACTTCGTTATCAAAATCCATTTTATAACTAAGCCCGCTGCAACCGCCACCAACAACGCCTACTCTTAAAAAATGAGTATCATCCCCGGCCACACCTGCTTCTTCCATTAGTTTGATGACTTTGGTTTTTGCTTTGTCGCTGATGAAAATACTGTTTTCAGCCCCCATACCCCCCCCGCCCCCTGAAGGGGGAGCTTTGGTGTCTGCTGTTGCAGAGTTCGTTACAATATTTAAGGCTGTGCTGCTCATATAATAAAATACACTAAAAAAATTCTGGCTCCAAAGTTCCCCCTTCAGGGGGCGGAGGGGGTTTGAGTTTTTTTAATGTACCACACTCTCCTCAAACTTAATTTCTTCCATGCCATTTTTTACACGATAGTCGTTGATAGCAGCTTTAATTGCATCTTCTGCCAACACACTGCAATGTATTTTCACCGGCGGAAGATTTAATTCTTCCACGATATCCATATTATCAATCTTCAATGCATCATCTACGCTTTTTCCTTTCAGCCACTCGGTAGCCAATGAAGAAGAAGCAATGGCAGAGCCGCATCCAAAGGTTTTAAACTTGGCATCGGTTATCATTCCGGTTGCATCATCTACTTCTATCTGCAGCCGCATTACGTCACCACACTCCGGAGCACCTACTAATCCGGTTCCTACATTTTTTGCACTTTTATCCAGCGTACCAACATTTTTTGGGTTTTGGTAGTGGTCAATTACTTTTTCTGAATATGCCATGGTTGTTATTTTAGATTTTTATTATTTATAGAAAGTCAAAAAGGTTTATGCTTTAGTAGGCCCTTTTTTTGATTTTCGAATTTTTACTTTTTACTTTTAATGCGCTGCCCACTCAATCGTACTCAAATCAATTCCTTCTTTATACATTTCCCAAAGCGGGCTCATTTCTCTTAACTTTAAAACCGTTTCACTTATTGCTTTGATAGTATAATCAATTTGTTCTTCTGTTGTAAATCTTCCTAATCCAAAACGCAGCGAAGAGTGTGCCAGGTCATCGCCCAAACCCAGTGCTTTTAATACGTAGCTTGGCTCTAAAGATGCAGATGTACATGCCGAGCCGCTGCTTAATGCAATATTTTTATTAAAGCCCATCAATAAACCTTCGCCTTCCACATGTTTAAAAGAAATATTGGCAACATGTGGTAAACGGTGTTCACGGCTGCCATTTACATAAGCTTCTTCAAGTTTTAATAATTCTGTTTCCAGGTGGTCTCTCATCTTGCTGATGCGTTTGGTATCTTCTTCCATATCCAGCATACAAATTTCGCAGGCCTTACCAAAACCAACAATACCCGGTACATTCAATGTTCCGCTACGCATACCACGTTCGTGGCCACCACCATCCATCTGGGCGGTAACTTTTACTCTTGGGTTTTTACGGCGAACATACAAAGCACCAACACCTTTTGGTCCGTACATTTTATGTGCAGTAAAAGCCATCAGGTCTATGCCATCTTTGTTTACATCAACCGGAATTTTACCTACGGCCTGTGTACCATCTGTAAATAATAATACCCCATGTTTTTTGGCAATGGTACTAATTTCTTTGATCGGCATCACTACACCAATTTCATTATTGGCATACATGATGGCAATAAGAATGGTTGTAGGTTTTATAGCAGCTTCCAGTTCATTCAAATCAATAAGGCCATCTGGTTTTACCTGCAGGTAAGTAACCTCTCCGCCTGATTTTTCAATATGCTTACAGGTATCTAAAACTGCTTTATGTTCTGTTGTTGCAGTAATGATATGATTGCCCTTGCTGGCATACATTTCATAAACTCCTTTTATTGCCAGGTTATCGCCTTCTGTTGCGCCTGAGGTAAAAATTATTTCTTTAGGATCGGCACCAATTAATTTTGCAACCTGCTCACGGGCATAATCTACCGCTTCTTCAGCCTCCCAGCCAAAAGGATGGTTACGGCTTGCAGCGTTTCCATAATGCTCTAAAAAATATGGGGTCATTGCTTCCAATACCCTCGGGTCCATTGGTGTGGTAGCATTATTATCTAAGTAAATGGGCAATTTCAACATAAATTCGTTCTGTTTAATTTCTATTTGTAATAACACAAATTTACTGCAAAAGGTTCTATTTTAGCATATAATACCATGGGTTAACCTTCATTTTACCAATTTCGTAAACCAACGTTTTTAAACGATCATTTTTATGCAAAAAGTTGAACATATCGGCATCGCTGTTAAAGAACTTGCAATTTCTGTTCCCCTGTTTGAAAAACTGCTGAATAGCCTTTGTTATAAGACAGAAATGGTAGAAAGCGAAAAAGTGAATACCGCATTTTTTCAACAAGGTGAAACCAAGATCGAACTATTGGAAAGTACCGACCCCAATGGTGTAATAGCCAAATTTATTGAACGCAAAGGTGAGGGACTGCACCATATAGCATTTGAAGTTGCCGATATCAAAGTTGAAATGAAAAGACTTCAGGCAGAAGGTTTTGTTTTATTAAGCCCCGAGCCCAAAAAAGGAGCAGATAATAAAATGGTTTGTTTTTTACATCCGAAAGGAACAAATGGTGTTTTGATTGAACTATGCCAGGCCATAAATTAAAGTACACTCATTACGTCAGTTACTTTAAACTTACGCATATCAAAATACTGTTCATCAGCCGATTTTTTAAATTCTTTCAGATCTCGTTGTAAAACAGGATTCCCTTTTTTATCATATAAAACGGTTCTTACCATAACACCAGCTTTCATTTCCTTATTTTGTGCATTTGAGGGGAATTTATAAGCATTCAGCCTTGCGCCAAACATGTAATTATCTCCCAGGTTTAAATTTATATCGTTAGATAACCACATATCCATGGATGAATAATGTTTATTGTCGGCATAGGTATAAATATATTTTGTACAGTTATATCCATTAATATTCATTTTTTCACCGGTTGCTTTCCAGGAACCGGTGTTGCTACCAACATTTTTTTCTGCTTCATATTTTGCTCCGGCCTCAGCCATTTTCTGCATGTTAATCAGTGGCATTTTCATGGCAGTTTTTTGTTTAACATTAACCATGTAATTAGCCTTATCTGCATAATTATAAATCATCCAGGTTTCATTCTTATCACCTTCATTCATTACAATACACTCGCCGGTTTTACCAAAAATTATTTTTTGTACCATCGTTTTTTTTACCTCGCCATTTTTATTCAGTTCTTTATCTTCAAAGGCAATTGTTGCCTGCACTTTGTTGGTTGGATCCTTATACCTTTTGTCATTCTCATAAGTTATCTTCTCCAGCTCCTGTTTACCTTTAATGCGTTGGGAGTCTGCATATTTCTTTTCCATATCCTTTTCTATCTTTTGCCTTACTGCAGCCCTTTGGGCATCGGTATTTGCCGGAAATACGAAACAGGATATCAGCATCATTAAAAAGGCAAATAAATTTATTCTTATTTTCATATCAAATAAATAAAAGATGATTCTTTAAACTTTAAATCTGGTATGGTAAAATACCAAAAAAAAAATTATAACTAAAACTCAACTCAAAAATGGATTGTATTTTTTCTCTTCCCCTACAGTTGTCTTCGGACCATGTCCGCTGTAAATAACAGTTTCATCCGGCAACACAAATAATTTTTCCCTGATATTTTTTAACAGGGTTTGATGGCTGCCACCGGGCAGGTCAGTTCGGCCAATACTCCGGTTAAATAATACATCGCCACTTACCAGAAAATTTTGTTTGGCACAATAAAAACAAATATGGCCAGGAGAATGGCCGGGTGCTTCAATTACCTTCAGTTCGTCGTCTCCCAGCTTAATCATATCTCCTTCTTTTAAAAAAATAAACTCCCCGGTGTAGTTATCAAAAGGCATATTATACATCAGGCCGGATGTGGGAGCATAGTCAAGCAACATTTTTTCCTTTTCATGTAATTGCAATGTCAGATCATAATTTTCGGCCATAAACTTATTTCCAAAAACATGGTCTAAATGGCAATGGGTATTAAGCAGCATCCGGGGTGTTAATCCGCTCTGTGTTATAAAGGTTTTCACCTCATCCTTTTCTTCGGGAAAGTAACAACCGGGGTCAATAATCAAGCAGTCATTAAACTCATTGTACAGTAAATACGTATTTTCCTCTATGGGGCTGAAAACAAAAGTTTTTATTTTTAACATATGGGCAATGAAATTGTTTTTTAATGATTAGTCTGAATAAAGTAATTTTAATACTCAATATCAACTTTAACGTATGGCAAAGTTCAGCAGAATATCTCTAATTTCCTTTTTCCTTATTTTCAGTTCTTATTTTGTCATTGCTCAGGTAAATGCAGTGGAGTTTGGAAAAAACAGGGTTCAGTTTAAAAAATTCAAGTGGAAATATTATCAAACCAAAAACTTTAATGTTTATTATAATCAAAACGGAGAAGAGCTTGCCAAATTTATAGCACAGAGTGCTGAAAAAGAGTTACCCCAGATAGAAGCAGCTGCTGAATATAGTTTACAAAGACGGGCCAATATTGTTTTATATAATGAATATGCTGACATGCTGCAAAGTAATATTGGTTTAGAGCTTGACTGGCAAAATACCGGTGGTGGCACCAAACTGGTAAATAATAAGATGGTTGTTTATTTTGAAGCAGACCATCAGAAATTACGACAGCAGGTACGTTCAGGCATTGCACAAATATTAACCGAGAACCGTTTGTTTGGAGATGACTTTGGCGAAATTGCCGGCAACCAGGCCCTGCTTGATTTACCCAAGTGGCTTACAGATGGCTACCAGTCGTATCTGGCGCAAAACTGGAGTACAGAATTAGATGACGAACTGAAAAGCGAAATACTAAGCGGTAACTACACCAAGTTTACCAAATTTGCTTTTGAGAAACCCGAAATTGCTGGGCATGCTTTCTGGTTTTTTATTGAAGAGAAATATAAAAAAGAAAATGTTACTTACCTGCTTTACCTGGCAACGGTTTACAAAAATTTAAATAAAGCCTGCATGCAGGTTTGTAAAAAGAAATTTAAAGATGTGCTGGCAGAATTTATGGAATACCAGGACGATAAGTATTACAAAGACATCGCCAAAAGAAAACCATATCCCAAAGGAAGTTATATTGATGGCTTTGATATAAACAGTCGGCTGGATTATTTCCGGTTTAATGTAAATCCAAACAAACGTAATAATTCATATGTAGTAACCCAATTTAAAAAAGGCATTGTACGGGTTATTTACAATGATGATTTTGAAAACAAAACCTTATTGAAATTTGGTGTACGCAGTTATAAAAACGAGATCAATCCGAATTACCCGATGATGGCCTGGGATCCGAAAGGCACCCGGATATCTGTATTATATGTAAAGGAAGGAAAACTGCAATTGTTTGTTTACGATATTATAATGCGGCATAAAGAGTATAAGATCGACCTCACCAAACAATTTGACCAGGTACAGGACATGAAGTATATGCTCAACAGCAATACCCTTTTATTATCTGCTGTAAAAAACGGACATACTGATATTTATACACTCGACATTCAAAATGAAAAAGTAAAACAGATCACCAATGATGTTTATGATGACCTGGATGCTTCTTTTGTAGCTTTCCCAAACAAGACGGGTATCATTTTCGCCAGTAACCGCCCTAACCCGGAAGCAAAAAGCGGAGATACTGTTTTACCCAGCAATCACAAGTACAATATTTTTTTAATTACCAATTTTGGTGATAAGCCCGAGCTGAACCAGATCACCCAGTTATCACATTTAAAATATGGTAATGCCCGTTTTCCAATGCAGTACAACGTAAATCATTTTACGTTTGTAAGTGATGAGAACGGTATAGGCAACCGCTATGCCGGTTTTTTTACTACCAAAAAAGCCGGGCTTGATACTTTGGTTTTAATAGGTAATGAAGTTTTACGAAATCCATCTGCCAAAGAAGTTGACAGCACATTAAAGGTTTTTAAGAAAACCGATATTGATTCTGTTGCCGTGGTTTCTGTATCTGATGATTCGGCCTATACTTTTCCGTTAACCAATTATCAAAGTACTTTGGGAGAAACCAGGATTGCCGGAGATAATAACCAGGTAAGTGAAGTAACCCGCCAGAGTGATGAAAAAGTTTTATACAAATTAAAGATAGATGAAAACACCCTGCGCCGCAGAAATATTACAGCCCAGCCAACGGAATACATGAAAAAAATAATGGCTGAATATAAAGACAGTAATGCAGTAAAAAGATTAACCCCTATTGCCGACACTGCAAAAAAAGCTGATGATTTTTTTCAAACAGAATTTACCAATGAAAAAAGAGACAGCAGCCTTACCGGTAAAGTAACCGGTACAGCAGAAGGTAAATACAATGTTTTAAAAACCATAAAACAATTTACTTATAAGCCCCCAAAATTTTCTATTGATTATGGATCAGCAGGTTTTAGTACCGGTGTTTTAATTAACCGTTACCAGGCTTATGGCGGAGGCGGAGGGCCAATAATGCTTGGCTCCGGAACACCATTGAATGGCCTTATCCGTTTGGGAACAACTGAGCTTTTGGAAGATGTAAAAATAACCGGCGGTTATAAAATATCTACCAATTTAAAAGATAATGAATGGCTGATGAGTTACCAGAATTATAAAAGAAGAATTGACTGGGGTGCTACTTATTACCGGAATGTTCAGCAGGCCGGCGATCAGTTCGGAAATTTTTTAGGCAGGTATTATACCAATTTATACCAGGTAAATGTTTCTTACCCATTTGATAAAAGTAAAAGTATCCGGTTATCAACGGGTATACGGTCAGATAAATTTGTTTTTTCCTCACTTGATCCAAATTCATTGGTACAACCAGATGAAAAAACAATTTATTCCACCACACATTTGGAATATGTGTACGACAACACCTTAAACCCTACCATGAATATCTGGAACGGTTTACGGTATAAGTTTTTTATCGACTGGAACCGGCAGATAAATAAAGTACGGTTTGCCGACGGGCCTACTACATTTAATTTTGGATTTGATGGCAGGTATTATTATCCTATTCTCCGCAACTTTATCTGGGCAGGCCGTGCAGCAGGTGATTTCAGCTGGGGTAATCAAAAAATGATCTACTATTTAGGTGGTGTTGATGGTTGGCTGATGTTTGGCCAAAATCAAAAATATGATGCAAACGGTGTGTTGGTAAAAGAGAGATATTTTAATACCAACAACCCGCCGGCAAATGACCAGGATTATGCTTTTCAAAGCCTGGCTGTAAACATGCGGGGCTATATTCAAAATGTTGCTAACGGAAATAATGCCGTTGTAATTAACAGTGAATTCCGTTTACCGGTATTTACAACTCTTTTTGACCGGCCAATCAACAATTCATTTCTTCGCAATTTTCAAATCATTCAGTTTATTGATTTTGGTACTGCCTGGAATGGTGCATATAAAAAGATCAAACGACCTGATGTAACTTATACAAGCCGTGATGTAACTGTAAGGATAAAAGCCGGTGGTCTTGGTCCTTTTGCCGGAGGGTATGGCTTTGGTGCAAGAAGTACCCTGCTTGGTTACTTTGTAAAATTTGATGCTGGTTGGCCAATGAGCGGTTTCTTTAAAGGTAAACCGATCTTATATTTTGCCTTGGGGCTGGATTTTTGATTATTTAGAAAATTATTTATTTGCCTGGCTTAAATAGCCGGGCATTTTTTTTGCTTTCTTATTTTTATATACTCGTTTTCTCTGCCACCCACTTCCACCAAAATGCTGTGCAGGTTGCATAAACAAATATTTCATACAGTTCGTCAGTAACAGAATGTGCATTTCTGTCAATAGCTATTACCACAGGCACCATAAAAACTGCTGCCAGGATGGTTACAATAAATCCCAAAGGATGTAAAGGAATGTAAAACCATCCTGTTCTTTTAAACCAGATCTGTTTCATGATGTTTTGATTTATCTATTTGTTGAATAAGAGATTTAGTCGGCTGTTCTAAAATTTCAAACCATTTCCAATCTGCAATTGGTTTACATCTTCTTCCTTTTGTATAAGCTTTGTTAAAAGCCGGCCAGTATTCAGGCATTGTTACAAAAGCATATACAACAGTTGCTATTACCGGAAATGAAACATGACCGTTGCCCAACATAAAACACTGCAGGCATCCTTCTCCTTCATCTGTAGTATCATAGTTCAATAAAATATGTTTGATATCGTGCCGGACATAATAAGGTAACAGTTCAAGTTTTTTTATTTCCAAAAAATTGATCAGTTCTTTCCCCAGTGTTTCATCCGGAAAATTTTTTAATTCTTCCCGGGTAAAAGGAAATATTTCCGGCTTACGGATTATACGCAATGCCGGCAAAGCCATGCGGTGTGTTAAGTACACCAGTATGGCGGACCTTATTTTTTTTATTTGCTGATAGATCTTCATCCTGCATTTGTTTTGCGGTCAATACCATACCAGTCAATTTTGCGGCTCAGGTACATGGCTGCAGCAAGCAGGATAAACAAACCGATACTTCCAAACAATAATGCATTATCCTGCATTTGAATTAATACATAAATAAAAAGGTACAATACAGAAAGCAGTGATGCAAAAACCAGTACCACTTTCCATTTATTAAAAATACTTTTTGTGTACCAGCTTAATAACAGTACCGTTGCAGACGACGCCGTGAGGTATGCCAGCGGAAATTGAATATACTCTGAAATGGAAAGCAGCAACGTATAAAAAATTACCAATGCCATCCCGATTAAAATATACTGCAACGGATGTACAGGCCTGCGCTGAAATATTTCTGTGAAAAAGTAAGCAAAAAAAGTAAGGCCGATAATTAAGATAGCGTATTTAAGTGACCGCATGGTTTGTGCATAAGCATCAAACGGAGACAAAAGGATTACACCAAAACTGCTTTCCCTCACCAATTGCAATACACTGCTGTTACCTGCAAATATTTTCGGAAAGTCCCTGTTAAATTGTGAAATCCGCCATTCCGCTTCAAAACCTTTGCTGTTTAACTTTTCTGTATCCGGCAAAAATTTTCCGTCAAATGCAGGATTACTCCATAAAGAAGATAAATGCACAGCAGTGCTGCTCCCTAAAGGCGTGCAATATAATTTTTCGGAACCCTGCAAAGTAAGCTGCACCAGAAAATTATTTTCCATGTCAATAAAAGAAGTATCAAGCGGCAATAGTACTGATATGCCCTGCTGAACAATACTATTTTCAGGAAGCCCTGCTTCCATGTTTAACAGTTGATCATTCCATTTTATACTTTGCTGTTTTATTCCTTTAAGATCAGTTATTCCTATACAAAGTTTTGCCTCGTTCCATTTTATTGATAAAGGATTTATACCTGTAGTATTAAGATTGTTCTTTACAAATTTTCCGCTCAGGATGATAGGATTTGCAGTAAACACAGGTACTTTATAAATGCTCCGGTATCTTATCTCCGGTTCAATTGTACCGGTAATATTTAACTGTTCAGGCAGCAGGAAAAGATCCTTCTTCACTGCTACAACAATGCCATTGTTGTTTTCATTTTCGATGTAAGGGATCATTAAAAACGGTCCGGTAATGGTTTGTGCAGCCGACCATTTATTGCTTATTTCTTTTGTTACTTCCTGTTTGCGCTCCTTTCTTTCATTTACCAGGTACATAATAATAAAAGTGGGAATCAGGAGGGCCAGGATTAAAAAGGCAATAAAAAAAGATTTAAGGACCAATTTGTTTTTTTGCCAAAAGCTGAGCGGAGGTTGAGTGTCCATTTTGTTTATTTTTTATTTTATTGAAAGTACTTTGTATTTCAAAGTACAGATAGAAAAAAAAATTCATTTTACCGATCCTATCATTTTCGTCAATGCATCCAGATGCAGTTTAAATTCTTTTTCCCCTGCCTTGGTTACCGAATAAGTGGTGTTTGTCTTTCTGCCGATAAACCCTTTTTGAACTTTCACAAACCCGGTATCCTCCAGTGTTTTTAAATGGCTGGCCAGGTTTCCGTCTGTTATATCCAGCAACTCTTTTAATTCATTGAAGCTAACTGCATCATTCACCATTAGCGCACTCATGATACCGAGGCGGATACGGCTGTCAAAAATTTTATTCAGATTTTCTATCGGATTTTTCATTCGGCTGTTAAATTTATTTCCGTTCGTACTTCCACCACATCATAGTACCGTAAACAATATGCAATACACCAAAGCCCATTGCCCAGAATTGTAACCCGTAACCAACCCACCATAAATTAAAAAGGCCCAACACAATTTGCCCGTAACCCAAATACCTTACTTCGCCCAACGTGTATTTGCTGGCATTAACCAATGCCAGTCCATAAAATAATAGGCAACCCGGCGCTACCAATTGAAACTCCCCCATCTGCATCATGCGTATTAAAAAAATACCACCCGCTGCAATGGGTATCAGTGTATTCCAGAACAACCGCATGGTTGTAGTTCCCCAGATTGGCGTACCATTTTTTTTACTTCTTATATAAGTAAAAACAAAAGCCGAAATAAATGCGGCAATAAAAGTTAGGGTCGCAATCCAGAACAGGTCATTAATCAAATCGTTTCCTGCAGTAGTTATTAAACGGCTAAGCTGGCAATCCCCTTTTACCCAGCAATGAATTTTCTGGCTGGCAAACCAGGCACCTATTAAAGCACAGATACCTGCTGCTATGCCACTAAGGCCGCTAAGGCTTATAAAACGGCTACTGCGTTCCATCATCTTTTTGATGTGTTGCAGGTCTTCTAAAGGCTGTTGTTGTTCTCCCATAAAAAAGCACTTTGAAATACAAAGTAAATCATTGCTTTTGAATTATGCAAATTATTTTTTGCCTGGTTGGTAAAACTTTATTCCGCTGCATAAGCAAATATGATTTCGTCATTTAAAAAGGTTTTGATAAAAGCTTTTAAATAATCACTCTTTTACTGCATATCTTTATTAATCCAAAAAAATTACATTAACCTCACAATAAAATTTTATTGCCGTAAAATGAAAAAACTATTATTCATCAGTATTTTATTTCTGGCTTATTTAAATGGTATAACACAAATCCGGATTAATCCGGCAGCTATAGATATTGTACGGGATAATTTTGGCGTACCTCACATTTTTGCCAAAACAGATGCAGAAGTAGCTTATGGCCTGGCCTGGGCCGAAGCCGAAGATGATTTTAAAAGCATGCAGGAAGTGATATTGCCGGCAAAAGGCCTGATGGCCGGGGTAATGGGCAAAAAAGGTGCGGCAGGTGATTATGCCTTTGCCCTTTTCCGGTGCAGGGAAATTACCGAAGAGAAATGGAATACACTTACACCTGCATTTTTAAAATTGATAACCGGTTATGTACAGGGTATAAATGATTACGCCAAAAAACACCCGGAAGAAATACTGCACAAAAAGATATTTCCTGTTACGCTTAAAGAATACGTTTCTTCTTCAGTTTTTGCGCTAACCATTTTTAATGGCGCCGACCAGGCCCTGATGAGAATTTTTAATAACAGCGAATGGGAAGCTCCCGAGTTGGATAAAAAAGGAAGTAACTCCGCTGCTATCAGTTCAACAAAAACCACAACCGGCGAAGCCTTTTTGTTGATCAATGCACACCAGCCAAACACCGGCCCTCAGGCCTTTTATGAAGCACATCTCTGCAGCGAAGAAGGATTGAATGTTACAGGCGGTTTACTGGCAGGCGGGCCCTGCATTTTGCATGGCGTAAATGAAAACCTGGGCTGGGCACATACGGTAAATTATTGCGACAGGCTTGATGAATTTCAATTGGAGATGAATCCGGATCAGGCATTACAATATAAGTTTGACGGGCAGTGGATTGACCTTGAAGAGAAGACCATCAAACTGAAAATTAAAGGTATTCCCATCAACGTAAAAAGAAAAATTTACTGGAGCAAATACGGCGCTACCATGAAAAATAAACAGGGCTTCTTCTCCATCAGGCTGGGGGCCAACATGAAGATAGGTGTGCTGGATCAATGGTACCAGATGAACAAAGCAAAAAACTTTACAGAGTTTTATACCGCACTAAACAGGCAGGAACTGAGCATGTTTAATATTATGTACGCCGATAAATACGATACCATCTTTTACATCAACAATGCATTGATGCCGGTTAGGGATTCATCGCCTCAATACAACTGGAAAAGAACAGTGCCCGGCAATACTTCCAAAACGTTGTGGACACAATTCAGGGGCATAAAAGAACTGCCACAATACATCAATCCTAAAAGTGGTTTTTTATTCAACACCAATCACTCCCCTTTCCTGGCTACAGCTGCTGCAGATAATTTAAATCCCAATTCGTTTGCAAAAACCGATGGTTGGGAACAATACCATCTTAACCGGAGTACCCGTTTCCTGGAATTATTTCCACAGACTGAAAAACTGAGTTACGAAAAATTCAAGCAAATAAAATTTGATAAACAGCTTCCTGAAAAATTACAATACACTTATAAAATTGATTCGATGTTCTTACTGAATGCAAATGATTATCCTGCACTAGCAACTTTAATAACAACATTTAAAAACTGGGATAAACATGGTGATGCAGACAGCAAAGGCGCTGCCATTTTTTTATTAACGTATGAACACCTGAAAAAGGAATTGCTGGGTCAGGCTCCAAGACTGATCAGCAAACAGGAAGCTGCAGAAACTTTTAATTATGTAAATACTTACATGCAAACAAATTTTGGAAGAACAGATCTTACATTGGGTGATATTCAAAAACTGGCAAGAGGAGATAAAGATTGGCCGCTGGGTGGTTTTCCCGATCTGCTATCGCCGCAATGGACAGCACCTTATAAAAACGGCGAATTAAAATCAATTGGTGGTGACGGACTCATCATGTTTGTTCGTTTTGCAAAAACAGGTTTGCCACAAATTGAAAGCATCAATATGTATGGTGCCAGTGCAAAGCCCGGCAACCAACATTTTGACGACCAGGTAGAGATGTACCTGCATCAGCAAACAAAGAAAATGACATTGGATAAAGCTACAGTGTATAAAAATGCAGAGAAAATTTATCATCCGCAGTAATTTACTGAAAGTTGCAATAAATAATCATTATACTTGTTGTATTAATCATCGCATTTTTTAAACAAAAATTTAAAACTATGTACGAAAATTCTGAAATTTCAACCGGTTTAATTATCCTGATCTGCGTCGTTGCCCTTGCAGTTATTGTTTTTTTGATCGCTGCCATGTGGAAAGTTTTTGAAAAAGCCGGCCAGGAAGGCTGGCAGGCAATTATTCCGATCTATAACATGTATGTTCTGCTGAAAATTGTTGGTAAACCTGGCTGGTGGCTGATTTTATTTTTAATTCCTATTGTAAATTATGTCTTCATCATCTGGACCTACAATATGCTTTCAAAAAGTTTTGGTAAGGATGAAGGGTTCACTGTAGGACTTGTATTGCTGGGCATTGTGTTTTTACCAATACTCGGTTTTGGGCCTGCAAAATATTTAGGACCTTTTGGAGATAAGGCTGCTTTTGATGCACAAAACCTGAAAGATTTTGGGCAACCGGAATAATAATTACTAAATTTTATTTAAGCCTGCCAATATTATTTGACAGGCTTTTTTTATTTCATCGGTTGAAATAATTAAAGGCGGTACAATACGCAAACAGTTTGCTGCAAATAAAAACCAATCGGTGAAAATACCTGCTGAGCCTGCAGAAGAATCGATCAATGCATCAATCACTTTTTTATTCATTTCAAAACTCTCAAATTCCACAGCTATCATTAAACCACGGCTTCTCACTTTTTTTATTTTGGAATGTTGCAATAAAGAAATAAACAATGCCTCTTTTTCATTAACTGTATCAATTAATTTTTCATCCAGCAATGCATTAAAAGCAGCAAGGCCTGCAGCACAGCAAACCGGGTGGCCGCCAAAAGTATTGATATGCCCAAGCACCGGATCATGTGTGAGGGAATCCATTAATTTTTTATCGGCAATAAAAGCACCTAAGGGCATTCCTCCACCCAACGCCTTGCCCAATAATAAAATATCAGGTACAATACCAAACTGTTCAAATGCCCAAAGGGTTCCGTTACGGCCAAAGCCACATTGTATTTCATCCAGTATCAAAAGAGTTCCGGTTGCATCACACTTTTTTCTTAATGCTTTTAACCAGTCATTTTGTGGTACCAACACGCCGGCTTCGGCCTGTATGGTTTCGGCAATAACACAGGCTGTTTGTTCGGTAATATTTTCAAGCTCATCAAAAGAATTATAATTCAACTGCGACACATCCGGTAACAAAGGGCGAAAAGCCTGTTGCCAGTATTCACTGCCCATCACACTTAATGCACCCTGGGTGCTGCCATGATAGGAGTTTTTAAAAGAGATGATCTGAGTACGGTTCTGAAATCTTTTGGAAAGTTTCATAGCTCCTTCAGTTGCTTCGCTGCCGCTGGCAGTAAAAAAAACTGAATTGAGCGATGCCGGTAAATGTTCGGTTAATGATTTTGCATATTGCACCTGCGGACTTTGCACCAGTTCTCCATACACCATTATATGCAGGTAATCATCCAGCTGTTTTTTTATGGCCTCAATAACTTTTGGATGCCGGTGGCCCACATTACAAACACTGATGCCGCCAATGAGGTCAATATATTCCTTCCCATTAAAATCGTACAACATACAACCCTCAGCCCTTATGATTTCCAGGCAAAGCGGTGCTGCAGATGTTTGTCCTACATGATTTAAAAAAAGCTGGCGGTTGGTCATCATCACTTAAAATTATTGCAAAATAAAGCTATCTGTATATAAAAAATAAAACCTTTACTCTGCTGTGGGCATATTGCAGGTTGCTTAAAAGGAAATAATTAACTTTTCAGTAAAAATATAAAGGCAGTTAGTTGTAATTTGAACCTTAATTTTAACAGCGTGTTTTAATCAATAAATTATTAATGAGATTTTTTCTAACCCTTTTTTGTTGTTTCATTTTCATCTTGTCTGTTTCTGCCCAGCAAAAAAGTACCCGTCCTAAAATAGGACTTACTTTAAGTGGCGGTGGTGCAAAAGGATTGGCCCATATCGGCATATTAAAAGCAATTGACAGCGCCGGCCTTAAAGTAGATTATATTACCGGCACCAGCATGGGCGCTATTGTTGGTGCTTTATATGCAGTTGGCTACAGCGGCAAAGAAATAGAAAGATTACAAAAAGATATTGACTGGGATATTTTGTTTTCAAACAATATTCCGCTACAGGCACTTTCGATGGAAGAAAAAGATCAGTACAGCCGTTTTGCTGCAGAGCTGCCATTCATCAATAATAAAATAAGGCTGCAGACCGGTTTAATAAACGGGCAGGAACTGAATATTAAATTTTCTGAACTTTTTTTTCCTGTATACCATGTCAAAAATTTTGATCATCTCCCCATTCCATATAAATGCATGGCAACCGACCTTGAAACGGGTGACCTGGTTGTGATGGATACCGGCAGCCTGATCTCTGCTTTAAGGGCAACCATGGCCATACCATCTGTTTTTTCGGCAGTAAACAGGGATAATAAAAAACTGGTAGATGGTGGACTGGTCCGGAATTTCCCGGTGAAAAACGTAAAAGAAATGGGAGCCGATATTGTAATAGGCAGTAATGTAACCAACGGGCTCTCTAAAATTGATAGAATAAAAAACCCGGTAGATGTGTTGATGCAGATGGCTTTTTTTAAAGAAGCCGGCGATTTTAAAGAAGAATTGCCCCTGACCAATATCTACATTCATATGCCTATGGTAAAATACAATACCGGCAGTTTTGGAAGCAGTAAAGAGATTTTGAAAATAGGTTTGGAAACAGGCCGGTTGTTTTATCCCGTTTTTAAGAAACTGGCCGACAGTATTAATGCATTAGGATTTGATTCGGCCAGAAACGAAATAGCCATTAACAACAACAGCGTTTTTATTACCGATTACCAGGTATTTGGTTTACGCAAAACCTCTGTAGCTTTTTTTACACACCTCATGAATTTTGATGATCACAGACTTTATACAGCAGTACAAATTACCAAAAGCATACGGCGGGCATATGGGTCACGCTATTATGCCAGTATCTCTTATACACTTGTACCGGTTGCAAAAGATACCGCAAGAATTATTTTTAATGTGGAAGAAAACCCCAGTACTTATTTAAAGGCAGGCCTGTATTATACCCGGTTCAGGGGCATTAATGTAAATGTGAATTTAACTACCCGTGATTTTATTATTCCAAACTCACGCAGTATGGTTTCGCTTTCAATAGGCGAAAGTATTCAGTTAGAAGCTGAATACCTGCAATACCTTGGGCGGATAAAAAATATAGCATTCATTACCGGTTTTCGCCTCGATAACCTCGGTGTAAATTCATATCAGAATTTTAAACTGGATGGTGATTATAAACAAAACTATACCCAGGGATATATAAATTTTCAAAACAGCGGCAGCAATAAAATAGCTGCCGGCATAGGTACTGCATTCGACTATGTACATTACAGTCCATCCATTCATTCCGTTTCGGAAGTTAAAGGCAGATTTACAACCATAAAAAGTTATGTATATTTAAAATACAACCGGCTTAACCAGATATTCTATCCTACAAAAGGCATGAAAATAAGCACCGAACTGGGACAGGTTTATAATCAAAACCCAAACCTTACCCTTTTTCAAAACGGTGTTGCCGTCATCCCTTCAAATTTAAATTTTGATAATTACACCCGGCTAACCTTTGATGGATCGTTGTTTGTTGCCTTGAATTCAAAATTCACTTTCTTCTCCGAACTGCAGGCAGGTATTAATTTTACCAACAACCCTAATATGCTCAACAATTTTTTAATTGGTGGTATCAATGGCAATTTCAGAAACCAGATAAGGTTTGCAGGATTGCAGGAAGCTACTGTTAATTCACCCAGCGTTATTGCATTACAAATGGGTTTACGGTATAACCCGGTTAATAATGTTTATATAATCGGGCGTATCAATTCATTGGTTAAAGATTTTGCAACACGTAATAATACATCCAACAGAATAATATTGAGTGGTTATGCTTTAACCTTTGCCTATAAAACACCCATCGGGCCGTTGGAATTAAGCGCCATGTATTGTGATCAAAGTAAAAAATTACAATCATACGTTCTCTTTGGTATTCCGTTTTAAAAGGTGTGTTTTATTTTAGCAGGTACATTGCTGAATTAAGAAATATTGTACAAGAGTGCGACGCAACTATGCCAAATAGTGGTTCAAAAAATTGGTTCAAAAAATTAAAAACTAATCTTCTCCTTAATCAGTTACCCCTTTAGGGGGCGGAGGAGGCAAAAATAAATAAAACTATGCCTGTAATTCTTCCGGTAAAAGGTGTAATGCCAATCTTTGGAAACGACTGTTATATTGCGCCCAATGCCAGCATTGTGGGAGATGTGGTGATGGGTGATAATTGCAGCATCTGGTTTAATGCCGTTTTAAGGGGCGATGTGAATATTATACGCATGGGCAACAAGGTAAATGTGCAGGATGGGGCAGTAATTCACTGTACTTATGAAAAAGCAGCAGCTATAATTGGAAATAATGTTAGCATCGGACACAATGCAATAGTACATGGATGCGTTATACATGATAACGTGCTCATAGGAATGGGGGCAATTGTGATGGATAATGTGGTGGTTGGCAGTAACAGCATCATTGCGGCAGGTGCTGTAGTACTGGAAAACACCCGGGTTGAACCCGGAAGTATTTATGCCGGGGTGCCGGCTAAAAAAGTAAAAGACATAAGCCGGGAAATGATAAGTGGCGAAATTAACCGGATTGCCGATAATTATGTGATGTACAGCAGTTGGTTTAAGGAGGATGACAGCATTAAATAAGGTTAAACAAAATGGCTGTAAAAAATTATACCTTTATTAAATGAAAAAGATACTGTTACTCTTTATATGTGCTTCCTTTTTATTGAACGGATGTTTTGTAAGCCGCATATTTACTAAAAAAGATAAATACGGCTGCCCTACAAACGGAAGAAATGTAGGTGCGGAAAAAATTTTAGCGGGCGACAAAAAGGCAATTAATGCTGAAAAAAAAGCAAAATATAAAGGCGGCAGAAAAAGTTATAAAGAGTAATGATTTTATTTTTAAGAACTATTATCCTGATATAAACCCAAAAAACTACACCTATGTGCTACGAACTGAAAACAAGCAGCGGCTGTACCGAAGCCGTTATTGATGATAATTGCGGCATTTCAAAATTCTACGCTATTGCCAATACCCTGGCAAAAGACCTGAAAGTTAAATTCCTTAACCAGATTGATGATGCAGAAACACTGGACTGGGATTTCCGGTACCGTGGCCAGTTTTTAACCCTGCATTATAATATTTTTAATGGCGTAAGTATTTATCCGCAACAGAAAAAAAATGTTTCTACAAATAATAATGTGGTGATGGAAGTTGCCCATTTTTTAGAGCACCGGGTTTATTAATAATGTTACTTGTTTCCCGTTATTTGTTGCCTGTTGGGAACTTATTAAGCAAACCGGCAACGAAAAACATTTTCTAATAACTTTTTTCATGTATCGTTTCCAGGATATTACAATAACTGATATACCGGTCCATATGAATGGTACCGTTTTCTACAGCAGCTTTTACCGCACAGGCAGGTTCATTCAAATGCATACAATTATTAAACTGGCAGTCATTAATTAAAGCTCTCATTTCCGGAAAATAATGCGACAGTTCTTTTTTAGGAATATCTACCAATCCCAGTTCCCTTATTCCCGGTGTATCAATAATTTTTCCGCCAAAAGGAAGATCAAACATTTCGGCAAATGTGGTGGTATGTAAACCTTTACCACTCCAGCCACTTACATCCTGTGTTTTCAGTTTCATCTCCGGAAAAACGGCATTAATAAAAGTTGATTTACCAACACCTGAGTGCCCGCTCAGTAAAGTCACTTTATCTTTCAACAAAGATTTTACGGCTTCTACCCCATCGCCATTTTCAATACTCATTGATAAAACTTTATACCCAATGGCTTCATAAATATTTTTTACCAAAGTAAATTTTTCTTCTTCCTTTTTTTTATACAGATCAGATTTATTAAACACAATGATGGATGGAACATGATAAGCCTCGGATGTTATTAAAAACCGGTCAATAAAACCCTGCGATGTTTTGGGGTCTTTAAGTGTGGCAAACAAAAGTGATTGGTTTAAATTAGAAGCAATGATATGATGCTGGTATTTATTGGCCGGAGATGAACGGGTGATATAATTTTTACGGTCTTCAATTTCTGTGATCGTTACCGATCCTTCCAGTTCATTTTCCATTTCAATGTTAACATTATCGCCAACAGCAATGGGGTTGGTGCTGGTTAGCCCGTCTATTTTAAATTTGCCCAACAACCGGGCATTATATGTTTTCAGGTGTCCTGACGGCTCCAAGCCGTCTGACACCTTAACAATATACCAGTTGCCGGTGCTTTTATATACGGTTGCTTTCATTGGCACGAATTTCACTAATTAAAACGAATTACACTAATTAAGAAATGCGGAAATTTTCAGGATGCCAGACTGAGCCTGTCGAAGCCGATATGTTTTATGCTAACACCGCCTTCAACATCCGCCAATCGGCGGAGACAGTTTTTTAATTCTTAAATCGCTGATACGTCTCCGCCCCAGTTCATGTCTCACGAACCGAAACTATAAAAAAAGTGGTTCGTGAAGACACGAACCATGGCAGAGAGAACTGGCTCAGTTTTTCCCCAACAATGGCGGTGGTAATAATCCCTGATAAAACAATAATTACCATTGCGGTTAAAGGTTTTGCAATTGCAAAACCTTTAGGTTAGGAGACCTAAAATTTTGGATTAAACTACA
>JAYVEQ010000091.1:0-18486 GCA_043748745.1 Chitinophagaceae bacterium | reverse complement strand
CACAGATACCGGGTAAAAAAGCTCCGGTATTAATTACTGCAGAAATGATGGGTGCCATGAAAAGTGGTTCGGTTATTATTGACCTTGCAGCAGCAACCGGTGGTAATACCGATTTTACAAAGAACGATGAAACTGTAGTTCATAATGGTGTAAGTATTGTTGGTAATTCTGCTTTAGCATCAACCATGCCCAGCGATGCCAGCAAATTGTACGGAAAAAATATTTTGAACTTTTTACAATTGATGATAAATAAAGAAGGTGCATTTAATTTAAATTTTGAAGACGACCTGGTAAAAGGAACCTGTGTGGTGCATGATGGAAAGATCACCAACGACAGGGTTAATGCTTTAATGAGTTAATGAATTTTATTTCGGTTTAAAAAAAGTGATATGGAAAATATACTGCATTGGATTTCATCCA
The DNA here is from genome assembly GCA_043748745.1 of Chitinophagaceae bacterium. GTDB lineage: Bacteria > Bacteroidota > Bacteroidia > Chitinophagales > Chitinophagaceae > Ferruginibacter. The sequence continues at coordinate 18,066 of JAYVEQ010000091.1, read as the reverse complement.
ATCAACAGATCATCTACATCGTCATCCTGATGATATTTGTCGGTATTGAAGTGATAGGAAGAGTGCCGAGTGTATTGCACACCCCTTTAATGAGCGGTGCCAATGCCATACATGGTGTTGTTGTAATTGGTGCCATCATCATTATGGGAAAAGCTGAAGCAGATAATTACCTGGCCTTGATACTGGGATTTTTGGCAGTAGTGTTGGGTACTTTAAATGTGGTAGGTGGTTTTGTGGTTACCGACAGGATGCTGGAGATGTTTAAGAAAAAACCCCAAACCCCTAAAGGGGCTTAAAGGCAAGCGTAAGAAAAATAAAACAACAGTCTATTCTAAAAACGCTATAAAATATCATACTCTAAAGCCCCTTCAGGGGTTTGGGGCAACAACATATCATATGGAATTGAACTTACTTACAATTTGCTATTTAATCGGATCAATAACTTTCATCCTTGGTCTTAAAATGTTATCCAACCCGGCAACAGCCCGTAAGGGTAATTTAATTGCAGCAGCAGGTATGATCATCGCCATTGCCGGAACCATTTTTTTATACGAACAGGATGGCAAAAAATTACATAATTACATCTGGATATTTTCAGGGCTTGCTATCGGCGGTATCATCGGCACATTGGCCGCAAAGAAAGTTAAGATGACTGCCATGCCGGAGATGGTAAGTTTGTTCAACGGAATGGGGGGCGCCTGTGCAGCGTTGATCTCCTTGGTAGAATTTAATCATCTTAGTAAAAGATTGGCAGATCATTCAGTTGAAGTAAGTTCTGTTCAGCCCATAGTTTTAATTATTGTTTTAGGATTGATCATTGGTTCGGTTTCTTTTGCCGGCAGTATGATTGCCTGGGCTAAATTAAATGGCAGTGTGAAAGACCTCAGTTTTCCCGGACAGAATATTCTTAATCTTATAATACTTGCTGTTGCATTATCAGCAGGTGCATATTTGGTTTACGATCCCACACAAAATTTTTTACTGTATGGTATTTTGGTTCTGGCATTAACCTATGGTGTGTTCTTTGTTATGCCAATTGGTGGTGCCGATATGCCGGTGGTAATTTCCCTGCTCAACTCCTTTACCGGTGTGGCTGCAGCCTGCGGCGGATTTTTATATGATAATAAAGTAATGCTCACCGGTGGTATTTTGGTTGGTGCTGCAGGTACCTTGCTCACCATATTAATGTGTAAGGCCATGAACCGTTCTTTACAAAACGTTTTGATCGGTTCTTTTGGTGGCAATAAAACAACAGCTGCAACAGGCAGTACAAGCCAGGGTGCATATAAAGAAATAAGTTTGGCAGATACGGCCATGCTGATGAGTTATGCTAACAAAGTAATGATCGTTCCCGGTTATGGTTTAGCAGTGGCACAGGCACAACATGTTTGTCATGAGCTGGAAAAAATACTTTTAGAAAAAGGCGTTGAAGTAAAATATGCCATTCACCCGGTGGCAGGCCGTATGCCCGGCCACATGAATGTATTGCTGGCCGAGGCGGATGTGAGCTACGAAAATTTACTGGAGATGGAACAGGCCAATGACGAATTCAAGACCTGTGATGTGGTGTTGATCTTAGGTGCCAATGATGTGGTGAATCCTGCTGCAAAAAATGATCCCGACTCTCCCATATATGGTATGCCCATCCTGGAAGTGGAGCAGGCCAAAAATGTAATCGTAAACAAACGCAGTATGAAACCCGGTTATGCCGGTATCGAAAATGCACTTTTCTTTCAACCCAAAACAAGCATGTTGTTTGGCGATGCAAAAAAAGTATTGCAGGATATTTGTGCAGAAGTGAAATTGGTTTAGGGTTTGGTGTTTGTTGTTTTTGGTTCCCGGCATTTGTGTTTCTATTAAACATTGTTGCGTCGCACTCTTGTACCGTATACCTTTATTGAACTTTTACCGAAGCATAGAAACGTGGTGTATAATTACATTGATATTAAAAAATAAAGTACCAGAGTTTCGTATATTTAGGTGTTGTTGGCAATTATTAAATGACACTCTACAATGAAAATAACAATCGTTTTATTTACGTTAGTTATATTAGGTTCTTGTTCTACAAATAATTCAAATGACAAAGTAGAGTTACCAAATTCTGATCAACCTCCTTCAAGTAAATCTACTCTAGTACAAGACACGACAAAATGGATAGACAACTTCAAAAAATTTAGAGACGCAGTATATCAAGCTGACAAAGTAAAAACAAAGGAATACATTGACTTTAAATCACTAAATGAAAATAGCAGGATTTGGCAATTGATTTATTTGGATAATGAAAAAGAGTTTGACAAAATTCCGGATGACAAAATAAAATCTTTCACTGAAAAAGACTTTGATAAGTATTTTGACAAAATATTTCCGAAACGTTTCATAAGTTGCATTCAAAAGATAAAGAGGGAAGAGTTATCTAAAACAGGGACATATCAGACAAGTGAATTCAAAGAAGGAAAGGCTACTACTTATTTAATGTATGTTACTTATGACAAAACAGACAGTTCTTTGGAATTAAATTTAGCTTCAAATACTGTAAGAAAAGATGAGAATGGAGAGATATTGGATGGCGGAGAATTTAGTGTTATGTATATTTTTTTAGTAAAAAAAAATGGACAAATACAATTAACAAGTATTGGGCTTGCGGGATAAAAATTGCCTACAACGGGTTTGGCGCAAGCGGGGCATGATCTTCTGCCGCCGTAGGCACTAACAATGCCGCCGTCTGGTCTTTGACCAACGGCGTATTAGAGTCAACTTTCTCCGCCCCAGGTTCGTGGCTCACAAACAGGGCCGCAACAAATATTGCCACTTTTGGGTATTGTTTTTTATTTTTTCGGTTTTTACTTTAGCAGTGAATTAAGATTCTTGAACAGGCATACTAAGAACCGGGATCTGGTGCCCGGTTCTTTTAAAAAACAAGATATTTCCCTTTCCTTTCCGGAAAACATTCCTTCTTGCATTTTGAGAATTTTATTTGCACTGTTTTTTTATTAAACAATGCTGTGCGGTAACCGCAACAGGCATTTTTTTGTAAAACAGTGGCTTGCGGCAGCCGCAAAGCAGTTAATTTTTTAAAACAACGCCATGCGGATACCGCACAGCAGGTATTTTTTATAAAACAGTGTTGTGCGGATACCGCAGTGCATAATTTATTTATAAAACAGTGGCTTGCGGTATTTTTAACATTTTTTAATTACCCCTTCGCCCAGGCTCGTGCCACACGAACCTTTTTTATGTCTATCTTTTTTCAATGCCTATCTCTGTTTCTATAAAATTTTCACTAGGGTTTATTTTACCTCTCCCTGCTTTTCAATAATAAACTGCATAATGGTTTCCAGTTCTACCCCAGCCCGCTGCATGGCATCCATAATTTCATCCCGGTTTACATTGGCTGCAAAGGCTTTTTCTTTAAAGCGTTTCTTAATGCCCTTCAATTCCATGCCGGTATAAGCTTCGGGCCTCATTAAACTGTATGCATGTGTTAAACCACTCAGCTCATCAAAAGCAAAAAGCATTTTGTCCATTTTTGTTTCGGGTTCTACGCCAAAATGATTGGGCCCATGACTGGCTATGGCCCTGATAATTTCGGGGTCAATATGCCTGGCTTCCAGCTCTTCAATAATTCTTTTGCAATGTGCTTCGGGCCATTGGTCCCAATCGGCATCATGCAGCAGGCCTGCCATTTCCCAACGCCATTGGTCTGCTTCATTCAATCCTTCTTTTTCTGCAGCCCAGCTTTTCATTAAAAAAGCTACCTGCTTCATGTGCAGCCGAAGCCTTTCATTTTTTACCCAATCGGTTAATAATTGCCAGGCGTCTTCCCGGCTTAATACATTACCGGTATTTGCAGGATCGCCAAAAACAGAACGGTTTAATAATAATGACATGGTGAGGTTGATTAAATATGTATCAGCGAAAATAAAAATTATCAGCTAACTTCAATCGAACATTTAAATAAAAATAGTTGAACAGCCTTCCAACGGAATTGATCCAATCGTTGCGTAATGTAGAAAGCTTTAACGAAGAAGCTTTTAAAGCAGTGCATCAATCGGGGACACAAATTGTTTCCATCAGACTAAATCCCCCTAAGGCCGGTCAACGAACAACAAGCAACGAACAATTAGAGAAAGTTCCATGGTCTTCAAACGGCTACTATCTCCCCCAACGTCCTTCCTTTACTTTAGACCCCCTCTTTCATGCAGGCGCTTATTATGTGCAGGAAGCCAGCTCTATGTTTTTAGAAGAAGTATTGAAACAAACTGTTGATCTGACTCAACCCATAAAAGTTTTAGACCTCTGTGCAGCACCGGGCGGAAAATCTACATTGATACAATCCATCATTTCAAATGATAGTTTACTGGTGAGTAACGAAGTGATTAAAACAAGAGTAAATATCTTATCAGAAAATATGACCAAATGGGGCGCTGCCAATGTGATCGTTACCAACAACGACCCAACGGATTTTCAGCGGCTGAAGAATTATTTTGATGTGATTGTAGTAGATGCGCCCTGCAGCGGCAGCGGTTTATTCCGTAAAGACCCCAATGCCATTAGCGAATGGAGTGGGAAAAATGTAGAACTATGTGCCCGGCGCCAGCAAAGGATATTAGCTGATGTGTTTCCTTCCCTTAAAGTAGGCGGGGTATTAATTTATTCCACCTGTTCTTATTCGCAGCAGGAGGATGAAGAGATTGCTGATTGGTTGGTAGAGGAGTTGAAAATTGAAAGTGTTAAGTTGAACCCACCTGCCGGCCGGGCAGGAGTTGAGGAAGGCTGGGGCATTGTTGAAACGGTTTCTGAAAAAGAGAAAGCTTACAGTTACCGTTTTTATCCTGATAAAGTAAAAGGTGAGGGTTTTTTTATTGCAGCATTTAAAAAGGGAGGCTCCGATCCAGGGGCAATTACAGAAATAAAAAGTCAAAAGTCAAAATCAAAAAATAAAAAAGCAAAATTTGATGCTAAGGATATTGAAATACTGAGACCGTATTTAATTAATGCCGATGATTTTTTCTTTATTAAACAAAATGAAGAAGTAATTGCCATACCATTGCAATTGGAGAATGAGCTGGGAATTATTCAATCTGCTTTATACATTAAAAAAGCAGGCGTAAAGCTGGGTACATTAATCCGCAATGAATTAATTCCTGCACATGAATTGGCCGTAAGTAATATCATCAACGCAGCTGTTCCCCGGCAGGAGGTTGATAAAGAAACAGCTTTGCAGTACCTGCGCAGAGAAGAAATAAAAATTGAATCAACTGTAAAAGGCTGGGTTTTACTTACACATCAGCAATTACCCATTGGCTGGATAAAAATTATAGCCAACAGGATAAATAATTATTATCCACCATCATGGCGAATTCTTAACAAAAGATAGCATCCTTAACCAACTTATTTTCGTTTCTTTGTTACGAAAATTTATCCAATATGAAAAGATTACTGATGCTTTTGATCCTGTCACCATTTTTTACAACAGCACAGGAAAAACTGTTACTGGCCGAAGGAGTTTCACCGGCCCTCTATGTTACACATAAGGTTGCCCCAAAAGAAAATTACTACAGCATTGGAAGAATTTATAACATCAGTCCTAAAGAAATAGCGCCCTTTAATAACCTGCAGCTGGAAAGCGGTTTAAGCCTTGGGCAGGTTATAAAAGTGCCGTTAAGCAATGCCAATTTTTTCCAAAGCGGCACTGCCGATGCTGATGAAGTTTTTGTTCCGGTTTATTATACAGTAAAAGGAAAAGAAGGTTTATACCGGGTTGCATTAAATCATAATAACCTTTCTTTGGAAACACTCAAACAATGGAATAATATTAAAGGAGATGCCGTAAAAAATGGCACAAATTTAATTGTTGGATATCTTAAGGTTAAAAAAGATCAGTCTTACCTGGCTAAAAACGGTATTGGTACAAGCATTAATGCAAATGTTATTGCAGCAGCTAAAAAAGAAGATAAAAGCCCGGCTATAGAAAAACCAAATAAAAAGATAACAGCTGAAGAAGCAGGGCCTCCTTCCATCAACCCGGACAAATTCCCAACTGCAAAAAATCCGGATAACGAAAAAAAGGAAGTTGTTAAGGCCGTTAAAGAAACAGCCCCGGCAGAAACTAAAAAAGCTGCTAAAGCGGAAAAGAACAATACAGAAAGTAATTTTAAAAACCTGTATAATACACAAACCAAAAATGCAGAAATTATGAATGCAGAAGGTACTGCATCGATCTTTAAAAGTACCAGTGGCTGGAATGATAAGAAATATTATTGCTTATACAACAATGCATCTCCCGGTATCATTATAAAAATTACCAACCCGGCAAGCGGAAAATCTGTATATGCAAAAGTGCTGGATGTGATTCCTGATATCAAACAGAACTCCGGCATGATCATTTGTATCAGTAATGCAGCTGCAGCTGAACTTGACGCAGGCGAAAACAGTTTTAATTGTTTACTTCAGTATGCAAAGTAAAAAAAGGGTTTACTTTTATTTTTTAAAGGGTATAACTGATAGCTGCGTAATATTTTTTAGCATAGGATGCTATCCAGTCAGCCCGGTCCAGTCCGTTTATTATTCTCCTGGCATTTACCCAATCTTCTTTAATGATATTAAAATAATCCCCCAGTTTTTTACCGGTAAACCATCCTTCTGCCATTCCTGCAAACATGATTTTTGTAGCATTGGTTAGCTCCATTACATTTTCAGGATGTTGAATAAAATCCTGTTTTAATTTTTTTCCGGCTTTCTCATAATTATCATACCACGTAAGTTGAACAAAACCGCGGCCATAAAAAATATTTGTGGTATTGGTATATGGTTTCCCATTCATCCTGATCTGTTTTCCATACCTTCTTCCTTTGCCTTTACCGAATTCTTCAATAGGTTGCATGGTAGCTGCAGTTTCATGATGCACAGTAGAAAGCATATAAGCCAGCCATCTGTCATCTTTCTTTGCTTTGTCTGTTTCCCATTCATCTAAAATTGCAGTAATGCCATTAACCTGTTGTTGTTTCAGCATGCCATCAAATAAAGTACTTCTTACCTGGGTAAAGAAAAAATTTCTGTTGATCATGTTGGTTTATTTTTGGATTAAGTAAAAATGATTTTAGTTTGAAAGCATATGCTCAACAACCGATCTTATCCCTTTGGCAACATCCGTATATGCTTCATCTGCATTTGTAAAACTGCTGATGGGTTTTGCAGCTGTTGGCAGTGCCTGAAGTTTTGCATATGGCATATCACTCCAGTCGCAGGTGCGTAAAATAACCGGAATAACCCTTGCTTCATTTTTTTCGTGCCGTTCAAGGGCTACTTTTAATTCTTTGTCCCATATGTATTGCGAATTGTTGAAATCAACGCTGATAAGCAGTAAAATAATATCGGCAGTTGCCAGGGCATTATTTATTTCTTCGTTCCATACATCACCGGCCATAATTACCCTATCCTGCCATACATCAACTTTATTACTTTTTTTAAGACCGATCAGGTTTTTGTCCAACTGAATTTTCATGGCTTCATCTTCATGTGCATAAGACAGGAATATGTTTAACTTTTTGGGCATATTATTGTTGCTTTTGAATCATCATTTGTCTTACAGAGCTGGGTTTTGTGCCAATCCAGATCTCTACGGTCGATTTGATCTTGTCGTTCTTTTCATAATTCACGGGGATGTTTTTGGGCTCAAGATTAAAAAGTTTGCTGACAATATTTTTTAACAGATCTTCTTCTTCAGCATTTTCGTAATTATAAAATTTTATTACGGTAGGAAAATTATTGTCGATATATTCAGCTGGTGCTATATAATAATTACTGTGGTCCTTTAAAAACCCTGATAATTCTTCTACCCTGCCGCTGTTATCCTTATTATTGTATTGAATAAAAAGCCTGGTAACTGATTTTCTAATATCCATTTTTACATAATCCAGGTTGGTTTTGACATTTTGAATGGATTTGCTCACTTCCTTTAATTTGGTTTGCTGCATTTCTGTTATCTGCACGGGTGTACCCGGATTAGCATTTGAATTTACAATCGCATTGATGGCATTTTCAGTTTGAACAATTGCAGAATCGTATGATTTTACGATTTCGGTTTTAGCCACATTACAGTTGGCAACCAACGAATCGATCAAATGATTTTTAGCTTCTAAAAATTCGGTCTGTGTTTGTAAAGCTTGTTTTTGTGTAATTATGGTTTTATTTTTTTTTGAAATATCAAGTGCCATCCATAATACAGCAGCGGCAAGCAGGCAGAGAGCAGTTATCCAGAAAACGGTCCACGACTTTGCTTTTTTATTATTCGTGATCAGTTTATCAAACATATCGTAGTTGGAATAATTGTTTTCCATAACCCTAATTTTTGATTTTTATTTTATTGGGAAATAATACATTTTTCAGCGCCACCATGGCAATAACTACCGACATTAAAAATGCAGCAATGGAAATCCGGTAGTCACCGTTTTGATCATAAATAAACCAGGCAGCAAGTATACCGATGATAAGTACGATGGATGCTATGATATAATAAAATGTATGCGATGATCTCTGGATCAACAGTTTCCCTATCTCGGGAAAGATTATAGCTTTTACATTTTGTGCAATTTCTTTAAATACGGTATCATCATTATTGCCGGCACTGATATGGTTTTCAACAGAGGTAAGATCATTAGGCAACATATTTTTTTTGAATTGTGTTATTTTTTGAAATGCCTCCCAGTCAAAGTCCCGCAATAAGACAGGTACAATCCGCATTTGATTACTGGTAGCAGTTTCCAGTTGCTGTAAACATTCTTCATCATTAATATAATCAATGCTTAAAAGCGGAATGGTGATGTCGGATGACTTAAGTATTTCAATGACTGCAGCTTTGTCGCCCGTCAATTTGAACAATTCAGTTCTGTCTATAATGCCAAGTAAACCAATACCTGCATAAGCAGCAAAGTGTTTATTGATTTTTTTGTAAAGCTCCAGGTCTTCGTTTTGGTTGGAGTATGAAAAAAATATTTTTTTTGGAGTTGGCATAGCTTATGTATAAGCTAAATATAATTTCTATTTTTTAAAAATCAAATACCTCAAAGTGGTAACCCCTTAAAAAAGCGGCAATATCCATTTTCTTTTTACCTTCCAGTTGCAGTTCAAGGATGGAGATATAACCATTGCTGCAGGTAACGTGTAAATAGGTTTTATTATCAGTAGTAAATTTACCAATGGCCTCAGTTGGTATTTTAATCATTTTTTCTGCTGTATAGATCTTTAGTTTTTTGTCTTTTAAAAAAGTAAAAGCAGCCGGGTGGGGTGCAAGGCCCCTGATTAAATTAAACACTTCATCAACTGTTTTGTTCCAGTCAATTTTGCAGGTCTTGGTAAAGATCTTGGGCGCATGTTTCAGGATTGCAGATTGCCGATTGCCCGCAGGGCCCTGTGGGCCGATTTTAGATTGAGGTAGCTCATGTAAGCTTCCATCAGCTAATCCTTTAATTGTTTTTACCAACAATTGTGCACCTATCTCTTTCATTTTATCATGCACATTGCCGGCATTATCATTTTCGCCAATAGGAAAACTTTGTTGTAATAAAATATCACCGGTATCAATTTCATGCTTCAGTTTAAATGTGGTTACCCCCGTTTCTTTTTCTCCATTGATGACAGCCCAGTTGATTGGAGCAGCACCACGGTATTGCGGCAACAGGCTTCCATGCAGGTTTACAGAACCCATCGGCGGCATGTTCCAGACTGCTTCGGGTAACATGCGGAACGCAACAACAATTTGCAGATCGGCATGCAATGATTTTAATTCAGCTAAAAATTCGGGGTTCTTTAATTTTTCAGGTTGTAAATTTTTTAAATTATTTTCAACTGCATATTTTTTAACTGCACTTTGCTGCAGCTGCAATCCCCTGCCTGCAGGTTTATCAGGTGCCGTAATTACGCCCACAATATTGCAACCGGCTTTTACCAAAGCATCAAGCGATGCAACGGCAAACTCCGGTGTGCCCATAAAAACTAGCCGTAAATTTGTAAATTTATTTGGATTTGATTTAGTCATTAAATACTATTAAAAATCAGCGTACAATAAATATTTCTTTCTTATTTTTTTAAATGCATTCAGTTTCGGTTCCCAGCTTTTTCTTATCTCTTTTGCCGTTTTCCCATCTTTAACCAGTTGCATTAACATATCATTACCGGCCAACTTGTTGATGAAATTATTTTTTAAAAAGAAAGTATCCTTGCCGGGGAATAATCTGTAAGCTTCAATAAAATATTTTAATTGAATTTTATTATCAAGTTTTTTCAATACGTCTTCATTGCTGCCGCTCAAATTCCAGCCATAACATTTTTGATAAAAGCATTTGCTGTTTTTAGCGCCGGCATTGGGTTTTGGGGTAAAGCTGTATAAAGTATCGGGTAAAGCAGGATGTCCAAAAATTTGAAATGGTTTATCTGTCCCCCTTCCTTCGCTAAGCACAGTGCCTTCAAAAAAGCAGGTGGAAGGATACAGGTATATGCTCTGCATTTCTTTTAAATTAGGGGAAGGATTTACCGGTAAAATATATTTACTCTTATGGCCGTAATTTTTGCATTTAATTACCTGCACATGAAATGGCGTATCAACTGTTGGTTTGGTGGTAACATTATAAGCATTTATTGCATTGGCTTCGGGCGATAACCATTTTTCGCCGCAAAGCATTAAAGCATATTCACCAACTGTCATACCATAAACAATAGGTATTGGCTGCATACCAACAAAACTTTTAAAATTCGTATCCAGTACCGGCCCGTCAACATAAAATCCATTTGGGTTGGGGCGGTCAAGTATCAACAAAGGTTTATGATTTTCCAGTGCAGCTTCTAAATAATATTGCAGGGAAGAGATGAAAGTGTAAAACCTTACCCCCACATCCTGTATATCAAAGATCAATACATCCACATTTTTCAGATCATCTGCAGTAGGTTTTTTATGGTTGCCATACAAACTGATAACTGGTAATCCTGTTTTTTTGTCTTTTGCATCATCTACATGCTCACCGGCATCTGCAGTTCCCCTGAAACCATGCTCGGGCCCGAAAATCTTAACCACATTAATACCACATTTTATAAGTGTATCTACCAGGTGTGTGCTTTTAACCAGACTGGTTTGATTGGCAAAAACCGCTACAGCCTTGCCTTTAAGCATGGGCAGGTAAACATTCATTCGTTCGGCCCCGGTAATAATGGGTTCATGGTTTAATGGTTTAATGGTTGGCTGTGCAGATACTACAAAGCAATTAAGCAAAACAACAATTAAGCAACAGCATACTTTTTTCATTCTTCAAATTTCATAAAAACTTTTCATTTGAAATCAATATTATGGTAATTTGCACCCGTTTTAACGAATCCTGTCTTTTATTTTTCACTTTTATAAGCTGATTAAAACTGGAAAAGATTCTTTAAATTAAAATGCTGATGAAGGAATCATCAGTCACTATAAAAATTAAAAACAAAATGTTATGCAACAGGTTAAGGAAGGAGATGTAGTAAAAGTACACTACACCGGTAAATTAATTAATGGTGAACAATTTGATTCATCTGTGGGCAGAGAGCCATTAGAATTCACAGTTGGAGCAGGGCAGATGATCAAAGGTTTTGATGATGCCATGCCGGGCATGAATCTGGGTGAAAAAAAGACCATCAATATTGCACCGGAAGATGGATATGGCCCGAGAAGTGAAGAGGCAATCATTGAGTTTCCGAAAGCGAATGTGCCTGCAGATATGATACTGGAACCGGGAATGCCGTTAACCTTAAGTAATCAACAGGGGCAACCTGTTCCGGTAATTGTGGTTGAAGTAAAAGATGAAGTGATCATACTTGATGCCAATCATTTTTTAGCTGGTCAGGAGCTGATATTTGATATTGAGTTGATAGAGATTGCCGAATAATTCAAAAGTAAAAATTAAAAAGTAAAAAAGCAGTTTATGAAAGTAAACTGCTTTTTGTTTTGTTATCCTTAATTTCACTTTCTAATTTTTTATTATGATTCAGATCAGCCCCGATAGCATTGCCGACCGCTTTATGCGTTATGTACGTATGGATACACAAAGCGACCCCACAAGTACTGCACATCCCACAACAGAAAAACAAAAGGAGTTGAGCAAATTGTTGCAGAAAGAATTATTAGGTATGGGTATCACCGATGCAACAACCGATGAATTTGGTTATGTGTATGCAACCATTCCAGCCAACAGCGATAAAAAAAATATTCCGGTCATTTGTTTTTGTGCACATGTAGATACAGCGCCCGATTGTAGCGGTACCAATGTAAAACCCATCCTGCATCGCTATTACGATGGAGCCGATATTGTTTTGTCTGATGATACAAGCCAGGTTTTGCGGATGAGCGATTCACCTTATTTAAAAAATCATATTAACAGCGGCGTAATTACCACCAGCGGTACAACCTTATTGGGTGCCGATGACAAAAGCGGTGTGGCAGCTATTATGGAAGCTGCTTTATTTTTTATTCAGAACCCTTCTGTAAAACATGGCGATATAAAAATATTATTTACGCCCGATGAAGAAGTGGGCCAGGGCACAGCAAAAGTTGATATGCAAAAACTGGGCGCTCAGTTTGGGTATACCTTGGATGGCGGCGAAGCCGGAAGCCTGGAAGATGAAACTTTTAGTGCTGATGGTGCGGTGATCACCATCAAAGGTGTTATTACACACCCTGGCTATGCAAAAGGTAAACTGGTGAATGCATTAAAAGTTGCAGCTGCAGTACTGGATGCTTTACCTAAAAATGAATGGAGCCCGGAAACAACAGAAAAGAAAGAAGGCTTTGTTCATCCAACTTCGGTAAATGGTATTGCCGAAAAAGCAACCATACAATTTATTGTACGTGATTTTACTTTGGTAGGTTTACAACATCATCATGACAGGCTTAAAAAAATTGCTGAAGAAACCGTTGCAAAATTCCCTGGCGCTGTTATGGAATATGCAGCACAGGAGCAATACCGCAACATGAAAGAAGTATTGGATACATGCCCGCAGGTGGCAGCTTATGCCGGCGAAGCAATTGAAAGAGCGGGGTTAATTATCAAGAAAGAGAGCATTCGTGGTGGTACCGATGGCAGTAAGTTCAGTTATATAGGAATGCCATGCCCCAATATTTTTACCGGTATGCAAAACATACACAGCAAACTGGAATGGATAGGAACAAAAGACATGGCCAAGGCTGCTGAAACTATTGTGCATTTGGCGATGATATGGGAGGAGAAGAGTTAGATCAGCTGCCATAAGGATAAAAAAAACCGGCGTTTTTAAACGCCGGTTTTTTTTACAAATTGATTAATCTTTTATTTTACCCAAAACGAAGCCGGTAACAGCTCCAACTATTGCACCCATTACCACACCAACAAGGATATCAACCACCATGCCGGTCATATCGCCATACATTGTTGTATAGGCATAAAAGCCAAGGCTCATGGATAAGCCTATAAAAAGAAATATAATTGCACCTGCCGAGAGACCGGCTGAAACTGTATTAATATTTGCCCAGCGATTAAATATATAGGCAATAAAAATTCCCCAAAGCAAATTAGAGGCGATCATTGCCCACCAGATCATATCAGCTTCGGGCCGCATGGATGAATTATTCATATGGGCTGCATAAAAATCCTTTAGTAGTATACCATATACTAACCAGCCCAGTAAAAAATAAATAATACCACCGGCAATACCGGCAATCATAATTTTTTTAATGCTCATAATTTAAAGTTTTGGATGAAAAAATGAAATACCTAACAAAATAAACAATGGTTTTTACAAATGCAATAAACCCGGTTGATTTTTTGGAATAGCTCTAAGCAGGACGGTAACAAAGGGAACAGTTAAAACTATGGAGATCATTGTACACCTGGCGATGATACCGGATGAGAGGAGTTGAGTTTACAGGTTTAATAAAATGAAGCCTGTACTATTTTTTTTCAAGCACCTTTCTGAGTTTCTTTTTCAGTCTGAAATTATTTTTGGGATTATCGCAATATTCCAGCAACAGAATGCAGGCTTTACTTTCAACAAGCATAGGATTGGTTGCCTGATTTTTATTTTCTAAACTGTATTTTACCATGGCCGCAATATAAAGCCGCAATGTTTCAGGATCTGTTGCAATTTCTTCAATTTTCCCCTTCATATAAAATTGATATGCCGATGCCCCCGTCATCCAGCTGGTTAAAAATTGAGTAGCCCTTGCCCTGTTTATATCATCTGATTTAAATGGTACTGAAAGTAAAAATGAAGCAGCTGATAATGCCAATGGTTCAGTTTCTTTATAATCCGAAGGTTTATTCAGTTTAACATCCTGGTAGGGATAAGCCGTTTGACATATGGCAAAATTGCTTAAGCAAATAAAGAAAAGGGAAATCAGGAACTTATTCATTGTTATAATTTTTTGCCGGCGCAATTTTGCGGATTGTTATGGCAATTAAATAAAGGTATAGAGATTTGCCACGTTGTAATCATTTAATTAAAACGCCCGGTACCTTCAATTTTTCTGTAAGGAGTTTTAAAAAAATCATTTACAACATCATTGAATTTGTCTTTATAAAAAATAGGTGTTGAATGCCCGGAATTGGGTAATATCCATAAATAAGACCTGGGTATAGATTCTGCAATAAGTAAAGTATGTTTTGTAACAATTACATCATGATCTCCGCCAATAACCAATGTGGGGCATTTAATTTTATTTAATTGTTGGGTAGTTATGTGTGGCTCGTATGATAATAAACGGGCAAGTTTACGCATTGCTTTCACATTAGGTGTGGTCTCCATTTTTTTTAAAGTATCGTTAAAATGCTGTGCCCAATTATAAACAAAGGGATCAACAGCCGTAGTATCGGGCCATAAATTAGCGCCGGTTATTGCCAGTTTTTTAACTTTTTCGGGATGCCGCATGGCAAGTAATAAGCCATTTATGCCGCCATCGCTCCAGCCAATTACATAACAGGAATCCAGCTGAAGTGTATCCAGCAAAGCATTCAGGTCATCAGCCATCATTTCATAACTTAAAGAGTCACCTGCATCAACTGATTTTCCCTGCGACCTGCTGTCGGCCAGGATAACTCTGTAATTTCCGGCAAAATAGGGGATCTGGTAAAGAAAGTTATTGATTGATCCACCATTTCCGTGAATGATAAGCAACGGTTCTCCTTTTCCATAAGTCTCATAGTATATATTGATGCCCCTTGTTTTTACAAACTGCCCGGCTTTATCATTTCTGCCATAGATCGTTGTGTCGAAAGGAGAAATATCGGATGATTGTGCAGTGGCTGATAATATCAGTGTAGTTGATACCAGCAAAAGAGACAGTGGTTTTGAAATTTTCATAACTGAAATTTTAAGCACATTACAGATGGATGATCATTAAAGGAACGTATTTTTTTTTAAATGAAAAACAACCTGGTACCAGATAAAGATTTTTTTAACAAGTATTAAATAACCAAAAAAGATAAAAATGAAACATTTAATTAAGCCCCGATTTTTTAAGTATGCTTTTCTGCTGATTGCATTAATGGTAACCAATGTAATAGCCTGGGCACAGGATAGTACCGTGACAGCAACGTCTACAACAACTACCAAATCGCAAACACAAACCTGGTATGCCGAACCCTGGGTATGGGGTGTGGGAGGCGTTGTATTGATATTACTGATCGTAGCCTTAACCAGGGGAGGCGGAAATACAGATAAGGTAATTATTACTAAAACAACTACAAACGATACCGTTTAGTTTAAAACTATTTCAACAGTTTATCGTGTAAATAAAAAAGTTGCGGAAGTACTATCCGCAATTTTTTTATGAATTGTACAGGCAGGTTTATACACTAAATGCATAAACCATTCCCAAAACCGATGCAAGCATCACTACACATTTCCAGCAATATGATCTGTTCATTTTTGTTTGTTTTTTGTGGATGTAAAAATACAGGAAGGGGAGGGTTATGGATTGTTAATGTTTGAGTGGTTATTGCACCAACGTTCCGCATTTGCGAAGTGCGGGGAATTCATGGCTGGTATAGCTCGGTGGAAATGTTTAAAAGAAAATAAATTATTAATTTAAACGAAATTATTAAAAGAAAGAGTCACACCAAACAAATGATAGTGAGCGGACTGATGCTGAACAATGTTGGTCCTGCCCCGTATTTTGCAAATGCGATGTTGGTGGCAGCCCTTCACGTTTAAGGCTACTCATGCAAAGCTGTTAATTTTTCAAAAACTGTTTAGCTTTAGTCAATTCAGACCTGTTTGAGGTTGTTTTGCCTGCAACATTCAGCAATTGTTGGAAATAGGATTTACTTTTTTGCGTGTTACCGCTTTTTTGTGCTGCCAAACCTGCTCCATAAACTGCATTAAACCGGTTTGGATGCTTGTTCAAATCTGCCTCATAAGCTTCTAAAGCTTTCATTGGCATATTCAGTTGCAATAACATATCTCCCAGTAATTCTCTTGCCGGAATAACTTCACAAGGTGTTACGGGATTTTTTTCGGTTTTATCTTCCATGTCCGCAGCAAGTTGCATAAAGGTTAATGCTTCACCCCTCTTTCCTTCTTTCATGCAAATCCATGCTTCAGATGTTTTTATTTGTATGGCTACCTGGTTAGCTTTATAAGTATCTTTTTGAGCAGTCAGGGTATCGTGAATACGGTTCAATATTTTTAGTTCATTATTTGCTGCATTGAGATTATTGGTATTAACAGAGCCTATTAAACGGGTAAAATGGATGATTGCTTCCTGCCATGGAAATTTGTTCCATGGAACAACGGGAGTTACTTCAAGATTTGCAGCTTCCTGCCACATTTTATTTTCTAACACAAAACGAGAGGGTATTGCAGCGAAAGCATAGGCTACTTTAAAATTTAATGGAGAAATTTCCTTTATTGTTTTTAAATAATCCCATTGCTTTTTTGCAGAATCATTTTCTCCTTTTTGAAGATAAGCATAGATAAGGTAGTCCAATCCATGTAGCTCCTCATCCCAATGCCCCTTTATACCCGCTGCTACCGCATAGCATTGTGCAGATGCTACCGAAACAAGATTTGAATGGATGCATTCATCCCATAACCCTAACCTTGTAAAAATATGTGATGGCATATGCAAAGCATGCGCTGATGATGGCGCAACAGAAGCATATTTTCTTGCCGCTGGCAAAGCTAATTCAGCAAGTCCGGGATAATCGTAATTGTGAATTATATAATGAATGATCCCCGGATGATTTGGTTGACCTGGATAAAGGTTGTTTAAAATAGTGCCCGCCTTTTTTTGTCTTGCAAAAGATTTATCAGCCGGATCTACAGCCCCATTTAATGCCAGCGCATAAAATATCGAAGCTTCTTTATCATCAGGATAATTTTTGTAAACTTTCTCCATTCCCTTTTCAAAATTCAGGCAACGGGTTTTATGATCAATCTTTCGCCAATCTTTATAAAAAGCAGCAATGGCATTAATGTAGGCTTCTTCTCTTTTTGATTTTTTAAGTGACTGTGCTATCTGTATTGCCTTTTCACCCTTAATCAGTTCCGGTTCTGAAGGGGGTGTCCAAAGCGGATGAAAATTAGACATGGCTACTCCCCAATAGGCAATTGCACAACCAGGTTCTTTGTCAATCACTTTTGCAAAAGCTTTTTCTGCTTCATCATACTCAAACGAATGCAGCAACTTTACAGCAAGATTAAAATCTTCCTTTACATTTTCGCCTGCCGAAGTTTCAAATTCCAGCGTTCCAAATTGCTTATCCAGAGCACCACATGAAATAACTTCTCCTCTTTTAAGTTTTATTTCATTGATTAACTCTTTTGAAGGACTTGCATTTTTTTGCTTGCAGGATTGAGGCAAAATCAGCAAAATGAAAATTGGAGCTAAGAATATCTTTTTCATTGAAAGTGGTTTAAGTAATACTTCTACAACTTAGTAAGTTTGCGTCCGGGTTGCCACCAACGTATCAGGTATTGACGAAGTTGCGGTTAAATTTAATGAATCTTTTTGTTATCAGAGAATAGCAATTTTGTCAATACCATGTTATGCGAAGTTGGGGCTATTCGGGC
>JAYVEQ010000090.1:0-18833 GCA_043748745.1 Chitinophagaceae bacterium | reverse complement strand
AACCAAATGCTTTTTGCATTGCAATGGGAACAATCTGCAAATAGTAAATTTTTAATCATTGTAAAACCTATAGGAGCCCGTTGATATGCTTCACTCCAAATTTGTTTAGAATATACTCCGCAAAAAGGACAATGAAAAGAATCAGCTGTAAATTTTGGGGGATAATACTTCTCAGCCATAATTATATAATTTTAAATTAAACAAGATGCTCATAAGCTGGCGTATAAAATTTGTATTTACGAAAGTTATAATTTAAAAAGCCCCTGCATTTCTGCAAGGGCTTCAAGTTTATTCTCCTACTTCACTTCCTCAAAAGGCACATCTTCCACTTTACTTTCACTACTACCCTGTTGCGGCTCACCATCAGCAGCTGCATGGCCATTGCCGCCTTCAGGCTGTGCGCCGGCAGTTTCCTGTGTAGCCTTGTACATTTCTTCGCTGGCTGCTGTCCATGCCGTATTCATTTCGGCAGTGGCTGTATCTATCTGTGCAATGTCCTGTGCTTTGTGTGCTTCTTTTAATTTGGCCAATGCTGCTTCTATCGGCGCTTTTTTATCATCCGGTATTTTTTCGCCATATTCCTTCAGTTGTTTTTCTGTCTGGAATATTAAACTGTCGGCCTGGTTAATTTTTTCTACTTTTTCTTTTTCGGCTTTATCGCTTTCTTCATTGGCTTTTGCATCGTTCTTCATCTTTTCAATTTCTTCCTTGCTTAAACCACTGCCGGCTTCAATCCGTATCTTCTGTTCTTTACCCGTGCCCTTGTCTTTTGCGGTTACATGCAAAATACCGTTGGCATCAATATCAAATATCACTTCTACCTGCGGTACGCCACGTGGTGCAGGCGGTATGCCATCTAAATTAAAAGTACCCAGGCTCTTGTTCTGGCTGCTCATTGGCCGCTCGCCCTGCAGTACATGTATCTGCACGCCGGGCTGGTTATCGCTTGCGGTAGAAAATACTTCTGATTTTTTTGTAGGTATGGTTGTGTTGCTGTCAATTAATCTTGTCATAACACCACCCATGGTTTCAATACCCAAACTCAACGGGGTAACATCCAGCAACAATACATCTTTAATATCACCGCTTAATACCGCACCCTGTATGGCTGCCCCAACGGCAACAACCTCATCAGGGTTAACACCACGGTTTGGTTTTTTACCAAAGAATTTTTCAACCAGTTCCAATACTTTAGGAATACGGCTGCTGCCACCTACCATAATGATCTCATCAATTTCTGATGTCTTCATACCGGCATCTTTCAATGCCAACTCACATGGCTTTAAGCAACGCTCAAATAATTTATCGGCAAGCGCTTCAAATTTTGCACGGGTTAATTTTTTTACAAGGTGCTTGGGCACGCCATCAACTGCTGTTACATAAGGCAGGTTAATTTCTGTTTCGGTAGAAGATGAAAGTTCAACCTTTGCTTTTTCAGAAGCTTCTTTTAAACGCTGTAAGGCCATCGGGTCTTTACGCAGGTCAATGGCTTCATCATTTTTAAATTCATCGGCCAGCCAGTCCATGATCACTTTATCAAAATCATCACCCCCAAGGTGAGTATCTCCATTGGTAGATTTTACTTCAAAAACACCATCACCTAATTCAAGAACAGAAATATCAAATGTTCCGCCACCCAAATCAAACACGGCAATCTTATGATCTTTTCCTCCTTTATCCAAACCATAAGCAAGCGCTGCGGCTGTTGGTTCATTTACAATACGGCGAACATTAAGGCCTGCAATTTCACCGGCTTCTTTGGTAGCCTGGCGTTGGGCATCATTAAAATATGCCGGCACGGTTATTACCGCATCGGTAACTTCCTGGCCAAGGTAATCTTCGGCTGTTTTTTTCATTTTCTGCAATACCATGGCGCTGATCTCCTGTGGCGTGTATTGTCTGCCATCTATGTCAATACGAACCGTATTATTGTCACCTTTTACTACTTTATAGCTCCAATGGCTGATCTCTTCGGTTACTTCGTCGAAACGACGGCCCATAAAACGTTTAACACTGCTGATGGTGTTTTGGCTGTTGGTGATGGCCTGGCGCTTGGCCGGGTCACCTACTTTGCGTTCGCCATTTTTAAGGAAAGCTACTACCGACGGGGTTGTGCGGCGGCCTTCTTCATTGGCAATAACCACCGGCTCGTTACCTTCCATTACCGAAACGCAACTGTTGGTTGTCCCTAAGTCAATTCCTATTATTTTTCCCATGATATAAATTTTATTTTGATTAATGAAGAAATGGCAATGATTATGCCAGTAGGTTTCAATGTGTAATTTTGGCAGACGAATGGGTATTGATAAGATAGATTAAGGTCTTTATCAGGCCTGTTGAGGATTATCTTTTTCCTCTTTTATCTTAAACGAAAAATGTTTTTGGCTGAGGTAACTGATGGTTACTACAATGCAGGTTGTAATGAACTGGCTGAGCAAAGCATTCATATGCAGTAACTCAACAAACAATTTCAATAAAAAATAATTGAGAAAAAGGTTAAAGCTGAATGCAACAAAATAACGGAATACCTGTATCCTGCCTTTGAGATTAGAATCTACAAAAACCACAAACTTCATTAATGCAAAACCCACTACAAAATTTATACAGAACGAAACAAACAGGGCCGCAATATGCGGTTTAAAGGCAAAGAACCCGAAATCGAAATTTTCTTTTTTAAAAATATACTGGTAGCTGATAAAATAGATGAGTAAACCTAAAACTGTATTGGCACCACCACAAACGGCATAGCGGAATGTCTGCTCCGGCATCAGCTTGCGGAACGGGGGATAAAAAAAATCGATGAATGCTATGATTCTGTCTTTTGGCATTTAGATCGTTTAAAACGTTTAAGGGTTTTAAATCGTTTAAGATGTTTAATCGTTGAGGCACCAACCTTTAAACGTTAAACCATTAAACGTTTCAACCATACAGTTCCTCCCTCATCGCCTTCACCCTTTCATCCAGCAGGTATTCATCATAAGGCATCAGCCGGTCAATCATTCCTTTTGGCGTAAGCTCAATGATACGGTTGGCAACTGTTTGCATAAACTGGTGATCGTGTGTTGTAAATAAAACCACACTTGGAAAAGCAACCATATTATCGTTAAATGAAATGATACTTTCCAGGTCGAGGTGATTGGTAGGTTCATCCAGTATCAGCACATTCGGGTTCTGCAGCATCATCTTGCTGATCATGCAGCGCACTTTTTCGCCACCGCTTAAAACATTTGTTTTCTTTAATATCTCATCTCCGCTAAACAACATCTTACCTAAAAAACCACGCAAAAAATCTTCATCAACATCTTTGGTAGTTGGTGGCACATACTGGCGCAACCAATCCATCAGGTTTAATTTACTGCCTTCAAAATATTCGGTGTTATCATTGGGTAAGTAAGCCGTGGTAACAGTTGTACCCCATTCGTAAGTACCACTGTCTGCTTTCATCTTACCGTTTATTACTTCAAAAAAGCTGGTCAGTGCAATCGGGTCACGACTGATGAAAGCGATCTTATCACCTTTCTGAATATCAAATTTTATTTTGCTGAAAATAGTTTTTCCTTCAAAGGTTTTGTGCAGATTTTCTACTTTCAATATTTCATTCCCTACTTCTCTCTCCTGCTTAAAAATAATGCCGGGATATTTTCTGTTACTCGGCGTAATATCTTCAAACACTAATTTATCCAGTGCTTTTTTACGGGAAGTAGCCTGTTTACTTTTAGAAGCATTCGCACTGAAACGTGCAATAAATTCCAACAGGTCTTTCTTCTTATCTTCCATCTTCCTGTTCTTATCCGATGCCTGCCGGGCAGCCAGTTGGGAGCTTTCGTACCAGAATGTGTAGTTACCGGTATATATTTTTATTTTACCCCTGTCCACATCAGCCACATGTGTACAAACGGCATCTAAAAAGTGACGGTCGTGGCTTACTACCAAAACTATATTTTCATAATCGGCCAAAAAATTCTCCAGCCAGCTGATGGTTTCCACATCAAGGTTATTGGTAGGCTCATCAAGCAATAAAATATCGGGGTTACCAAAAATGGCCTGCGCCAGCAAGACCCTTACTTTAATATTAGCTGCAACGTCTTTCATTAATACCTGGTGCAATTCATCCTTCACACCCAGTTCACTTAACATAGATGCCGCATCACTTTCGGCAGTATAGCCACCCATTTCGCCAAAGTCATGTTCAAGTTCCCCGGCTTTAAGGCCATCTGCTTCGGTAAAATCTTCTTTGGCATAAATGGCATCCCTTTCATGCATTATCTTCCACATTTTTTTGTGGCCCATCATCACCGTATTTAAAACCGTCGTTTCATCAAACTCAAACTGGTTCTGATTTAAAACAGCCATCCTTTCGCCAGGTGTAATATCAATGGTTCCCTTGTTGGGTTCAATTTCGCCGCTGATGATCTTTAAAAAAGTTGATTTGCCTGCACCATTGGCACCAATAATACCGTAACAGTTTCCTTTGGTAAAACTGATATTCACTTCATCAAACAAAACCCTTTTGCCGTAGGCCAGCGTTATATTAGTTGCACTTATCATAATAATTTAAAAAGTGTGCAAAGATAAGGGATGCAGTTGGCAATTGGCAAACTTCAGTTGGCAAAATGCAACTCTGCTGCCAACTGTAATAGCAAACTGCCAACTGCTAATTGCCAACTGCGCTTTATCTTTGCAGCATGTCAGTAGTTAATAGTTTACAGAAATGCACCATAGAAAGTTTATCAGCTTTATATAATCAATCGTTTACAGAAAAGGGTTTTCAGATAAACCAGACCAAACCGGAATTTGAGGGAGACTATACGGTGGTTATGTTTTCATTAGTTAAGTCGTTGAAATTATCCCCTGATGCCATCGGCAATCAACTGGGCGAACATCTTACAAAAAACTATCCGCAGCTTTTTACCCGTTTCAATATTATCAAAGGGTTTTTAAACCTTACCGTTGCTGATGAATACTGGCTTGAGCTGTTGGATAAAAATTATAATGATGTGTGTTTTGGCAAAAAAGAAATGAATGGTAAAAAAGTAATGGTGGAATATTCATCGCCAAACACCAACAAACCATTACACCTTGGGCATTTAAGAAATAATTTTTTAGGATGGACTGTGGCTGAAATATTAAAAGCCAGCGGATACGATGTGATAAAAAGCTGTATCGTAAACGACCGTGGTATTCATATTTGTAAAAGTATGATCGCCTGGCAACTTTTTGCCAATGGTGCTACACCCGAAAGTACCGGGATAAAGGGCGATCATTTTGTGGGTGAGTATTATGTAAAATTTAATGATGCTTACAAAAAAGAAGTGGAAGAGCTTATTGCCGCCGGCAAAACAAAAGACGAAGCAGAGAAAGAAGCACCGATCATGAAAGCTACCCAGCAAATGCTGCTGGATTGGGAAGAGGGAAAAGCAGATGTAATAGCACTATGGAAAAAAATGAACAGCTGGGTTTATGCAGGTTTTGACGTTACCTACAAAAGGATAGGCAGCAACTTTGATAAAACCTATTCTGAAAGCAATACTTACCTGTTGGGAAAAGATATTGTGCAGCAGGGCCTGGATAAAAAAATTTTTTATCAGAAAGAAGATAACAGCATATGGATCGATCTTACGGCAGAAGGACTGGATGAAAAAATTGTGCAACGTAAAGATGGTACTTCAGTTTATATCACACAGGACATTGGCCTGGCATTGCAGAAATACGAACAGTATAAAATTGACCAGAGTATTTATGTGATAGGAAACGAACAGAACTACCACATGAAAGTGCTGCAGCTGATTTGCCAAAAGTTAGGTATGCCCAATGCTGATAATATTTTTCATTTGAGTTATGGCATGGTAGAGTTAACAAGCGGTAAAATGAAAAGCCGTGAAGGAACTGTTGTTGATGCCGACGACCTGGTGGATGAAATGATTGCCACATCAAAACAACATACCGAAGAGTTGGGTAAGGTAAAAGACTTTAGCGATGATGAACTGAAAGAACTTTATAACACCATTGGCCTTGGCGCCATGAAATTTTATCTGCTGAGGGTTGATCCTAAAAAAACCATGGTATTTAACCCGGAAGAAAGTATCGACTTTCATGGATTTACCGGACCATTTGTGCAATACACTTATGCCCGTATAAAAAGTATTTTAAGGAAGTTAGCAAACGAACCCGAAAGAGGCAACGGACAAAAGACAACAGGCAACAGTTTATTAAAATTAGAAAAAGAACTTATTGTTGCCGCAGAACAATATCCTGCTGCCATTGAACAGGCCTGCTTAGAACATAACCCATCAGTAATTGCCAATTACGTTTTTCATTTAGCCAAAACATTCAACTCTTTTTATACCGGGCATTCCATTGCCAATGCTGAAACAGAAACTAAAAAAACATTACGTTTAAAATTATCTTTATTAACCGCAAACGTTTTAAAAAGCGGAATGCATTTACTGGGCATTGCAGTACCGGAAAGAATGTAATTATTCATTTTAAACGTTTACACTAAAAATATGCATGTAAACCAATTTAATTATTAATGTGTATTTTTGACACACTTTAAAAAACAGCTTAAATCTTATTTTTAATCGATGGAAAAAAAAGTAACAAAAATCGGGGTACTGAGTTCCGGTGGTGATAGTCCGGGTATGAATGCCTGTATAAGGGCCGTTGTACGTACAGGTTTATATCATGGCCTGGAGGTATTTGGCATAATGAGGGGGTATACCGGTATGGTAGAAGATGATATTATTCCTATGGAAAGCCGCAGTGTTGCCAATATCATTCAGCGTGGCGGCACCATTTTAAAAACTTCCCGTTGCAAAGAGTTTTATGAACCAGAAGGACGGAAGAAGGCTTACGATAATTTAAAAAAACGAGGTATAAATGGTTTAGTGATCATTGGTGGAGACGGAAGTTTCAGGGGGGCACAGATCTTCAGTAATGAATTTGATATACCCTGTATTGGATTACCGGGCACTATTGATAAGGATATTGCCGGCACCGATTTTACCATTGGTTTTGATACGGCCGTAAACACTGCTGTAGAAGCCATTGATAAAATAAGAGATACTGCAGAAGCACATGACCGCTTATTTGTTATTGAAGTAATGGGACGTGATGCCGGATATATTGCATTACACAGTGGCATTGCAACCGGTGCCGAAAATATTTTAATACCGGAAAGAAAAACTGACATTGAAAATATTATTTCGCAACTGGCTGAAAGGGGAAGGCGGCATAAACTGGTTAATTTGATTGTAGTTGCTGAAGGCGAAGAATTTGGCGGGGCTAATGAAGTGGCTAATTATGTAAAAGGCCGGTTACCATCACTGGAAGTAAGGGTATGTATTTTAGGTCATATTCAAAGAGGTGGTGCGCCCAGTTGTTTAGACCGACTGATTGCAAGCCGCATGGGTTTTCATGCCGTTGAATCTTTAGTTGAAGGAAGATATAATGTTTTTGTAGGTATAGTAAATAATAAAATAAATTATATACCGCTTGATGAAGCAGTAAAGAAAAAACAACGGATCAGTGATGAGTGGCTGAGAATTGTGAAGATATTATCTACATAAATCCGATACCTGGTACCGGATCAAAAAAATCAACAATATAAATGAGCAAACACATCAGTAAGTACCTGCACCAGCATATGGATAAAGAAGCTGGTATTTCCCATTCTCAAAAAAGAACAAAAATTGTTGCTACTGTAGGACCTGCCTGCGAAACATTTGAAAAACTGCTTGAGCTGGCAAAAGCCGGTGTTAATGTATTCCGTTTAAATTTTTCTCATGGCACTTATGAAAACAAGAAAGCTGTAATTGAGGATATTCGTAAGATCAATAAGTCGCAACCTTTTAATATAGCCATATTGGGCGATCTGCAGGGCCCCAAATTAAGAGTTGGAGAACTGGAGAATGGAGAAATAGAATTAATGGAGGGTGATACATTAATTTTTTCAACAGAAAAACAGATCGGCACAAAATCGAAAGTATATGTCTCATATCCCAATTTAACCAAAGATGTAAAAGTTGGTGAACGGATTTTCCTGGATGATGGTAAAATGGAAGTGATTGTTAAAAAAATACTGAATGAAAAAGATGTATTGGTAAGTATAACTGTGGGCGGAACCTTATTACCGAAAAAAGGGGTTAACCTTCCCGATTCAGAATTAACCATGCCCTCTATGACAGAAAAGGATTATGCCGATCTTGAATTTATAATTGACAATGAATTGGATTGGGTAGCCCTTTCTTTTGTTCGTAAACCTGCCGACATCATTGAACTTAAAAAAAGAATTAACGAAAGAAAAAGTAAGATAAAAGTTATTGCCAAGATAGAAATGCCTGAAGCATTAAAAAACATCAGGGATATTATTGTTGAAAGTGATGGAATCATGGTGGCCCGTGGTGACCTGGGAGTTGAACTTCCGGTTGAGCAGGTGCCTATTATACAGAAAGAACTCATCCGCAAAAGTATGCATCGGGCCAAACCGGTAATTGTTGCTACGCAGATGATGGAAAGTATGATGGATCGCACCAAACCAAACCGAAGTGAAGTCAGTGATGTTGCCAATGCTGTACTTGAAGGCGCCGATGCCGTAATGCTGAGTGGCGAAACTGCCATGGGTGAATATCCTGTTCAGGTTGTGGAAACCATGGTCAGAATCATCCTGGAAGTAGAAAAAACCATGTATGATTATAACCGCGATGATATATTATCTCCACAACCCCACTCTCCTTCTTTTTTAAGCGATGCTGTTTGTTACAGCGCCTGTAAACTTGCACAGGATACTAATGCCAGGGCATTGGTTGGTATGACACAAAGCGGCTACACAGCATTTATGCTGAGCAGCTACAGGCCGCATGCGCCTTTATATATCTTCAGTAAAGAAAGATCTTTGCTGGGCCAGTTAAGTTTAAGTTGGGGTGTAAGGGCATTTTATTATGCCGAAGAAGAAAGCCTGGATGGTATAATTTTTGACCAGATAAATATTTTAAAGGAACGTGGCTTTTTAAAAAGCGGAGACGTTGTAGTAAATACCGGCAGCACACCGGTTGAGTTGCACCTGCCTACAAATACAGTTAAAGTAACAACAGTAGAATAGCTCCAGGTTTGTGATTTGTAGTTTTTACAAATTATAACAAACTACAAACCACTTTTTATTATTGCCACACACAAATAATGATCCCTGCTAAAATATTTCCAACCACTGCATAACCGGCATTAATTAAAAATAAGCCCAATGGTTTTTTTTCATAGAGATAATTAACAGCAATAGTTGCGGCACAAAAACAACAGCCGGTAAATGCGCCTAATTTTAAGCCACTCACCCAGCCTGCGCCTCTTATACCAAGGCGCTCAGCCAATATGGCAATAGCCAGGCTTTGTATAAACATCATTATAAGAGATCCGCCAAACATAAGGCCCACACCCTTTTTGGCGTTCGGATCATTAACATCAATTTTTAAATAAGCAATCCATTTTTTAACAAATAATAATTTAGAATACCATAAAGCACCTAAAGCAAAATAAGCAAGTGCTGCTGCAGCTATAGCCGGCCAGTTTAAATAATCAAATAAACTTCCCATAATTTAACAGTTTGGTTTTAATTAATAATACAGAAATATACAAACAGTTTAAACGTTTTGCAAGTAAAGAAAATAGTTTAAAACTTATTGTTGCATAAATTTTATTAAATTCCGTTTGGCCTGGTTTTTTATTTTACGTTGAAAAAATGAATTCCACCCTAAAAGCCAGCCGCTGAAACCCAAAGCCTGGCTGCTCCATTTATGCAGGCTGAATGCATCACTGTGTTCAATGATCTTTCCATCTGAAAAACGCATGTTGGCTTTAATTTTATTCACCACCTTTCGCCCTGTCCTGGAAAAAGTGTAAGAGGCAATCCAGTCACAGGTGCTGTATTCATCATCCAGGTGCTGAATATTGGAAAAGGTTAATGAAAAGTCTTTTGCATTTTTACAAAGCATCTCCCACATGGCTTTTGCTTCTTCTCCCCTCAATAAACCAAATACCGGATCAAAAAAAACAATATCATCGCTGTAACAGCTGTTCATCCCCTTGTAATCCAGTTTTTGAAATGCAGCATAAAAATTATTAATGATCTGTTCACGATTTGTCATAATAAACAATATAGTTTCATTAAATTTAACACGCTAATAATTATCAAATGAAAAAATATTTCCCCCTGCTTTGTTTTTTGGTTTTGATTGTAACCAATCTTACTGCCCAAAACAGTGATTCCATATGGACAAGACAAAACTATTATAAGATAGAACGTATGCTGCCCATGCGTGATGGCAATAAATTGTTTACCGCATTTTATATCCCAAAGGACAGTTCAGAAAAACATCCCATCTTATTAACACGTACACCTTACTCATGCTGGCCTTATGGTGAGGATAAAATAAGCTCCCGCTTATATGAATCTTACTGGATCAATTATTTAAAAGAAGGTTATATCATTGCCATACAGGATGTACGTGGCAAATTTATGAGTGAAGGTGATTTTGTTGATGTTCGTCCTTTCAACGCCAATAAAAAAGGTGCAGCATTTGATGAAGCCAGTGATACCTATGATGCCATTGACTGGATGATCAACAATATTCCCGGCAATAATAAACGGGTTGGCGTTTTTGGTATTTCGTACCCGGGTTTTTATTCAACCATGGCTGCTTTAAGCGGCCATCCGGCATTGAAAGCTGTTAGTCCGCAGGCGCCGGTTACCGATTGGTTCCAGGGCGATGACTTTCATCACAACGGAGCATTCTTTTTAATGGATGGCTTTAGTTTTTATGACGGCTTTGGAAAACCCCGCCCTAAACCAACGAAAGATTGGGTTCCCGGTTTCACTATCCCATCGCAGGATAATTATGATTTTTATTTAAAAACCGGTGCATTAAAAAACTTTGCAAAAATAATGGGAGATAGTATCGCATTCTGGAAAGACATGTACAACCACCCCAATTACGATGACTGGTGGAAAGCAAGAAATGCAAGGAATTTTGTAACCAATGTAAAACCTGCAATGCTTGTTGTGGGTGGCTTATTTGATGCTGAAGATTGTTTTGGCGCATGGAATTTATATAAGGCCATTGAAGAAAAAAGCAAGAATACTGACAATCGTTTGGTAATAGGCCCCTGGTTTCATGGCGGTTGGGGTGGCAGAAGCGATGGCTCTTACATGGGTAATGTTCGTTTTGGTAAAAAAACAAGCGACTATTATCAACGTAATATTGAAATGCCGTTTTTTAATTTTTATTTGAAGTTGAAAGGCACAGTACATGATATTGCCGAAGCCACTGTTTTTTTCAGTGGAGAAAATGAGTGGAGAAGATTAAATGAATGGCCGGCAAAGAATGTTGAATATAAAAATCTTTTCATCAGCAGTAATGGTAAATTATCTTTCGAAAATAAAATATCAAATAACAATGCATTCAGTGAATACATCAGCGACCCTGCACACCCGGTTCCTTATACCGAAGATGTTCATTTAAACAGAACAAGAGAGTATATGACCGACGATCAACGTTTTGCCAGCCGACGCACCGATGTACTCAGCTTTAGTACTGATGTATTGCAGCAGGACATTACACTTGGAGGCCCATTGGTAGCAGATTTAATGACAAGCATTTCTACCACCGATGCAGATTTTGTGGTAAAGCTTATAGATGTTTTTCCGGATGAATTTAAATATGATGAAAAAGAATTCGGTAAAGGAAATGGCCAAACTTACCCCATGGGTGGCTACCAAATGTTGGTACGTGGAGAGATCATGCGGGGTAAATACCGCAACAGTTTCGAAAAGCCCGAAGCTTTTACACCCGGTAAAATAACCGAAGTGAAATATACCCTGCCTGATGTGGCACATACTTTTAAGAAGGGCCATAAGCTGATGATACAGATACAAAGCAGCTGGTTTCCACTGGCCGACAGGAACCCACAAAAATTCATGGACATATATAAAGCTGGCGACAGTGATTTTCAGAAAGCAACGATAAAAATTTATCATGATGCTGTAAATGCCAGCAAAATTGTACTACCGGTTTTAAAGAACTAATAATTAAGATGAAAAAAAATATTTTTTTTTTACTGCTTTTCTCAGGCCTAATTGGCAAGGCACAAAATAATTTGAACATTGTGCCAATGCCTGCTGAAGTGAAGATGGGCAAAGGAAATCTCATTGTTAAAGAGCCGTTGGGCTTCATTTTGAATGACAATATAAATCCTGGTGATGGTGGAATATCTTTATTTAAACAATACCTTAAAAAAAACTATGGCATTATAAAGTTTATTGATGGAGATACCCATAGTTATGGCCTGCCTACTGAAATATTTCTTGACTTCAGTAATAAAGCTAAAAGTGATGGCTATGAAATCGAAATAACTAAAAAAAATATAACCATCAGTGGAAATGCAAATGGGTTATTCTATGCTTTTGAAACATTAAAACAAATTATTAGACGTAATTCTAAAAAACAAATTACATTACCCGTTTGTAAAATAAAAGATTACCCCCGTTTCCCCTATCGTGGCATGCACCTCGATGTTGGCCGTCACTTCTTCCCCGTTTCCTTCATAAAAAAATATATTGATTATTTAGCTGCTTATAAATACAATACGTTTCACTGGCATTTAACCGAAGACCAGGGCTGGCGGATAGAAATAAAAAAATATCCTTTGCTTACACAAGTTGGCGGTTGCAGAGACCGCACTTTGATTGGCCGTTATGGCAGCAACAAATACGACAGCATAAAATATTGCGGTTATTACACACAACAACAAATAAAAGAAATTGTACAATATGCTGCAGACAGGTATATCACTGTAATTCCCGAAATTGAAATGCCCGGCCACAGTACTGCTGCATTGGCCAGCTATCCATATTTAGGTTGCACCAAGGGGCCCTATAAAGTAATGGACACCTGGGGTGTTTTAGATGATGTGTATTGCGCCGGTAACGACAGCACATTTACTTTTTTACAAAATGTGCTGGATGAGGTCATGCAGTTATTCCCGTCAAAATATATTCATATTGGTGGTGATGAATGCCCGAAGGAAAGATGGAAAACCTGTCCGCTTTGCCAAAAAAGAATTAAAGACAATAATTTAAAAGATGAACACGCCTTGCAGAGTTATTTTATTCAGCACATTGAAAAATACCTGAACAGTAAAGGCAGAAAAATTATTGGCTGGGATGAAATTTTAGAAGGTGGCCTTGCACCCAATGCCACCGTAATGAGCTGGCGTGGCGAAGAAGGCGGTATTGAAGCAGCCAAACAAAACCATGATGTGATCATGACACCGGGCAGCCATTGTTATTTGGACCATAGCCAAAGCAAGAATGAAGACAGTGTAACTATTGGTGGTTATTTACCATTAGAAAAAGTATATAGTTACGAGCCCATCCCTGCAGCTTTAAATGCAGAACAGGCAAAGCATGTACTGGGTGCACAGGGCAATGTGTGGACCGAATATATGGCGAATATAAGCAAAGTGGAATACATGATCTTTCCTCGCATGATTGCATTGAGTGAAGTATTGTGGAGCCCGAAAGATAAAAGAGATTGGAGCGATTTTGAGAGAAGGTTACCAATAATTTTTGAAAGACTGGATAAACAAAAAATAAATTATAGTAAGGCAATTTATGAACCGAAAATAAATATTTCATCAACTCCCGGTTATGAAGGCATTTATTTGTCTGTAAATTCAAAACAGGAAAAATCAAAGTATTATTTCGGAAATAAAACTGAAAACCAGTTTTTAATTTATACAGATTCTATCAGTACTGTCATTACGAAATCAGGATTATATGGTATAAGAATGCTGGGGAAACCTGTTCCCGAACAAAAAGGAGAACAATGGGGTAATGCACAGTTATCGCCTTTTGAAAATATTTTTTCAGCAGATCTGAAATTCAATTTCAATAAAGCCACCGGCAAAAAAATTACACTTGTAACACAACCCAACAAAAGTTATGCAGCTAATGGTGCATTTACGCTGGTTGATGGCGTGCAAAATGAAAAAGGAATGGCAAAATCATCCGAGTTTTTAGGTTTTTTAGGAACTGATATGGACGCAACAATAGACCTGGGAAAAGATATAGATATATCGAAAGTCACTTTACATGTGTTGAAGCAAAACGGAAGCTGGATCTATTTACCCAGCCAGGTTGAGGTTTCTTATATCCCTTATTTTGATTCTACACAAATATCCAGGATCCCGCCAATTGAAATGGTTACGGTTGATATTAAACAGGAAGATGACCTAAATAAAATTGAAATCAAAAAAGAAAAATTTTGCAGGTACGTACATATCAGGGCAAAGAATTTTGGTATAATTCCATCTGGTAAGCCCGGTGCCGGTAACCCGGCCTGGTTGTTTGTTGATGAGATAGAGGTGCAGTAAGGTCGAAAATTGTTGAAGATTGTTTATGGGTTGAAAAGTTGAAACAACTTTCAACAATCTTCAACAACCAAAAAAACCTAACTTTATACCAACCGCTACATACTATCATGACTAAAATTGATCTCACCGATTCGTTAGAAAAAATACCGGTTAAAATTTTCCCGGATTCAACTTCGGGTTCTGTATTTGTTGCCAAGCAGATTGCTGCACTCATAAAAGAAAAAGAAGCCGCCGGAGAAAAAACAGTTATTGGCCTGGCAACAGGCTCTTCTCCCAAAACATTATATGCCCAACTCGTACATCTGCATAAAACCGAAGGACTCAGTTTTAAAAATGTCATCACTTTCAATCTCGATCAGTATTACCCCATGGATAAAGATGCGCTGCAGAGCTATCATTATTTCATGCGCAAGAATTTATTTGAACATACAGATATTGATCCCGGCAATTATCACCTGCCCGATGGTATGATACCAAAAGATAAAGTGAAAGAACATTGTTTGAATTACGAAAAACAAATTGAAAATGCAGGCGGGCTTGACCTGCAGATACTGGGCATTGGTGTTAACGGCCATATCGGTTTTAATGAACCCGGCAGCGGCATCTACAGCAAAACAAGATTAATAACACTGGATAACAGCACCCGTATTGCCAATGCTTATGAGTTTGGCAACATGACACAGGTGCCCAGAATGGCTATCACCATGGGCATCAGTACCATTTTAAAATCTAAAAAAATAATCTTAATGGCCTGGGGCCAAACCAAAGGGTCCGTTGTAAAAAAAGCTGTTGAAGAAGATGATACCGAAGATGTTCCGGCTTCGCTTTTACAAAACCATGATAACTGCACTTTTGTAATTGATGAAAACTGTGCGGCTGAATTAACCCGTTTTAAAAGCCCTTGGCTAACCGGCGAATGTGAATGGACGGAGACTATGGTGAAACGTGCAGTAGTAAACCTTGCTTTAAAATTGCGCAAGCCTGTTTTAAGCTTAACCAATATAGATTATAATGATAATGGCCTGAGTGATCTGCTGGTAGAAAAAGGAGATGCCTATGCCATTAACCTGCAGGTATTTTATTTATTAAGAGACAGCATCACCGGCTGGCCGGGAGGAAAACAAACAGAACAACGGACAAATCATCCCGAACGCAGTGAACCGTTTCCAAAAAAAGTGCTGCTCTTCTCCCCTCACCCCGATGATGATATCATCAGTATGGGCGGCACTTTCATGCGGCTGCACGACCAGGGGCATGAAGTACATGTGGCCTATCAAACCAGTGGCAATATTGCAGTAACTGATGAGTTTGTTACCCGGTTCATTGATTTTGCAGTTGGTTTTGAAAATATGTTTGACATTGATGAAACCAAGAGCAAAAAAATACTGGATGAAGCCACGGCATTTTTGAAAATTAAAAAATCGACTGAAAAAGATACAGATACCATACGTGCCATAAAAGGATTGATAAGAAGATGCGAAGCTAAAGCCACCTGCAATTATGTTGGGTTAAAAGATGAGCATATCCATTTTATGAACCTGCCTTTTTATGAAACAGGTACCATCGAAAAAAATCCTTTGGGCGAAGCAGATATACAGCAAACTGTTGACCTGTTAAATAAATTGCAGCCCCAGCAGATTTATTGTGCCGGCGATTTTGCCGATCCGCATGGTACACATAAGG
Organism: Chitinophagaceae bacterium; assembly: GCA_043748745.1. Lineage (GTDB taxonomy): Bacteria > Bacteroidota > Bacteroidia > Chitinophagales > Chitinophagaceae > Ferruginibacter. The sequence goes on along the minus strand of JAYVEQ010000090.1, from coordinate 2,729 downwards.
TTTGTTTTGATGTGGTGCTTGAAGCTTTGAAAAGAATTAAAAAAGAGAAAAATGGCTGGATAAATAATTGCTGGCTCTGGTTATATAAAGGTGCCTGGCAGGAATGGGACATCACCGAAATTGAAATGGCCATGCCCATGAGCCCCGACCAGGTGATAAAAAAACGGCATGGGATTTTTATTCACCAGTCGCAAAAAGACAGTGTGCCTTTCCAGGGCAGTGATGACCGTGAATTCTGGCAGCGGGCCGAAGAACGCAATGCAAATACGGCTAAACTGTATGCCCAGCTTGGCCTGACACAATATGCTGCTATGGAAGCTTTTGTAAGATGGAATTTTTAATATGTGTTTCGTTTACAGGATTTTAATTAACTTCCGACCTCATTTAGTTATCTATTTCATTGCATGAGGAAAATTTTACTGTTACTGTTTATTTGTATTTCAAATATTTACAATGCTCATACACAGAATCTGTCTTATAGTTGTCCACGTACTATTACAGTTTCATGTGGTACAGCTTGTATAACATTGAATGCACAATTTCCTGATCTCAGATCTTTAGCTTCTGATTATACGTTTAATAATATATCTTCTACATCAGCTTGCTTCCCGCTTGTTAACCCGGGAGTACCGGGTATTCCAACTAATCTCACAATAGATGATACGTACTCTTCAGTTATAACCCTTCCGTTTACATTTCCATTTTATGGAACAAACTATAACGCTCTTGTTGCCAGTACTAACGGATATGTTTGTTTTGATATTACCAAAGCTGGTCAATTCAGCCATTACAGCACTTCTGCCGGAGATCTGCCTAATACCGGCTATGACCGGGGTTTGATCATGGGCCCCTATCATGATCTTGATCCTGCATATCCTACTTCGCCTACTCAAAGAATAAAATATGATACAGTGGGTTTTGCACCAACCAGGAAATGGATTTTAAGTTTTTATAAAGTGCCTTTATTTTCAACTGCCTGTCAAAACCTGATCCAAAATACACACCAGATTATTTTAAATGAATCTTCCGGAGTGGTAGAAGTTTCAGTTTTTGATAAACAGATTTGTCCCGGTTGGAATAATGGCAAGTCAATGATTGGAATGCAGGATTATAACCGCACAACTGGCATTATGCCACCCGGAAGAAGAGTATCAGATCCGCCATGGGGTTTTGTTGGAATGAATGAAACCTGGCGATTTATACCAAAAAACGGAGCCTCGTTATACAGAAGTGTTGAATTATTAAATTCTGTTGGAACAGTTATCGCTACTGGAGATACAAGCCGGTTAAATTTAAATACATTTGAATGGAACTTTACAAATATCTGTCCTCCTCCAAATGTCCCAACCCTGTATGTTGTAAAAACTACCTACCAGAAAATTGATAATTCCGGTACATTTTACAGTTTAGATACTATAAATGTGTTAAGGTTAAACTCACTCCCTGCAACAACTTCATCAACCCCTACAACCTGCGGTGCCAGTGTTGGTACAATAACAATTACACCAACAGCCGGAACGAGTCCTTATACTTATGTTTTAAATGGAGGTGCACCGCAAACAGTTCCGGCTGCATATACTTATACAGGACTTGCTGCAGGACCTTATACAATAGTTGTTACAGATGCCAATGGTTGTACCAACACATTTAATGTAACAATTACAACAACAAGTACTATACCCGGCAGTATTACAGCAACTCAAACTTCCTGTCCACTTTCGGCCGACGCAACTATTACGGTAACACCAACCGGAGGTACTGCTCCTTATTCTTATTCACTGGATGGCGGACCGGCACAGTCAAGTAATATTTTTACTAATGTAGCTGCAGGACCACATACCGTAATATTTACCGATGCTGCAAGTTGTACCGGAACAGTTAGTATAACAGTAATTGCCGGCAGCACGCCATTAACAGCCAATGTAACTTCTACACCAACTACCTGCCCAACATTAAATGACGGAACAATAACTGTCAACCCAACCAGCGGAACACCGGCTTACCAATACCGGCTGGATGGCGGGGCACCACAGGCAAGTAATATTTTTATAAATGTAGCAGCAGGTGTCCATACCGTTTCGGTCAGAGATATGTTTGGATGCACGGGTACTTTTTCAATAACTGTTGCTCAGGGATCAGGGCTTACCTCAACCATTACTTCTTCAAACCCACCCTGCTCAAATATTAATAATGGTTCAATAACCATTACACCAACCAGCGGAACTGCACCTTATCAATATTCTTTAAATGCTGGTCCTCCACAGGCAAGTAATATTTTTACCGGCCTTGCTCCGGGTGTTTATACCATTTCATTTATTGATGCATTAGGTTGTACAGGAAGCAATACTGCAACATTAACAACCAACCCGGCAATTACTGCTACATCAACATTAACATCACCACTTTGTAATGGCAATAACAATGGCAGCATTATAATAAATGCATCAGGTGGTGTTGCCCCATACCAGTATTCTATAAATGGAGGCACAACTTACCAGGCCGGTGCAACATTCGGCGGACTAACTGCCGGCACTTACAATTTTTTAATTAAAGATGCACTTGGTTGTATTTATGGATTTGCTTTCACACTAACGCAACCAACAGTTTTAACTGCTCTTGCATTTTCAGGCTTTGCCACCTGTCCCAATAATGATGGAACCATTTCCATCACTGCCGGTGGCGGTACACCTGCTTATCAATATTCAATTAATAATGGCATCAATTACCAG
>JAYVEQ010000089.1:0-49902 GCA_043748745.1 Chitinophagaceae bacterium | reverse complement strand
AAAACCTTTAGGTTAGGAGACCTAAAATTTTGGATTAAACTACAACCAATCAATCTTTTCAGGTTTAGGTAAGGGATCAATCCAAATGCTTATTTCCCGGTTCACCATACCCTGCTTTAATTTTTTATAGCTTATGCACCGGGTTGTGCCGGGCAGGCGATAAACAAGAGCACTGCGGTGCAGTTCGGGTTTTAATAAAACCGGGGTTTCAGGCAGCAGGTAAACCTGCCCCCAGTTATTAAAAGCAATTTTTAAAACCGGATTGTAATATTTAAACTTAACCAAAAGCATTGTACATAAATATATTGAAATATAATGTTTTGAAGTACAGGAGTTGCGTATATTTATGAGTTGTGCGTCATGCGATTGAACACTCAAATAACATAACCAACCAAAACTAAATGGCAGACAATACAGACGAAGAATATTTAGATAATCCGGCAAATACTCAATCGGAAAATCCTTCGGACGAAATTATCCTTACCAACGACACGGAGATTATTAACCCAAATCAAGAAAATGAAAATATGGAAGTACATCATCATGCACATGATCCGGCAGCACCACATCATAAGAAAAATTGGAAATCCTATTTCTGGGAATTTTTAATGTTGTTCCTTGCCGTGTTTTGCGGATTTTTAGCAGAGTATCAGTTAGAGCATAAAATTGAAAGCGACAGAGCTAAAGAACTATCCAATAGTTTTTATGTAGAACTGAAATTAAATTCAGATGCAGTTGATAAAGCTATCATGGCTACGTTACGGAAAGATAGTGCTATACAATATTTAAAGCTATATTTAAGAGACAGTAACCTTACAAATGTTTCAAAAGAGTTTGCAATTAACTATCAAATAGCTCTTACGATAAATAGACCTGTTATTTTTGAGCCAAGGGATGCAGTGCTTAATCTATTAATAAATTCAGGTTCTTTGAGGTACTTTAAAAATAAATCTCTACAAAACAGCATTATTGAATTATCAACTTCAATGACAGAAATAAAAGCCAGGAATCAAAGAACAAACCAATACATAGCAGATAACATAGACCCGTTTTTAATTGAACACAATGATGATGAATATTTTGATAAATTCAATCAATTGGGTATAGGAATAAGAAGATACAAAGAAAGCAATTTATACATTCCCTTCCATCTTAAAAATGCAAATAAACTTGATAAAGTGGAAGATATAAATCGCATTAGTTTGTTTACAACTATAACCAAAGGCAATGCATTATTTTATTACAAAGCATTTGACAGCCTCAATACTAAACTTATTTCTGAATTAAAGAATGCATACAAGATAAACTAGTTTAAAAAAGCACGAACGCACCAAAGCTTAATGAATTTATGAAAGGATTATTAACAGTTTTAATTTTTCTAATCTCTAACAATCTTTTTGCTCAAGAGGTTATGCCTTATACACAGCAAGAAGTAATATATGGCCGAAAAGATGGTACTGCTCTAACGATGGTTGTTCTAAAGCCGGAGAAAATAAATGGCAAAGCCATTATCAGTCTTGTAAGTGGTGGCTTCAAATCTTCCTATAACTGGATATCACTTACTTACAGTTATCCACAGCAACCTAATTATCTAAAATGGGCGTTCCCCTATCTGAATGAAGGATACACTGTTTTTCTCACAATACATAGTGCAGCACCACGATATGCTATCCCTAATATGTTGAAAGATATTCAACGAGCCATACAATATGTTAGGTACAATGCTGCAACTTATAATATCAACGCCAATTACATTTCCATTACGGGGCACTCATCAGGTGGAAATCTTGCTTTACTTGCAGGCTTATCAAATGATATTAAAGATGTACAATCAAAAGATTCCATTTCAAAAATGTCATCCAAAGTGCAGGCAGTAATTGCGTTATGCTCGCCTACAAATTTCTTAAAATTTGAGGCAGGAACTTCGAGTCAGAAAAGTTTTCAAAGTGGGGCATTTAACTATACAAAAATTGATACTTCTACGAATATTTATATGCCTATTGAAAATAGTGCTGAAAGAAGAAGTATTGATTCTTTAATATCACCGTTACAAATTGTTACAAAAAATGCGCCGCCCGTGTATCTTATTTTTGGGGGAAGTGACAAATGGGTTTCAGTTAAATCCGCCCAACCATTTATTGAAAAGTATAAATCTGAAGGCTTAGAATGTGTATCTGTTGTAAAGGAAGGTGAAGAACATGACCTAAAAGGGCTTTCAAAAGATGACTTTAAAAACATTTTTACCTGGTTAGATAAAATATTTAAAAATTAGGAGACAGAAAAACGAACGCACAACATTGGGTTTTGTGCAAGCAGGGCTTGACATTCAAACTTCGGCATTTTGCATCGCTGTACTTTGGTTCGGGCTGGACGGAATTCTGTTGGGCTTTTAGTTGTTCACTTGTACTTTTATTTCTTTATTGGGCTTCAGTTCCGGGCTGGACAAACACAGCTGAACTTTAATTCTTAACTTCAACAAAATATTTTCAATTAACATCGGGGCCGGGCAGACACAATTCTAATTCCACACCTGCGGCAAGCCCTGCCCGTTGCCAGCAATTAGGTTAGACCCTAAAAATCATAACAGGTTATTTTTGGCAACTATCTGTTCTTCAAAAACTGCAGCAATCGCATATGTACCTGCCAATGTTCGTTCCTATAAACCCAAATATCAGTTACCCTGAACTCAGCATTCATGAAAGGCTTTCCATCCCTTGTTCCCTTCCAGTATAATTTCCCTTCACTCAAAACTGCATCGTCATAATAGGAACATTTAGGAACTGCGGCTACTTCAAATGAATCCATTTCAAAATGATGAAGAATATTATTGAACCATTTTGATTTGGGCCAGGACCCATTTACTGTATAATCATCCGCCAATATCCTATCAATTACTACTGAATCTCTATTTTTAATAGCAGCATACCATTGCTCCGTTAATTGTTTTATGGCTATGATCGCAGAGTCAGCAACAGTCATTTGACATGTTCCCTTGAAAGCTACCAAAAGGAAGAAAGTGATAAAAATGATTGTTTTCATACAAACCGTTTTACTGATTTAAAATAATCCAACTGTTCTAAGACTGAAAGGTAATATTTTCAATTTATATTTATTTAATTTAACTGCAGCCAACACGGGTTTGGCGCAAGCGGGGCATGACGTTGTAACATCAGCTTTTATGCATATCCAAACTGTGGCTGGGGTATGACCGTTTAATAATAAATATTTCGTGTAACTTCAAGTAAACAAATTCTAACGGGTTGACCGACCAGGCAGACGGAATTCTAATACCCCGCCTGACGCCAAGCCCCGGACGTTGGCTGCTATACGGTTTGACGTCCAACACGAGAAAGCATGTAAGCCGTGGACGTTGGCAGCAATTTGCAATCAGTCTAAAAATTCAAGCAATTCAATTCTAAAATATGAAATTATTTTTTGCACTTTTAATAATGACTAGCATATTTTCCTGTAATGGGAAAAAGGCCTCCGAAAAAAACAGCGAAACCCAGCTTAACTATGAATTGGTAAGTATCTGGCCCGAACTTAGTAAAGGCTATAAACTAAGCCAACCGACAGGTATCGGTATTGATAAAGACGACCACATATTTGTTTTTCATAGAACGGGGCGCAAATGGACTACCCCATTCCCAGACTCAGTTATTTCTCAAAATACGGTACTAGAACTTGATAATGAATCGGGAAAAATTATCAACTCTTGGGGTGCGAACTATTTCATTATGCCTCACGGATTGACAGTTGACAAACAGAACAATGTCTGGTTGACCGATGTAGGACTACATCAGATATTCAAATTTAGCCACGATGGAAAATTACTTATGAAATTAGGGGTAGCAAAAGTCCCAGGCAATGATTCTTTACATTTTAATCTTCCAACCGATATTGCTGTTGCAGATGATGGTTCTTTCTATGTAAGTGATGGCTATGGCAATAGCAGAGTAGTGAAATTTACTTCATCAGGAAAATACATCAAATCATGGGGCACATACGGAAACAAGCCTGGAGAATTTATTATACCACATGGCATAGCCATTGATCACAACAATACTATTTATGTTGCAGACAGACAAAACAACAGAGTACAATTATTTGATACCTCAGGTAATTTTTTAAGAGAATTAAAAAACGATGCTCAGGTAGAACAACTTCCCTCAATTACTATTGACAAAGCAGACCATCTATTTGCTATTGACTACGATCCAACAAAAAAAATGGACAGTACAGTTATGGGGTCAACTATTCTTGAGTTTGACTCATCTCAGCATGCCAAAAATCATTTTGGAGTTACTGGTTCATCTGATCGAACCACTTGCTGGTTTCATGATATAGCAATTGATAGTAAAGGGAATATTTATGTTGGAGACATCATAGGTTTAAAGGTTTTGAAATTTAAACCTAAAAAGTCACTTTAAACAATTGGGTTTAGATTGATGTAAAATAAACTGCTGCCAACAAAAGTATTGCTGCAAGTGTGGCTGGACAAACTTTCTTCAGCATTTTATTGCTACTAATTATTGGTCATGGGCCGACCGTTCAGTAATTAGCTTTACGTTTTCATCAAAATTTTGTTTCTTTATATAGTTAGGCATGTGGGCGGACACAGCATCAATAACCCGCCTTCGCAAATACCCGGACGTTATGCGCCATGGCAAATGCGATTTCCAAAATAACCGACAGTAATAAATATTTTATTAATCAAAAAACTAATAATATGAAATACAAACTAATCTTAGGACTTGTTTTTATAGGGTTTAATGCTAAAGCTCATATACAAGCCAATGAGCAATCTCAATTAATGATTGTCAGGCAGATTGTTGACTTTAAAAAGCCTCCTGTATATACCGCTGAATTAAAAAATGAAAATATTGAGTTTGACAATGATTCAACGGTAAAAGCAGAACTTAAAAGACTCTCATATCTTTGGATGGATGCAATGCTTAAGCATGACAGTGTTACATTGAATAAGTTAATGGCAGCCGAATATGCGTTACACTCATGGGATGGCAATACCTCACGTATAACACCCCGTGCCACCTGGTTGTATAATTTATTTAATAATTTACAAATCACACGATGGGAACAAACTGCAGTTTCAATTCAAGTGTACGGAGATGTAGCTGTAATAACCTCCTTGTATAATTGGGCTGGAAAGTTTTTTAAAAATGATTTTGACTCTCAGGGATATATTGCAGATATATGGGTGCGCAGAAATAATCAATGGCAAGTAGTTTCTAGAACTGCAGGTACATTACCTGGAAGTAAAACAATTGATGGAAAATAATCCGCCACGGTTCTTGACGACACAAACCATGGCAGAGTATTCGTGCCGCCTTCATAAATACCTGACGTTAGCTGAAATTGCCAATAAACATTAAACCTAAATTGCCATGAAAGGATTATTTTTTTTTATACTAACAATGTTTTATTTGAATGTTTTTTCTCAACAAAAAACAAGTATTCAACCAATAAAACCTAATGAAATAATTCGACAAGAGCTTCTTCAAAAAATTCAATACTTCACAGAAGCATGGGGCAAAAGTGACACTGTTGCCTTAGGCAGACTACTTGCATATGAATATCGACATAGTGATATATGGGGTAAAATTCTTCATAGACAAGATTGGCTAACTTATGCCGCTACACCAAGAAAAATTTCAGATATCGTTGCCAATGATATTGAAATAATTCTCTATAATGACAATATTGCCGTAGTGACTGGAAAAATGAGTTATAAGTTTGGTGAAGAAAAAGTAACGCAAGAAATCAGGTTCACCCAGATTTGGTCAAATAATGATGGGCAATGGAAACGTACAACATTTCAGGCAACTTTGATCGATAAATCGAAATAAGTTTTATACAAACAAAGTAGAATGGCAAATACAGTTATAAGGTTTGGCAAAAGCGGGGCATGTAATGAAACATCAGCTGAAATTCACTACTGTAGAGCAGTTCCTGGCAAACGAATATCTCTTAAACTTTTCAGTTAACTTCATCATCACAACTTTACCGGGGAGATGTACCAGCGGACACAACATCAAATATCCAGCCTTCGCCAAACCCCGGTTGTTGGTGGTAAGCGTAAGACAGACCTCAAATGTTTATGATAAAATAAAAAAAGTTTAATTTTAAAAATAATTTTATAGACAATGAAAAAGATGTCATTGACGATAACACTAATTGCTGCTTCGTTTCTATTCGGTTTCGCTTTTAAGTCAATAATATCAAACAAAAAAAATACAAAAATGAAAAAGGTAACAGGAATAGGTGGTATTTTCTTTAAATGTAAAGACCCTAACGCAATTAACGAATGGTATAAAACACACCTTGGGTTTGACACAAGCCCATATGGAACAAGCTTTGAATGGCAGCAGATTGATGACAGCACTAAAAAGGGGCTTACCCAGTGGAATCCTTTTAAAGAAAACACAAAATATTTTGAGCCTTCAACAAAAGACTTTATGATAAACTACAGAGTAGACAATTTAGAAACATTAGTTGAAGAATTAAGAAAGGAAAACGTAACTATCGTAGACAAAATTGAGGATTCTGAATATGGCAAATTTGTCCATATTCTAGACATTGAAGGAAATAAAATTCAATTGTGGGAGCCTAAAGATTAGAATATGATTTTGGCCGCTATAGGTATTTCCTACTCAGGATACTCACACTATTAATAAAATATAAGGATTTTAAGGAAACTTCCTGAACACCGTAAACTTCAACAGTATTTCAAAAAACAGCAATGCCAGTGCGGCAATAACAAAAGGAAAGAATCTTTCTGTGTACCGGGTACGGGTTGAAATTTCAACTTTTGATTTTTCCAGGTTATTTATTTCGTCATAAATACCCACCAACCCTTCATTATCTTTTGCCCTGAAATATTTGCCGCCGGTTTGCAGGGCAATTGATTTCAACAGTTTTTCATCAATAGATACTTTACCCTGCTGCATAACTATACCCATTGGTGTGTTTACGGGTTGCGGAGCATAGCCATCGGTACCCACCCCAATGGTGTACACTTTTACCTGGAAGGCTTTGGCAATTTCTTTGGCTGTTTCAGGATCTATCAACCCGCCGTTATTTTCACCATCGGTTAATAAAATAACAACCTTGCTTTTTGATTTGCTGGTGCGTAAGCGGTCGACACTGGTGCCCAGCCCCGACCCAATGGCTGTACCATCTTCAAGCAAACCATTTCGGATGCTTTCTATAGCCGATATTAAAACCCCATGATCAGTTGTAAGCGGGCATTGCGTAAAACTCTCACCCGAAAAAATTACAACGCCGATCCTGTCTGTGATCCGTTTATTTACAAAATCAATAGCTACATTTTTTGCAGCTTCCAGCCGGTTTGGTGTAAGGTCCTGTGCTGTCATACTTCCGCTGACATCAATACACAAAACAATGTCCACGCCTTCTCCCTCTGCATTTTGTTCCTCATAAATTGTTTGTGGCCTGGCAAGTGCAGTAATGATGAAAACGATTGCCAACAATCTTAAAACAAAAGGTAAATGCCGTAAAGATGTTTTCCAGTTGGTTAACCCCTTTGCCGAAGTATCTGAAATAAGTATAGCCCCCTGCCGTTTATTATTTTTTGTTACATACCAGGTGATCAATACGGGTACTAAAACCAGTAATGCAAAAAACCAGGGCTGGCCAAAGGTTATATTATCTAAATAGTCGAAAATCAAAATAGGTTTGTTGTTTATTGTCCACGTTCGCTAAAGCTTCGGTGGGTAAATTTGTTGTTCTATTAAATTAATTGTTTCTTTTATTTTCATTACACAGTCTTCACTTTCTTCAACAGCCGGTAAATACCTGGCAAATTTTACGGCATCAGAACAGCGCAGGGCTGTTGCCAGGTTCGATACATTTTCCGTTTTCATGCTGTTCTCTGTCATTCTTATCAATAGGTCGCCGGTTGTTCTGTTAAACAGATTTTTACCCTGTTTACGGCCAAGGTAATTTTTAAAAATGGCCGACAGTTTTGTATGATAAATTTTTACTTCCTCTGCATTATACAAATTGTATTGTGCAAGGTTTTTAATTTCTGCCATCGCTTCATCGTAAGGCGAAAGATTGGATGCAGATCTTTCCGGTTTTGTTTTTTTATCTTTCTTTAAATAGCGGATCAGTAAAAAAATAATGATCAGCAGCAGCAAAACGCCGCCAATAATATAATACCAGGTATAGTCAGTAATGGAAACTTCCATTATCGGTTTTATATCCCGCAATTGATTGGTACTGTCGGGAGGCGAATAAGAAACGTTGACAAGGAATGAATCGGTTTGAAATTTTTGTATGGGCTGGCCGGGAGTATTTGTAAATTCAACAGATAAAGCAGGAAATACCCATTTACCCGAATCAAAACTGGTGAAGATGATCGTTTGCTCAACAGCCTTTGAATTGTCTTTATAATCTACGGTATCAGTTTTTCCGCTTTCAACTATTTCAAAATGTGGAATTGAATCCGGAAAGCTGATCCATTTACTTAACCGGTTGCCATTGGTTGGCAGTATTGCTTTTATTTTAAGACTAACCTGTTCACCAATTAAAATATCTTTCTTATCTGCAAAGGTTTGAATGGTTTGACTGAAACAAAGCTGTACACAAAAATAAAAACAGGCTGTTAATCCAATAGATAAAGCTTTCCATTTATTTTTTCTGATCACCATCATATTCTGTTAATGAAAAACTTCTGCAATATTTTTACATAATCATCATCTGTACGTACATGCAATAATTCGGAACCTGCCTTTCTGAAATAATTTTTACTCATTTCACTTTGCTGCATAAAATGCTGCTGGTAATTATACCGCACCATTTCATCACTGCTGTCGATCCATTTGCTTTCATTGGTCTCTGCATTTTGTACCTGTAACAAACCTGCATCCGGTAATTGCATATCCATCTTATCATAAACCTTAATGCCTATCACATCATGTTTATTACCTATTACTTTCAGGTCATCATCATACCCGGTTGTTAAAAAATCACTTAAAATAAAAGCAATGCTTCGTTGTTTTACCGACCGGCTGAAAAACTTAATGGCACCATCCAGGTCGGTTCCTTTTTGTTTAGCTTCTACGGTCAGCAATTCTCTTACAATGTATAAGGCATGCAGGCGTCCTTTTTTTGGTGCAATATATTTCTCTATTTTATTACTGAAGAATATTACCCCCACTTTATCATTATTATTGATGGCGCTGAAAGTAAGTACGGCAGCCAATTCGGTCATCAGTTCTTTTTTCTGCCTGGTTACAGTTCCAAATAAATTACTGGCGCTGGTATCAATTAACAGCATCACCGTCAATTCTCTTTCTTCCTCAAAAACTTTGGTAAACGGATGGCTGAACCTGGCACTAACATTCCAGTCAATGAAACGAACATCGTCACCGGCATAATATTCCCTCACTTCCCTAAAGCTCATCCCCTTGCCTTTAAAAGCAGAATGATACTCACCCGTAAATAAATGGGTGGTGATCTTCTTGCTTTTAATTTCAAGCTCCCGTACTTTTTTTAATATTTCTTCTGTAGTTAACATTAATCGTTTCTGGTTTCTCGCTGTTGTGTTTCTAGTTGCTGAAAATTTAAAGAGTCATCAAATATTTTACTCTCAACAAGAGACAAGAAACACTTTTTAAGGTACATTCACCACTCTTAATATCTCATTAATGATCTGCTCTACATTTACACTTTCTGCTTCTGCTTCGTAGGTTAATCCAATTCGGTGGCGCAACACATCTTTACAAATTGCTCTTGCATCTTCCGGAATAACATAAGCCCGTTTATTTAAAAATGCATAAGCTTTTGCAGCCAGTGCCAGGTTAATACTTGCCCTTGGCGATCCTCCGAAACTGATCAACGGTGTAAGTTTTGGCAGATTGTATTTATCCGGGTAGCGGGTTGCAAAAACAATATCCAAAATATAATTCTCTACTTTTTCATCCAGGTAAACCTGGCGTACCAATTCTTTGGCCGTTAAAATTTCGCTGGTTGATGCTACCGCATTAATTGGCGGAAAACTCAACCCCAATGTATTTTGACGGATGATCAGTTGTTCTTCTGACTTGTTCGGATAATCAATCACCACCTTGAGCATAAACCTGTCAACCTGCGCCTCGGGCAATGGATAAGTTCCTTCCTGTTCAATTGGATTTTGTGTTGCCAATACTAAAAAAGGTTCGTCTAATTTAAACGTTGTATCGCCAATTGTAACCTGTCTTTCCTGCATGGCCTCCAGTAAAGCACTCTGCACTTTTGCCGGTGCCCTGTTAATTTCATCGGCTAAAATAAAGTTTGAAAAAATAGGTCCTTTACGAACCATAAATTCATTTTTTGCCTGGTTGTAGATCATGGTACCAACCACATCGGCAGGTAACAGGTCGGGGGTAAATTGTATGCGGCTGAAATTTGCATGAACAGCCTGTGCCAGTGATTTAATGGATAAGGTTTTTGCCAGGCCCGGCACACCTTCCAGCAAAACATGGCCATTACTTAATAAGCCAATGAGTAACCGTTCGATCATGCCATGCTGGCCAACAATTACTTTACTTAATTCATCATTTATCCGGGAAACAAATCCTGATGCATGACTGATCTTTTCATTCAATAAGCGGATGTCTTCAGACGTTTGAACCATAATTTAAAAATTTTTTGAGCCCGGCCATATCACTGTTTTCAGCTTCATTGGCAACAGCTGTTTGTTAATTTTTGCTTTTTCAGTAAAAAAGTGAAAATTAATCACTCTAGTACAATATTTCTTTTCCCGGCTTCCCCAAATCATCAGCTTACTTCATTCTCCAAATTCTTTTTTATCTCGCTTTAGGGATAGTGAAGGCGAGGTCGCAAATTACGAACTATGCCTGAACAAAAATTTTGCCGTTTTGATGAACGGGGAAAAACTTTGTTAAAATGAGTATAACTTTAACTAAAATATTTTATTATGATAGACGAGCAACTGATAACAACATCAAATACATTAGAAGGTTACCGGATCACCAAACACCTGGGACTGGTTAGAGGCATTACCGTAAGAAGCCGGAGTTTACTGGGCAATATCGGCGGAGGCTTTCAATCCTTGTTTGGCGGTAAACTGAGTATCTATGTAGAACTTTGCGAAAAAACAAGGGAAGAAGCTTACCAGTTAATGATACAGCATGCCAATGAACGTGGTGCCAATGCCATACTCAACATGCGTTATGATGCCAATGAAGTAATGAGCGGCATTAATGAAGTACTGGCTTATGGTACTGCTGTAGTTGTTGAAAAGGTTTAATCAAGTTAAAACAGTTACATTTAGTTCATAAAACATACCCTTATGAACTTAACTAACTTTCTGTTTTCTATGCCCGGTGGTATTGAATGGTTATTGCTTATCCTGGTGGGATTTCTTTTTACTGTCTGCCCGGTGTTAACTGTTGTTTTTTACTTACAGGTTAAAAGGCTTAAAAGAGAAAATAAACATTTACTTGAAAAATTATTAGCGAAGCTTTGATAGTTTTTTCCCTTTTTCAACTGAGGTATTTTCCCACAATCGGAACTCTTCGTCCCACACCAAATGCTTTTGGTGATATGCGTATGATGGGGCAAAACTGGTTGCGTTTGTATTCATTGATATTGACCATTTTCAATACCCGGTCTACAAGTGCTGCATCAAATCCCTGCCCTTTAATTTCTTTGGGGCCCTGTGTACGTTCAATATACTGATATAAAATTTTATCAAGCACTTGATAATCCGGCAAGGAGTCTGAATCCTTTTGTCCCGGCTTCAGTTCTGCACTTGGTGGTTTTGTAATGATATTGTTTGGTATGATCTCTTTATCGCGGTTAATATATTTTGCCAACGCATAAACCTGTAATTTATAACAATCGCCCAGTACTGCTATACCACCTGCCATATCACCATAAAGCGTTCCATAACCAGTTGCCAATTCACTTTTGTTTGATGTATTCAGTAAAATATATCCAAATTTATTGGCAATGGCCATTAGTAAATTTCCTCTGCTACGGCTTTGTATATTTTCTTCGGCAAGGCTGAATGGTAAATCTTTAAATACCGGTTTCAATTCATTTAAAAAACTTTTATAAATATTTTCAATCGGAATGATGTCATAAGGATTACCAAGTATGATACTCAACTGCTCCGCATCATTTACGGAATGTGATGTTGAATATTGCGAAGGCATCAACACCGCCCTCACGTTTTCTTTACCCAAAGCTGTACAGGCTAGTGCGAGGGTAACAGCGCTGTCAATACCACCACTGCTGCCGAGTATGGCTTTGGTGAATCCCATTTTTGAAAAATAATCCCTTATTCCTAAAACAATGGCATCATGTACCTGTTTAATATTTAAATTTTCTTCAAGTTGTACTGGAAGTAATTCTTTATCAGGCATGCGGCTGGCTGGTTCAATGACTGGTGTATCAATTGTTCCGTTATCATTTAATATAAAAGACTGTATGGCTTCTTCAAACATAGGAAGCTGCCCACAAAGATTAGCCGCTGCATCAAAAACTAGTGAAGCACCGTCAAATACAACTTCTGTCTGGCTGCCAATAGCATTACAATAAAATAAAGGCAATTTGTATTTAGTTACATTGGCTTTAATGGTAGCCTTGCGGTCTTCATCATGTGTATAATCAAAAGGCGATGCCGATAAATTGATCATCACATCTGGATGCTGTTTCATCAGTTCATCCATCGGGCAATTGCGGTATAATGGATTATCGCCAAGGTTCCAGATATCTTCACAAATAGTTACGGCCAGCTTTTTCCCTTTAAACTCCATCACAGCCCATTCGTATGCCGGTTCAAAATACCGGTACTCATCAAACACATCATAATTGGGTAAGCAGGTTTTGTGTGCAATTCCTTTTATTTCTTTTTCAAACAACAGGAAAGCCGCATTAAATAAATCTTTCCCTTCTTTAACCGGGTTGCGGTCCGGGGCGCCTATCAATACACCAATCTTATCAGCATATTGTTTTATAGTATCAATGGCTGCATAACTCTTGTTAATAAAATCATCAAACTCCAGGAAATCACGGGGGGCATAACCACAAACACTAAGCTCACTGAATACGATCAGATCGCCACCCTGTTGTTTAGCCAGTTCAATAGCACTGATTATTTTTTGGGTGTTAGTTTCAAAATTGCCGATGTGATAGTTTTGCTGTGCTAAAAATATTTTCATGCCCCAAACCCCCAAAGGGGCTTAACTTTATGTGTAGAAATGATTTTACTTACTTACAAAGTTAAATGAAGAAAATGAGAATAGTTTTTGTATTTCTTATTACAACCATCATCTTTATTTCCTGTAATAATGCAGATAAAACGCCGGATGTATCCAATATTAAAATTGAGCTGAACACCCAACGGTTCGAAAGAGATCTGTTCAGCCTGGATACAACAAATTTTACTGCTGGCTTTGATCAGTTGCTGGCCAAGTATCCGTCTTTTGGCGAAAACTTTATTTATACTGTTTTAGGAGCCGACCCTAAATGGTCTGCCGATACTGTTGTTACTTATGTCAGGGAATTTACCAGGTTATACAAAAGTGTTTATGACAGCAGCCAGGTTGTTTTTAAAGATTTTACCCCTTATGAAACAGATCTGAAAAAAAGTTTACAATATTTAAAATATTATTTTCCCAATGCTGTTATCCCTAAAAAAATAATCACTTTTGTTGGCCCGTTAACAGGAATTGGAGTTGCGACTGCAGATGACATTATTTGTATTGGGCTTCATCTGCACCTGGGCAAAAAATTTTCGCTTTACAGATCAGCACTTGTTGAAGAAACTTATCCCGAATATGTAAGCAACCGTTTTGAACCAGGTTATATTACGGTAGATTGTTTAAAACTGCTTTTGCAGGATCTCTATCCCGAAAAAATGGATGATAAACCCCTGGTGCAGCAAATGGTTGAAAAAGGAAAACGATTGTATGTACTGAGTAAAGTTTTGCCATTAACGGAAGAATATAAATTGATTGGTTATACCAAAGAACAATTAAAAGCGGTGTATGCACATGAGCCTGCTGTTTGGGACCTGTTTGTACAAAATGGTTTTTTACAAACAATCGATAATAATATAATCAAGAATTATATTGGCGAAAGCCCTAAAACACAGGAGTTGGGCGAAGCCTCACCAGGCAATATTGGCAGCTTTGCCGGATGGCAGATCGTAAAAAAGTTTATGCAGAAGAATCCATCAGTAAGTTTAACGCAACTGATGACAACAGATGCGGAAACAATTTTTCAACAGGCAAAATATAAGCCTTAGTTATGCGGCTTTAACCTGGTGAAGTGCAACTTCAGGTTTTTTACCCAGGTTTTTCATTACCCTGAAATGCGAAGCAACAGCTTCAAACATGGTATCGTATTTATTATAAGGCATGTTATATTTCTTACATTTTTCCATTACAATTTTACTGATAGCCGGGTAATGAATATGACTTACCCGTGGAAAAAGATGATGTTCAATCTGGAAATTTAAGCCTCCAACAAACCAGGAGATGACTTTATTGCCCATGGCAAAATTAGCCGTGGTTCTCATCTGGTGTTCTGCCCAGGCTGTTTCGATATGTTTTGTTTCATCTAAAGGCACATGTTCAAACTCGGTTATCTCCACAACATGCGCCAGCTGAAATACCAATGATAGTATCAAGCCCATTACTGCATTCAGCACAAAAAAACCGATAATCCAGGGCACAAATCCCCAAACAATAATCGGTATTACTATATAAAAAGTGAGGTATAAGATCTTTGTAGCCCAAAAAATGATATGATTCCTGGTCGACATCTTCCAGGCATCTGTTGTATAAATTTTACGGGAAAAATATTTGGTAAAATCCATAATAAAAATCCAGAAAATGGTTGATAAAGAATAAACCGGCAAGAGGTAAAGATATTGAACTTTATGGGCCGGTACCCATTTTTGAGATTCGCAATGACGGATGATCGGGCTCTTTGCAATATCATCATCAATGCCATCTACATTGGTGTAGGTATGATGAATGATATTATGTTTTTGTTTCCAGAAAAAAGAACTTGCCCCCATTGCATTTAACGTTAAACCCAACAGGTCATTTAGTTTTGGATTGGTGGAATAGCTGCCGTGATTGGCATCATGCATTACACTAAAACCAATTGATGCCAGTGACATTCCTAAAATAACACAAAATAACAAAGCAGTCCAGGGACTTACAGGTGCTAATATTATTAAACCATACATAGCAATGGCAACACTTACCAGAATAATTGTTTTGCTGAACAACCTCCAGTTGCCGGTTTTTTTAATTTCATTCCCGGTAAAATATTCCTCAACTGAATTTTTTAAACTTTGATAAAAGTTGTTGTGCTGATTTGAAAATGTAATTTTTGCCATGATTGGTTACACTGGTTTATTAGTATAATTATTTATTAAACAGTATTCCGTAAAATTAAAGGGGAATGATATGGAATTTTAAAAGGAGTACAACTCCTGTTTACCTGTTGTTATAGATGAAGGTAAGATAAAAAAACTATATATAAAGGTTAAATTAGTTCAATTTGAACGGGGCACACATTTCAAATGCCGGAATAATCACATCAAATGATTTTTTGTTACTGATATTTTCCATAAGATAAGTACCATACATTTTACCTATTTCTGAACGCAGGTTACATCCACTGATGTATTGATAGGAATTTCCCGGATTGATCTGTGGCTGAATGCCTACAACTCCTTCACCTTCAACCTCCCGCAAACTGGCATTACTGTCTTTAATATGCCAGTGCCTCCTTAAAAGTTTTACCGGAAATGCATTGTTATTTTCGATAGTAATCCTGTAGGCAAACATAAACTCACTGTTAACAGGGTTACTGTATTCAGGCTGATAGTATGTTTCTACGCTAATAGTAATACCTTCTGATATCTTAGAGATCATACCGTTGGTTTCCTGTAAAAGTAGGAATAAAAAATGCTATTAATTGTAAATTGCAGCAAGCTTTACCTGTAAATTTAATTTTTATGCCACTAAAAACTCATCACTACAGCAACGGAGAAATAACTGTTGTATGGAAACCTGGTATTTGTATACACTCTGGAATTTGTTTTAAAGGCCTTGACAAAGTATTTGATCCCCGGCGTAAACCATGGATTGATTTGAGTAAATCTGATTCACAAAAAATTATTGAGCAGGTGAGGAAATGTCCGAGTGGGGCGTTGAGTATTGCTTCTAAAACTTCTGAAGATAATTTGTAACATTCTTCAATCGTCAGGCTTATATTTTTTTAGCCATTTTATAACTGTTCTTTTGCAGCCATTGCAAAACTTTATCCCGTTGATCTCCCTGTATAATTATTTCACCATCTTTTACCGAACCGCCTGTACCGCAAAAAGATTTTAATTTTTTTCCCAGCTCTTCCCTGTCTGCAGTACTGCCTGCAAATCCTTCAACCAGGGTTACAGCTTTTCCGGCCCGCTGTTTTTTATCCAGCCTTATTTTTAAATTTTGTTGGGCTGGTTGAATAGTTTCCTGTTCCTGAAGTTCTTCATCCGGTAATTTAAAATTGGGGTCGGTTGAATAAACCAATCCGCCCGATATTTGTATTTTTTTCTTCGACATGATTTTGATTTCAAATAATTATTGCCTTTAAACTCAAATCCAGGCTCCTTGCCTGGTGAATAATGGCACCACTGCTGATATAATCCACACCTGTTGCTGCATAGGCCTCCATATTATTTAAGTTTATGCCACCGCTGGCTTCTGTTTCATATTTACCATCAATAATTTTTAATGCTTCTGTAATTTGTTCAGGTGTAAAATTATCCAGCATAATGCGGTTTACTTTACCAACAAGCATTACTTTTTTTACGTCATCAATATTTCTTGTCTCTACTTCAATTTTTAATCCCGGTTTTTTTTGTGCAGCATAACTATATGCCTTTTCAATTGCTTTTTTAATACCACCACAATAATCAATATGATTGTCTTTAAGCATGATCATATCATACAATCCAAACCGGTGATTTACACCCCCGCCAATTCTAACTGCTTCTTTTTCCAGCAAGCGAAAATTAGGTGTTGTCTTCCGGGTATCCAGCAATTTTGTTTTATAAGATAGAAGCTTTTGGGTGTATTGCCGGGCTAAAGTGGCAATACCACTCATGCGTTGCATGCAATTCAATACCAAACGTTCGCATTGTAAAATGGTATGCACTTTTGCTTTTACTTCAAAAGCATTTTCTCCAGACTTCATCACATCACCGTCTTTTTTAAAAGCTGTAAAAATAATATCAGGCTGCATATGCCTGAATATTTTTTCAGCCACTTTCATACCGGCCAGTACCCCATCTTCTTTAATTTTTAAAATGGCCTTACCGGTTGCATCTGCCGCAATAGTTGAAAGAGTTGAATGATCACCTTCTCCTATATCTTCTGCCAAAGCATTTTTAATAAGCAGTTCTAATTGTTGATCAAAGTCCATAACAACAAAGCTAAGGAAGAACACAAATACAAAACCCCGGAAATTCCGGGGTTTTGTAAATTATTAAATTCATTTGTATTACTTTTTTTCAAAAGATATTTCCTGCAATAACTGTTTTTCACCTTTTTGTTTCATAAAAATGGTGGTTCTGAATGTGCCGGATTTTGTAACCAGCGTACCAATACAAAACTGAGAACCGCTGTTTTCTCCTTTATGTATTACTTCAAAACTTTTAACCGGGTTAGAGCTGAAGAAATCCTTTAAAACCAATTCTGCCTGGCTCCTGCTGTAACTGTTACTTTTATCCGGCATATTTATCTCTACAGTATTATCAAAAAACCTGGCAACTTCGGCTGAATTCCCGTCCTTCATAGCAGTTATTACTTCATCAATGCTTGAAAAAAAGGTAAAAGAACTGAGTAGGGCACTAATTGTAAATAAAGTAAAAAAAGTTTTCATTTTTCATATAATTTGATCCGGCTATAAAATTACTAAAAGCGTGCCAACCCGTGTTAAAATTGCTGATTAACAATTGAATTTATACCCAAAAGACAATAATCAATTGTATTTAGCTGCAAATATTTTAGTTTTAGCCAATGAAAGATAAGAAAGTTATACTGATTATTATGGATGGATGGGGTTTGGGTAAACAGAAAAGCAGCGATGCGATACAACATGCCAGGACTCCTTTTGTAAGTTCTTTATATACAAAATACCCTAATACAACTTTGATTACCTGTGGCGAAGCTGTTGGACTTCCGGATGGACAGATGGGAAACAGTGAAGTAGGACATCTGAATTTAGGTGCAGGAAGAGTTGTATACCAGGAGCTGCAGCGTATTAACGTAGCCATACGCAGCGGCGAATTTGCAAAAAATGAAATATTGCTGAATGCAATAAGATCTGCAAAACAAAATAATAAAACTTTACACCTGATGGGTTTGGTAAGTGACGGAGGTGTACATTCTCATATCAATCATGTAAAAGCTATAACCAGTCTTTGTGCAGAAACCGGATTAAAGAAGGTACTTATACATGCTTTTACAGATGGCAGGGATACAGACCCAAAAAGCGGGTTGGGTTTTTTAACCGATCTGCAACAACACCTGCAATCAACTGTTGGAGAAATAGCCAGTGTTATTGGGCGGTATTATGCCATGGACAGAGATAAGCGTTGGGAAAGAGTGAAGATTGCTTATGATGCATTAGTGAACGGCATTGGTGAAAAAGTTGATGATGTCTTATCTGCTTTAAAAAAGTCTTATGATAGCGGAGTTACCGATGAATTTATAAAACCCATTATCAATTCAGGCATAACCAATACAAAAATTCAAAATGCTGATGTAGTTATCTGTTTTAATTTTAGAACAGACCGTTGCCGGGAAATTACACAGGTACTTACACAAACTGATATGCCGGATCTTGATATGAAAAAACTGAACCTGGATTATACAACCATGACACAGTATGATCATAGTTTTAAAAACGTACATGTTGCTTTTGAAAATGATGATCTAAAAAATACGTTGGGAGAAATTTTAGCACAAAATCATAAAATCCAGATCAGGATTGCTGAAACAGAAAAATATCCGCACGTCAGTTTCTTTTTCAGTGGTGGAAGAGAGATACCTTTTGAAGGAGAAAAACGAATTATGATCTCTTCTCCTAAAGTAGCTACTTATGATCTACAACCTGAAATGAGTGCAGCCCTGGTTACTGAGGCAATTGTTACAGAAATCAATAACAAAACAGCCGATTTTATTTGTCTTAACTATGCCAATGCTGATATGGTAGGCCATACAGGTGTTTGGGAAGCAATTATAAAAGCTGTGGAAACTGTAGACCAATGTGTAAATAAAGTTGTAACTGCAGCATTACAAAATGACTATGCTGTTTTTTTAACCGCCGATCATGGCAATGCAGACTATGCGATTAATGAAGATGGGACACCCAATACGGCACATACTTTAAATTTAGTTCCGCTCTTTGTTATTGACAAAGATTGGAAAGGGAATATAAACCCTGGTAAACTGGGTGATATTGCACCAACTATTTTAACCATGATGAACTTACCCATTCCGAAAGAAATGACCGGAAACATATTAACCAATTAAACCTGAAAATAAGTTCTATGCTTAAGAAAATTTTAAAAAGAACATTCCAGGTATTATTACTGGCTCTTATAGTTATTCAATTTATTCGTCCGGCAAAAAATAAAGCGGAAAGTATCAGCAATAATGATATCAGTAAATTATATCCTGTTCCGGAGGATGTGCAAACTATTTTAAAAACAAGTTGCTATGATTGCCATAGTAATAACACGGTTTATCCCTGGTATGCCGAGATACAACCGGTAGCCTGGTGGCTGGCAAACCATATTAAGGATGGAAAGAAAGAAATAAATTTTTCTGAGTTTGCTTCATACCGCATTGGCAGGCAATACAGAAAATTAGATGATGTTAATAAGCAAATCAAAGAAGGTGAAATGCCCCTTGATTTTTATTTATGGATACACAAATATGCTAAACTGAATGAACAGCAAAAGCTTACTATTGCAAATTGGGTAGTTGCTATAAGAGATACTATTAAAGCAAATTACCCGGCTGATAGCTTAATAAGAAAAAAATAAATGCTACCTTCGTTTTCTTTTAATTTTATGTACCAGGGCTCAAAAAAAATAACTGTATTTGGTTTATTACTTCTATTAGCAATACCGTTAATATTTACATTAACTGTCTTGTTAAAGCAAAGGGCTCTCCAGTACCATAACCGGGAAAGATTAAATACAGAATTATTACAAACAGTAATTGTTTTAAAACAAGAACTTAACTGGTTAAAAGAAGGAAAAGAAGCAGTTATTAATGGAAAGTTATTCGACGTTAAATCATACAAAACTGAAGGAAACAACGTTTTATTAACTGGTTTTTTTGATGGTAAAGAAGATATACTGGTTCAACACATAAATAAAATAGTTCAGGAAAAAAATGAAAAAAATAATCCTGTAAATCAGTTAGCAGTTAAGTTTTTATGGTCCCCGAAATATAACGGGTTTAATTTCTTTTCAGTTCAAAATACTTGGCAGATCATTACCCGGCAATTTCTGGTTTATTCCGAAGTCATAAATAAATTATCATACCCGGCTCCTGCACCTCCCCCTAAATTTTGTTAGCATTAATTAACCTGTTTTAACTATTAAAACAGACCTTATTTAATTCCATCATTTAAGATGTGAGTTAATTTATGCATATTTTTTTACAATTAATCATTTAAAAATGAAACGAATATTTCTATTTATACTAACCTTATTATCTATTACAACCTTTGCCCAAAAAACGATTAAAGGAAAAGTATTTGATGCAGCAAATAATAAACCATTAGCTGGTGCCACAATAAGTTTTGGCAACACAGGAACCACCACAGATAAAGACGGCATATTTTCGTTTGATTGCAGTAAATCAACGGTTATAACGATTTCCTTCATCGGATATGAAACATATAAGCATATAATAAAAAACTGTAACGATGATCTTAGAATAAACATTGTACCCATTGCCACCAGTATGGATGAAGTAGAAATAACCGCCACATCAAACCTGAATAAATCAATTTTATACCAACCATCTTCCATCACCAAACTATCTACAACCGAATTAAAAAGAGGCACTGGTTTATTTTTAGACGATGCTATTAATACCAATGTACCCGGCGTTACCATGAACAGAAGAGCAGTATCATCTGGCCAGCAATTTAACATCAGGGGTTATGGTAATGGCGCAAGAGGTACAAGGGGGGTAAGCAGCAATTTTGATGGCCAGGGTTATAAAGTTTATTTAAATGGAATACCTGTTACAGATGCAGAGGGTATCACCACATTGGATGATATTGATTATGGATCAATAGGCAATACAGAAATTGTCAAAGGACCGGCCGGCACATTATATGGCTTGGCTATAGCAGGTGTTATAAATTTAAATACCATTAAACCGGAACCCGGAAAAACTTCTATCGGCCAGAATATTCTTATTGGAAATTATGGTTTACAGCGTTATACTACCCAGTTTCAAATGGGTACTGAACGTGCATCTCTGTTATTAAATTACGGCCATCAAAAATCTGATGGATTTACTATCCATAACAGATCTCACAAAGATTTTGTAAACCTTGCAGGCAGTTTTCAACCAAATGCAAAACAAAGCATTAATGTTTACGGCGGCTACAGCAACAGCTTTGATGAAAGAAGCGGGGAATTAACCATTGCACAATATGAAAACAATGATTTCTCCGGCAATCTTGATTATATTAAAAGAAATGGGCACAGCCAGGTGTATACAGTAAGAGCAGGTATTGGGCATACATATATTTTTAACAGCCACATCTCAAATACCACTTCTGTTTTTGGTATGGCCTTCAATAGTAATGTAAGTTCTGCAGGTGGCTGGACGGATAAAGCTTCTACCAATTTCGGCCTTCGTTCAACTTTTGATACTAAATTTTCTTTACCTGGCGGAATCAGCCTGAGTGGAATTACAGGTGTTGAAACCCAACGCCAGAATGCAACAACAATCGGGTATGGCATGGGTAAAGATCCAAGGGATACAGCTGCCAACTGGTACTGGGGCAACCCTTATTACTGGATCCTCAACGCATCAACATCTAATGTATATGCCGAAGAATCAACAACCTCCCTGTTCACCGAATGGACGATGGCCCTGCCCAAAGATTTTTCTGTTACAGCAGGCATTGGTGTAAGCAATATGAAAATAAAACTGGATGACCGTTTTTATGTAGTCAATAAAATAACACATTTTGATACTTCATACAAGGGAATGGTATCACCACATGTTGCGATCAACAAAGTTTTCAGCAAGCAACTCTCTGCCTATGTGTCTTACAGCAAAGGATATAAAGCGCCGGTAAGTTCTTATTTTTATATTCCATGGTCTGCAAGCAATTCTGCAACAGGTGTGGTAAATCGTAACCTGAAACCCGAAGTAGGTAACCAGTTTGAAATTGGCACCAAAGGATCGCTATTGAAAAACAAGCTGATCTATCAACTGGCGTTTTTCGATGCTGTTTTTTCCAACAAGATGACAGTGGTCGCAGTTCCCAATCCAAGTAACAGTGCTACACTGTATGCATATGTAGTTAATGGAGGTAAACAGGATGATAAAGGAATTGAAGCGTCAGTTAAGTATGCAGTCCTGCAATCAGAAAAAGGATTCTTTACCAATGTTTCACCATTTGCTAATTTTACCTATGCTGATTATACCTATAAGAATTTTGTATTTCAATCAACCACTAAAAGTGTCGTAATTCCTTCAAAGGATTCAGCGGTTATCAAGGATTACTCCGGCCATACAGTTCCCGGTGTATCAAAATTTGTGTTTAATATCGGCTTAGATGTGGCCACTAAACCCGGATTCTATGCAAATGCAACCTGGTCTTACAAAGACAAGCAGGAGACCACTTCATTGGGTACCAATACAGGAGAAACTATCGGCACAAAAACAACATTCACATCAAATTACGTGTCGAACACTTATATAGCTGCATTGTACCATGTGGGTAGCTATAGCCTGCTGAATGCCAAACTGGGTTATAAACACAGCTTCGGACGTTTTGACCTGGATGCATATTTTGCGACTAACAATATTACCAATACAAAGTATCCAATCATGATTTTTGTAAACCAATTTCCTGATAGTTATATAGCAGGACCTAAAACTGCTAATGTTTTTGGTGGCATAAATTTGAAATACAATATTAAATAAGATTACAAAGAGGCAGTTTTAAAACACTGCCTCTTTGCTTTTAAAGCTTACTGAAATGAAAAAATATATATTTATAACTTTAGCATTATCGGTGTTTATCCTTTCCTGCGGCAGGTTTGGCAACAGGGAAATTGATGGTACAAAAGATATGCGTATTGTTTGTTTATCAAAACATTTAACCGAAATGGTTTTTGCGCTGGGCAAAGGCCACAACATTGTTGCGGTTGATTTAAGCAGCACATATCCCGATAGTGCAAAACTTTTAAAGACTGTTGGATACCACCGTGCATTAAGTCCGGAAAGTATTATTTCGATGAACCCCGACCTGGTGATTCACAGTAACGATATCGGCCCCGAAAATGTGTTACCACAAATAACCAAAGCTGGCCTGAATATTAAGGCCTTCGGCGGAGCCAATACCATTGACAGTGCCAGGTTATTATTAAAAGAACTGGGTAAATTTTTCGGCGTAGAAAAAAAAGCAGATTCAATTATTACTGCCATGAATGCCGGCATTGCAAAAGCAGCCTATACGTTAAAAGTATTGGGCATAAAAGATTCGCTCAGAATTATGATCATTCATTTTGGCCTGCGCAACAACAATTATTTTGTAATGAGCGGAAGGAACGGAGTAGGTGATAAAATGATCAGGTTAGCGGGATGCACACCTGCAACTTACGATGGAAAAGGTGCCAGGGAAATGAGTGCCGAAGCTGTTGCATTGGCAAATCCCGATATTATTATTGCTACAGATTTTGGTTACGACCGCATGGGAAGTATGGATAAATTTATTACAAGTGTGCCAGGGGTTGCCTTAACCAATGCCGGAAAAAATAAAAGCATCGTTCGTTTTGAAGAGCATGACCTGATTTACTTTGGCCCAAGAACCGGAGAAAATATCATTAAATTAATTAAACTGCTTCATCCATCAACAAGTGCTGCGAAAAAATAAATTTTTCTTCCCTGTTTTATTTGCTCTGCTGATCGTAGTGCTGCTTTGTGCTATTGCATTCGGTGCCGTTTCCATACTGCCATCGGATATGGTTTCTTCAATAAAACATTTTTTCCAGGGCAAAGATCCGGCCAATATTTATGAAGGCGTTTTTATACAACTAAGATTACCAAGGGTTTTGTTGTGTGCCATCACTGGTGCCATATTAGCAGTGAGTGGGGTGTTGATGCAGGGTTTATTCCGTAATCCAATTGTAGAACCAGGATTGGTAGGAACTAGTTCCGGTGCTGCACTTGGCGCATCCATCATTTTTGTAATGGCACCAAACTTCAGTCCTGCTTTTAAAAGTTATACCGGGCCAATGCTTTTACCACTTGCTGCTTTTGCAGGCGCTTTACTTGCCACCTTTGTTGTTTATTCACTGGCAAAAAATGCAAAGCGTGTTTCTATTATGTCGTTGTTATTAATTGGCATTGCAGTAAATGCAGTTTGTTTAAGCGGTACCGGTTTTATGAGTTATATAGCCCGTGACCCGCAGGCAAGAAGTATTACCTTCTGGAATTTGGGAACTTTTTCCGGTGCATCCTGGCAGCAGGTTTTTATTGTAGGAACAGTTGCAACTGTTATTTTTGTTATTTCTCTCCAGTATTCCAAACAATTAAATATGTTGTTACTGGGAGAAGAAGAAGCCGGTTATCTGGGTGTAGATGCAGATAAACTGAAAAGAAGGATCATGCTCTTAAATACAGCAATGGTTTCTGTTGCCACAGCATTTGTAGGAGTTATCAGTTTCATGGGATTGATCGTACCGCATGTTTTACGCTTATTAATTGGCAGTGATAATAAAAAATTATTACCTGCATCAATGATCACAGGTGCATTATTACTTGTACTTGCAGATATGTGTGCAAGGCTGATACTGGCCCCTGCAGAGATTCCTATCGGTATCATCACTTCGCTGGTTGGTGCCCCTATTTTTATCCTGCTGCTAAAGCGTTTTAACGTGGTAAATGAAAAAGGAGGATACAATGCTTAAAACAGAAAAAATATATTACAGCATTGGTAAAAAACTGATATTAAATGATATCAGCACTCAATTTAATCCCGGTGAGTTTAACATGATACTTGGACCAAATGGTTCAGGAAAATCAACCTTTCTTAAAATATTCAGCGGCGAAATAAATAAATACGATGGCTCGGTTTTTTATGCCGGAGAAAAAATTGTCCATTTAAAAAAAGAAGAGCTGGCAAAGCACAGGGCTGTTATGAGCCAGCAACCGGAATTAAGTTTTCCGCTAATGGTGGAAGAAGTGGTGATGATGGGCCGTTATTCGCATTTTAATTTTAATCCAAACAAAAAAGATCAGGACATCTGTAATGAAGTAATGGAACGGATGAATTTGATTTCTTTTAAAGAAAGGAATTATTTAACCCTTAGTGGTGGGGAAAAACAGCGGGTGCAATATGCAAGGGTTCTGGCACAGATATGGGAAAAGCCAGCAGCAGGTTTTCGTTATTTATTTTTAGATGAACCCCTTACAAGCCTGGATATTAATTACCAGCAGGAATTTTTGCAGATTGCCAGGGAGTTTACAAATGCGAATACTGTTTTGATAGCAGTAATGCACGATATTAACCTGGCCATACAATATGCCGATAAATTATTTTTTTTAAAAGAAGGTGAGTTGATCGCTTATGGCAAACCAAAAGATATACTTACAGCAGCACTTATAAAAAATGTATTTAACATTCAGGCTACACTCATTAATAATCCATTAACTGATAATCCGCTGGTGATATATGGCATAAAATCATAGGCCGCTGAAGTAATCGTAGCCTCTCTCATACCAATAATCAGGAGGGCGCACATTACTGAAAAAGATGGTACCTATACGTTTAAGGTGTTTGATACCATATTTAACCGGGATGATCAACCGTAAAGGAGCACCTTGATCTATAGGCAAAGGCATCCCATTCATTTCATAACAAAGTATGGTTTGTGGATGAAGAATGCTTTTCATATCAATGCCAACATAATATCCTTTATCGGGTGTATTAAGCCCAACATATTGCATTTGACTTTGATTAACGAGGCCATACCTTTTTACAAAATCACTGAACTTAACACCGGCCCAATGCGTAACCTGGCTCCAGCCTTCAATACATTTAAAATCGAAAATAATATCTGTTTTGGGAAGTGACTTTATTTCTTCGATTGAAATATATAATGTATCGCCTGGTGTACGAACAAGCTGTAGCTTCCACGTAAGCGGATTAAAGTCTGCATTCATACCCGCATTACCATTTACCCGTATTTTACTTACCACTTTACTTACCGGAAATGTTTTAGCCAGGTGTTTATCACTTAGCAATGAACTAAAAAAAATTTCATTTGTATTTAGCACTGTTCGCAAAGGCTTTAAGGCGCCATTATCCTGCGGCTGATGATGCAGCCATTTCCATCCTACTATGCAGGCAGCAATAAAGAGAAAGAAAAAGAAAAATGAAAGTAATGTTCTTTTCCGAATTTGTTTTGCAGATACAATCTCTTCTTTAAAAACCGACATGGCTTATGTATTTATAGTTTCTGAATGTATTGTAACAACAGCCTCACCTGTTGCTTCGGTATTTGGAGGAGTACCGGGCTCCACTTCAAATCCTGTGATCATCCCCCTGAAATTATTCCAGCCTGTTTTACACACCTGTAACACGTGTATCAAAAAGAACAGGCAGAACAAAATAGTTAAAATAAAATGTTCAGCCCTCGCCCACTCATAACCTCCCAGCATATTACACAACCAGTATAATTGTACCGGCTTATAAATAGCCAGGCCTGTAAGTAATGATCCCAGCCCCATAAAAATCACGCCTGTATAAGCTATCCGTTGAGCTGCGTTATATTTCTTTTGTGGTGGTACGCCTTTTTTAATAT
This sequence comes from Chitinophagaceae bacterium, assembly GCA_043748745.1. Classification (GTDB taxonomy): domain Bacteria; phylum Bacteroidota; class Bacteroidia; order Chitinophagales; family Chitinophagaceae; genus Ferruginibacter. The sequence goes on along the minus strand of JAYVEQ010000089.1, from coordinate 22,757 downwards.
GCAGATCATGCAATATTACCAACCATGCTTCCTTAAAAGACTTTCGGCAGGGGAAAATAAGTTTGTACTCTTTCGAAAACAATAAGTACAGTAAATAGAGCAGGCCGTTAATGGCAAATATCCACATGAATAAAAAATGAACGTTCATGCCTTCTGCCAAACGGAAAGGAATATTTAATGCTTTGTAAAAAGAGTCGGGAAAAAACTTAAGTATTGTTTTATTGCCCCAGCCTAGCCGGTAAACATCACTTGCCCAATAAATAAGAATTCCGCTCCAGATCATAACAGCCAGCACCGGAAAATTTATCCAGTGAAACCACCTGATAGCGAGTGGGTGTTTTTTAATTATCTTTTTTGATAACAATAGTGTGTTTATTTTGTCAACCAGGTACTAAATCTACTCATTTATTCATGATTGGGTTTTATAAACTTGCACAACCAAGTCTTGCTTTGATTTTATTAAGTGTAAATAGTTAATAATCAAATTTTTATTACTCTTACAGCAACAAAAATTGCCCTAACTTATATCATGATGTTTTTTAACGGGCATGCAGCATTAGTTATCAGTAATTTGTCTATATTTATAGGGTAAACAAAGCACAAATATGACGGATGAGCTCATGCTAGCCGGATGTCTGAGGAATAATGCCACTGCACAGGAGGCATTATACAATCGCTTTAGCCCAAGAATGCTGGGTGTTTGCTACAGATTTGCAAAAAACCGTGAGGATGCAGAGGACATGTTGCAGGAAGGTTTTATAAAAATTTTTACACAAATGCACCAATATAGAAATGAAGGGGCACTGGAAGGTTGGATTAGGCGGATTGTGGTGCATACTTGTATAAATATTTTGAAGAAGAATAAAAAGTTCTCTGACAGCGTCGATATCATTCATGCCAACAGTGTTCATGTAAAAGAAGAAATGATCCCATCCATCATGCAGGCAAAACAGGTTGTTGAGTGTATAAGATCATTGCCTTTGGGTTATAAAACAGTTCTTAATTTATATGCCATTGAGGGTTATTCTCATAAAGAAATTGCCTTTATGCTGGATATTGAAGAAAGCACAAGCCGTAGTCAGTACACAAGAGCAAAAGCAATGCTGGAAGAAATATTAATAAGAAAAAAAATAATTCAGAAGCAAAGAAAAAAGACAATTTTTTCGGAACAGTTTCGCCAGGTTAGATCATAACAGAACAAATCTGATTTTGGCATTACCAATTACTATTATGTTTTGTAAAAATGGAGAGAGAATTTTATACTGATGAGTTTGAGCAACTGTTAAAGGAAAAATCTGATCAATTCAGAATGTACCCTTCTAAACGGGTTTGGCACAGCATATATAACGACTTGCATCCTAGTCGTAGATGGCCATCTGCAGCTATCAGCATATTTTTAATTACTACTTTAATGTTTATTGGCTATTTAAATACAGGCGATAATAAGGTTAACAGCCGGTTTAACGAAACCAATACTGACCAAATCAGTAATAAAACTGATAATAACCAAAGTAATAAAACAACAAAACATAATTATAAAACAAATGCTAATCAGCATTTTGCTGTTAACAGCACCGGTAAGATATACAGAGACTTTAATTTAAGTGAATCAGAATTTCTTGCATATACAATTGTGAAAAATAACAGACCCAATTATTTATTTTCATCAGTAACCTCAAATGCTTCAGAAGTAAATAATATTGACAAAAAGGTAACAGACAATGGCAGTAAAGATCTTATTCAAACAATGAATACTTACATTAAATCAAACCAGATTTATGCCGATTTAGCTGCTACCAGGAAAAAAGCAAAAGATTTAAATACAATTGCTAACAATAAATCTGTAGATATATACAACAGGGATAAGGAAAGTGTATCAACCAAAACAACAGTTCCAACAACTGCAGTTGTAAAACCAGCATCAACAGACCTTAATTCAAATGATTTGAACAAGACAATCAGTAATGAAGAAAAATCAGTTGTAAAAAACAAGCTTAATGCAGAAGTAAAATCTTTAACTCCTGAGGAGAAAGCCTGGATCGAAAACTTTACATTACAAAATAAGCCCTCCCAAAATAAATGGAAAGGTCGTTTAGCAGTAGATATATATGCTACACCTGCTGTAAATTACCGCAAACTGAGCACCAACTCAAAAGGATCTGCAACACCTTTTGCTAATTCTGATATTAATAACTCTATCAGCCAAAAACCAGGCCTTGGAATTGAAACGGGCATAGGGTTAAATTATGCATTTGCCAAAAAATTGCAGTTAAAAGCCGGTATCCAGTTTAATTATACAAATTATAATATTGATGCTGATCAAACAAACCATCCGATCTTAACATCAATTTTACTTAACGATCCCAATACCGGATTTTCCTATTCAGCAGCCAGAACTTCATCGATATCTAATTCTTATAACTCTGCAGCACTTCAACCAGTAACATTACATAACCGGACATATCAAATTTCAATTCCCGTTGGCTTTGCTTATAAACTGTCAAGCCATAATAATGTAGACTGGTTTACCGGGGCTTCCATTCAACCAACTTATGTTTTTGGAGGAAAAGCAAATCTTATTTCTTCAGATCTGAAGAGTTATGTTTCCGATCCGTCATCAATCAGGAACTGGAATTTGAGTATGGGATTTGAAACCTATATGAATTTCAAACTCAGTGGTTATAATTTACAAATTGGTCCTCAGGTTCGATACCAGTTTTATTCTACTTACAATAAAAAAGTAGCATTAATTGAAAAACCATATGCAGTTGGCCTTAAAGTAGGCTTAATAAAAGTATTTTAAATTAACCTTCAGTAAACAATATATTAAGCAACAATACATCCTGCTATTGTTGCTTTTTTATTTAATATCAATTGCACAGTATATAATCCAGTTAGCGTTTTGCAGTACCATGGTTTCGGTTTAATTTTGAATAATGAAATATTTCTTTTCAATCATTACAGTAACCCTGGTTTTGTTATCCTGCAACAATTCGTCAACCACCGACAAAGGCAATACAGCTAAAGAGGCTCAAAAAAAACAAAGCTTTTTCCCTGTAACAGCTTATATAAAAGGCGAACTGTTTGAAATTAAATCCAAAGATATTAATCCGTTGAAATTTACTACTGTAAATAATCATACTGATTCTGTTTGGCTAAAACTGGAAGAGCTTGATGATGCTGTATATGAATTTTTACACCCTCAAATTGATTCAGCTAATTTGATCTCATTATTTACCGAAAAAAGTTTCTTAGATCAGACTATTGATGCCTATACTTTTACTTATGATCCTTCGGGTATATTGCCGGATACTATGCAATTGAAGCATTGGGATGTTTACATTGACCCAGCAAGTGGTAAAGTAAAACGAATCTATATGATTAAAGTAATCAGCAAAACAAAAATGCTTCAGTTAACCTGGGTAAGTACTCAATGGTGTAAAATTACAAGCATAATAACTGATCAAAACGGAAACTCATCTATCGAAAAAGAAGAAAAACTCACTTGGGATTTTTAATAAAAAATGACACAAAAAGAATTTTCGGCAATTGCTTCAACTATTCCTGCATTACCGGGTATCTATAAATATTATGATTCAGAAAACGAATTGTTATATGTTGGCAAAGCTAAGCTTCTGCGTAAAAGAGTGAGTTCCTACTTTTCAAAAACATTTACAACATATAAGACTCATGAGCTGGTACAACGGATTCATCACATTGAATTTACCATTGTAAATAATGAGCAGGATGCTTTTTTGCTCGAAAATACCCTTATCAAAGAATTTCAGCCACGGTTTAATATCAGTTTAAAAGATGGTAAAACCTATCCCTATATTGTTATTAAGAACGAACGGTTCCCCCGTGTGTTTTTTACCAGGAGAAAGATCAATGACGGTTCACAATACCTTGGGCCCTATACCTCGGTAGAAAAAGTAAGGGAGCTTTTGGATTTCATTAAACAAACTATTTTATTAAGAACCTGTAAATTAAATTTATCAGAAACCAATATTAAAAAAGGAAAATTTAAAGTTTGCCTGGAATACCATTTAGGTAATTGCAAAGGTCCCTGCGAAGGATTACAAACCATAGACGACTATAATGAAGAATTAAAACAATTGGTAAACCTGCTTAAAGGAAACCTGTCGCCGGTTATGCAGCATTTTAAAAATGAGATGCAGGAACATGTAAGGAAAATGGAGTTCGAAAAAGCAGCACATTATAAAAGTAAAATTGAGCACCTCAAAAATTACCAGGCCAGGTCAACAGTAGTTAATACAAGGATTGGAACAGTTGATGTCTTTTCAATTTTAGAAGATGGCAATATTGCTTACGTTAATTACCTGGCAATTAATGCCGGAACAATTGTACAAACAAAAACAATATTGCTTGAAAAGCAAATGGAAGAATCAGCTGCTGAAGTACTGGCTTTTGCAGTTGCACAAATCAGAAGCAGTTTTGGGAGTACGACAAAAGAAATTATAGTTCCATTTAATATAGATTTTCCGGAAGAGGATGTAATCATTAGGATACCTAAAGCCGGTGACAGGAAAAAATTGCTGGATCTGTCGGAAAAAAATGTGAACTACTTCAGGGAAGATCTGAGGAAAAAGAAAATGCTTAACCTTGAAGAAAAAACTGCTGATGAAAAATTAAAAGTTTTAATTCAATTGCAGAAAGATCTTCAATTGCCAGCTCTGCCAATACATATTGAATGTTTTGACAATTCTAATTTACAAGGCAGTTACCCCGTTTCTGCAGTTGTTTGTTTTAAAAACGGGCAACCCAGCAAAGCTGAATACCGGCGTTTTAAAGTAAAAACAGTAATTGGTATTAATGATTTTGCATCGATGAAGGAAGTTGTTTACAGACGATACAAAAGATTACTTGATGAAAATAAACCATTCCCACAACTGGTAATTATAGATGGCGGTAAAGGCCAGCTAAGTGCTGCTATGCAAAGTATATCTGCATTAAATATACCGGGTACTACTTCAGTGGTAGGTCTGGCAAAAAATGAAGAAGAAATATTTTTTCCTGGTGATACCCAATCTGTAAAATTGCCCTGGGACAGTGAAAGTTTAAAGTTAATCCGGCGCATCAGAGACGAAGTACATAATTACGGAATCACCTTCCACAGAAACCTTAGAAGCAAAGGAACTTTTAAAAACGAGCTGGAACAAATTAAAGGCATTGGTAAAACAACGGCTAATATGCTTTTAAAAGAATTTAAATCGGTGAAAAATATCAAAGAAAAAACCCGGGATGAAATAGCCCTGGTAATTGGTAATGCCCGGGCAGATATGATCATGAGTTATTTTAAAGGATAATTTTTAATACAAAAAAGGGGCCTGAATAGAAATTCAGCCCCGTTTAAAATCCAATATCCTATGAAAAACCAAGACGAAGTTAAATAATCAAATCTTCAGAACCAATACCCATAATAGGGTATATCTCTTTTTAATAATAATTGAAAAGCCCCCAGATAATCCGGGGGCTTTAATTATATAGAGAATCAGATTATTAATAACTCCAGAGATCCTGTTCGTAATTAAATATCTTTTCCTTAATATTTTCACCTTCTAATAATTGAAGAATACCTTTGTCTTTTAAGCCGGGGTATTGTTCAATAAATCTATCATAAGGATTGTCAATGGTGCTTTTAATTATACGGCCATAAAACATCCTGCTTTCAAATAGGTCTTCCCAGCTCATACGGGCTCCAAAATTTTTACCATTATAAACTTCATATTTGGCAAATATCGGACGCATATCGGGGTAGTAAACCCAAAACAATTCCTGCGTACCTATATACTGATTTGTTTGAGCAGTGTATACATTCATAACAGGAGCAATCCCCAGTATCCTCCAGAACAAACGTGAACTTTCCTTATCAAAAATAACTTCTTCTTTAATTCTGAATTTGTAAAAAGAATCCAAAACTATATCACGTGCAAGTGTATCATACCTGGTAACTACTCCATTTGAATCATAAAAAGGGGCTATAACAGGTTCTCCTGTCATCCTAGTAACAATTTCTGCTTTAGTCATGGGTGTTGTAAACCTGTCATCAATGGGACTAAAAACTGTTACAGCACTATCCTGAATGGCTTTAAACAAAATGGAAATAAAACGCTGGTTACCATTATTATCATCGGCTGAATAACGGAAAGGAAGATTAATTTTTTCCCTTGTATCTATCTCTCTCCATATTTTATGCCTGTACATGGCATCATCAGCACGCAAATTTTCATAGGGCAATGGAGTCCTGTCTTTTAGCATAGTTGTTTCTACTGCCTCATCCGGACGTAAAGACTTCTTAACTGTTTTAATAGGTAAGCTGTCATTCACTTTCGGTGGAGTGGCTACAACAATTGGCGCAGCAACAGTATCTGCCAATGCAACAGTTGGTTGAATTTTTGCTTTTGTTTTTGACGATGCAGTTTTACGTGTACTTGCACGTTTTGTTGCAGTACGCTTTGTGGTCTTTTTTTGTGCTTCTACCACATTTGTAAATATGCATAAGCACATCGCCAATAATAAATACTTTACAAACCGCTTTTTCATAGCATTTTATTTTAACTCTAGAATAATGAAAATCCAGGAGGGTTTTGAATTGTTCTTGTTTGTCCATCAGGTCCCACAACCCGTATATTATCAAATGTAACTGTTGAACCAGGTACTAACTTATCCATAAGAGCTTTTGCAGCACCAAGGCTTCCGCTAGTTAATGTAACACTATTCACATTTCTGTCACCTGGTATATTAAAGTATACTGTAGCCCCTGTTACTGCAAATTTCGCTTCAAAATCAAAATTTTCTAAATCAGCACGTACAAACTGTTGGTTTCTGAATACCACAGCCTGCAATCTTCCTCCCCCACTCGGGCCAACTTTGATGATTGGATCAGGTATACGTTTAACACGAAAATCAAATTTGCTGGTTTTACCATCGGCAGTAACATTGATACTTGCAGCTCCAACAGTAGATACTGTCACTGTCCTGTTTGAGCCGGTACCACTAATTGTGCCTCCTGTCATTGATACTGATGTTTTATCCCAACCGGATCCTGATGAAATAGTGATAGGATTTGGAACACCGATATAAAATACATTCATTTTGTCAAGCATTACTGCAGCACCGCCAGGAACGCCAACAACATATTCAATTGTCTTGCTGATTGGAACTGCTTTACCATCTTCACCAGTAAAGCTTCCGCTTACTTGTATGGTATGTTGTCCGGAACCGCTTACTGTTGTTTTATACTCTCCCTGACCATTCACAAGGTTTATCGGACTACCATTAATTGCAATATTTGATTTAACTGCAGAACTATAAGCTCCAACACCGGCAGTTACAACTAATTCCTGGCCGGGCATTAAATAATTAGAACTTTGTCCAACCAATACTCCTACCTGATCCATATGAACTACAACTTCGCCAATCTTGTTATGACAATAAGTTACTACCTGGTTTTCTACATTCTTAACATTGTTTTGAAACTTACTTAATATTGTTAAGGCAGCTACAGTAGGTGTCATATGGAAATAAGCCGTAGTAAAATCTTTTACTTTGCCATCATTTCCAATTATCTGTTGACCAACTTCCAGTGGAAAATTATTAGAAAATGCATTATTTATTTCAGGGTCAATAGCTAAAATTGCTGCTTTATATGCTTTAAGTTTGTCCTCAAATTTCTTTCCTTCTCCATTAGTTTCAAAAAGCCTGGTAGATGCATCAAGATTATCTTCTTTAAAATCTTCAACCATCTTGCCGTTTTTTTCTTTCATTTTAAGATTGGCTGCATTTTTTAAAGCTAATTTCAAGGCGTTAATATCTGCGTCTAAATTATCAGACAATGTTTTTACTTTATTGGCATTGTCAGACCATTTTTGTGCAAGCGCCTGGTTAGTTTTGGGATCAGCTAATTTAGCTGCCAAAGAAGTGAACAGGTTTTTATTACCCGCTTCAATATTGATGTTTGAATTGATCAAACTTCTATCCACTGTTTTAAAGGCTTCTAATATCTCGGCTGATACGTTCAGTGCCAAGATAGCGGTCAACACCAAATACATAATGTTGATCATCTTTTGCCGGGGCTCTCTAGGTAAAGCCATAATATTTTGTGTTTACGATTGTTAGTATAATTGTTAGTTTCCTGTTGTGCATTTCTGTTTTTCGAATCAGTTAGTTAACCTAACCTTGAATTAAAAACAGAAAACCGAATTAACGGCCCTGCATTGCACTCAGCATATTACCATATACTGCGTTCAGTTTACCCAGGTTATTTGCCAATACACTGATTTGCTCTTTCGCCTTTCCTGCATCTTCCACAGTACCCATCATGGTAGTGCTGGCTTCTGCTAGTTTACCATAGAAAGTATTTAACGATTTTAAGTGATTATTGCTTTCTTTTAACTCCAGCTCATAAATAGTATTTAATGAACCCAGGTTTTTAGTTAACACCTGTACCTGCTCATGAAAACCTTTTGCGCTATCTGCAGCATTACTGAAACTACCCATGGTAGCAGCACTGCTGGCAAAAGCTTTTGTCATACTGGTTAATGCACCAGTAGCTTCTATTGTTTTTGTATTCAATTCGCCTGTAGATTTTACCACATCCCCGATTTCATGCAAATTACCTACGGTGTTTTGCAATTTTTGAAACCCTTCACCTAATCTTTTAAGATTGGTTGGTGTAATATCAGCCTGCTGCAGCATTGCATCCATTGATTGTAATGATGGATTTTCAATTACAATATCTTCCGGCTCGTCGTCTTCTTCATGATGCTTAGGTTTAACCCACTCAATAAGGGCATACACAAGAAAAATTGCAGTTTCTGTCCACATTCCAATTGTTAACATTGTATCTGCATATGACTGGTGAGTAAGTTTTGCCCATGCAGCAAAAATGATTACAGCAGCACCGGCACTTACCAATACGTCAATTAAAGTTAAAAAGGTTCTTTTGTTGTGAGGCATGATTTAAAAATTTAAAGTTTTAATTGCTGGTTATTTAAAGTTTGATTACACAAAAGTTAAGTAGTACCTGTTTTAAAAAATCAGGTACTCTCTCAATAGTTTTAGTTTTGAAAACGGTTTATTTTTTGCCCTTTTTTTGAGCCGGTGGTAAATCTATTACACAACGAAAACCGATATAAGATTTAGCAGTATCCTGATATTCATAAGCACGGGTTCCTGTTCTTAAGAAATAACCAACATCTTTCCAGCTACCCCCACGTAATACTTTGCGTTTATCACGGGGTTTATCTGTTTCTTTGGCGTTGTATCTAATATCCGGGTTCATATCATGCTGGAAATTGTAAGCCCCTTCATAATATAAAGATGAGGTCCACTCGGCAACATTACCCGACATATTATATAAACCAAAATCATTAGGCCAATAAGCATCGGCACGAACGGTGTAAAATCCTCCATCTTCGGGATAATTACCACGACCTGGTTTAAAGTTTGCCAACAGACAACCTTTTTTGTTCCTCAAATAATATCCACCCCAAGGGTAATCAGCCTGTGAACGTCCACCTCTTGCAGCATATTCCCATTCAGCTTCTGTGGGTAACCTGAAATCAGATTCAGCAGATTTTTTCTTGGAAACTAAATAAGCATTTAAATAATGTGTTCTCCATTCACAAAAGGCAGTAGCCTGTTTCCAGTTTACACCTACAACAGGATAATTACCAAAAGCCGGGTGACTGAAATATTTTTTAGCCATTGGTTCATTGTATGAGTATGCAAAATCCCTAACCCAGCAAAGTGAATCGGGATAAACAGGTATGGCTTTTTTAATTATAAATTTAGAACGTGGAACCGTTGCATCTTTATTTTGAGCAGCAGCTTTATAGTCAAAAGTCTCTGATTGATATACAATTTTAGTAGCATCCAGTTCTTTTTTACCAAAAAGCCGATTATCTGGTGTAACAATGATTGCATCTACTTTCTCCATGGTAGCTTTATCTCCCCATTTAATTGTACTGGCTTTTTTCCAATCAATGTATTCATTTCCATCAGAACCCTGCTTAACATAATTCATCAACTTAGCTCCGATAGAATCTCTTACCCAATTGGTAAACTGACGATATTCATTATTGGTAATCTCTGTTGCGTCCATCCAGAATCCACTGATAGATACAGATTTGTTACGTGCAGTTAATGAATAACTCATGTCTTCATCACTTGAACCCATGTGGAATGTTCCGGGCGGAATGTAGACCATGCCCGGAGGCTTTGGTAAACTCCATTTAGAAGATGGAGCAACCCCTATGAGTTGACCCTTGTCGGTTGCATAACCGCCGCCTGATTTGCTGCCAGATTTTTTACAACTGGTAGATAATGATGTGATAGCTATAAAAGCTACTAGATAGAACAGCCTGTACTTCATTGTTTTTAACTTTGAGGGTATTGGGCAAATGTAATGATTATTTTGAATTATCATCGTTTTATGGTTGATTCAGTAATTATTTTCTCAACAAATTTTAGACCTGAAAATTGTAAACGAAGGAAAAATACAAATATTGTGTTTCCGCCGTCAATTATTGTCCAAATTTCTTAGCATTAATAATAGTTTTTCAATTGTATTAACAGGTGCCAGACAACGATAATTTTTACACAGGTATATAGAAGCGTAATTTCGATAGTTTTTATCTTTTAACAAAAAAAAATCTTCGGCTGCTTTATCACCACTTTGTAATATCCGGTTTGGCATATAGTTTTTTAATAACTCCTTACTGATTTCCCTATAGCCGGTGCCTGTTATAACAATTTCATTTAACCCATAAAATTGCTTTATTTTAACAGAAGCCCAATTCGCAAAAGAGTTAGGATAATTTACAATTGCTGTATTTAAAGTAACTATTGTTTTTTCTGCCAGTTTATACCATTCGGAATTATTAAATACTACCGACAAATAAAATAAATTTTCAGCCATGATACTGTTTCCGGAGGGAGTGGCTCCATCATAAATTTCTTTTTTTCGCAAAATTACATCTGCTTGTTTTTTATTTGTAAAGAAAAAATAGCCGGTACTTTGTTCAGCAAAATTTTCTATTACATACGATGTTAATTGTTTTGCTTTATGAAGATAATTAATGTTGGAAGTGATTTCCTGCAGGCTGATACAGGATTGTATGAGATATGAATAATCATCCAGGAAAGCAGGATATTTAGCAATTAAATTTTTATAGGTATGATAAAAACCCGGTTCTTCTGCTTTATTTTTTAATTTATCCCAAAGAAAGTCAAAACATTTTTCAGCCATATTCTTATATCCATCATCATTTAAAGCTGCAGCGGATTTGCATAATGCTGTTATCATTAATGCATTCCATCCCAATAAAATCTTGTCATCCAGTAAAGGTTTTATACTGCTGTTCCTTTTTAATTCCAGTATTTTCAAACAGGCGTTAATTTTTGTCTCAAATATTTCTATTGCAATATTCTTTTCTTCAGCAAACTGCTCAGTTTTCTTTAAAATCCGGAGTATATTTTTATGTTCCCAGTTGCCATTTTCAGATATGTTAAAGAATTCACAAAAAAATTCAGCATCTTCTTTTAACAGCTCATCTACTTCCTTTTTATCCCATACGTAATATTTTCCTTCTTCACCTTCACTATCAGCATCTAAAGCTGCATAAAATCCACCCTCCGGATTTAATAATTCTTTTTCAACAAAACCTATCGTTTTTCGGATAGTTTTTTCGTAATCTTTATCCTTTGTAATTTGAAAAACATCACACAGAATATTTAGTAAAAGCGCATTGTCATATAACATTTTTTCAAAATGCGGTGCCAGCCATTCTTCATCTGTACTATACCTGGCCATTCCTCCTGCAATATGATCATAAATACCTCCCTGTATCATTTTATCTATCGAAAGACAGGCTTGCTGCAAAGCCTCCTTATTTTCGGTAAAATGATAATACTGCAGGAGATATTGTATGGTAAAAGTTTGAGGGAATTTTGGGGCTTTACCAAATCCGCCCCAAATGGTATCTGCAGATTTCATGATATTTTTAAAAATCAGATCTATTTGCTCTTTTCCAGCTGGCTTTTCAGTATTCTCAGAATTGGTTAATTTAAATACTTGCCCAAAATCATTTGCTTTCTGAAGATGTTCCGTTAATTTTTCGGCTTGTTCATTTATCTCTTCTTTTCTTTCAGTCCAGGCCTTTTTTACTGTTTGCAAAATATCTGTCCACGAAGAACGGTTATAGGCCTTTACCGGAGGGAAATATGTACCCCCAAAAAATGGTTTTGCCGTAGGGATAAGAAAAACATTTAAAGGCCAGCCTCCGCTACCTGTCATTGCCTGAACGGCATCCATATAAATATGATCAAGGTCCGGCCGCTCTTCCCTGTCTATTTTAATATTAATAAAATGTTCATTCATTAATTCAGCTACTTCCGCATTTTCAAAACTTTCTTTTTCCATTACATGGCACCAATGACAAGCAGAATAGCCAATACTGATCAGTATAATTTTATTTTCTTTTTTTGCTTTTTGCAAAGCCTCTTCGCCCCATGGGTACCAATTAACCGGATTATATGCATGTTGCAAGAGGTAAGGGCTGCTTTCGTTTATCAACCGGTTACTGAATTGTTTTGATGTGGAATTTTCTGACATGATGATTTTTAAAATACAAATATCAATTTAATAACCGGATGGATATTCAAAAAAAATCACCAGTTGGTGGATATAAAATATTGTTTAAGTCGTTTATTTCTTTTTAAGCGAAGAAAGGTAAATTTCCAACGCACTTACCATGCTGGGAGCCAGTGGTTGTGGTGCTTTTATATCCAGTACCAGGCCAGCTTCTTCTGCGGCTTTAAATGTATTTGCACCAAAAGCACCAATCCTGGTTCCGTTTTGCTTAAACTTAGGAAAATTCTCCAGAAGACTTTTTACACCACCTGGCGTAAAAAAACAAATTACATCATAATTTCTTGCCATAACCTCTGTAATATCATTGCTGATAATCCGATACAGTACAGGAGTAGCATGCTCACAGTTATTTGAAATCAGCCAGTTGGTTATTTCACTGTCAAAAGATTCAGAACAGGGATAAAGGAACTGTTCATTATCCTTATGTTTATTGATGACATCAAATAAACTTTTATTGGTACCATCAGCACCATAAAAAACTTTTCGCTTGCGGTATAAAATAAATTTTTGCAGGTAAAGTGCAACGGCCTCTGTAATACAGAAATATTTGGTCTCCTGCGAAACACTGATCTTCATTTCATCACAAATGCGAAAGAAATGGTCAATAGCATTACGGCTGGTAAAAATTACTGCGGAATAACTGGATATATCAATCTTTTGTTTGCGGAAATCTTTTGATTGAATACCATCTACTACAATAAAAGGATGAAAGTCCAGATTCAGGCTATACTTTTTAGCCAAATCAAAATACGGAGATTTATCGCCATCCGGCTTTGGTTGGGTAATCAGAACCTTTTTAACTGTATTGGCCGAATCAACAGCCTTTTTTGAACCGTTTTTAACCATAATGAGAGTCTGAAATGGTTCTGCAAAATTACATGTTTTTACTTAAATAAATCATTAAACCCTTGTAAATCAACAAAAGGGGTAATAACTCTATGGCGGCTATGTATAAAACAAAATGAAACCGACTGATTTTTAATTGGTTTTGCAATAATCCGTACGACCGGAAAAAGCGTAATAAAAGCAAAACACCTATACTCATTAGCGAAATCAGCACTGCAATTTTTGCAATCGGGCTTTCGGAAAAAGCCATAATGATAATAAAAGGTATCAGAAAAATACCGATTATTTTATTTATCAAAAAAATGACAAATATATAAGTGTTGGTGATTTCTTTCAGCCCTGTTACCCATCCGGTAAATTTTAACGTACAGAATTTAATCAGGTAGGTTAAACCCAATATGGCAATTGAAGAAATTATAAATAACCATTTATTGTCTTTATCAATGTTATAATAATGCGCTAATAGAATATATACATACACACCTGCACTGATAATAAAAAAAACATTAAACAACAAGGATGGTAATTTTGCCTGCAGCAACTGATCTGTTAACTGGCTTTGTCTTAATGATGTATTAAAAAATACCCGGAACAAATTTGTAAAATACCGGTTGTAGAAATATTTAAAAAAAGCCAGCAGCATTACTATTCCGGTAATTAAATAAAATAAAGAATCTTTACTTTCTGTTTTTTTGAATTGAACAGATATGGAAACAGGCTCTGCACTGCTATTCAAAATTTTATTTTTAAATTTAAGATCCAGATTTATTAAAACAGCCGGGATCACAGAATCAATCACCGGTTTAAATAGTAGAGAATCGGGTTTTGCAACAACTGAATCAGCTTTTTGGGCATATACAGAAGCCGTATAAAATACCATAAACAACAAGAAGAAAAATACCGGCTTCACTGATTTATTATTTTGCTGCAAAAATAGATGCTGAGAATGATATTTCTAAAAGTAATTAACGTACCCAAAATGTATCTTGGAGGCTTCACGCAGGTTCAACTTTACGTCATTACGTTTGCCTGCTGCATAACTGATATTTAAAAGCCCAAATTTTGTTTCAAATGCAAGCCCCAGACCGGCACCAATAAAATTATTATTCAGGTTTATAGCCTGGTATTTATTTTTTACCCAACCTCCATCAACAAATCCAAACATAAAAGAATTAAGAGCAAGCCTGTAACGATATTCTACCGTTAACACCCCATATTGTGTTGCATAAATACTTTCTTCACTAAACCCCCTGAGTAATTTATAACCGCCGATCTGAAAAAGTTCATTTCGAAAAGTACTGGGGCTGATAAAAACACCTCCGTTTATTGCAGTTTTTACCGTTGCCTGTTTACCTACCGGAAAATAATGTGCAGCAGAAAGCTTTATCCTGAATTGGTATGAACGTTCTTTAACAGAGTCGTATAAACCGGCATAATTAAATGATGGATCTTTAATGTTTACAATTTCATTATTTCTTTTAATATTTTTTATGCCAACCGATGCTGTTACTTTTATTTCATTCCCTTTTCTTGGATTAAGCCGGTAATCAGTTTTACTCCAGTCATAATCCAAACCAATGTTTACTGCACTTACATCTATATTTGGCGGCAGTTTCTTAGTTGCTTTTACCAGGTTGGTGTCAACTCCGGTACCCAGTAAAAAACTGTTTTGCCATTGAATAAAAATTTTACCCGATTGTGTTGCAGATAAAAGGTACTGCAAACCTAAAAGTGCATTAACCTGTAAAAATGTAGTATCCTTTTTAAACAGATCAAACATAAAATCGAACCCGAAATTTGAATTGAAAATATAGGGCTGCTGGTAGCCTAAATTCAAACGGGGCGATTTAACCTGTAACTGTTGCCATTTTAATAAAATGGTCTCACCGTTATTTAATGCATTTTTTAAATCGAGATTTACATCAGCCGTTAACTGCAACTTGCCCGACTGATTAGTACTTGGCAAAAAGCCAATTAAAAAATTTA
Source organism: Chitinophagaceae bacterium (assembly GCA_043748745.1). Classification (GTDB taxonomy): domain Bacteria; phylum Bacteroidota; class Bacteroidia; order Chitinophagales; family Chitinophagaceae; genus Ferruginibacter. Next base: position 7,249 of record JAYVEQ010000089.1, on the reverse strand, counting down.
CCTGGCTGCTGCGCTTGGGTGCCAGGTAAAGATTGAGAATAGAACCCGAACCTAACATAGTAATATCGTTTGGCTGCACTTCCTGTAAATATGGGAGTTCCTGCATCCGTTTAGTTACCTGCTCCAGTTTTTCTTTGTTGTATAAACTGCCATTAGGAATTCCCAAATAATGTTGAAGAAATTTTCCGGAGATCTTAGCTTTGCCCAAAACCCGTATACTGTCAATATGATATAACGGGCCCTTACGTGATCTCAGTAATGCTTCCATTTTATCATCATCAAGGCGTATACTATCTAAAAATATTTCGGCAAAGGGATAGCCGTTTTTTTCAAAATAATTTAAAACTCTTTCCTGCAGCAATAAAAGTTGTTGAATATTCAGGAGCTTTCCTGCATAATCTTTTTCCTTAAACCGGCTTTCCTCCATAGCAATCTTTTCAATGCCAACCGGTGTTAATTTTATCCAGTGATATTGTTTGCCTAAAAATAAATGTATTGTTGTAAAATTTTCTTTTTCAAAAATACTGTCAACAGATGCGGTTGGATATCCTTTAGAACTTAAAACTGTTGGTAAACTCAGAATGTAGTTACTGCACAAGGCTTTATTTGTAAACTCCGTTTGTATTTTTAAAGGCTGCGAATTAAAGGCACTATCTTTGTCAACATAATGAATCCGTAATTGATATGTTACGTTTTTTACTGACGGGGCCTGGCCATTTACTACAGATAGAAAAATAGCCTGGCACAGCAATACCGGTAACAAAGTTTTATAGCATATTATTTTAAGTGGGGTCATTAATGTTCAAATCTAAAATATTATCCTGATAATAATCGGGGCTTAAACTACAATTCTTTGCCAGGCATTTATATTCATATTCCTTTTTGCAAGCAGGCGTGTCATTATTGTAATTTTCATTTTTCAACTTCTTTGGCACAAAAGGAAAAAATGATGGAAGCAATTGTTCATGAAATTGAACTTACTCCTATACTTCCCTTTTTATTAAACAATAAAATAAATACAATTTACTTTGGTGGAGGAACCCCAAGCATTTTAAATATTGATGATTTAAAATTAATTTTTGATGCATTACACAAAAAATTTGATTTAACAGACGATATTGAAATTACCCTGGAAGCCAACCCTGATGACATTACTGATTTAAAATTAAAGGAATGGCGATCAATTGGTATCAACCGCCTAAGCGTAGGTATACAAAGTTTTTTTGAGGAAGAATTAAAATGGATGAACAGGACTCATACAGCTTCAGAATCGTTAGTATGTATTGATAAAATACAAAAAGCAGGTTTTACAAATTTTTCTGTTGACTTAATTTATGGTTCCCCAATATTGACTGATGATGACTGGAAAAGAAATGTAGAAACAGCTATTGAAAAAAACATACCACATATTTCCTGCTATGCTTTAACTGTGGAACCTAAAACAGCACTTGACAAAATGATAGTTTTGCACAAAAAAGAACCGGTTGATCCCGAAAAACAGGCCCGCCAATTTTTATTGCTGATGAACTGGATGGAGCAGGCGGGGTATGAACATTATGAGATCAGCAATTTTGCAAAACCCGTTTTTAGAAGCCAACACAACAGCAGTTATTGGTTAGGAGAAAGTTATTATGCTTTTGGGCCTGCTGCACATTCATTTGACGGGAAGCACAGAAGATGGAATATTGCCAACAATGCACTGTACATTCAATCCTTACAAAAAAATGTTATCCCTTTTGAAGAAGAGACAATTACGGAAATACAACAACTGAATGAGTATATCATGACTTCGCTGAGGACCATTGAAGGTTTAGATTTAAGTCAGGTAAGAAAAATATTGGGGGAAGAAAAAAGCAAGATGCTGCAAGAAGCAATCTACAAGTATGAAAGTACAGGTAAATTAAAAATTGAAACAGGGAGGATTATTTTAACTAGAGAAGGAAAGTTATTTGCTGATGGTATTGCAGCAGATTTATTTTTTTGAGTTACTGTAGCTTCTTCTAGCATACTTAACAATTTCTGCAACAGTTAAGCAAAAAATCATAAATACTATGGCTGTAGTGCTAATATTTGAAAAGGAGAATGGCATTGTTCTATTTTCTATACCAACGTTAAAACATTTTTAAACTAATGTCAGTTCAATACTGTTAAATCCTTCCCGGGCAGGAAGGGTTTCCCACAAAATTTTATAAACAGTTTCAGCAATGGGCATATCGGCCAATATTTTTTCATTGATATGGTGCATACATTTGCTGGCATTATAACCTTCGGCCACCATACTCATCTCCAGCTGTGCCGCTTTTACCGAGTAGCCTTTACCAATCATATTTCCAAAAGCCCGGTTACGGCTGTGCAGGGAGTAACAGGTAACTAAAAGATCGCCTAGGTAAACAGATGCAGCATAGTTGGTTTGGTGTTTGGGGTTAGGTGTTAGTGGGTGATTATGGTTAATTGATCCAACCTGTATATTTTCTACACCCAACTTTCTTAAAAACCCGGCCATTTCATCGGCGCTGTTAGCAATCAGTACGCTTAAAAAATTATCACCGTAATCAAGGCCGTGTGCAATTCCTGCACCAACCGCATAAATATTTTTTAAAACAGCCGCAAACTGCACCCCGTAGATATCATTATTTTCCACAGTGTTTAAATAAGGTGTTTTAAAACAGGCAGCAATCTCATGTGTTACTTTTTCATCAATTCCGGAAAAAGTGAGATAAGATAATTTTTCTGCAGCTACTTCTTCAGCATGGCATGGTCCCAGTACAGCAAAATAATTGCTCAGTTCGAAATTGAAATTATTTTTCAGATAATCGTTCAACAATGAATTCTGTTCCGGTAAAATACCTTTTATGGCAGAGATGATCTTTTTTCCGGCAAAAATAGTCGGGTCTAATGCATGCAGGGCATTATCGGCATAAGCTGAAGGAATAACGATCACAATACAATCACTGTTCTCTATAACTTCAGCCCGGTTGGTTGTTAATTTAAGTTTTGTAATGTCTAAATGTGCTGTGGTTAAATATTGCGGATTATGATGGCGGGCAATAATATATTTGATATCAGCTTCACTGCGGTTCCACCAATAAATTGTATTTCCGTTGTCGGTTAAAATTTTTGCTATGGCTGTACCCCAGCTCCCACTCCCTAAAATTCCAAAAGTCATAATATGTGTTTCTTGTTTCTCGTTCATCGTTTTATCGTTTCTTGTACTTAGCTTTCAAAGAGTATAATAAATAGTAATACTCCTAAATTTAAACAACAGGAAACAAAAAAACGAGAAACAAGAAACTTTTTATAATCCCAATTTATCAACCGCCAGCTGTGCAGCAATCTGGCTGGCATCTTTTTTATTAAACCCTTTTGCTTCGGCGATTAATTCACCATCTACAGTTGCGCCAATGGTAAATAACCTGCGCCCGTTCTCAAATTTTTCATCCAGTGTTTCAAACTCCAGTGCCTTCCCGTTTTTATTGGCCCAACCGTATAATTTGTTTTTGATATTGATTTCTATAAATTCCAGGTCATCCATGAACATGTGCGGCATAATAATGTATTGCTCTACCCATTTATGTGTTCCGGCATAACCTTTATCCAGGTAAACAGCGCCAATCAAGGCTTCCAGCGTATTACCAAATATCTGTGAAATTTTAAGCGCATTATCATATTTATTATAAAAAGTGATTTTTTTAAGGCCCATCTTCAAAGCAATATCATTCAGCTTTTGGCGATTTACCATCTTGCTTCTCATCTCAGTTAAAAAACCTTCGCCTTTATAAGGGTATTTTTTAAAAAGATAATGGGCAACAATGGAACTTAAAACTGCATCGCCTAAAAATTCAAGCCGTTCATTGTTTTCATCAGCACCTTCCCGTACACTGCGATGGCTGAGGGCGGTCTTATATAAAGCAACATCACCGGGAGTAAAACCAAGTACATTACTGAGTTGCTTTTTAAACTCCCGGTTATGATTCTGGCTCTTAAAAAAATCTTTTATGAATTGCAAAACGGATAAATTGTTTGCGTGAAATTAAACTTATTTAGGTCAAATAAAATTAAGAAAATTTTTGCTCTGCAGGTTAAGATTACAAAAAAGATAAATGCAAAATATAAAAGGCCGGAAAAAAATTATGCAACGTATTTTTTTACAATCACACTTGCATTATGACCACCAAAACCAAATGTGTTGCTGAGGGCTGCATTAACGGTGCGGTATTGTGCTTTATTAAAGGTAAAATTGAGTTTGGGATCAAGTTCCGGATCATCGGTAAAATGATTTATTGTAGGAGGAACAACATCTTTTGTTACCGCCAAAATACAGGCCAATGCTTCTAACACACCTGCTGCACCCAGGCAATGCCCGGTCATACTTTTCGTAGAACTGATGTTCATATCATAAGCATGATTACCAAAAACGCTGAGTATAGCTTTAGTTTCAGCTATATCACCAAGCTGTGTTGATGTACCATGTACATTAATGTAATCAATGTCTTCAGGTTTCATGCCGGCATCTCTTAAAGCTACATTCATCACATTTTTTGCTCCCAAACCTTCGGGATGCGGAGCCGTGATATGATGTGCATCTGCTGTAGCTCCGCCACCGGCAATTTCGCAATAAATTTTTGCGCCACGGGCAAGTGCATGATCCAGGCTTTCCAGAATTAAAACCCCGGCTCCTTCTCCCATAACAAAACCATCACGGTCTTTATCAAACGGGCGACTGGCTGTAGATGGATCATCATTTCTTTCACTAAGCGCTTTCATGGCATTAAAACCACCTACCCCCGGTGAACTGATCACTGCTTCGCTGCCCCCGGTAACTATGATATCTGCTTTATCCAGTCGTATGTTATCAAAAGCATCTATGATGGCATTGGTACTGCTTGCACAGGCACTAACAACTGCATAGTTTGGGCCACGAAAACCATGACGCATGGAAATTTGCCCTGCGGCAATATCTAATATCATTTTGGGAATAAAGAAAGGGTTGTAACGTGGAGTACCATCGCCCAAAGCAAAGTTGCAAACCTCATCGTAAAATGTAGTAATACCGCCAATGCCGCTGGCAAAAATAACGCCCACCCGGTCAACATCTACATTGTCCCTGCTAATGCCCGCATCTTTAATTGCTTCATCGCTTGATATTAAAGCAAACTGGGTAAAGCGGTCAATCTTACGGGCTTCTTTGCGGTCCAGATAATCGGTAGGTTCAAAATTTTTAACTTCACAGGCAAACCTGGTTTTAAACTTACTGCAGTCGAATTGTTTGATAAAATCACAGCCGCTTACTCCATTGGTCAAACCCTGCCAGTATTCCTCAACAGTTTTGCCCAACGGTGTAAGCGCCCCCAATCCGGTAACTACAACTCGTTTTAAAGCCATAAAATTTGCCTGTGATAATTAAGTTAATTACTTAGCATGCTCTTCTAAGTAAGCATTAGCCTGACCAACAGTGGTAATGGTTTCGGCCTGCTCATCCGGAATAGAAATATTAAATTCTTTTTCAAATTCCATAATAAGTTCAACGGTGTCCAAGCTATCGGCACCTAAATCGTTGGTAAATGAAGCTTCGGGAGTTACTTCTGCTTCATCTACTCCTAATTTGTCAACAATTATTTTCTTTACTCTTGTTGCAATGTCTGACATGATAATAAAATTTAGTTTGTATTGGTTGCAAAAATATACATTTTGAGGTAAATACAAAGAAATAGATATTGTTTGATAAATATCTGTTTTCAACCCCGTTAAATATGCAGCTGATGAGAGTGGATATTATATTTTCATCACTTACTAAAATATTGGATTTTACTGTCTGATTTTTCAATAACAGATTTTTTACATAGATACTGAAATTCCAAAAAAATTGTATATTGTTAGTTCATCCCATCCCAAAACTTAACCCCTTATCAAAATTTAACCTGTTATGGCCTTAAAACAAATAGACCACGGCTCGAAAGAATACCAACAAATGGTTAAGCTCAGAAATGATATCTTACGTAAACCTTTGGGTCTCTCATTAACTCCCGATGAGCTGGCAAAGGAAAAGGAAGATATTTTGATTGGTGCTTTTGATGATGATGATATGCTGGCCTGCTGTATGCTTACCAAAGCTGAGAATAAATGTTTGCGCTTAAGACAGATGGCTGTACAAAACAACCTTCAGGGTAAAGGCATTGGTGCCAGTATGATGAATTTTGCTGAAATAGTAGCCAGGGATAAAGGCTATAAAAAACTGATCATGCATTCCCGGAAAACAGCTATTGGGTTTTATGAAAAACTGGGTTATAAAGTTGTGGGAGATGAGTTTATAGAAGTAACCATACCGCATTATGTGATGGAAAAAAAACTTTGAACTTGAGTGGTCAGGTATAAATATTCTGTTTGGTAACTGCAATATCCATTCTTAGAAGCTAACGATTAATCACTCATAACTTACGAATCACTACTATCGAATACCAATTTTTGTCTTCAATATCTTTCTTGCTTCATGTTCCTCACCCCCTTCAAATGCATCTTTTGGTACAATAAAAAATGAGCGACTGTTGAAATACAGGTGAAAAAAATGTGGACTCTCGATCCAGGTGCTGAATTCGCCCCAATCCCAGCTTCGGCCACCACGCTCGTTCTCAATCCTGAATTCATTATCAGATAATATTGCCCTGAACCGGTCTTTAAAAGTATCAGCCTTTTTGTAAACCATATAAGGCAGCAAAAACCAAAAAATGATCATTAATGTAAACCATAAAACAGAACTTATTAAAAAAGCATAGGGTGATATCTTCTTTAAAAAAAACAACGCTGCAGACAGGATGGCAAAAACATTCACGGCAATCATCATTATCTTAATTTCCCGTCGGGTAATAAAATGATAACGTAAAGCCTGGATAACTTTTTGTTTGTCGTAAGTAAAAAATTGAGAGGTCATGCGGCAAAGATAGCTGATACTGAATATGGGGTTATCACTAATAAATATTTTTAAAATCCCCAATCAACCAATCCCTGGCATCCTGAAATTACTTAATTGCCCTTTTTGGCAACTCATTCCGCTTTTCCTTCAACTCACTCCTTTTTGATTGCTATGATCTTTGATCAATAGTAATATTGAGTATCACATTTCTTACTAAAAAATAATTTATCAAATACTAAAAATTAAGATCATGAAAATTTTAAAAATGCTCTCACTGGCTGCATTAAGCTTTATTTTTTTACAGGCTGGCGCACAAACTGAAGTTCCGAAAGGATTCGGCAA
>JAYVEQ010000088.1:0-7431 GCA_043748745.1 Chitinophagaceae bacterium | reverse complement strand
GCTGATGATAAATGTCCTGATGTTGCAGGTGTTGCCCGTTACCAGGGTTGCCCAATACCAGATACAGATAAAGATGGTATTAATGATGAACTGGATAAATGTCCGACCGTTCCGGGTATTGCCCGCTACCAGGGTTGCCCTATTCCCGATACAGATGGAGATGGTGTTAATGACGAAGAAGATAAATGTATCAATGAAAAGGGACCTGCGTCTAACTTTGGTTGCCCTGTTATTAACGAAGAAATAATTAAGAAAGTAAACAGAGCTGCACAAAACGTTTTCTTTGCAACTGCAAGTGATAAACTGTTAGCTAAATCTTATACTTCATTAAATGGCGTAGTTGCAATTTTGAACGAGAACCCAACTTATAAAGTTAATATTGAAGGTCATACAGATGATCAAGGTAAAGATGAATATAACCAGGATCTATCTAACAGAAGAGCTGCTTCAGTAAAAGCTTACTTAGTTAGTAAAGGTATAGCTGATAGCCGTTTAAGTTCTGCAGGTTTTGGTGAAACCAGACCAATTGCAGATAACAAAACTGCAGCTGGGCGTGCAAAAAACAGAAGAGTAGAAATGACGTTGAGAAATTATTAATAAGTAATTTAATGAAATGACAAATCCCCGGTTATGCCGGGGATTTTGTTTTATATCTATTTTGTAACAATTAAAAAAAGCGGAGAGGTCATTATCAACTGAATTTTTCTTCCAGCTCCATCAGTTTTTCAAATACGATTTCATATTCGGTATTTGCTTTTTTCAGATCATCAGCATTGGCTTTATAGGCTGATTCTGTTTCAAGAAACTTTGTTTTATCGCCATACACATCAGGTGATGCAAGACTGGCTTCCAACTGCATCTTCCTGGTATTTAACTGGGCAATTTTATCTTCTATCTGCCTGAATGCATTTTTTTGTTTTTGTAATTCTTTTTTTAATTGTTTATCTATTGATGTTCGTTGTTCCTGTTTAACTTCTTCTTTACTGTTTTTTTTTGGAAGAACTTCTATAGCTTCCTGGTTTATATTTTTTAATCTCTGTTCTTTATTAATTTCAACTTCCCGTCTTGCTTTCCAGTCTTCCCACTCAGCATAGGTTCCTTTAAATTCTCTTATCTTATAATCTTCTATCTCCCAGATCTTATTAGCGATGCGGCTGATAAAATAGCGATCATGACTTACCAGTACAATAGTTCCTTCGTATTTATTTAATGCCTCAATCAATAGGTCTACCGAATGTATATCCAGGTGGTTTGTTGGTTCATCCAGTAAAAGGAAGTTGGCTTTACTAACAATAGTTTTGGCCAAAGCCACCCTTGCTTTTTCTCCACCACTTAATACTTTAATTTTCTTATCTACATCATCACCGCTGAATAAAAAACATCCCAGTAAACTTCTTAATTCCAGGTCGGTTTTTCCACTACCACTGTCTTTCATTTCTTCCAATACCGTATTGTTGATATTCAGCGCTTCTAACTGATGCTGTGCATAAAAAGAATCATCTACATTATGGCCCCACACACGATCTCCATTATAATGTTCAACACCGGCAATAATTCTTAATAAGGTTGATTTGCCTTTTCCATTAGCACCAATCAATGCGATCTTATCTCCACGGTCAATTTCTGCACCGGTATCTTCAATAATTTTTACAGCTCCAAAACTTTTGGAAACATGTTTAAGTGTACATAATATTCTGCCCGGTTGTTTATCAACCGAAAAATTGATCCGCATGTTGGGGCGCTCAATTTCTACATCTTCAATTCGCTCCAGTTTGTCTAATCTTTTTACAATACTCTGTGCCGCTGCTGCCTTACTTGCCTTTGCTTTAAATCGTTCAACAAATTTTTCCTGTTGACGTATATAATCTTTCTGGTTTTCGTAAGCCTTTTTCTGTATATCAACCCTCAGCGCTTTCTCAGTTTCGTAAAAAGTATAATTACCGGTATAAAAACATAACTCCTGCTGATATAATTCTACAACCTTGGTTACCATCCGGTCTAAAAAATAACGATCATGACTTACAATAACTACTGCGCCCGGGTAATGCAGCAAATACTTCTCCAGCCATTCAATACTTGGCAGATCCAGGTGATTGGTAGGCTCATCCAGTAATAAAACATCCGGATGCATTAAGATCATCTTGGCCAGTAACACCCGCATTCTCCATCCACCACTAAATTGTTTATAGGGTTTTTGCAGATCGGCATTGGCGAACCCAAGGCCCTGTAATATTTCTTCTGTTTTGTGATGAATATCGTAGCCGCCCAAAATTTCAAGTTCATGCAGGCAGTCGGCATAATCATGTGCCAGCGATTCGTCTCCTGTCAACTCAAGCTGTTTACCAATAGTTTCAATTTCCTTTTCCAGTTCTTTTACTCTTTCAAAAGCTCCCATGGCCACTTCAAGTATCGAATCTTCGGTATCAAAACTCAACAGGTCTTGGTGTAAAAAGCCAATGGTTGTTTCTCTTCCTTTTTCAACAGTTCCTTTATTGGGCATAAATTGCCCGGTAAGTACTTTTAATAAAGTTGATTTTCCAGTTCCGTTGTAACCAATAAGTCCAATCCGTTCGTTGGGTTGAATATGCCATGTTGCATCTTCCACAATTGTCCGGGCGCCAAATTCAAAAGTTACATTTTGTAGTCCTAAAAGCATATGATTTATTCGTAATCGAATTTTATTAGGCGCAAAAATAACGATTATCGAACCTTAAACAGTATTTAGTGTTATAATATCAAAAAATCTTTACATAATGCTGCCATTTTATTTATTGAGTAGTTAGATTTGTAAAAAAATAATAGCATGAAAAAGGTATTTTTATTTCTATTGGTTCTGGTATTGGTAATTGCAGGCTATAATTGGTATAGAGTCAGTAGTAAGACCAGGGGAGTTGATGAGCCAAAACAACAACCATTATCTTTACAAAAACACTCAGATACTTTTAATAAAGCAATAGCATCTGCTATGAACGCTTATTTTGAAATGAAAGCTGCTTTTGTAGATGCAGACACAGCCCGTGCAAAATTAAGTGCCGGAAAATTTATTCAACTAATGGACAGTATTCCGTTAACGGAATTAAAAAAAGATACAACCAATATTTATGATATTGCTTTTAATGATTATTCAAACATTAAAAGCAATGCTGAATCTTTATTGACACAAACGAATATATTGGAAATGAGAAAGGATTTCGGCATGGTTTCAGAAAACCTTTATCCTTTTTTCAGGGCCATCAATTATGAAGGTGAAAAAATGTACTGGCAAAACTGCCCCATGGCATTTGGTGAAGATAAAGGCGGAAACTGGATCAGTAATACCAAAGAAATAATAAATCCTTACCTGGGAAAAAATCATCCGGAGTTTAAAGGCAGTATGCTGCATTGTGGCGAAATAAAGGATACCATTAAGGCCCAGTAAAAATAAAATTTAAATTGATTTTCGTTTTAAAATGGAGATACAGGGGTTTAAGTTTAATCAGCTATGAAAATATATTTTATTGTCTTTTTTCTGTTACTCGGTTCTTCATTTGCAAATGCGCAGAACAAACATACCATCAGCGGTTTTATAAAAGATTCGCTAAATGGTGAAACTCTAATAGGCGCCACCATTACCATTCAGGGACAGGCAAAAGGCATCAGCAGTAATCAATATGGTTTTTACTCCATTACACTTGTTGAAGGAAATTATTCTCTCATTTGTTCTTTTATTGGCTACCAGGTAAAAATAACAGAGATAAATCTTACAGGGGATACCAAAATAAATTTTAATGTACTGCCCAAAATTTATTTATCAAAAGAAGTTGTGGTAACCACAAAAAAAAGAGATGCCAATGTGAAGAATGCACAGATGGGAAAATTCACTTTGCCTATAGAGCAAATAAAATCTATCCCGGCTTTTTTAGGCGAAGTTGATTTATTAAAGACCGTTCAATTAATGCCCGGCGTACGTAATGCCGGAGAAGGCAGTGCAGGTATTTATGTAAGAGGTGGGGGACCTGATCAGAATTTAATTTTGCTTGATGATGCCCCGGTTTATAATACCGGGCATCTTTTTGGTTTCTTCTCTATCTTTAATGCCGATGCCATAAAAAGTGTTACACTTATAAAAGGTGGGATGCCTGCACAATATGGCGGTCGCTTATCAAGTGTTTTGGATATTTCCATGAAGGAAGGAAACAACCAGAAATTACAGGTAGATGGCGGAATAGGTGTAATAGCTTCCAGGCTTTCCATTCAGGGGCCAATAAAAAAAAATAAATCTTCATTTATTATCTCAGGGCGGCGAACTTATATTGATGCATTGAGTAAACCCTTTATTAAAAAAACCAGCCAGTTTCACGGAAGCGGGTATTTTTTTTATGATCTGAATGCCAAAGTGAATTATATTTTTTCTGATAAAGACAGGGTTTACCTGAGTGGTTATTTTGGACGGGATGTTTTTGATTTTAGTAATGGCAAACAGAATTTAAAAATTAATATTCCATGGGGTAATGCAACGGGCACCTTAAGATGGAATCATGTTTATAATAATAAACTGTTTGGTAATACAACAGCAGTTTACAACGATTATAATTTTACTTTTAATGCACTGCAAAATGATTTTGAATTAAAATTAGCTTCGGGGATAAGGGACATAAGCATCAAACAGGATTTTGATCTGTACCCATATACCGGGCATAAATTAAAGTTCGGGGGTATTTATACCTACCATAAATTTACGCCATCGGTTGTTAGCGGTAAACAGGACTCTACTGTATTTAAACCCAATAATGCACAAATCAAATATGGCCATGAGGCTGCACTTTATGTGCAGGATGATTGGGAGATAAATGAAAAAATAAAAATTCTTGCCGGTTTAAGATATAGCTGGTTTCAGCAAACAGGCCCATATAAAATTTATAAAACAGATGATAACGGCAACAGAACTGACAGTACAGTTTTTACAAGTGGAAAAGCTGTTAAAACTTATCAGGGACTGGAACCCAGGCTTACGATCAGGTATGCATTGAATGACGAAACATCAGTTAAGACTTCAGTAACCAGGAATTTGCAATACATTCATCTGGTCAGTAATGCAGGTACAACATTGCCAACTGATATCTGGGTACCCAGCACCTATAAAGTAAAGCCACAGATCAGCTGGCTTTATGCAGCGGGATTGTTTAAAAATTTTAAAGATAATATGTATGAAACATCTGTTGAACTGTATTACAAAAATATGCAGAACCAGATCGAATATAAAGAAGGATACGCACCAACCTCATTAGATGATACAGAGAATTCATTCACCTTTGGAAAAGGATGGAGTTATGGTACCGAATTGTTCATCAACAAAACAAAAGGAAGATTAACCGGTTGGATAGGTTATACATTAAGCTGGACATGGCGTAAGTTTCCGGGATTGAATTTTGGTGAAAAATATCCGGCAAAATATGACCGGAGAAATGATATGAGTATTGTAGCTATTTATGAACTGAATAAAAAATGGAGATTGTCAGGTACTTTTGTTTTTGGTACAGGTAATGCAGCAACATTGCCTCAGCGGTTTTATATTGTTGGAGGAGTGCTTACACAGGAGTATAGCCGCATTAATGAATACAGGCTGCCATCTTATCACAGGCTTGATCTTGCAGCCATACTTACACCAAAGAAAAATGTACGTCGTAAGTGGAAAAGTGAATGGGTATTTAGTGTATACAATGCTTATAACCGTAAAAATCCTTATTTCATTTATTTTGATCAAACCGGCAGCCCCTTTAGCGGTACACTGGAGATTCAGGCCAAACAGGTTTCTTTATTTCCGGTAATACCTGCAATAACCTGGAATGTAAAATTCTAAAAATAAAAAAGCATCCACCATTTGGCGAATGCTCTTTTTATTTATTATATCAAGGGTTAGCGTACAAAAGTCTGGTACCTTTCTACAGTGGCACCCGGGAAAGCAGGGTCAGTAGTTGTATTTACAACAGTAAACAAAACATTTGTCAATGTAAGCATTCTCCACCTGTAATTATTTGGTGTTGAGTTTGCAGCAACTGAATCAAGCCCAACAAACTGGTAAGTACCAACATCAGAAGCATAGCTGTTAAACCTGTATTCAAAACTTCCATCGGCATTAAATTTTACAAAATTTTCCGGATGGGGTGTTTGTGTTACAATTGTATCTTTTACAAATACGCCTGATGAATATATTTTAAGTTGAATTCTGTTGATACTCCATTTGCCTACAACCTGTTGCTCCTTTGGTAAATCGGTACTATGATCTCGTTTGGCACATGAATACATAAAAAGAGAAACTGAAAAAAGCCCTGTAAATAAAACTAAGGCTGAGAAAGTCGATTTCATTTCAAATCAGATATTGGTTACGGTAATAACGTAGTATTTATCACTTTATTGCCCCGGTTTTAGTTTGTGGACAAACCGGATAACCCCGCTTTTTTTCAGATCAGAAGAAATGCGGACCTCGTAGCGGTTTTCACCGTCTTTAACAATCATTAGAGCTGTATTTGGAGGGATTGAGCCCAGGTTTTCGGCATACATGATCAGCTCATTTACATCTCTCGATTCATCAACATTTAATTTTAAACTAATGGCTTTATCGCTAAGTCGTTTATTGGATAATAATAACTTGCCATTAAAAAATAAAGAGATGCTGTCTCCATCAATTTCTCCGTTATCATATAAGTCAACTGTAAAAGTGGAGTTTTCGATCTCAATTGTTTTTAAAAGATCATTATTTCGTTTTTCATACCTGGTATCTGTAATTGGATTTTCAGGTGGATTAACTTTTGTGTTTTGAGTTACAGGCAGATCATTTTTTACAATATCTAGTGTTTTAGGAATAGTTGAAGTTTTTTTATCGGGTGTAGATTTTACAACCGGAGGTTGAGTAATCTGCCTGGGTTTACTTTTAACAATGGGATAATCTGGTGTGGCCTGTTTAGGTTTTATTTTTGTTATCGGTGTTGTAGGTTTAGGTTTATTATTTTTTGTGGCAACATCATTATAATATACCGGATTTTTTTTAAGAACTCTTCGGGATAATACTGTTGTTCCAAAACCACAATCACCTTCCTGGCCCGGTACAGGAATCCATGAACCCTCCAGTTTTTGTTCATCATCTTTTTTAAAATAAGTTAACCGGTGAATTTGAAAACAATTTCGGATGTTAACCGGAACATTTGTTTTTGTCCTTTCTATTTCTGTTACTTCAATATATTTAGCGGCCTTATTTAAAGTACCTTTTAATTTACAAATAGTATAATACCGTTTTCCGCCATCCGTAAAGTAGGTATAGGAATAACCGGATACACGAGTTCCCTTACATTCTATTTCAATTACATATTCACAACGATCTCCGCCCCAGCCAACAAAAGAAGTACTGTTATCTGTAAATTCGCCTTTCCATTGCCCGGTAAAGTTTTGCGCATG
>JAYVEQ010000087.1:0-19768 GCA_043748745.1 Chitinophagaceae bacterium | reverse complement strand
GCCAGCAGGCTGTACAGCAAACGATCATTAAAGTATTTGATGCCTTATCCAACCGGGATTCTGTGCAGCTAAAAATAAATTGTACTGATGATATAAGATTTTACGAATATGGCCAAACCTGGAACATGGATACACTGATCAATAAGGCAATCAGGTTAAATACGGCACCAGATTTTAAACGGATCAATACCATTTATTTTATAAACACAACGGTAAGAAAAAAAACTGCATGGGCTACCTATAATAACCAGGCAGATATTACCAGGAATGGAAAACAAACAACGGTGAAATGGTTAGAAACCGTAGTTTTAGTAAAGGAGAATAAAAGCTGGAAAATTAAAGTACTGCATTCAACACTTATTAAATAGATACTAAACCATGTCAAAAATAATCAAGATGAAAAAAATATCAATCTCCCTACTTGCCATTTTATTTTCCGGACTCCTGCAGGCGCAGAACAATTCCGGTTTGAACCTTTCCATCAATCATATTGCCCTTTCGGTTAAAGACGCAGACCGGTCTGCTGAATTTTACAAAACAGTAATGCTGCTGCCCGAGATAACCAATCGCACAAAAATACAAGGCATCCGCTGGGTGGCACTTGCAGATGGCAGGGAACTGCACCTCATCTCCATCTTAAAAGAACCTGTAACAATTAATAAAGCAGTACACCTGGGCCTTACCAGCAATGATTTTGATGCAGTATTAAAAAGGTTAACTGATTTGAAGATTCCCTATTCCGATTGGCCGGGAAAACCAAATACATTTACCAACAGGGCCGATGGGGTAAAGCAATTGTACTTCCAGGATCCCGATGGATATTGGATAGAGGTAAACAGTGTTAATGACAAAACAACGGCTGTTGAACAAACCAAAAATGAAGTTTGGCAGATGGAAGAGAACTACTGGAAATATGTAAAAGCAAATGACCTGAAATCCTATCTCAGTTTATGGGATGAACAATTTATTGGATATCCGGGTAATAATATCATAACCGGTAAAGATCATATTACTGACTGGATAGTATCCATGTATAAAGAGAATTCCGGCAAATACAGTTATGTACTGGATAAGAAAGCGGTGAATGTTTTTGGCGACATCGTGATTGCAATGTATGATGTTACGCATACCTGGACGAATGAGAAAAATGAATCGGTACAAAAACCAATCGGCAAAATAATTCATACCTGGAAAAAGACTGACAAAGGCTGGCTGATCATTGGTGGTATGGGTGCAAATAAATAATGTGTAATCAGCAAATAGAATATGAGCGACGAAAAAGACATACCAGCGGAAGAAAATCCAAAGGAGCAACCACCCGGTGAATTACACTCATCCTATGAACCTGTTAGTGAAATTGATAAACAAAATGTCAAACAAATAGAAACCCTGTCTTTAGATAACGCGGAAATAATTGAAATAAAAAATGTAAAAGAAAATATGGAAGTACACAAACACCCACATCACATAACTCATAAAAAGAAATGGGGAGAATATCTATTAGAATTTTTTATGCTTTTTCTTGCCGTGTTTTTGGGTTTTATTGCAGAAAACATAAGAGAACATTCAGTGGAGAGAAATAAAGAAAAGGAATATATAAAATCAATGGTGGAAGATCTGGAAACAGATTCTGCTTTTTTAGAATTGAGTGTAAACAAACTTATTCCTTATCATTTGACCTGGCTGGATTCAACGATGCATCTTTTAAAAATGCCAGATTTAAAAGGCAAAGACAGGTTGGTTTACCAGGCCTTTATGATTGGTACGGGTTGGAGTTATAATTTCCATCCTACTGAACGTACTTTATCTCAATTGCACAGCGAAGGCTATCATTTAATCAGAAATAAAAATGCAGCCAACAGTATCAGCCAGCTTGAACAACAGTATAAACAATTCAATTTGCAGATAGAACCATTTGTAGAAAGCATGCAGAATGACATTGACCTTTCTGCATATTTATTTGCAGACAGGGTTATTACTGACTCAATTAGCAGGACAGCAATGCAAAATTTTTCGGATGCTTATACAGTACAATTAAAATTGGAGGACATCCCCGCATTGGCAGTTATTAATACTGCAAATAAAGAGGGTATCAAATTATATAATGACAAGCTAAAGAAGTACAGTTTTTATCTTCAATATGGCATCACGGGCGGTCACGTTGTTATATTAAGAGAAATAAAAAACACAATACAGACTTTAAAAAAAGAATATAATTTAGAAGATGAGTGACGAAGAAAAAATAAACCAACCCAATACCGGGCCGGAAGTTCCCCGGCAAACAAATAAAGCAATGCCCGTTACAGAGCAGGCAGATATGCCTGTTGAACAAGCTGAACCACCAATAATCATAGAACAACGACCAACTGAAAAAATGGAAATACACAAACATCCACATCACGTAACTCATAAAAAAAAATGGGGAGAATATTTGCTGGAATTCCTGATGCTGTTCCTTGCAGTGTTCCTGGGATTTGTTGCTGAGAATATCCGGGAACATATTGTGGAGCAAAACAGGGCAACGGAATTTTCAAGATCGCTAGTACAGGACCTTCAAAATGATACATCCGCTATTAACAGCCAAAAAAAAGCTGCCGGATTGTATATTGCCAATTCCGACAGCCTGCTAAAACTTAGTAAAACAGTATTAGAAGGGCGCAATGCGGCTCAATTCTCATTTTATAGCCGTTTTACTTATTGGACTGTCCCAATTTCCTGGAACCGGAACACATTTGAACAGATCAAAAACTCCGGTAGTCTCCGCTATTTTAAAAATGACCGGTTATTGAAAAAATTACTGGAATATGATGCTGTTGTAAATGACATCAATTCGGAAGCTGAGGCTAATAAGATAAGGGGCAATATGTTGTTAACTTCTATAAATGCTGTCATCGAACCGGAACTTCACTACGAGATATCAAAGTATTTATTAACGTCGCTCGATACCATGTCCATTGCAACCAAAGAAAGTTTCTTTTCTTATAAAACGGCATCTCTTGAAAATAAAAGAGAAAAAATATCAGAGATGCTGAATATGGTTATTGTTCAACAAAGAAACCTGCGGTTCCAGATCAGCGACGGTTGGCAAAAGGCCCACGATCTCGCAATTGAGTTAATTGATGATATTAAAAAGGAATATCACCAGGAATAAAGAATCACGATTATGCAAAAAAATATCCTGAAAAAAAGGTTATTGAAATTTTTACTTTTCCTGCTTGTTGGCTTTGCCTGTGCATGGTTGTATCATCAAATGAAAAAATAATATGGAGGAAGAGAATAAAAATACAGAACCTGAAAAACAACCGGCAGAAATAGTACCTGCTCAAGAAACTGCTATGCCTGAAATGGAGCAAAGCGAAATCCCGCTTTTAAGCATGACAGAGGCTATTGCACCCGAACAACCACTAACGACAAACATTCAACCACAAACCGAAGAAATGGAAGTACATCACCACACTCACCCTGGTCATCACAAAAAGAAATGGACAGATTATTTCTGGGAATTTTTAATGTTGTTCCTCGCTGTATTTTGCGGATTCCTGGCAGAATATCAGCTGGAACATGTAATTGAAAATAGCAGGGAGGAAAAACTTATTCAATCATTATTGGAAGATATTAAGAAAGACACCATTGATTTGACTGCAGATATTCCTTTTTGGGACACATACATAAAACGTATAGATACTTTAAGGAATGAAATTAAAAAACCCTCTTCGCAAAGAGATCAGGTTCTGCTATATCGCAGTGTTCTTAAAATGCGCTATTATGACAATTTCAATTATCACGACAGAACAATTCAACAATTAAAAAATGGTGGCAACTTCCGCCTCATCAGAAAAAAAGGGATAGCAGATTCACTGATTGATTATGACTCCCAGATACAGAGTGAACTCAGGGATATGGAAATTCAATCAAACAGCATTTGGCAAAATCTGAATTTTCTCCAGGATAAAATATTCAATGCAGACTTTTATCAAATTGGGAACAATAAAATATCGCTTGATTCAGCTATGCAAGCTAATCCTGAAACAATAAAAATCAGGGCAGGGAAAGAAGATGAATTATTTGAGTATGGTAACCGGTTACAATTTTTCCGGGTGATGAGTGGCTACAGGTTATATGTAAATAAAGGATTATTGCTGAAAGCAAAAAATCTAATTGAAATGCTTAAAAATGAATATCATTTAAAAAATGAATGAAGAAGAAAACATAGGGGAAGATGAGCCAATAGGCCATGAGCAATTGTCAAAAAACATTGATGATGATTTTGTAAACCAATCGGATGAAGTAACCGACATTCCTGATCCTTCGGTTAAACAATCAACACTTAACACACAACCCAACAAAGAAGAAATGGAAGTACACCACCACACTCACCCTGGTCATCACAAAAAGAAATGGACAGATTATCTCTGGGAATTTTTAATGTTATTCCTGGCTGTGTTCTGCGGTTTTTTAGCTGAATGGCAACTTGAACATGTTATTGAGCATAGCAGGGAAAAAGAATTTATGGAAAGCATGATCGTAGACCTTAAAACCGACAGCGCTACATTAGTTAGAATGAGATCCAGCTTTTTAGTGGTTGAAACTCATATTGACTCCTTAATACCATTGTTAAAAGACAATGAGCAATTGGAAAAACATGCAACAGAAATATATCAACAACAGGTTTACTTAAACTTTTTTACAAAATGGATATATGCTGACAGAACCATAGACCAGTTAAAAAATTCCGGCAATTTCAGATTAATCAAAAACAAAGCAGTTTCTTATGGAATTAGTAAGTATGATGGTTTTATAAGGAATTATGTAGATGACATGCAGAAAACTTTAATCCAGAAACAGTGGCAAGGTATTTATGAAGCAGGCAATGATATCTTCAAATCAAGTGTATTCAGAGCATATTTTAACAGCGGGCAATTCACCCCCCATCCAGTCATATTGCCTGATAGTCCTTACTTTTTAACAAAAGACAAAATTGTTCTTCAAAAATTCATAAATAAGCTTGACCAATATGTAGTCTACGTCGATTGGTTCAGGGATAATATTGGAAGAGCCTTACAGCAAAATATGTCACTTGATTCTTTAATAAAAAAAGAATATCATCTTGATTAAATGTAATTATGAAAAAAATAATAATTCTTCTTTGTTTTATGGCAAGTGTACAACCTGCTTTTTCTCAAAATCTAAACGTGGATTCGCTACTGCAAAAGCTTGCTGTTGAAAAAAACGAAGACAAAAAGGTTGATTTAATTGTTAGCATTTGGGATTCCCGGTCTTCCTTTGATCCTTACCCACTTATTCAAACGGGACAGGCATTGCTTAAACAAGCAGAGGAAAATAAGGACATTATTAAAGAAGCATCTGCTTATTGTTTTCTGGGAACAGGATATAGAATAAGTGGAAACCCAATAAGAGCTTTACAGGTTCAGCAAAAAGGATTACAACTGGCGGAAAAAGCTAATAACTTTTCAATATTAGCTATGGTCAAAAATCAAATGGGACATACGTATCGTGACCGTGAAGATTGGGAAAATGCTTTTAAAATATATTCTGATGCATTAAATGATGCTGTAAAAGGCAAAAATGAAGTGATTAAAATATGGCCTGTTTTGAATTTGGGAGTTTGTTACCTGAATTTAAATAAGCTTGATTCTGCTTTAAAGTATTTACAAAGGGCCTATGAACTAAGCCTTGTAATAAATCAGGTGGATTTACCTTATATACTTTGGAATTTAGGCAGCGTACATAGCAAAATGGGCCATGCTGCACTGGCTGTTTCGTACTTTAAAATGGGTATTGAAATGGCAGAAGTTTCCCAAAGGCTGAGACAACTAAGTCTCGCCTATACCGGGCTCGCCGAACATTTTGCACGGATAAACCAACAGGACAGTTGTATGCTTTATCTGAAAAAAGCATTAACTACTGTTAAGAATACTCCTTTCTTTTTTATGAGTGTAAAACCGGCAAAAATGCTTGCAGATATTTATGAAAAAAGCAATTGCGATAGTACTTTAAAATATGCCGGCATTTATAAGGTAGCTAATGATTCAGTGTTCAGCAATAAAATAAATCAGCAAATTCAGGTAATGACTTTTGATGAAGAACTACGCCAACAAGAATTAACAACGGAAAAACTGAAAGCCGAGGATCAACGCAAACAAAATCTACAATATGCATTGATTGCTTTGGGCATTATTATTTTGCTTTCGCTTTATTTATTGCTGAGCCGTAGCTTTATCACCAATACCAAATTGATAGCTTTTTTTGGCGTAGTGGCTTTATTGATCGTTTTTGAATTCCTTAATCTATTACTCCATCCGTTTTTAGAGCGGGTAACAAACCATTCCCCCATTTTAATGTTGCTGGCATTGGTTTGCATTGCTGCATTGCTTGTACCATTACATCACCGGGTAGAAAAATGGGCGACGGCAAAACTTGTGGAGAAGAATAAAAAGATACGGTTGGAAGCAGCGAAGAAAACTATTGCCGAATTAGGAAAAATTGATGACTAATTATTTGGCTTAGGTAAATTAACCTATTTTGAATTGCCATTTAGTAGATCTGTTGTATATTCTTTACAATTTAAAAACAAAACAATGTTTAAAAAAATCATTCTACTTTTTATAAGCCTCTATACCATTACTGTTCAGGCTCAGCAGCAATATTTTCCCGATGCGGAATGGCAGCTAAAAAAACCGGAAGAGCTGAAAATGAATAAAAAAATACTGGATAGTGCTGTAGCGCTGGCTTTAAGAAGTGAGAATAAAGTAGACACAGATTTACGCATCGCCAATATGAAATCCTATTCCAGAGAGCCGGATTATAAAATAATCGGACCTATGAAGCAACGCGGCGGACCTGCCGGACTGGTTATTAAAAATGGCTATATCGTGGCGCAATGGGGTGATGTAAATCGTGTTGATATGACTTTTAGTGTAACTAAAAGTTATGTAAGTACTATTGCAGGTTTAGCCATCGACAATGGGTTAATTAAAAATGTAAACTATAAAGTGAATCAATATGTGTGGGATGAATCTTTTGAAGGTGAACATAATTCAAAAATTACCTGGAATCATTTGTTAACGCAATCATCTGATTGGTCGGGTACTTTGTTTGGTTTGCACGATTGGGCCGACAGGCCACCAAAAGAAGGAGCCATTGATGATTGGAAAAACAGAAAACTTCTTGAACCAGGCACCAATTACGAATACAACGATGTACGTGTAAACCTGCTGGCCTATTCACTATTACAGGTTTGGCGAAAGCCTTTACCGGTTGTACTTAAAGAAAAAATCATGGATCCCATTGGTGCATCCACTACCTGGCGCTGGTTTGGTTACGAAAACTCCTTTGTAAATGTGGATGGTTTAATGATGCAATCTGTTAGTGGCGGTGGTCATCATGGTGGCGGTATCTTTATTAATACATTAGATCATGCAAGATTTGGTTTATTGTTTCTAAGAAACGGTAAATGGAAAGATCAACAGTTATTGTCTGAAAAATGGATCAATGCTGTACAACAACCTTCCGGGGCCAATAAAAATTATGGTTATCTCTGGTGGCTTAATACAGAGCAGGGATGGAAAGGAATTTCACCAAAAGTATATTATGCATTAGGTTATGGCGGAAACTATATTATCGTTGATAAAGAACATGATTTAGTAGTAGTAGCCAGGTGGATGGATGACAGTAAGATAGCAGATGTTATGCGGCTGATCATTGCGTCAGCAGAAAATAAATAACTGTTTTACTAATTGCCTTTCTTCATATATAAATTAATAACAGCTAAACCTTCACGAATGACAACAATTAAAAAAAGCCGGATACAATCCATCGATATGCTTCGTGGCATTATCATGATCATTATGGCGCTGGATCACAGTCGTGATTATTTTCACAGTGCAGCATTGGTAGAAGATCCGCTGAATCTGGCTACCACCAGTCCTTTCCTGTTCTTCACCCGCTGGATCACCCATTTTTGTGCGCCTGTTTTTTTATTCCTTTCCGGCACTTCTGCCTGGTTGCAGAGCGGCAGAAAAACAAAAAAGGAGTTAAGCCAATTCTTAATTACCCGTGGGCTTTGGTTGATATTGGTTGATCTTGTTATCATTACATTAGGTACAACGGGAGATATTTATTTCAGCTATTTTATTATCCAAACACTATGGGCTATTGGAATCAGTATGGCCATCCTGGGGGTAATGATCTGGTTGCCTTTTTACGTAATATTAATTACAGGCCTGGTAATTGTACTTGGTCACAATTCTCTTGATTTTGCAGAGGCGAATCGACAGGGCGATCTGCCATTTTGGTGGCACCTTTTACACAAGCAGGGTGATTTTAATTTGTGGGGCAGTCACCATTTATTTATTTTTTATCCTTTTCTTTCCTGGAGTGGGTTAATGATGCTGGGCTATTGTTTTGGTAAGATTTTTACAACTTACGAGACTGTGCAGCGAAATAAGATTCTCATAAGAACCGGGTTAGGTTTACTGGCATTTTTTGCAGTACTGCGCTTTACAAATGCTTATGGAGATCCATTACATTGGTCTGTGCAAAAAAATGCTGTGTTTACTTTTTTATCTTTTATGAATGTACAAAAATACCCACCCTCATTGTTGTATATGTGCGCCACCATTGGGCCTGCGCTTATCTTCCTCGGACTGGTGAAAAATACCGGCAGCCGTTTGGCAAAAGTATTTATTGTTTACGGCAGGGTTCCGATGTTCTATTATATCATTCACTTTTATGTGTTGAGCAGCATCAATATTATACTCTACTTATCCCGTGGGCATACTGTTGCTGAAGGATTGAAAGGAGTGCCCGGCCTACCATGGAAATTTGTGGAGCCTGGCGATGGGTATAGTCTTGCTGTGGCGTATGCCATCTGGATATCGGTTGTAATTGCATTATACCCTTTGTGCAAATGGTATGATACATACAAGAGCAGTCATCCCGAA
The DNA here is from genome assembly GCA_043748745.1 of Chitinophagaceae bacterium. GTDB lineage: Bacteria > Bacteroidota > Bacteroidia > Chitinophagales > Chitinophagaceae > Ferruginibacter. The sequence goes on along the minus strand of JAYVEQ010000087.1, from coordinate 10,805 downwards.
AAAAAATGGCTGAGTTATTTATAAAATGTTTATTTTTTATTTCAACAATTTCAAATCGGGCTGTGCATATTTATATACTTTAAAATAAATGGTGGTTTTGGTTTGATGCACTCCATCTATTTTACTGATATCATTTACAAAATCAACCAAGTGGTTATTATCCCGGCACATGACATCAACTTCAAGGTCATAGTCGCCCGATGTCATAGCAAGGAAGCTAACTTCAGGTAATGTGGCAATTTTTTGTGCTACCTTTTCTTTTAAAGTAGCGGGCCTTACAAAAACTGCAATATGGGCATAGCACCTGAAACCTACTTTATCCGGATCAACCCGGCCAATAATATTTACCGTTCCATCTTCAATCAATTTATTAAGCCGGGTACGTGCGGTACCAACAGATATCTTTAACCTGTCGGCAATTACAGTAAAAGACATTCTCCCATCTTCCTGTAAGATGGAAAGTATTTCAAAATCAAGCTTGTCCAATATGGGAGAGCCGTTGTTTGCCATATATGTAAAATAATGTCTAAATTCTGAAGATAATTTTTTTTTTGTACATAAAAATACAGTATTTTTATTTTTTGACTCAAAAAATAAAAATATTTTAGTTTATCTATTATGAAATACACCCCAATACAGAACTACATCAACGGGAAATTTGTAGCTCCGCAAACCCAAAAAACAATGGAAGTAATATCTCCCCTGGACGGCACATTGCTATCCACTGTCCCCCTGTCATCAGCAAAAGATCTGGATGATGCAGTGAAAGCCGCAACTGCAGCATTTCCGGCCTGGAGCAAAACGCCGATCAAAGAAAGGGTACAGGTTTTCTTTCGTTACAAAACATTACTGGAAAAAAATTTAAAAGAACTGGCTGAATTGTGCAGCGAAGAAAATGGTAAAACTTATGGCGAGTCTGTGGCAGAAATAGAAAAATGCATTGAGCTTACGGAGTTTGCAACTTCTTTACCACAGTTGGTTACCGGCGAATTGCTGGAAGTAAGCCGTGGCGTGGAGTGCAGAACAGAGCATGTTGCGTTGGGTGTTGTGGCATCCATTGTTCCGTTTAATTTTCCGAGCATGGTTCCTAACTGGACATTACCCAATGCCATTGCATTAGGTAATTGTATGATCATGAAACCATCGGAAAAAGTGCCATTGAGCTGCGGAAGATTGGCAGAATTATTAAAAGAAGCCGGATTGCCTGATGGTGTTTTTAATGTTGTACATGGGGATGTAGAAATTGTGGAAGCCATTTGTGATCATCCGCAGATTGAAGCAGTTTCATTTGTAGGATCAACCAAGGTTGCAAAAATTGTTTATCAACGTGCAACATCAAATTATAAAAGATGTTTGGCATTAGGTGGCGCAAAAAATCATTTGATGGTATTGCCGGATGCGATACCGGGCATGACAGCACAGAATGTTGCTGCAAGCATGAGCGGCTGTGCAGGACAGCGTTGTATGGCAGCCAGTGCTATGATCGGTGTGGGTAATGTAGATGCCATCATTGATAAGATCTGTGAAGAAGCCAGGAAGATCATCCCAGGTGAAAATTTAGGAGCAGTAATTAATAAAGCATCCCAGGAAAGAATTGAAAAATATATCGGCGAAGCAGAAAGAGATGGTGCTAAAATTTTAGTGGATGGCCGTAATACAAAAGTGAAAGGAAAAGAAAAAGGTACTTATGTTGGTCCTACAGTAATTGATTTTGTAACACCGGGTATGAGTGTTGCTACAGAGGAAATTTTTGGACCGGTCATTTCCATCATGCGTACAAAAACAGTTGATGAAGCATTGGCGATTGAAAATGCAAATCCCTATGGGAATGCAGCCAGTGTGTTTACGCAAAACGGTGCCATGGCCCGTTACATTATTGATCATGCCAGTGCCGGTATGATTGGCGTGAATGTAGGTGTGCCTGTTCCACGTGAGCCATTTAGCTTTGGCGGATGGAATGAAAGTAAATTTGGTGTGGGAGATATTACCGGTAAAAGCTCCATCGAATTCTGGACAAAGTTAAAGAAGAGTACTACCAAGTGGAATGCAGAGGCTGGGGTGAACTGGATGAGTTAAAAATTCAAAAGTAAAAATTTAAAAATCAAAATAATGTCAGCAGTAAAAGAAGTTTCAGAATCAACAGAAATAGTTCAGAATAATCTGGACTATACTTTATTCAGCTGGAGTAAACAAAAAGGCATTTCACCAATCGCTGTTAAACACGCCGAAGGTGTTTACATGTATGACTACGATGATAAAAAAATCATTGATTTTTCATCAGGATTAATGAATGTAAATATTGGCCATGGCGACCAAAGAATTACCGAGGCTGTTGTTAAGCAAATGCAGGAAGTGAGTTATGTTACACCAAGCTGCGTTACCAAAGTTCGTGGTGAGTTGGGCAAAAAATTAGCAGAGATATGCCCCGGTGATTTGAACAAAGCATTCTTTACTTTGTGTGGTACAACCTCGATGGAAAATGCAATTAAACTGGCAAGACTTTATACAGGGCGCCATAAAATTTTAAGCCGTTATCAATCTTATCATGGCGCATCTATTGGTGCAATCAGTGCCAGTGGCGACCCACGCCGGATTGCGGTTGATGCACAACAGGCACCAAATTTTATCCACTTCGATCTTCCATATTTATACCGCTGGGAATATGGCGAAGAAAATTTGCTGAAAGAATCGGTTGCGCAACTGGAAAGAATGATTGCTTATGAAGCCCCGGGAAATATAGCTGCAATAATTTTAGAAGGCGAATCCGGCTCATCGGGTTGCTTACAATATCCAAAAGGTTATTTAAAAGCAGTTAGAGAAATTTGCGATCAGCATGGCATCTTAATAATTATGGATGAAGTGATGAGTGGCTTTGGCCGAACCGGTAAATGGTTTGGTTTTCAGAATCATGATATTGTTCCGGATATGATCTGCATGGCGAAAGGATTAACCTGTGGCTATCTTCCTTTTGGCTGCTTGATGGTGACTGATAAAATTGCATCAAAATATGATGATAATGTAATGGCACTTGGTCTTACTTATTCTGCCCACCCCGTTAGTTGCGCTGCCGCTTTGGCCACTTTAAAAATTTATGAAGATGATGGCCTGATTGAAAATGCAGCGGCCATGGGTAAGTATATGGAAGAGCAGGTAGAACTGTTGAAACAAAAACATCCTTCCATTGGTGATTTTAGAAACACGGGTTTATTGGGATGTATTGAGTTAGTAAAAAACAGGGAAACCAAAGAACCTTTTGCTCCCTTCAATGCAAAGCCCGATGAAATGGTGGTGATGAATAAAGTAGCAGGCAAATTAAAAGAACTGGGACTATACACTTTTGTGAGGTGGAGTTATATTTTTGTTGCGCCACCTTTATGCGTAACCAAAGAGCAGATTGATGAGGGACTGGCGATTATCAGCGAAGCGATCAAAATAGCCGATTTGGAAATTAATTAATTTGGAGATTTGAAGATGAGATTCTACGTTCCTGAATCATCAAATCATCAAATTATCAAATTGTCAAATAAACTTAATGACCAAAACTAACGACAGATCACTTTATAACGAAGACCTTGCTCCAATTCCCCAAAACAAGCGCACCTGGGGCACCTGGAACTATGCCGCCTTATGGATAAGCATGAGTTTATGTATTCCTACATACATGCTGGCAAGTTCATTGATTGAAGGAGGTATGAACTGGTGGCAATCGATCTTAACTATTTTTATTGGTAACACGGTTGTTTTAATTCCCATGATATTAAATGGCCACGCCGGCGCAAAATACGGCATACCATTTCCTGTTTTTGCAAGAGCAAGTTTTGGAACAAAGGGCGCAAATATACCGGCTATGTTAAGGGCAATCGTTGCTTGCGGCTGGTTTGGTATTCAAACATGGATCGGCGGCTTCGCCCTTTACCAGATGATGAAATTGTGGATTCCGTCTTTGGCAACCTTGCCACAAATCTTTCCTGATTCATTTGGTTTGCAAACCGGTCCTGCTATTTGCTTCTTTCTTTTCTGGTTGCTGAATATGTTTGTAGTTTATCTTGGAGTTGAAAGCATAAAAAAATTATTAGTATTCAAAGCATTCTTTTTGCCGTTGGCTGCACTAGCCTTATTATTTTGGGCAATCAATGCAGGCCATGGTTTGGGGCCAATACTATCACAGCCTTCCAAATTATCCGGCCCATCATTCTGGGCATATTTCTTGCCGGCATTAACCGGTATGGTTGGTTTTTGGGCAACGCTTTCCCTAAACATTCCTGACTTTACACGTTATGCTAAAAGTCAAAAGGCACAAATCAACGGGCAAATAATTGGCCTGCCGCCATCCATGACTTTGTTCGCATTTATAGGTGTGGTGGTAACATCAGCCACTTTTATTATTTATGGCGAAACCATTTGGGACCCGGTTGTACTGGCTGGTAAATTTGAAAATAAATTACTGGTAAGTATTGCTATGATCGCTGTGGCTATTTCAACACTGGCAACAAATATTGCTGCAAATATTGTAAGTCCGGCCAATGATTTTTCAAATTTATCTCCAAAGAAAATTAATTTCAGAACAGGGGGTTACATAACAGGAGTCATCGGTATTTTAATTTTCCCCTGGAAATTAATTGCAGACCCAACTGGTTATATTTTTACATGGCTCATCGCATACTCCAGTTTGCTGGGACCGGTAGGAGGCATCCTGATTGCTGATTATTATTTTATACGCAAACAACAATTGATTGTTGATGAATTGTATCAACACAAAGGTCGGTATGGTTTCAGTAATGGATTCAATTCAGCAGCCATCATTGCATTATTGGTTGGTATAATTCCAAACATTCCTGGTTTTTTATTACAAATAAAATTGGTTTCATCAACTACATTCCCGGTATGGATTTCAGGCCTATATCATTATGCATGGTTTGTTGGTTTTTTTGTAAGTGGAATTGTATACATTTTATTGATGAGGAATTCTAAATCAGGAATTGTAAATTTGGATAACAAGAATTATAATTAACATGTCGATATTAATTAAGAACGCAAATATTATTGGCGTTGCCGAAAATTTTACCGGCGATATTTTTATCCAGGGCGAAAGCATTGCTGCTATTGGTAAAAATCTCGATATCAACGCAGATAAAATAATTGACGCAACCGGCTTGCTGGCATTCCCCGGTTGTATCGATCCGCATGTGCATCTGGAAATGCCTTTCATGGGAACCTTCAGCAGCGATAATTATGAGACCGGTACCCGTGCAGCTTTGCATGGTGGAACTACAACGGTTATAGATTTTATCTTACAGAAGCAAGGCAACTCTTTGTACGATGCTTACAACGAATGGAGCGGTCGTGCAAACGGAAATGCTGTTGGCGATTACAGTTTTCACATGGCAGTAACAGACTTTAATGAAAACACCTGCAAGGAAATTGTTGATTTGATTGAAAAAGAAGGCATCACTTCTTTTAAAATATTCATGGCTTACAAGGGTGCATTGATGATCGACGATAAGCAGATGGTTGGATTGATGAATGAAGTAAAAAAACGTGGCGGTATGGTAACCGTGCATGCAACCAATGGCGATATGATTGATTTTTTAATTGCCAAAAATAAAGCTGAAGGAAATCTTGCACCTATCTATCATTATTTATCTCAACCCGAAATTACCGAAGCAGAAGCATCAGAACGTTTTGCATCTATTGCAGGTTATACCGGTTGCCCGGGTTATATTGTACACATGACCTGCGAAGGAGCTTTGAATGCCGTGCGTAATAATAACAGTCACAATCAAAAAGTTTTTGCAGAAACCTGCATTCAGTATTTATTGCTTGATGCATCTTTGTATGAACAGAATTTTGAAGGTGCTAAATGGGTGATGAGTCCGCCACTTCGGGAAAAGAAAGACCAGGAAGCATTATGGGCGGGCATTAACCAGGGATTGATACAGGTGGTAGCAACCGATCATTGTCCTTTTACCTGGGAGAAAAAATTATTGGGCAAGGATGATTTTTCAAAAATACCAAACGGCCATCCTGCTATTGAGCATCGTGTTGAATTGTTGTATAGCGAAGGTGTTCGCAAAGGAAGAATTACTGCGAATAAATTTGTGGAAGTTTTATCAACCAACCCCGCAAAAATATTTGGTATGTTTCCGCAGAAGGGTTGCATAGCACCTGGGTCTGATGCTGATATTGTTTTGTTCGATCCGCATGAAGAGCATATGATCAGTGCAGCAACACATCACATGAACACCGATTATTCTGCCTACGAAGGCTGGAAGCTCACCGGTAAAACCAAAACGGTTTTATTAAGAGGTCAGGTTGTTATTGATGATGGAAAATGTTTGGTAGAAAAAGGGAATGGGAAATATATTAAGCGGAATAAAGTAGAAGGAAAAATATAATCAAAATTCAAAATTAAAAAGTAAAAATATGCCTCGGATCATTAAATCAGGTTTAATACAAATGAGTCTTCCAAAAACCGAAGGCGAAGGAACCATTCAGGAAATTGTAAATGCGATGGTGCAAAAACATATTCCGCTCATTGAAGAAGCCGGTAAACAGGGAGTGCAAATCCTTTGCCTTCAGGAGATTTTCAATACCCCTTATTTCTGCCCGGGGCAGGATAAGAAGTGGTATGAAAGTGCTGAATCAGTTCCTGGTCCTACTACCAATCTGATGGCGACCTATGCAAAAAAGTATAACATGGTTATCATCGTTCCCATTTATGAAAAAGAACAGGCCGGTGTTTTATACAATACGGCTGCGGTGATTGATGCTGACGGAACTTATCTTGGCAAGTACAGAAAAAACCATATTCCGCATACCAGTGGCTTTTGGGAAAAGTTTTTCTTTAAGCCCGGAAACCTTGGCTATCCTGTGTTTCAAACGAAGTATGCAAAAGTGGGTGTGTACATTTGTTATGATCGTCACTTTCCGGATGGTGCAAGATGCCTGGGTTTGAATGGTGCCGAGATCGTGTACAATCCTTCAGCAACTGTTGCAGGCTTATCACAATATTTATGGAAGCTTGAACAGCCTGCGCATGCTGCAGCGAATGGTTATTTTATGGGCTGTATTAACCGGGTGGGTGAAGAAAAACCATGGAACCTGGGCAAGTTTTATGGCAGCAGTTATTTTGTTGATCCACGTGGACAAATTTTTGCACAGGCCAGCGAAGATAAAGATGAATTGCTGGTTGCAGAATTTGACCTGGATATGATTGAAGAAGTAAGAAGTGTGTGGCAATTTTTCAGGGATAGAAGGCCTGAGACTTATGGGAAGTTGACGGAGTTGTAGTTGTCAACGCAAAATGGCAAAGAAGCAAAGAAAAACATAAGATTTCCTTGCGGCTTATTTACTTAGCGCCTTTGCGTGAAAAATAAAAATTCGAAAATGATTCAACCAAATAGATTATCACCGGAACAATACGCCGAAAATTTCAGCGATATCCATCCGCCGTTTGAAACAAAAGATGCAGCATTGGTGGAAGCCAACCGTTGTTTATTTTGTTATGATGCGCCTTGCATGAAAAGTTGTCCTACCGGAATTGATGTACCCAAATTCATTAAACAGATTGCAACAGAAAATATCAAAGGATCGGCACATACCATTTTTGTAAGCAATATTATGGGAGCAGGTTGCAGCAAGGTTTGCCCGGTTGAAAAATTATGTGAGGGTGCCTGTGTGTATAATTTTATGGAAGAAGAGCCTATCTCCATTGCAAAGTTGCAGCGCTATTCAACAGAAAAGGCAATGGCTGCAAAATGGCAGCTTTTTAAAAGAAAAGAATCAACGGGTAAGAAAGTAGCCATCGTTGGCGCTGGCCCTGCAGGCTTGAGTTGTGCCCATGTTTTATCAAGAGAGGGAATTGATGTAACCATTTTTGAAAAAGAAAGTAAAGTTGGCGGATTAATGACCTATGGTATTGCAGCTTATAAAGTAACACCACAATTTTGTGAAGATGAAGTAAATTATATTTTAGGTATTGGTGGTATTGAAATAAAATACAATCAGGAATTGGGAAAAAATATTTCGCTGGCAGATCTGCAGAAATATTTTGATGCCGTTTATCTGGGCATTGGAGTTGGTCTAGCAAGGCAATTAGAAATTCCGGGTGAAGCATTGGAAGGTGTTGAAGATGCGATTAAATTCATTTATGATATCCGTGACAAAGGATTTGATAAAGTTGCTGTAGGAGAAAAGGTTGCAGTGATCGGTATGGGCATGACCGCCATTGATGCTGCCACACAGGCAAAGCGACTTGGGGCAAAACAGGTTACTATGGTTTATCGTAGAACAGAGAATGAAAAGCCCTGCACACAGGTTGAATTGGATATTGCAAAGCTTGATGGCTGCGAAATTATCTGGCTTGCCGCACCTAAAGAACTGATTGGCGAAAATGGGAAAGTAAGAAAACTGGTCTGCAGTAAAATGCAACTGGGAGAACCCGATGCCAGCGGAAGAAAAAGCCCGGTTGATACAGGCGAAACGTTTTCTTTGGATGTTGATATGGTAATTAAAGCGGCTGGGCAAATGCCTTTTGAAAGTTTAGTAAATGAATTCAAAATTCAAAATTCAAAAGGAAAAATAAATATTAATGATTCAGCAACAAATATAGCTGGCGTTTTTGCCGGCGGAGATTGTGTGAATGGGGGTAAAGAAGTAGTGGATGGGGTACAGGCTGGTAAGGATGGTGCTGCTTCAATAATAAAGTACTTAAACTTGAGTTAGAGTTTTCACGCAAAGTCGCTAAGTTAGAAAGACGCAAAAAATGAGTTATGCTGACTGAAAATGAAATTTCAAAAATAGCATTAGATATTTGTTTTAAAATTCACCAAAAGTATGGACCGGGTTTATTTGAAAGTGTTTACGAAGAGATATTTTGTTATGAATTAAGTAAAACCGAAATTCCCTTTGTAAGACAAATAGGCGTTCCTTTGATTCATGAGCAAATTAAAATGGATATTGGTTTCAGGGCTGATATTATTATTGATAACAAGGTTATTTTGGAACTGAAATCTGTCGAAGCACTGGCCCCTGTTCATTTTAAGCAATTGCTAACTTACTTAAAACTAACGGATATTAAACTAGGGTTACTTATAAATTTCAATGTTAATCTTATTAAAGATGGAATTCACAGAATTGTAAACAAACTTTAAAAACTTAGCGACTTAGCTCCTTTGCGGCTTTGCGTGAAAAATACCAACCATGGCAGACATATCCTCAAACTTCCTCGGCATAAAATCTCCCAACCCCTTTTGGTTGGCCAGTGCGCCGCCTACCGATAAAAAAATAAATGTGCTCCGTGCTTTTGAAGCAGGCTGGGGCGGTGTAGTATGGAAAACTTTGGGAAGCCAGGTAAAAAATGTTTCCTCACGATATTCGGCTTTAAATTTTGGCTCAAAGAAAATGATGGGCTTTAATAATATTGAACTCATCAGCGACCGACCGCTTGATCTGAACTTAAAAGAAATTGCTGAATGCCTTAAACTTTTCCCCGATCAGGCAATGATTGTTTCGCTGATGGCGGATAACGATAAAAACAGCTGGCACGAACTGATAAAAAAAGTTGAAGATACCGGTGCTCATGGATTGGAACTGAATTTTGGTTGTCCGCATGGCATGACGGAAAGAGGCATGGGCGCTGCAGTTGGGCAGGATCCGGAAATTGCCAGGATGGTGGTAGAATGGGTAATGGAAGCTGCACATATACCTGTGATAACAAAACTTACACCCAATGTACATTCTCCGGTACCAACAGGTAAAGCCTGTGTAGAAGCCGGAACTAATGCATTGTCTTTAATTAATACTATTCAATCAGTAACAGGTATTGATCTTGATACACTTGTTCCCAATCCATACGTGGCGGGTAAATCTGTATTTGGCGGCTACTGCGGCCCAGCGGTAAAACCCATTGCATTAAAAATGCTAACTACCATTGCACAGGATGCAACAACTTCAAAAGTCCCTGTCTCGGGAATTGGTGGTGTTAGTACCTGGAAAGATGCTGTTGAGTTTTTATTACTGGGAGCAAGCAATGTGCAGGTTTGTACTGCAGTAATGAATCATGGATTCAGGATCGTAGAAGATATGTGCGAAGGCATGAATAACTGGATGGATGAAAAAGGTTTTGCAACACTCAATGATTTTATTGGCAAGTCAGTAGATAAAATAACACATTGGGAAGACCTCGATATCAACTACCACCATATCGCAAAAATAAACCAGGATAAATGCATTCATTGTGGTCTTTGCTACATTGCCTGTGAAGATACTTCGCACCAGTCAATCAATTTACAATATGGCAGACCATACAATACTTACACCATTAAAGAAGATGAATGTGTAGGTTGTAATTTATGCGAACTTGTTTGTCCGGTTGACGAATGTATAACGATGGAAGAACACCGTGTAGCACCCGAATACCTTAATTGGATTGAGTTTCAGGCAAAGGGAATGCCGCTGAATGATCATTAATTTTTATTAATGATGAATGTTGAATTATAAATGATGAATGATAAACTCAAAATAAAGCTAGCTTTTAATTCGTAAATACAGCCAATAACTCATAATTCATAACTCATAATTACTAACTTTTTACCCATGCATATAAACCCCACCCGCCTTCAGCAACATTTCGAAGCCATGAGCCTGATTGGTAAAATTGGCGAAACAGGAACCTGCCGTCCAACAATGACTGTTTTGGAAAAACATGGTTTTGAATTGGCCTCTTCGTGGATGAAGGATGCAGGCATGAAAACCCACATCGATAATTTTGGAAATCTCATTGGCAGACTAATAGGAGAAGACGA
>JAYVEQ010000086.1:0-127053 GCA_043748745.1 Chitinophagaceae bacterium | reverse complement strand
ACAAAAGTTTCTTTGGCATCATCGTAAATATTAATCATTGCATTCCTCATCTCGGCAAATCCTAATGTATGCAGTTCTGCATAGAGTACTTCACAAATTCCTGCAAGGTCTTCGGGAGTACGCATGGCCATAGCTTGCGCCCTTACACGTTCCAGCGAAGTTTCTATCTGTGCCTCTTTGGCCTGTGCTATTGCTTTTTCAATATCGAGGAAACGGCGATAAGCCATTTCAAATACATTCCGAAATCGGTTGAATAAAACGACCTGCTCCTCATTTAAGGGAGTATAAGCTGATACGCCTAATGCCACTTCGCCCATGGAATAAAAATACCAATTGATAGATGTAGCTGTCTCCAGGTAACTGTCTACAAATTGGTTGGTGGTTTTCTGGTAGGCTAACCATTTTTGAAGATCTTCACCTGAAAAACTTTTAGTAAAAAAAGCCTGAGGGCCCTTCTTCATCTGGTACACCAGTTCTGATTGCGCAGGGTGAAGTTTGAAATCTACTTCAGTGATAAATGTTTTATCATGTAAACGGTAATATTCATAATTGAAGTAAGTGCCTTTGCTTTCATATATGATGGCTGTTTGCACATTCCTTATATCTTTTACTTTCAGCAATTCTAATTGTTCGGAAATAACACGGCATACCAGCAACATATCAACAGTCTTGTTCATACTCATGGCAACGGTTCTTACCCTTTCAAGTGAACTCTCAATTTCCAGTTCCCGGTTCTGTGCTTCAACTGCTTTTCTTTTTTGTTCCAGTTCTTCAATGGTTTCTTCCAGGAGAATGGCCGTTGTGCGTTTTACTTTTTCGGTACGGTCGAGTTTGAAGGTTGTGATCTCGAGTTCTTTCTCCGCATCTTTTGCAGCCTTCAGCAAATCAGTTTTTTCTGCTGCACTCAAATGTTCTGACTGCTCAATAAGATCCAATATTTTTTGTAAGTGCTGATTCATTTATTTTTCTTTTAGTACCACGCAACAGTTGGTGAGGTTATGCATTTCTAAATTTCCGCCATTAGCCCGTGCCAGTTCTGCATTGGAGAAAAATCCGGCCATGGGTACGTTCCAGATATTTTTCAATCCTTCAATTTCCTGCTGAATCATCGGGCCTAATGCCACCTGTCTGCCGGCACAACTGAATACGATCAGTGCATCTGCTTCAGGCATTTCATTATCTTTCAACGTTTGGCAATCAGCAATTACTTTTTCAACCACATCAAAATCGGGAGGTAAGGAAAAACGCACTTTGGAGCCTTGCGGTACCGAGCCGCTGCAATAAAAAGAATGATCGTTCCAATCTAACTTAAGGCCGGGCCTCATCACCGGGTCACCGGCTTCCTTTTGCATCTGCAGCGGAAAATTAGTGGCTATCTCCAACATCAGGCCTGTATTTTCTGGATTAACATTCTCAATGCCGCCATATTTTGCTGTAAGGTCTAATACAGGGATATCGTCAACAGTGAACACATGATTGCCCTCGCTCTTCGTAACAGTTCTTACTGTGCCCACGGCTTTCCAGCCACAGGTGGCCCGTCCTTTTATTTTTATTTTATCCTCATCAAGCACTAATACTACCATGCCATTGTTACTCTCGTTATTATTAGTGAATGCAAACTGTTCTGAAAAAGTGTAGTTATCGCCGGCACCACCGCCATAAACATTTACATCTTTACCTATGACATCCTCAAAACCCAGGAGTAAAGCCTCTGCATCTGTTTCGGAATTGCTGAAGGAGATCAAAAATGCGGGGTGAGTAAATTTTTCCAAAGCTGTTGTTGCAAGCGCAGCGGCTTTTTCACGGTAATTCTTATCCGGGTATTCTTCAAAGATTAGGGTGAAATAGTCAGGGTTCATATCCAGCAGCATGATCGCTGCAGCACCCTGCCCAGTTTCCTCATCAATGAATTCGCCATTGGTAGTGGCGCCAAAAATGGCGATGCCTCGTTCACTCAAAATTTTAGAGATGGCATTCCTGTCCTGTTTGAGGGAAAGAAATGCAATGGCCAGTGTGGGTTTAAAACCATCGGCCATACATTGCTGCAATTGGGTTGTAATTTCTTCAGTTGAATTGCCTTTGATCGATTTTGCTTTCATGTAAATTTATTCAAACAGGTTTATAGGGCAATGTCTTTTATAAAACTTTGCGTTTTTGTTTAAAATATTGGAATCTAATACTGTCTTTTATTACTGATCAGGCTTTGTAAATACGCTTGTTTGATGTGTTCTTTATTAGTTTTACAATACCCGGTAAAATAATGATGAGCTGTAAGAAAATCAATTTCGGTTTTATTCCAGTCCTGCTCAGTTAGCAAAGGATTTAAAGCATGAAGTTCTTTGAATAAATTATTGGCCATTACTGCTGCATGGCTGGTGCCCAGGTATTCCAGGTCAGCATCGGCAATAATTTCTTCGGGTTTGTTTTGTGGTGATTGCGGAATTTTTGTAGCCATGATCATTCCGCAGATCCTGTCAATCTCATCAGTTGTATATCCATAACCGGGCAAATATTGCCGGGCAAGTTTGCAACTTTCTTCCTCATGGCCAGCATAGGTATTGATATAGCCTGTATCATGCCATAGGGCTGCTGTGCTTAATAATTCCAATTCCTTTGCAGAGCAATTTTCCTGTTCTCCAATTTCAATTACTTTATCCATTACATACAAAGTATGTTCATAATTATGATAATAATAATTTAAAGGAATTTTAGTTTTCAGTAAACTGATCACAAGGTCAGAAAGCTGTTTATTAATGTGCATGCTTCTTTGCTTTTAATATTCCCCCGGATGCTTCTTTTATACTCTGTACATAAACAAATGCTTTGGGATCAATGATCATTAATGTATCCTGTATCTGTTTTATCTCCAAACGGGTAACAATGGTAACAATGATTTCACAATCTGTTTTGATATCAAAACTCCCGGGCAGGTAACCCCTTTCTCCCTTATACACCGTAATGCCTTTTCCCAATTCATTTACCAGGAAATTTTTTATCTCTTCCTGTTGCGATGAAACAATATTCATGGCAGTAAATTCTTCAATACCATCTACTACATAATTGGTGGCCCGGGTAGCTGTAAAATAAGTGATGACTGAATACATGGCCGTTTCGATGCCAAACTCCAAAGCAGCTACGGCAAAAATGATGCAGTTGATGAGCATGATGATCTCGCTGTTGGAGAAACCAACTTTGCGACGGGTAAAAACAGCGATCACTTCAGCGCCGTCAATTACGCCGCCACCTCTTATTACCAGGCCAACACCGGCACCCATTAAAATACCGCCGAAAATGGCGATCAACAGTTTATCTGTTGTTATGGGATTGATATCAATAAAAAGTAAGCCTGCTGATAATATGAGTACAGCAATGCTTGTTTGAACCGCAAATGTTTTTCCTATATTTCTGTAACCCAGGTAAATAAAAACCAGGTTGAGTGCAATTACCAAAATGCTGATATTAATATGAAATATTTCGTGCATTAAAATAGCAATACCCGTCATGCCGCCGTCCAAAAACCTGTTGGGTATCATAAAGCCCTTCATAGCCAGAACAGCAAGGCCAACCCCTATCATGATGTGCAGGAGGTTTTTAATATTCCATACATGCTTCCAGTCAATGCGGTCGCTTTTATACTTTTTAGTCATTATAAAGCAGTTGAATTTGATTACTAATATAAGCTTCTCATTTGAATTTTTAGGGGAATGGAGTAAACATAAAAAAAATAAAAAGGGTATAGCGGCTAAAAAAAAATTGAATATTTAATAAAAGCTGAATCAACCTGTTTTATTTTGGCGTGTTGGCTTCAAAGATGCGTATAAAATTTTCGCCCAGTATTTTATGGATATCTTTTTTGCTATAGCCTCTTTTCAAAAGTTCTTTGGTAATAAGCGGCATGGCTGTTATATCATCTAACTGTTGTGGTAAAGAATTAACACCATCATAATCACTTCCAATTCCAACATGATCTACACCGATCAGTTTTACGATATAATCCAGATGGTCGATCAATAAAGAAAGTGGGGGCCTCAACGCCTTTACTTCTTCGGGATATTTGGTAAATAAAAACATGTCTGCAAAATACGGCTCCCGATTTTGTTTTAATAAAGAATCCCTTTCGGCTTTGTGATTGTTGTTGAAAAGATCAGTACGTCTGCCAAAACTGCTGTCTAAAAAACCGGAATAAAAGTTAAGATGAATTACGCCGCCGTTTTTACCAACGGCTTTTATCTGGTCGTCTTTTAAATTACGCCGGTGCGGACATAAACTGTACACACAACTGTGTGAAACAATCACCGGCTTTGTTGTGGTATTAATAGCATCCCAAAAAGTTTGTTCACCCACATGGCTAAGATCAACCAGCATGCCTAAATCATTCATACGTTTCACCACCTGCTTGCCAAATTCTGTAAGTCCTTTATGTTTTAATGAATCTGCTTTGGTTGTTTCATCTAATGCAGAGGTTGCCCAGTCGTTTGAATTATTCCAGGTAAGTGTCATGTACCTAACTCCCCGGGTATAAAAATTGTTGAGATTATCTAAATTATTTTCGATCATATGTCCGCCCTCAACACCAAACATAGCTGCTAATTTTTTTTCTTTAACTGCTTGTAAAAGCTCAGGGCTGTTGCCAACTTTTTTTATTTTATCGGGGTTGCGTTTGGCAACAGCATCCAGGGTATCCATCTCCCGGTTTGCCCAGGCATAAGGGTTTACCTGTAACCCATCGCACCAAACAGAAAATAATTGTACATCAACGCCGCCTTTTTTAAAACGACTGAGGTCGGAATGTGTTTTACCGGTGAGGTCCTGGTCAATGCTAAAACCTTTTTCGATGACTGTGCTGAGCAAGTCGTTATGGGTGTCAACAACAATGGATTTAAAATGTAATTTTTTATAAGATTGTGCCGAAGCAAACAGCCAACAGGAAAAAAGCAACAGGCAAAAAGATATTTTTTTAAACATAGCAGTTATTTAAAAAGAGAAGGAATGTTTTTTAAATATAAGCAGAGTTTACGAAAGGGCTATCCAATAATTTCTTTAGCTTTTTCCAGGTCAATTTCCTTTTCCCATTTTGCTATTACAATTGTGGCAACGGTATTGCCAATTATATTTGTTAATGCCCTTCCTTCACTCATAAAACGATCGATACCAAAAATTAATGTAATAGCTGCAACAGGAATGTGACCAACAGTAGGCAAGGTTGCGGCAAGCACAATAAAACCGCTGCCGGTAACACCTGCTGCACCTTTTGAGGTCAATAATAAAACCAGTAACAAAGAAACCTGTTGAAAAATATCCAAAGGTGTATTGGTAGCCTGTGCAAGAAATACAGCAGCCATGGTTAAATAAATGGATGTGCCATCAAGGTTAAAAGAATAACCGGTTGGAATAACCAGGCCAACTACCGGCTCGGAGCAGCCGGCTTTTTCCAGTTTATTCATCAGGCTTGGCAATGCCGCTTCGGAAGATGAAGTACCCAGCACAACCAGCAACTCATCTTTTATATAGGCCAGTAAACGGAATAAATTAAAACCGGCATATTTTAAAATACCTCCTAGCACTATTACAATAAATAAAATGCAGGTGATATAAAAGGAGCCCATTAATTGACCGAGGGATGTAAGTGATCCCAATCCGTATTTGCCAATGGTAAAAGCCATGGCACCCAATGCACCCAGCGGTGCCAGCTTCATGATCATTTTAATGATGGTAAATAATCCATCTTCCAATGATTGAATGCCTTTTAAAAGTGGCGCAGCTTTTTCACCGATCTTTGATAAAGCAAAACCTAGCAGGACAGAAAAAAATAATACCTGCAATATGCTGCCGGTAGACAAAGCATTCACAATATTATCCGGAATGATATGCAACAGAAAATCTCCAACAGACTGGCTCTTGCTTTCAGTAATAAAATTTTCAACAGACTTTGTATCTAAAGATGCCGGGTCCACATTCATACCCACGCCGGGCTTGAGTATATTAATTACAGCAAGTCCGATTATTAAGGCAAGTGTAGTAACCACTTCAAAATAAAAAATGGCTTTTAAACCAACACGGCCCACTTTTTTTGTGTTTTGCATACCGGCAATACCGGTAACAATGGTGCAAAAAATGATGGGGCCTATCATCATTTTAATAAGCTTAATAAAACCATCGCCGAGTGGTTTTAATTGCACCGCAAAGGATGGATAGAAATAACCCAATGCAATACCAATACCTATTGCAATAAGCACCTGGAAGTAAAGGCTTTTAAAAAGTTTTGGCATCAAACATTAGTTTGTTTGTAAAACAAATCTAATCTTCTTTATGTGATTTATCGCCTACAAACCAGTTCTCTTTATTTTTAAACAGAACATTAAAAGTAGTTAGTGAACCATAGCAACGGGTAATGTATTGTTGTATGTTCACTTTTTCTTCGTCGGTAAGTTTTTTGTGGCTGTTGATGTTTTGTTCCAGCACCCGCAGCCGGTCACGCAGCATAACTATTTTGTGAAAAAAATCATCAATGGGAATATCTTTTGGTTTTAAAGTTTTGTCTGCAGTTTGTAAACTCATGATACCGCCGATCCATTTATCACCAATGGGAACGATCTCTGTAACATCACTCCATTGCCTCAATATTTTTAATAAAGATTTTTCAACGGCGGAAACAGTTTCCACTTCTGCAGTAACATTTTCTGCAATAATCTCATCTAAATGACTGTCTGTTTTATCAATTTCTTTTATGCCATGATTAATGAAAGAAATGAGATAAGTGGCATAACGCACAGCAACAATTACTCCCGGGCCGTATTGGGTATGCTGCAGCCTGGTGCCAATGCCTAAGTTTAATTGATTCTCCTCCATAAAATTATTTTTATTTTTTTGGTTCTCCGGGTAAAACCGGGATGCTTTTATTTAATAATTCAATTTTAAACTGATAGGATGAATTTAAAATATATTTATTAAAGGTAACCTCATCAGAAGTACTGGCAAATTCATAGCTGGGTAAATACCTTACCATAAAAGTATCCAGTTCGGTACCCTGCAATTGAGTAATTCTGCGGACAAAATTTTTATTGAAACGGTAGCTTACAAATTTATCCTGTTCCTGTTGTTCCAGTCTTGCCTGGAAAGCTTTAAGATGTTTGTTTCTTCTGAAGCGGAACATGTTAATGATCTCATCAAGATCGGCACCCACAGCGCCATCGGGCGAAACACTGGTGCGTATGGTTGGTTTACTGAAATTGTAAATGTCTCCATAGGTTTGCCGGTTCTCTATAGAATCCTGCCGGTACGTTCTGGCAAAAACAACAACTTCTTTTAATGTACTGTATTTGCCTTTAACGTTAACATGTAATGAAATATCAAATTGCGAGAGGTCTGCAATATCTTTTACAATAAATTTTTGTGTGGGTTTATTTTGATAGATGAAAGTGAGTGAATCTTTTTCTGTTACCGGTATTTTATACCTGCCCATTGAATCAGTATAAGTATATTTTCCACCGGTGCTTACTACTTTCACTTCCTCTACATAAATTCTTTTAGAAGAATCATACACTGTTCCGCTAACAGTCAGTTGGGCTGTTAATTGACCAGCGAAGCAAATAAAAGCCAGTAACAGTAAAGTTGTTTTCAATAATAAATTCAAGTGAATAATAAATTCGTTAGGATAAAAGTAGGCTAACAAATTAACACAATACCGGCAAGACGGTTGTTTTAACTGCGATTTTGCTTTTTGATCAGGTCATTGATAACAGCCGGATAATGTGTATGCTCCAGAGCATGAATTTTTTGTGCCAGGGTATCTGGTGTATCATCATCATCAACCAAACATTTTGACTGTAGGATAATTTCACCATGGTCATACAACTCATCCACATAATGAATTGTAATACCGCTTTCTTTTTCTTTGTTAGCAATTACCGATTCATGCACTTTGCTGCCAAACATGCCCTTGCCGCCATATTTAGGTAAAAGTGCCGGATGAATATTGATGACCTTTTTTGGATAGGCCTGAATTAATTGTACGGGAAGTTTCCACAAAAACCCGGCTAACACAATAAAATCAATTTGATGTTTTTTCAATTCGGGCAAATAATTATCTCCGGTAATAAATCTTTCTTTTTTTATTATTAAGGTTGGAATACCTGCTTGATCTGCAATTTGTAAAACACCTGCTCCTGCTTTATTACAAACGATCAATTCAACCCGGAATACCTGATTATTTTTTGAAGAAGCAATTATCTTTTCGGCATTACTGCCGGCACCACTGGCAAAAATAGCAATGCTGATAACTTCCCGGTGGTTGATTTTATCTTTTTTATTACCGCTGATCTTCATCCAGATGCGGTTAATGTAGCGTTTAAAAAAAGCAAACTGACCAAGCGGTATGCTGATCAATAAAACACAAACAGGCCATAGCAGGAAAATTAATATAAGATACAGCATGAACCAGACAGGTCCTTTTTCCAGATCAGTAAGCAATAGTATCTTTCTTCCTGCATAACCACAAAGACTTCCACCCAGTGCAAAAGTAGCAATGATCATCAACAGGTTGATATCATCTACCTTCCAATGTGCTTTTAGTTTTTTAAACATTGCGCAAAAGTGAACTAAAAATTTGTGAAATAAGTAGAGAAGTTTAAAAATTTTCAAATCAAAAAACTGTTTACAAATACATGACAATTACTATATAGAATTTGGCATAATCTCCTGAAATCCATGCCGGATAAGGAAAAATTTTTTTTCTGAATGTTGATATATTCTCAGCATCCTGTCTTATTTTTGCACACGAATTAGGATATTTTTCCACATTAGCCCCGATATAACTGTATGAGTCGCTATAGAAAAATCTGTAACAGAATATTTACGTGCATTTTCTTTGTTTTATTACTGTGTGTTAATACAAAATCTTTGGCCGCCGATGGTGAAGCTTTGTTTAAAGCAAATTGTGCTGCCTGCCATAAACCCGATAAAGATTTTACCGGCCCGGCATTACAGGGCTGGAAAAGCAGGGTGCCCAGTGTTGAATGGGTTTATAAATGGATTGCCAACTCTGCGGATCTTAGAGAAACCGATGAATATGCAAAGGGTCTTTTTGTAAAATGGAATAAAGTACAAATGACTGCTTTTGGCAGCCAGCTTAAAAAAGATGATATTGATGCGATACTGAAATATGTAGATGATTATAAACCACCAGTTGCACCAATTTCTCCTACAGGACAACCACAAGGCTCTGATGATTCTCTTCTTTTTGGTATTTTAACCCTGGTACTAGCCCTTATTGCTTTTATATTATTACAGGTTAACAGCAACCTTCGCAAATTATCTGATGAAAAAGATGGAATAATGCGTTCGGAACCTGTTCCCTTTTATAAAAATAAAACCTACCTGATGGCAGGTATTTTACTGTTATTTTTAGTAGGCGGATTTTATACGATTAATGGTGCTATCGGCATGGGACGCCAGCAAAATTATCAGCCGGAACAACCAATTTATTATTCGCACAAAGTACATGCCGGTACAAATCAGATCAGCTGTTTGTATTGCCATGGCGGCGCACAGGACAGCAAACATGCAGGCATTCCTGCAGTAAATGTGTGTATGAACTGCCACGTTGCAATTGACAAATATGAAGGAACCGAAAAACTGGTAAGAGAGAATGGAACAGCAGTGGATGGTACGGCTGAGATCCAGAAATTATATGCATACGCCGGTTGGAATTCAACAACCAAAAAATATAATGAAGATAAAAATACTGATGGTATTCCTGATGGAGCCAGGCCAATTGAATGGATCAAAATTCATAACCTGCCCGATCATGTTTACTTTAACCACAGCCAGCATATAAAAGTTGGTAAACAACAATGCCAGACCTGCCATGGCAATATTCAGCAAATGCCTGAAGTTTACCAGTTTTCAGATTTAAGTATGGGTTGGTGTATCAACTGTCACAGAGAAACAAAAGTTGATTTCTACGATAAAGAGAATAAAACCGGAAATAAATTTTACAGCATTTACGAAAAATTCCACACCGATCTGAAGAATCATAAAATGGATAGCGTTACCGTAGAGAAAATAGGTGGAACGGAATGTCAGAAATGTCATTATTAAGCATTAGCAGTTTAGCCAACAGGCACATTTGTACATTAGCATATTAGCATATTATGAAGAAAAAATACTGGCAAAGTTTTGGGGAACTGAATCATACCGAAAGTTTTCAGGAATCAACCAAGAATGAATTTAACGAAGAGCTGCCCCTGGCAGACCTTGATGATAAAGGTCTTTTAGATGCTAAAACACCCCGGAGAGATTTTCTTAAATATCTTGGATTCAGCACCGCGGCTGCAGCTATTGCCGCCGGTTGCGAACTGCCTGTACGCAAGGCGGTTCCTTATTTGCAAAGACCGGATAATGTTATTCCGGGCGTTGCCAATTATTATGCATCTACTTATGTAAATGGCGGCGATGCCATTGCTGTTGTAGTTAAACAAAGAGATGGCAGGCCAATTAAAATTGAAGGAAACGAATTATCAACAATTACAAATGGTGGTACTAATGCACAGGCCCAGGCTGCTGTTTTAGACCTATATGATAACACCCGTCTTCGTTACCCGATGCAAAAAGACGCTAATGGATTTAAAGAAGTTACCAGTTTTGATGCATTTGATAAAATGGTTGGTACTGCACTTTCGGACCTTAATGGTAAACCTGTTATAATACTTACTTCTACAATCAATTCACCTACTACCTTACAAATAATAAAAGAATTTTTAGCAAAATACCCGGGCAGCAGTCATGTACAATATGATGCAGTTAGTTACAGTGGTATGTTACATGCCAATGAGGCCTGTTACGGAAAAAGAGCAATCCCTTCTTACCATTTTGATAAAGCAAAAGTTATTGTAAGTCTCGGTGCCGATTTTTTAGGAACCTGGCTCAGTCCAACCGAATTCAGTTATCAATATGCTCAAAACAGAAAAGTTAAAGGCGAAAAACCTGAACTGAGTAAGCACTTTCATTTTGAAAGCATGATGAGCATGACCGGCAGCAACGCCGATGACCGGTATACACACAAACCTTCTGAAACCGGTGCTATAGCTTTAGCCCTGCTTTCCAAACTGGGCATGGGATTAACGATTCCAAAAATCACAGACGAAAAACTGCTGAAGGCAATTGATAAGGTTGCTGCTGCTTTGGAAGCCAGTAAAGGTGATGCGCTTGTGGTGTGCGGAAGTAATGATGTAAATGTTCAGGTTATTGTTAATGCAATTAATGAACAGATAGGTGCCAACGGAAAGACCATTAACTGGGCCGTTACATCAAACTACAGAAATGGAATTGATGCAGACATGGTAAAATTGGTAAATGACATGAATGCAGGTACAATAGGTGCCGTTCTAATTCATGGCGCTAACCCGGTTTATAATTATGCTGAAAGCAAAAAATTTACTGATGGATTAAAAAAGGTTGTTAGTATTTCTTTTAACGGAACAATGGATGAGACAACCGAACAGTGTAAATATATTCTTCCATCTCACCACTGGTTAGAGAGTTGGGGTGATGCAGAACCTAAAACCGGTTATTTCAGTTTAATACAGCCAACTATTAACCCCTTATTTAAAACAAGGGCTTTCCAGACATCGCTCATAAAATGGAGTTCGGCTGCAGGTAGTATGATTAATGATTATGAAACTTATTTTAAAACTTACTGGAACGCAAAACTGGGCAGTACAGATTTGTATGATAAAGCATTGCAGGATGGTGTAATTGAGCCACTGGTTATGCCTGTTGGAAGCGGAACTTTCAACGCAGGCAAACTAAGCCTGGCTGCCGAAGCTATAGGAACTGTTAAAACCGGTAAAGTTGAACTGGTACTGTATGAAAAAGTATCGATCGGAAACGGAAGCCAGGCAAACAATCCATGGTTGCAGGAATTACCCGACCCGGTTACCAAAGTAACCTGGGATAACTATGCCATGATGAGTCCGGCAATGGCAAAATCATTATTGGCTCTTGATGTAATGAACCAGGAATTTGGAAACCAGAGTGATTATGAAGTTCATCCTGAAAAGCCGGTTATAAAAATTACAGCAGTTAATGGTAAATCAGTTGAGTTACCGGTGATCATTATTCCGGGAATGCATGCAGCCGTTGTTGCAATTGCAGTGGGTTATGGCAGGGAGAGCGCAAATAAAGAAATGACTTCAGATAATATAGGTAAGTCTGCAAACGGAGCAGGTAAAAATGTATATCCTTTGGTTGCTTACAATGGCACTAACTTATATTCATCAATGGCCAGCGTTGAAAAAACCGGCAAAACCTATCCTCTGGCACAAACACAGGTGCATGGTTTTACCGAAAGCCGCCCGGTTATTTACGAAACCAACCTGAGCAGTTATGTTGACGATCCCGGATCTATTTTAGAAGAAGTAACTAAAGAAAGAGAAAGTATAACCATTGGTGGCAGTAAAGATTTTGTGAAAGATGGTACGATGTATCCCGACTATGATAAACCGGGTGTTAAATGGGGAATGAGTATTGACTTGAATACCTGTACCGGTTGCAGCGCATGTGTTGTTGCCTGTACTGCCGAAAATAATGTTAGTGTGGTTGGTAAGATACAAGTGCAGCGTGCTCATGAAATGCATTGGTTGCGTATTGACCGTTATTTCACCGGCGATCTGGAAAACCCCGATGTGGTATTCCAGCCAATGCTTTGTCAGCATTGTGATAATGCACCATGCGAAAATGTTTGCCCGGTATCAGCAACAAACCACAGCAGTGAAGGTTTAAACCAGATGATCTATAACCGTTGTATCGGTACAAGATATTGCGCCAATAACTGTCCGTATAAAGTTCGTCGGTTTAACTGGCTGGATTATACCGGGGCAGATAGTTTCCCGGATAATCAAAAACCAATGATCGGTAAATACATGGATGAGTCTGTTATGCAGATGAACGATGATTTAACAAGAATGGTTTTAAACCCCGATGTTACGGTACGCAGCAGGGGTGTAATGGAAAAATGTTCTTTCTGTGTACAACGTTTGCAGGACAGTAAACTGGAAGCTAAAAAACAACAGGACCCCCAATTGGTACGCAATGTAAAAACAGCCTGCATGCAGGCTTGTCCTACACATGCCATCAGCTTTGGTAATGTTAATGACAAAGAAAGTGATGTTTACAAGATCAGGCATGTAGATCAGAAACATCGTGCATTTTATGTGTTGGAGCAGTTACACGTTTTGCCTAACGTAAGTTACCTGGCAAAAGTAAGAAACACCGACAGGCATATAGGTGTGGAAGAAGAACAACATGATGTGAAGAAAGCAGAAGCATAATAAAAAAAATCAAAGCTGAAGTTTGTTAAATGCAGATTACGGCCAAAAGCATAGATAAGATATGTCATTACTGAAATACGAATCGCAACAAAGGGAACCGCTGGTTGATGGTAATAAAGATTATCACCAGGTAACGGAAGATATCATTCGTCCCATTGAGATGAAGCCGAGCAGGCTCTGGTATATTGGATTTTATATCAGTGTTGCTTTGCTATTGTTTGGGGTGTACAGTGTTTACCGTGAGGTTACTTATGGTATTGGACAGTGGAACCTGAATAAAACCATCGGCTGGGGTTGGGATATTACAAACTTTGTATGGTGGATCGGTATTGGTCATGCCGGAACATTGATCTCTGCAATCTTATTACTGTTTCGCCAGGGATGGAGAACAGGTGTAAACCGTGCAGCAGAAGCAATGACGATTTTTGCGGTAATGTGTGCAGGCCAGTTTCCGATCTGGCACATGGGCCGTGTATGGATGGCATTTTTTGTACTACCTTATCCAAACAGCCGTGGTCCGTTGTGGGTTAACTTTAACTCACCATTGTTATGGGACGTTTTTGCCGTATCAACATATTTTACAGTCTCATTATTATTCTGGTATTCCGGTTTATTACCCGATCTGGCAACTGTACGTGATAGGGCTAAAACAAAATTCAGAAAAATGTTTTATGGTGTAGCTTCATTTGGCTGGAGCGGAAGCACCAAGCACTGGCAGCGCCATGAATCTTTATCACTGGTATTGGCAGGCTTGAGTACACCGTTGGTTTTGAGTGTGCATACCATTGTATCTTTCGACTTTGCCACATCAATTGTTCCGGGATGGCATACCACCATCTTTCCTCCCTACTTTGTTGCCGGTGCCATCTTCTCGGGCTTTGCTATGGTGCAAACTTTACTGATCATAGTAAGAAAGGTTTTGAACCTGCAGGATTATATTACCGTTGGCCACATCGAGGCAATGAATAAAATTATTGTACTTACCGGAAGTATTGTTGGCTGTGCATACTTAACCGAATTATTTATCGCCTGGTATGGACAAAATCCTTACGAATGGTATGCTTTCAAAGAGAATCGTGCAAACCTGTTCAGTCCTTATGGATGGGCTTATTATATCATGATGTTTTGTAACGTGGCTTCACCACAATTGTTCTGGAGCCGCAAGTTGAGAAGAAATATTACGGTTACTTTTTTCATGAGCATCATTGTAAACATCGGTATGTGGTTTGAGCGTTTTGTAATCATCGTAACATCTGTTTACAGAGATTACCTGCCATCAAGCTGGAGTACTTATTATGCACCCACCATTTGGGAAATAGGATTTTACGTGGGTACATTCGGATTGTTTTTTACCTGCTTCTTCCTGTTTGCAAAATATTTCCCGGTTATTGCGGTAGCGGAGATCAAGGCAATATTAAAAACAAGCGGCGAAAATTATAAAGTGAAAATGACCGACCTGGAAAAGGCAGATGCAGAAAAATTTTATATTGACGAAGTAGAGCATGCTCATTAAAAAAAGCCTTTAGCTTTTGGCACTTAGCCATTAGCCACGGGATTTTAAAAAGTATAATAGTTCTAATTATATAATTTGTAAAAAAGCCGATATCTAAAAGCTATCAGCTAAAAGCTAAAAATATGGCTGGAGGAATTAAAAAATTTGTTGTAGGGTCTTTTGATGACGAAAAGGTATTGTTTCCTGCTGTGAAAAATGTTCGCAAAGCCGGGTACAAAATACATGATGTATATACACCATTCCCTATTCATGGATTAGACCATGCAATGGGCATCCGTGAAACAAGCCTGCATACTGCAGGATTCATTTATGCCATTACCGGAACGACAACAGCGCTTACTTTTATAAGCTGGATTTTTACTAAAGACTGGCCACTGAATATTGGTGGTAAACCACATTTTGCTTTACCGGCTTGGATTCCGATCACTTTTGAATTAACGGTTTTATTTTCAGCTGTTGGTATGGTGCTTACATTTTGTTACCTGTGCAACCTGGCGCCTTTTGTAAAGAAGCACCATTTTCATCCAAGAGCAACTGATGATTTATTTGTGATGGCCATTGAGTGCACCGAAAAAACCAATGATGCAGAAGTGCAGTCATTTTTACAAAATGCAGGGGCGCATGAAATAAATGTACAGGAAGTGGAAACCGGATGGTGGATCGGTACCTATGATAAAGTACAAAAACTGTATAAAGAAGAGAAAGGGTATTAATAGTAATTACGATGCCGAACGGGGATGTAAATCCTCATTTAAAAAAATTGAAGATTATCAGAATGAAAAAAATCGCAATTATAGCAACACTGATTTTATCAATGTCTGTTGTTTTTATCAGCTGTAACGACAAACGTAAAACTGGTACAGTTTATATGCCCGATATGGCTTACAGCCGTGCATATGAAACTTATGCAAAACGTGATACAACTATTTTTACGGCAGACCCGAATGATGCTGGGCATAAAATATTCTATAATAATATACCTCCTGCGGGTACAATAAAAAGAGGAGAACTGTTTCCTTTTACTTTACCAAAAGACAGCGCCAGTTATATATTGAGTGCACAGGTAAAGAATCCAGTACCTTCTTTAACAGGTGCCGAACTGGAAGAAACCGGAAGACTGTTCAATATCAATTGTGCCGTTTGCCATGGAGCAACAGCCGTTGCCAATGGCCCTCTGGCAGGAAGAATTGGCGCTATTGCAAATCTTACTTTACCACAATATGTTTCAATGGCCGATGGAACCATGTTTTATTCTATTACTTATGGAAAAAATAATATGGGAAGCTATGCATCACAATTAGACAGAAAACAGCGCTGGATGATCATACATTATATTAGAACATTACAACCTAAAACTGCAGTGGCAGGTGAAGCAGTAAGAACAGACAGCACAGTAACAAAAAAATAATTAAAGCATTCACTCAAAATAAAGATTAGATGGATCATCAATTTCAATTACCGGGCAGTTATAAAAAATGGACCTATGGGCTGATTGGTGCCGGTTTAATAGCATTGTTGTATGGATTAATAATGTTTCATCCGTTTGCTCCCGCAGCACATGGAGAGAATGTTAACAGTACCCGATTTTGGGCCGTACTGTTACAAAACAGTGTGTTCTTTTTGCTGGTTGTAAATGCAGCTATGTTCTTTATTTGTGTTACCACCATGGCAATGGGAGGCTGGGTAATTGCTTTCAGAAGAGTATCTGAAGCTATCTCAAGTGTAGTTCCTGTATTGGGAGTTATTACTTTTGTTATATTAATGGCAATAGTGTTTGGCGGCCGGTCTGATATTTATCACTGGTTAGATAAAGAAGCCGTAGCAAATGATCATATACTAAACGGAAAGAAAGGTTTTTTAAATCCCATGTTTTTTTCAGTGTGGTCATTTCTTACCATTTTCTTATGGTGGTTTCTGGGTAAAAAAATGCGCAGCCTTAGCCTGGAAAGTGATAAGAACGGACAGATGGATTATGAAACCGGTAAGAAATGGATATGGAATAATACGGTTTGGGCTTCATTATACACCATTGTTTTTACGCTTACTGTTGCATCAACTATACCATGGCTTTGGCTAATGAGTATTGATGCGCATTGGTACAGTACCATGTACAGCTGGTATACGTTTGCCAGTACTTTTGTCTCCGGCGTTTCATTAATAGCTTTATTTGTTATTTATTTAAAGAACCAGGATCAGCTGGAATATGTTACTGAAGAACATTTACATGACCTGGGAAAATTCATGTTTGCCTTTTCTGTTTTCTGGACATACCTGTGGTTCTCACAATACATGCTGATCTGGTACAGTAACCAGCCGGAAGAAACAAAATACTTTATTGAAAGAATAGGTACAGCAGAAAAAGCCGGGCCTTACCAGGGAATTTTCTTCTTTAATTTAATTGTGAATTTCCTTTGCCCGCTTTTGATACTGATGAAAAAGGGAACCAAAAGAAACTGGACCATGGTTACCATCATGGCAGTACTTATCATCTTTGGCCATTGGATAGATTTTTACCAGATGGTAATGCCGGGTACATTACATGAACATGCAGAGTTAATGCCTTTTGAATTTGGTATAGCACTTTTATTTGTAGGTTTGATCATGTGGGGTACTGGAAGATACCTGGGCAAACATTCATTGCTGGCAAAAAATCATCCTTTCCTGAAAGAAAGTATGATTCATCATACATAGTAAATCCCCTGTCCCCTAAAAGGGAAAAGGAAAAAATTGTGTTTAATGTTTTGCTAGTTTAAAAAATAGGTATAAAGAATTAAAAAAGTCCTTTCCTGAATAGGGTGCAAAAAACCTTTTAGGGGTTTGGGGTAAATAACAAAATATATGAAAGAGTTTTTAATGATAGCTTTAGGTGTTTTGATTTTCGTAGTCATCTTTCAGATTGCGAAAGCGAGTGAGTACGTAAGTGTATTAAAAGGCGAAGACAAAACACGTAAACAAAATAATAAGATCAACGCATTTATGCTGCTTGGTTTATTGGTGTTTGGTTTGATAGGTGTATGGTACTGCAATGATCTGTATTACGGTAAAACTTTATTTCCTCAAGGCTCTGCATCTGTTGAAGGTGAAAATATTGATACAATGCTGCTGATCACCATTGCCATCACCGGGGTTGTTTTTGTTATCACACAGATCTTATTATTCTGGTTCGCATTCAAATACCAGGAAACGGATGATCAAAAACCATTTTATTTTCCACACAACACCAAACTGGAACTGATATGGACCACTGTTCCGGCAATATTTTTGACTGTGCTGGTGGTTTTCGGTTTAAAATACTGGTTTAAAATAACCGGTGATGCGCCTAAAAATTCTATTGTGGTAGAAGTTACAGGGCATCAGTTTGCCTGGGAGTTCAGGTACCCGGGAGCTGATAAAGTTTTAGGAAAAAAGAATTATAAACTAACCACTGCAAAAAATAATCTTGGGGTTGATTTTGAAGACCCGGCAAGCCTCGATGATATTCACGTGAACACAACCATGCATGTGCCAGTAGGGGTGCCGGTAAAAATGGTAATTAATTCGCAGGATGTGATACATGATGTAGGGCTACCGCATTTCAGATTAAAGATGGATGCCGTTCCGGGTATTCCAACCACACAATGGTTTACACCAAAAATAACAACAGCCGAAATGAAAAAGAAGACAGGGAACCCTGACTTTGTTTTTGAAATTTCATGCGATCAGTTATGCGGAGCTAATCACTTTGCCATGCGGGGAGTTATTATTGTAGAGACCATGGAAGAATATAAAAAATGGTTAGCAGAGCAAACGCCGGAATACTTTAACCTGTTTCCGGATAAAGCGCCAAAAGTAAATACAGTTGCTGCTGACAGTACCAAAAAGCAAACAGCCCAGGTATTGCCAGTTAAAAAATAATTAATCGGGTTTTGATAAAAAAGTAAGAATATGAGTAGCGCAGCCACATTACACCAGGCAGATGTTCATGGAGCCCATGATGCACATCATGATCATCATCATCACGAAACGTTTATAACAAAATACGTTTTCAGCCAGGACCATAAAATGATTGCCAAACAGTTTTTGGTAACCGGTATGATCTGGGCCATCATTGGTGGTTTGTTTTCGGTAATATTCCGTTTACAGTTAGGTTATCCCGATTCTACTTTTCCCTGGCTGGAAGATATCCTGGGCCATTGGGCCGCCGGTGGTAAATTAAAACCTGAGTTTTATTATGCCCTGGTTACCATGCACGGAACCATTCTTGTTTTTTTTGTATTAACAGCTGGCCTGAGCGGAACATTTGCAAACTTCCTTATTCCGTTGCAGATTGGTGCAAGAGATATGGCATCACCATTTTTAAATATGCTGAGCTACTGGTTCTTTTTTCTTTCTTCGATCATCATGTTTTCTTCTTTGTTTGTACAAACCGGCCCGGCAAGTGGTGGGTGGACGATCTATCCTCCATTAAGCGCTTTAGGTGATGCATCAAGTGGTGCTAAAATAGGAATGGACCTGTGGCTGGTGAGCATGGCAATGTTTATTGTGTCTGCATTATTAGGTGGTCTTAACTATATTACTACTATACTTAACATGCGTACAAAAGGTATGAGCATGACCCGTTTGCCACTTACTATCTGGGCATTGTTTTTTACCGCTGTATTGGGTGTACTATCATTCCCGGTTTTATTATCAGGCGCTATATTATTACTGTTCGACAGGAACCTGGGCACCAGTTTCTTCTTAAGCGATATAGTAGTTGCAGGAAAAATTTTACCTAACGAAGGGGGCAGTGCAATTTTATTCCAGCATTTGTTCTGGTTTCTTGGCCACCCCGAAGTTTATATTATTATTTTGCCGGCGATGGGAATGTCTTCTGAAATTCTGGCAACCAACAGCCGTAAACCAATCTTTGGTTATATGGCCATGGTAGGTTCATTGTTTGCTATTGCCATTCTTGCATTTTTAGTATGGGCACATCATATGTTTGTAACCGGATTAAATCCATTCCTGGGTTCTGTGTTTGTGTTACTTACATTATTGATCGCTGTTCCGTCTGCCATTAAAGTATTCAACTGGCTTACTACATTGTGGCGTGGTAATATCCGGTTTACACCAGCCATGTTATTTGCAATAGGATTTGTAAGCATGTTCATCAGTGGCGGATTGACAGGTATTTTTTTAGGAAACTCTGCATTGGATCTGCACCTGCACGATACGTATTTTATCATTGCGCATTTTCATATTGTAATGGGAGTTGCCGGATTCTTTGGCATGTTTGCCGGATTATACCACTGGTTCCCTAAAATGTTTGGCCGCTATTTAAACAATACTCTGGCTTATATTCATTTCTGGATAACAATCATCGGTGCTTATTTGATTTTCTGGCCGATGCATTATGAAGGACTCGCCGGAATGCCTCGCCGGTATTACGATTTTGCCAATTGGGAATCTTTTAAAATGTTTGGTGGACTGAATGAATTTATAAGTTTTGTTTCCATGATCGTATTTGCTGCACAGCTGTTATTTGTATTTAATTTCTTTTACAGCATGTTTAAAGGCCGCAGGGTAACTACACCAAATCCCTGGGATTCCAATACACTGGAGTGGACAACACCAATTAAACCGGGACATGGCAACTGGCCTGGCGAAATACCGGAAGTTTATCGGGGTGCTTATGATTATGCAAAAGACGGACATGATTTCATTCCGCAAAATGTACCGATAGGTGATGATGAAACAAAGCATTAAAAAAGAATGTTCATCAATAATAATAATTAACCCGTGTAATTGATTTTGAAGCGATATAAAATTAAGATGTTTGAAAAGTTCAGCGCAGGAGAATAAAACCATTAATAACTCAGCATCGTTTGCGTTGGTGAGTAAAGTGAAAGATTACTTTCAGTTGATCAAATTCACTTTAAGTTTTATGGTTGTGTTCAGTACAGTGGTTAGTTTTTTAATAGCCCCCAATGAACAGTTTTTTGTTCGGGGAAAAATAATATCAGTTCTTTTACTTTTTGCAGCGGGTATGTTAATTACGGGGTCAGCAAATGCCATTAACCAGTTGTTGGAAAAAACATCAGACAGCCTGATGATGCGTACGGCTAAAAGGCCTGTTGCCAGTGGCAGAATGAGCATGAATGAAGCGGGCATATTTGCATTTATTACAGGTGCTGTTGGTGTTTTCATGCTGTGGTATTTTTTTAACACCGAGAGTGCGTTGGTTAGTTTATTCAGCCTGTTTTTGTATGGCTTTATTTACACACCGTTAAAAAAAATTAATTCTATTTCTGTTTTAGTTGGTGCTATACCTGGTGCATTACCCTGTTTAATTGGATGGGTAGCTGCTTACGGAAACGGATCAATTAACTGGACAGGAGCCTGGGTTTTATTCGGCATTCAGTTTTTGTGGCAGTTCCCGCATTTTTGGGCGATAGCCTGGCTGGCACATAAAGATTATATAACAGCCGGATTTAAACTGCTGCCTGCCGATAAGGGCCCTACAAAATTCACTGCAATGCAAAGTATCATATACAGTGCATTGATGATTCCGATGGGTTTTCTGCCTTTTTACACAGGCATCAGCGGAATGGTAAGTATGTTTATTTTATTGGTTTGCAATTTCTGGATGGTGTATGTAAGTGTGTTGTTATTTTTAAGGATGGATGCAAAAAGTGCCCGAAGAGTAATGTTCAGTTCTTATTTTTATTTGATGATTGTTTTATTGGCCATGTTTGCTGATAGGGCAATTCATTAAAAACAGAAATATAATTTTTAAAAATTTCCCCTTAGGGATCAAGTGTTATGAGTATAGTGGCAATGGAACAACGAAAAAAAATTCATCCGCATAAATTTACCCTTTGGGTGGGCATCGGCAGTATATTGATGATGTTTGCAGGGTTAACGAGTGCTTATATTGTTAAACGTAACCTGGCAAACTGGCAAACCTTTGATCTGCCGGAGTTTTTTTGGTACAGCACAGCGGCAATTGTTTTAAGCAGTGTAACCATTTACCTGGCCGAAAGGAGTTTTAAGAAGCGGGAGATGTTAAAGTACAGAAGCCTGTTAGGAGCAACTGTAATATCGGGAGTTCTTTTTATTATTTTTCAGGTGCTGGGGTTCCAGCAATTATGGGCAAAGGGAATAACACTGCAGACAAATGTGTCTTATTCTTTTTTGTATGTAATTATCAGCCTGCATGCGGCACATGTTACCGGAGGGTTAATTGCATTATTATTACTGTTTGCAAAAACATTCAGTAACAAAACAAGGATCTATAACAGTGTTCCGGTTGAACTGGTGAGTACATACTGGCATTTTGTAGATATTCTCTGGATCTATTTATTGATATTTTTAATAATGATACGATAAGAAAAAGGATTAAGTTGTAAATCATAAGTTAACTCAAAAACTTAGCACTTAGCACTTAGCACTCAAAACTTAAAACTTAGAACTTTATATGTCAACAACAGCGATACCAACAAATACCAAATGGTGGAACGGGGGGAGAAGTCCCTTCAATGTCAGCTATGGTAAAGTGATGATGTGGTACTTTTTAATGAGTGATGCTTTTACATTCGGAGCTTTCCTGATTAGCTATGGTACCATTCGTTTCAGCGTAAATAACTGGGCCGATCCAAACCATGTGTTTAATGCATTTCCATTAGCTGGCCACGCAAACCTGCCACTGGCATTTGTAAGTTTGATGACCTTTATCCTCATCTTCAGTTCTGTTACCATGGTACTGGCGGTGCATGAAGGACATAATATGAACAGGAAAGGCGTAGAGAAATATATGGTATTAACCATTTTGGGGGGGCTGGCGTTTTTGAGTTGCCAGGCCTGGGAGTGGACACATTTAATCACCGGTCATCACGCTGTATTGGTTAACGGACAAATTGAACATTGGGGAACAACCGTAAGTAAAAATCCATGGGGACATGAAGTTATGCACGACGGTGCAATGATTGCAACACCCGGCCCGATTGCATTTGGCGGTTACTTTTTTGGCATAACAGGCTTTCATGGTTTTCACGTTTTTAGCGGAGTTATTATAAATACTGTGATGCTTATTAAAACTAAGCTTGGACATTTTGACCAGCGGGGCCATTATGAAATGATTGAAAAAGCAGGATTGTACTGGCACTTTGTAGACCTGGTTTGGGTATTTGTATTTCTTTGTTTTTACTTGATATAAGATTAGTAAAACTGTATTAAAGAATTATTTTAAATAAAAGAATTATGAGTGAACATGTTGTAACATCCCCGGAAATAAGTTTTGCACCGGAACATGCATCGGGAACTAAAAGAATCTGGAGAACCTTTTGGTTACTCTCCATAATTACAGCTTTTGAATTAGGGATAGGATTGGGTATTTATACCATTCACAAAGGCGATAACCCTATGCCATCACTGGTATTGGCTTTTAAAGGCATGGTTTGCATCTTAACACTGGCAAAAGCTTATTATATAGTTTCTATTTTTATGCACCTTGGTGATGAGATCAGGAATATGATCATGACCATCATTGTTCCGCTTTGTTTATTTATCTGGTTTATAGCCGCTTTCCTCTGGGATGGTAACAGCTGGAAAGTATTAAGGAATACCAATGCCGGTAGTCGCCCGGTTCATACCGAGCAGCATCAGCCCGCAGCTGTAGATAAAGACGCAAAAAAATAATTATGCTTTTTATAAGGAATTAAAATATTTAACCATCGCACCATTGCGATGGTTTTTTGTTTTATAATTTAAATAATTTTCATTGACGTAAATTTACCATGTTTATTAAATTAAGAAACTACAATTCATTGTACTTTTTAAAAATTCTAATTTTTAAAAGAACACAACAGGGCTCATGAGTAAAAAAGCATTATTATCTTTGTTTCTTACCTTGGTCGTACCTCTAGCCGGATACTTTATTGTAAAGTATTACAGCAAAGAAGCCGTACACATGCCGGGCAGGTATTTTGCACCGGATACTGTGATCATAGCAGAAAAAAACGGAAAGACAACAACAGACACCATCTGGCATAAAGTAAAAAATATAAACTTTACCAACCAGCTCGGAAAAAAAGTTTCATTAGATGACCTGAAAGGAAAGGTATTAGTGATCGATTTCTTTTTTACAAGATGTCCGTCCATTTGCCCCGGACTTGCACGCAGTATGAAAAGGCTGCAGGACTCATTTGTAAAAAATGACAGCATTGTACAATTCATTTCCGTCAGTGTAGATCCAGAACATGATTCAGTACCACAACTCCGCAAATTTGCCAACCGGGTTAATGCCAACCACGATACCTGGTGGTTTGTTACAGGCGACAAAAAAGAAATTTATGATTTTGCTTTAAATGAATTAAAAGCAAGTCTTGCCGATACTAATGTAGATACTGCATTCATTCATACCGAAAACTTTTTTTTACTGGACAGCAACCGCATTGTAAGGGGGTGGTATAGCGGGTTTGATACCATTAAACAAACACAGCTGGTTAGAGATATTCCTTTATTAATGCTTGAAAAAGATAAAAAATCACCTTCCATATTCAGAGAGTTTATTCCAATACTTCCACTTATTTTTACAGCCATTGGTATAGTGTTCATTGTAATATTAATGTTTAACAGGCAAAAAATAAGACAGGATAAACAATAATAATAATTTATGTTACCAGCATCAATAAATAAAAATGATAAAAAAGCAAAGCTTTTAATTTACACAGTTTCAGTAATTGTTTTTGCCGCAGTTGTTATTTTAAGTAAATACAAATTAAATATTAACCCGGGTTTTGATGTACACATTTTTGCAAAAGCCAACGCTGTAATAAATTCAATGGTTACCCTGTTGCTGATAGCAGGGCTTATTTTGGTAAAGCAAAAAAAATATGAGCTGCATAAAAAAATAATGCTGTCCGCTATTATTTTATCTGTTTTCTTTTTGATCTCTTATATTGGACATCATTTACTGGCAGGCGAAACAAAGTTTGGCGATATTAATCACGATGGGATAATCAGCATTGATGAAAAACTGCTGGCCGGTAATGCACGGATGTTTTATTATTTTATTTTAGCAACACATATTCCGCTGGCTGCTGTTGTTCTTCCGTTTATTCTATTCACGGCATACAGGGCACTTACCGGCGAATATGATAAACATAAAAAACTGGTTAGGATTACCTGGCCCGTTTGGTTTTATGTTGCCGTAACTGGGGTGATCGTTTATTACATGATAAGCCCTTATTATAATTAAGTTACAGGCTCAACCACAATCTTCATTTTGCTGAAATATGTGATCCGCACTTTTAATTTATCACCCACTTTAATTTCTTTCGGTAAATTACCGGCTTTAGTCGGGATCTTTGCCTGTACTTGGTCGCCAAATACATTCAGATAAATACCATGCGGACTTATTTTATACACTTCCGCTTCAACAACTTCCTGCTTTTTAAAAGCCCTTTCAGCAGAGTAATATTCGGGGATGAATTTTTGTGTAAACAGCGATGCATTGATTTTTTCTTTCTTTTCCAGGTTATCCAAAGCAAAAGTTACCGCTTCGTTTAACTCAGCTTCTGCCGGTTTTATTTGCCATGGCGAAAAAGGTGCCGGAAAAAAAAGATAACTGTCAATCTCCTTTACATAATATGTATCATCAATGATTTTTAAATAGCCGATAAAATTATTTTCAGTTTTTGCTTTGTTGATGAGAACATCTAATGCATTGTTATACAGATATTGGATATTGGTGGCAACCATTTTATCGCCCCGGCCGGATAAGCCAATAGTAAAACTTACCGTATCACCAATATGGAATACATGTTTTTTTTTGAGCAGTTTCTCACCCACACTTCCATTAACAACCTTTTTCCTGCCATTGTTTTCATACTCAATGATGATATACTTTTTCTCATGATTAACAAAAGAAACATTGCCCGTAAGTATCGAATTACTCATGATAAAACTGTTTAAGTAAAATGTGTTTCAGTGATTTAAGTATTAATGCAGAGGTGCCCGGTAAAAATTACAGATCCAAAGCAACAGCGGGGTCCCAAAAACAATGCTTAAAATCCGCAACTGTATCATCTTTTACCGCAACGCCATCTTTTTTTAATAACTCTTCCATTAATGTGGCGGTGGCAAAATGATGTTTGCCTGTTAACATGCCATTCCGGTTAACCACCCGTTGTGCCGGCACTTTTGGTTTAGCGGTATGTGCAGCATTCATCGCCCATCCCACCATACGGGCCGAAAGTTTTGTGCCAAGGTATGCAGCAATGGCTCCGTAAGAAGTTACTTTACCTTTTGGGATCTGCCTGACAACATCATACACATCTGCAAAAAAATTATACTGCTTAACTGTGCTTTTGGGAGTTTCTTTAATGGCTGTTTTTTTTGCTTTCTTTTTCATTACACAAAAGGTACAATTTATTTTGAAGCCCTAAAGCCCATTGTTATAAAGTCGTCCGAAAGATTCATCCGGGCGGGGGTGTTGGGAGGACATCAATTCACTCCGTTTTGGTTCAGGAACATTTATAAATTGATAAGGACAATGCCTGCACCCATTGCCGCAGCAATGTCCCCTTTCGAGGTGATATTTTTCAGTTAAGACAATAAAGCCTTTTTCATTATAATAAAAATCTGTTCCCTCAATGATATTATTCCTCATCTCTTAATTTTTCCTGTAATTGCACATCAAAGTTTTTGATCTCATCTGGCAAAATAAATTTCAGGTAATGTGTTTTTTTACTTCTTGCAATGTCTAAACTTTCGTAATGTGTTTTAATTTTAAGTTCCTCTTTTATTGCTGGTTGCTCATATACATTATTATAATCTTCAACAATAGTTAAACCATAAAGTTCAGCCACCAGTTTGGTAAAATCGTACAATGCCGGGGAATCTGTTTTAAGATGTATAAACCCACCGGGTTTTAAAACCTGCTGGTACAAGCGTAAAAACCTGGGATGCGTTAATCTTTTTTTTGCTTTTGAAATGCGTAAGTGTGGATCGGGAAAAGTGATCCAGATCTCATCTGCTTCACCGGCAACAAAATAGCCGGGAAGTTTTTCTATTTGGGTACGTAAAAAAGCGGCATTACCAATATTATTGGCCAGGCATTTTTTTGCACCAATATACATCCGGTTACCTTTGACATCAACACCAATAAAATTTTGTTTCGAAAATAATTGAGCCAAACCAACAGTATATTCACCTCTACCACAGGCAAGTTCCAGTATTACCGGGTTTGTATTCTTAAAAAAATCCTGCCATTTACCTTTTATATCCGTAGGATATTCCAGCACATTCGGAAAAGCTTTTATATCGGCAAAACGTTGTAATTTTTTTTGAGCCATGGGCACAAAGATAAATGATCAACCGTTTAATAATCAGCTGCAACGGATTGATTATATGCAAAAATGTTAAGCTAAAACACATTGAATTTATACATTAAGCAGAAATAAAGTAAATTTGAATACTATTTTACATTAAAGCCTTTATATGAATACTGTTATTGTTCCGGTTGATTTTTCGGAAACCTCCTTACATGCTGCCCGATATGCTGCACAGTTGCTGACCGGTCATTATGGTGTAACCATAGTTTTATACCATAGCTATGCAAAAGCTGCTGAAGCTGCTGACACAACTAAAAGTCTTGAGGAATTGAAGGCAGAATTAGCAAAAGACCATATTGTAAAAATTGAAGTACTTGCTCACGAAGAAGCAGATTTTGTGGATGGATTGGAAAAAGCTGCACGGCATCGCCGGGCCGACCTGGTTATTATGGGCATTACCGGAAAATCTGCCCTGGCCCAGGTGTTATTTGGCAGCAATACATTAAAAATGGCGGAAAGAAAAGTTTGCCCGGTATTGATCGTTCCGGAAAGCGCCCCCTTCACTCCGGTAAAAAATGTAATGCTAACCTCCGATTTTAAAAACACATTGAATACAACACCATCAGCACCGATCAAAGATTTTCTGAACGTATTTCATCCAAAGCTGCACGTGGTAAATGTAGATAAGGATCACTATATTTCATTAACGGAAAATTATGAAAAAGAAAAGCAGGAATTGAAGCAAATGTTTGCAGATTATAATCCTGAATTTTATTTCATGCGGCTTTATGATGTAGATGAAGCTATCAATTTATTTGCTGAAAGCAGGAATATCGACCTGATCATTGTTATACAGAAAAATCAATCTTTTATAGAAAAATTATTAACCAGCAGCCGTACCAAAACCTTATCATTCCATAGTAAATTACCCATTCTGGTAATGCATGAGTAAATAATAGTATTAAAAAAAATCCCCGTTAATTAACGGGGATTTTTTTTGAATGGATTAAGCCAGCTCTTCCAGTTGATGAATTACCCTGTATTCACTCAGTTTAAAAAATTTTATAACTTCAGTACACAAACTGTCTCTTACAGTAATTAATAAAGCACCCCTGCTTTCAGTATCATAAATATGTACAGCTTCTTTTATTGATTTATAAAATCCTTTTCCATCCAGTTCCAGTTTTCCGGCTTCATCAATAATCAACCAATCGGGTTTATGAATTAAAGCATTCAGTAAAATTGAATTTGCTTTTTCAAAAGAAGCAGTATAAAAATTAAACCTGCCGATTGTAGTAATAGATTCTCTGGCATGTTCAGCATCTGTACATTCAATATCAAAGATCGCTTTTGTTTTTATGTCCAGAATTTTTCTGCTGCCATTTATGTCCGGCATTAAAATACCATAAATATTTTTTTGTTCGTTACACCATTTCAGCAACCGGGTTGTTTTACCACTGTGTATTGGCCGGGAAAAAATAATAATGCTCATGCCTGCGGTTTTATGGATACTTCTGTAGATGCCGGTTCTGTATAAGTAAGCGACCAGTGAATTAATGCCGAAAAGAAAAACTGCCATCTTGCTAAGCCATTATACAGCTTACCTCTTTGCCATGCCAATGCGGTAAGCTGCCGCAGCACCGGTAAAAAAGATATGATCTTTAAAACTTCATCACTATACCTGCTTTCTTTTTTTTGTAAAAGCTTTTGTATGCCTTTTGTAAACAGTGGGCCAATGATCATAAACAAGATGAATATTGCCGACAGGGTCCAGCTGATGGTTTTTGCAACTTCAAGCCAGCCCTGTTTTGTGTCAGCAGCAAATAAAAATAACAGTACTGATATTTCGATCAGCAGTATGATCAATATCCATAATTTTTGAAAGTGTATTCTTTGAACTGGCTTATCATCTTGAAAAAAAACTTTATTGGTTATTTCAGCATGATCAATAATAAATGCATCCTGCTCAACAGAAAATCCTTTGATAGTTTTCCAGGCTATCCGGGCAATCATCATTCCTCCTGCTAAATATAAAAAAAGGTAAAAGCCAATGATCCATTGACTTCCGTTTGAAGATGATATCCCCAATTGCCCGGTAATAAAAGTTACCAGGCTGTCCAATGCTTTCCAGAAAGATTCTCCGAAAAATAAAGTAAGGACCAATAATTTTTGAATGGCTGATTCCAGCATGGCGATGCTGCTTAATAATAAAATGCTTAAGATGTTTATGTTTAAAAGACTGAACAGAGCATATCCAAGCATTGCCTGGAAGCTTACCGCAATATAGGCAGGAAAAGGAGTGTACGGACTTACCATAGCCTTAACTATAAGAACGATCACTGCACTCTTTAATATCTGTTTATAATTATGGCCAGATATTTCTGCAATTAAACTGATCAATATAACTGCCAATCCGCCAACTACCAGACCGGTAAAAGGAATTTGAAGTGCATGCATAATTCCCCCCAGGCCCGACTCGGAAAATGCCCAAAGTGCAGTAAGTCGTTGCACTGCTACCAGTCGCTGATCATCCGATAAATATTTATATCCAACAATCATTTAAAAAATTAAGTGAGGTTATGCATTTACACAAATATAGTAAACAGGATTTAGCAGCTCTTAATATTGAAATGAAAATTAAATGACAGGGCTGCATATTTGTCTGCTTACCGGCAATTTGTTATTTTTAACGTTGCTGCACTTTTGCTGTCTGCTTATTTTTCATCATATTATGCCTGTAAAAATAAGCGCTGTTTTAAAATTAAAAATAAAAGCATGAGTAAAGATATTTCAGAGTTTATGCTGGAAGCTATTCAGCTTTCGGTAAATAATGTAGAAGAAGGTAAAGGTGGGCCCTTTGGAGCAGTTATAGTAAAAAACGGAAAAATAATTGCCCGGGGAGTTAATATGGTTACCACAAATAACGATCCTACTGCACATGCTGAGGTAGTAGCCATAAGAGAAGCCTGTAAAGTTTTAAATACTTTTCAATTAACCGGCTGCGAAATTTATACGAGTTGTGAGCCATGCCCCATGTGCCTTGGGGCTATTTACTGGGCAAGGCCCGATAAATTATTTTATGCCAACAGCAAAGAAGATGCTGCAGCCATTCAGTTTGATGACCAGTTTATTTATGAAGAAATTGCTAAACCGGTTGGGGAAAGAAAACTTTTTACAAAACAAATTTTGAGGAATAAAGCGCAGGAAGCGTTTAAAAAATGGAGAGAGAGTACAAATAAAACTGAATATTAAATGCTGAATTTTATACTTAATGAACAATTGGTTAATACAGATCTTGCATCGGGCAGCACCGTACTTGATTATATCAGGTATTATAAAAGATTGGTTGGTACCAAGATCGGTTGCCGTGAAGGTGATTGCGGAGCCTGCACTATTTTAGTTGGTGATTTTGAAAATGAAAAACTTGTTTATCGTTCCATGACAAGTTGTTTGATGCCGTTAGGTAATGCACATGGTAAACATATTCTTTCGGTAGAAGGCATAAATATGAAAGAACTTAGCCCGGTGCAGCAGGCGATGGTTGATACCAACGGAACACAGTGCGGATTCTGTACCATTGGTTTTGTAATGTCGCTTACCGGTTTTATACTGAATGAAACAACAAAGCAATATGACGATGCTATTGCTGCAATTGACGGAAACATTTGCAGGTGCACCGGGTATAAATCTATTGAACGGGCCGCTGCTATTCTTTCTGAAAAAATGAATGACAAACCCGAACAGGAAACCATTGAATGGCTTGTGGAGCATAAATTTTTACCTGATTATTTTTTACAGATACAAAACCGTCTTAAACAATTAAGGGAAAAAATAAACACTGATTCAGTTACATTAAATCCGGTTGTACAAAAATTAATACTCGGTGGCGGCACTGATCTAATCGTGCAAAAAGCATTAACAGTAAAAAAGGCAGCAGTAGAACATTTGTTTGATACAGGCCATTTGCAGGGAATAGAATTTGAAAACAGACAATGCCATATTGCTGCTGCTGTTACGGTTACGGCATTTGCAGAATCAACATTGATACAGGGATTTTTTCCTGATCTGCACAAGTACATTAAACTTATATCTTCCACACCCATCCGTAATATGGCCACCATGGCTGGTAATCTGGTGAATGCTTCTCCCATCGGCGACATGAGTATTTTTTTTCTGGCACTGGATAGTGAAATTGTATTGAATAAAAACGGAACGATAAGAACAATAAAACTCAGGGATTTTTATAAAGGCTATAAACAAATTGATAAAGGAACAGATGAAATAATTGAAAAAATTATTTTTACCCCACCGAAAAACATGCATTTCAATTTTGAAAAAGTAAGCAAGCGTACGCACTTGGATATTGCCAGTGTAAACTCCGCCTGCCTGATAAAAATAAACAGTGAAGCTGTTATAGATGAAATTCATCTTTCGGCAGGTGGTGTTGCACCATTCCCTAAATATTTTAAAGACACGGCAAATTTTTTAAAAGGGAAAAAAATCAATGCTGAAAATTTAAAAGCTGCCATTGAGATTATGAATGAAGAGATTGTGCCCATCAGCGATGCAAGAGGAACAAAAGAATACAAAAGACTTTTGTTGAGGCAATTATTTCTGGCACATTTTAAAACAAAAGCAGAAATCATTAAACAGGTTATTGGTATATAAATTCAAACTGAGGGTTTAAATAAATGAATATTGGTAAAAATATTAATGCTCTTCAAAGCCCCTCTTTAGGGGATGGGGGCAATATAGATGCAGCCAACCATGTAACTGGCAGATCTATTTATGTGGATGATATCCCGGTTATGGAGGGGATGTTGTTTGTAAAAGTTTTTGATTCGCCGCATGCACACGGGAAAATCAAAAATATTGATTTTGCTGCTGCTGAACAGATGGAAGGCATTGTAAAAATATTTTCATACAAAGACATCCCCGGCGAAAACCAGATCGGCGGCATCATACCCGATGAACCTTTTCTGGCAGATAATGAAGTGCATTACCAGGGCCAACCCATTTTATTGATCGTGGCAGAAAATGAAGATGATGCCGAAGAAGCATTCAAGGAAATTAAAATAGAAATTGAGTCGCTGCCAATCGTTACTGATCCAAGAGAAGCATTTGCGCAGGGCAAATTATTAAGTCCGTCAAGAAA
The DNA here is from genome assembly GCA_043748745.1 of Chitinophagaceae bacterium. Lineage (GTDB taxonomy): Bacteria > Bacteroidota > Bacteroidia > Chitinophagales > Chitinophagaceae > Ferruginibacter. Next base: position 94,761 of record JAYVEQ010000086.1, on the reverse strand, counting down.
ATTTGTAAAAGGAAATGTGCAGGAAGCTTTTACTGCATGCAAATATATTTTTGAAGGACAAACAGAATCGGGTGGACAGGAACAATTGTATCTGGAAACACAAGGAGCTTATGCTTATCCGACTGAACATGACAGTGTAAAAATATTTTCATCAACACAAGGGCCAACGCAGGTGCAACGTACAGTTGCAAGAGTATTGGGTGTGGGTATGAATAAAATTGAAGTGGATGTACCCCGCCTGGGCGGTGGCTTTGGAGGTAAAGAAGACCAGGCATCGGCCTGGGGCGCATTTGCTGCAATGACGGCATGGATATTGAAGCGACCGGCTAAATGTATTCCGCATCGCATGGAAGATATGCGTATGACAGGCAAACGCAATCCTTACAGCAGCGATTATAAAATTGGTTTTGATGATGATTTTAATATTATTGCTTACGAAGCAACATTTTATCAAAATGGTGGGGCGGCCGCAGATCTTTCTCCCGCAATTTTAGAAAGAACGTTATTTCATGCTACCAACAGTTATAATATTCCGCATGTAACTGTAACTGCACATTCCTGCAAAACCAATCTGCCACCCAACACCGCTTTCCGTGGCTTTGGTGGTCCACAGGGTATGTTTGTGATTGAAGCAGCTATTGATCATGCAGCAAAATCTTTGAAGGTTGATACTGATTTTATCCAGCGAAAAAATATGATGGATAATGGAGATGAATTTCCATATGGGCAGATTGTAAAAGAATGTCAGTCAAAAAACTGTTGGGATGAAGTGATGGACCTGTATGATGTAGGAACCGCTAAAAAAGAAATTCAAACCTTTAATCAGCAAAATCAATTTTACAAAAAAGGATTATCGCTGATGCCGGTTTGTTTTGGTATTTCATTCACCAATACCATGATGAACCAGGCAAGGGCATTGGTGCATGTGTATACCGACGGAACAGTAGGCATAAGCACCGGTGCAGTTGAAATGGGACAGGGCGTAAATTCAAAAATGTTGCAGGTGGCAGCAACATGCTTTGGCATTGCTGCCGATAAAATAAAATTAGAGAGTACCAATACAACAAGGGTTGCCAATACTTCACCATCTGCAGCAAGTTCAACTGCCGATTTAAATGGCAAAGCATTACTGGATGCCTGCAATCAAATCAAAGAGCGGTTGTTCTCTTTTATTAAAACAGAATTAACAGATAATGCAGATGAAATAATAGAAATTAAAGATGAAGTAGTTTACATTAATGATGAGCCTTCTATCTTTAACTGGAAGAATTTGATCCAGCAGGCTTTTATGAAACGCATTAACCTGAGTGCAAAGGGCCATTATGCCACACCCATCATCAACTTTGATAAAACCATTGAGAAAGGTCACCCCTTTGCTTACCATGTTTATGGCACCGCATTAACAATGGTTACGGTTGATTGTTTGCGTGGCACTTACGAAATTGATGCAGTAAAAGTGGTACATGATTTTGGTAGCAGCATGAACCGGGCTGTTGACCTTGGCCAGTGCGAAGGCGGTATTGTACAGGGCATTGGCTGGATGACGATGGAAGAAGTTGTATACAACGCCGATGGTAAATTATTATCCAATGCCTTATCAACTTATAAAATACCTGATATTTATGCTGTACCCAAAATACTGGATGTAAAATTTTTACAAACTGATGGAAATGATATGGCCATCTTTAAATCAAAAGCAGTTGGCGAGCCACCGCTGATGTATGGCATCGGTGCTTACTTTGCTATTCGCAATGCAGTACTTGCTTTTAATTCAAAAGCTGAGATTGTTTATAACGCTCCAATAACACCGGAAAAAGTTTTGATGGCTTTATATTCCAACAATGGCAAATAAAAGATCGATATATAGCAAACGTTGCTGGGTGGAAGGAAAACTTCAGCCGGCAACAGTGTGTTTTGAGAAAGGGGTTATAACTGAAATACATTTTAATAAAATTGATGGTGCAGAAGATGCCGGCAATAATATTCTAATGCCCGGTATGATTGATGCACATGTGCATATTAACGAACCCGGAAGAACCGACTGGGAAGGATTTGATACGGCAACTCTTGCAGCAGCAGCAGGCGGAATTACAACGGTTGTTGATATGCCTTTAAATGCAATACCGGTTACAACATCAGCAAAATATTTTGATGAAAAATTAAAAGCATCAAAAAACAAACTGCATGTAAATGTTGGCTTTTATGGTGGATTGATTCCCGGTAATCAAAATGATTTGGAAGGTTTGATGCAAGCCGGTGTTTTAGGCATTAAATGTTTTCTCACCCATTCGGGCATTGATGAATTTCCGAATGTAGGCGAAAAAGAAATTGTAGCAGCAATGCCTTTAATTGCAAAACACGATCTGCCTTTACTGGCACATTGTGAAATGTATAAAAAAGAAGTTGATAATCAGTTTTCAGATTTTCCAAACAGCTATCGATATTATTTAGCCAGCCGCCCAAAAAAGTGGGAGAATGATGCAGTTGACCTGATGATAAAGCTTTGCCGCAAACACAATTGTAAAACGCATATTGTTCATGTGTCATCTGCAGAGGCACTGATAAAAATTCAACAGGCGAAGGAAGAAGGCTTGGCCATCACAGCTGAAACCTGCGCTCATTATATTTATTTTAATGCAGAAGAAATTCCCGATTCAAACAGTTTATATAAATGTGCACCACCCATAAGGGAAAAAGAAAATAATGAGCTGCTTAAAGAAGCATTGGCAAATGGCGTACTTGATTTTATTACAACCGATCATTCGCCTGCACCGCCTGCTATAAAAGAACTGGAAACCGGTAACCTGCAAAAAGCCTGGGGCGGTATTGCCGGGCTGCAGTTTTTATTGCCTGCAAGCTGGACAGCCATGAAAGAAAAAATGTCTGTTGAAAAATTCATTCCTTTGCTCACTGAGCACCCGGCATCGTTTTTAAAAGTGATTAATAGAAAAGGAAAATTACAGGTTGGTTATGATGCTGACCTGGTTTTGTGGAATCCCGAAGAAAAATTTGAAGTAAAGGCTGCAGATATTTTACATCGCTATGACTGCAGTCCGTATTGTGGAAAAAATCTTTCAGGAACAGTACAACAAACAATTGTAAACGGAACTACAGTTTATCAAAATAAAAAAACAGTACAAAAAAACGCAGGACAATGGCTTTTGAAAAAGTAAAGGAAATAATTAAAGAGGCGCCGGCATTTACAAAACTTACCGACCTGGCTGCAGAAAGGCTTGGTGGCAAAGTATTATTTGCTACCGATGATTTTTTTGCAGAGAAAGAAAATCTTATTAAACCAACCAGAGGGATTTTTATTGCCGATAAATATACCGACCGTGGCAAGTGGATGGATGGCTGGGAAAGCCGCCGTAAACGTACACCCGGCCATGACTGGGCTGTAGTGCAATTGGCAACTCCGGGTAAAATTATAGGGTTTGATACTGATACTAATTTTTTTCTCGGCAATCATCCGCCACATGCATCAATCGAAGCGGTTTACTTAAATGATGCCGATCCTGTAAAAGAATGGGATGATATTACATGGAAAGAGATCTTACCCAAATCATATCTAGATGCAGGCTCACAAAATTTTTATAAAAGCAACAGCGATGAAATTTATACGCATATCCGATTACATATTTATCCCGATGGGGGTGTTGCAAGGCTAAGAGTGTATGGCGAAGTTTTTAAGAATTGGGATGCTGTTGTTGCTGATGAAGAAATTGACCTTGTCGCTACAATCAACGGTGGTAAAGCCATTGCCTGCAACGATATGTTCTTTAGTGCCATGGGTAATCTCATAATGCCGGGCCGTGGTGTTAACATGGGCGATGGGTGGGAAACCAAACGTAACCGTACGCCGGGCAATAGGGATTGGGTAATTTTAAAACTGGCAACGCCTGGAAATATAGAGCGTATTGTTGTTGACACCTGTCATTTTAAAGGCAACTATCCGGATAGTTGTTCAATTGATGCCTGTATAGCCGATAAAGATGACGATGTTATAAATGATAAAATTGAATGGCAATCTTTACTGGCTCCTCAAAAATTAAGTGCAGATAATGAACATGAATTTATAAAAGAGATAAATCATTTGTCTGCTGTTACACATGTACGGCTGAATATTTTCCCCGATGGTGGTATAAGCCGCTTACGTTTATTTGGCAAGAAAAAAGATAATTAATGCTTGGAATAATTTTATTGTCGGTGCTTGGATTTGTTTTAGTCATGTTGGTCATCATGACCTATTATCTGCGTTCGGTAGCCAGCCAATTTGAAGCAGCGGATGAAGCCGGTTTGGAAGTAGAAAAAAAGAAGACAGGGATTTATGCTGCTCAAACATTTGTCTATGCAGCGATCATACTGGTTTCTGTTGCCATGATAGCGGCACTTTATATTTATGTTAAAGGCACTCCATGGGAAGCTCACTTAATGGAATGGCTGAATATTATTATCCGCTTAATGCATATAACTTTTGGTATTGCCTGGATCGGCGCTTCGTTCTATTTTGTTTTTTTAGAAAATGCATTGAACCGTACAAAAGATGTACGTGATGAACTGGCCGGTAATCTATGGGCCATACACGGCGGCGGTTTTTATTACCTGGAAAAATATAAAGTAGCACCAAAAACAATTCCCAAACATTTGCACTGGTTTAAGTACGAAGCCTATTTTACCTGGTTGTCTGGTTTTTGTTTATTGTTTGTGGTGTACTATTTTAATGCATCAGCATTATTAATAGATAAAAATGTTTTAAACATTACTCCGCTTATCGGTATTGGTATTGGTGTAGGTTCTTTTGTTGTTGCATGGATTATGTATGACCTGCTCTGTAAATCTCCGCTGATAAAAAAGCCGGTTTTATTTACGCTGATTGGGTTTATAATTTTGGTGGGCTTTGCTTATTTCTATAGCCATGTTTTTAGCGGCCGGGCTGCTTACATACATTTTGGTGCCATGATTGGCAGTATTATGGTGGCCAATGTTTTCTTTGTAATTATCCCTGCACAAAAAGCCATGGTAAAAGCTGCCAGAGAAGGTGTTCCCGTAAATCCACAGTTGGGAAAAAATGCATTGTCCAGGTCAATACATAACAACTATTTTACTTTACCGGTTTTGTTTGTAATGATCAGCAATCATTTTCCTACAACTTTCGGATACGAAAATCCGTGGTTGATATTGGTCATCATTTCTTTAGGAACTGCCGGTGTAAAACATTATCTTAACCTCAGGGAAAAAGGACAATTGGCTGTTTGGATAATGCCGGTATCTGTGGTAATTTTATTAGCCGGAGCATTCATCTCTGCACCGCCAAAAGATCAGGGAGCTTGTAATACAAAAATTGAATTCAGCGAGGTAAATGCAATCATACAAAACAGGTGTATAACCTGTCATTCATCCAAACCGACCGACGATGTATATAAAGCGCCCCCCAATGGTGTAATGTATGACACGCCGGATGATATTGTGAAGAAAAAAGACCTGATTATGCAACGGGTTGTAATAACCAAAACAATGCCGCAGAATAATAAAACAAACATCACACAAAAAGAAAGAGATGTTATACGTTGCTGGATTGAACAGGGAGCAGTGATAAAGTAAAAAGTAAAAAATCAAAAGTATAAAAGCTTATTATGACAATAAAAGCGTTTAATAAATTAAACAAGGCAGAGAAAGCAAAATTCCTTTTAAGTTGTTGCGGCTCTTCTGCCTGGGTTGATCTGATGTTAAAAAAATTTCCTTTCACAGCTGAAAAGGACCTGATTGATGCAGCAACCGATACATGGTATAACCAATGCAACAGTATTGACTGGCTGGAATCATTTACACATCACCCCAAAATAGGAGATATAAAAAGCCTGACTAAAAAATTTGCCGGCAAGGAACAGGCATCGGTTGCCGCTGCTACTAAAAAAACTATAGTTGCACTTGCAAATGCCAATATAGAATATGAAGCGAAGTTTGGATTCATATTTATTGTTTGTGCAACCGGAAAACCGCCAACAGAAATGCTGCACCTGCTGGAAGACAGGCTTGGTAATACCATTGGCGAAGAATTGCATATTGCCATGGGTGAGCAAATGAAAATTACCATCCTGCGGTTTCAAAAATTAATTACTGAAGCCGATTGGAGTCTTTTGAAACCAGGTCAGCTTACCACACATGTGCTGGATACTGCTGTGGGCAAACCTGGAAAAGATATCAGCATCCGTTTGCAAATACCGGTTAACGGCGTTTGGCAAACCATCGCACAGGGCATTACAAATGCAGATGGTAGGGTTGCTGATTTATTACCTGCGCAATTAAACCTGGCTCATGGAAATTACAAACTGGTTTTTGATACCGGGAGTTATTTTGCAGGCCAAAAAATAAAAGGCTTTTATCCCGAAGTAGAAATTCAGTTTATTGTTTTTGATGATACTCATTATCATGTACCGTTGCTGATTAATCCATTTGGGTATTCAACTTATCGGGGAAGTTAAAACCCCCTCCGCCACCTAAAGGGGGAACTTGGAGCATTAAAGTTGGACAACTTTTTAATAAAACAACTATAACAAATAAAAAATGAGTGTATCAATTCCTGCAGAAAAAAAAGAACAACTGTTTAATAAACTGAAAGAAGCAAATACTTCCTTCCAACAAATCTATCCCGGAGACAGAACCGAACGCCAGCCTGTGCATACTTTGTACGGCGGTGCAAACCTTTTTAAATACGATGCTGCCGCATCGCTTGGTAAAAGAGCGTTGGAGATTTTTGAAACCTATGCTCCCGATCACAAAGTCTTTGGTAATGTATTTGGTATGGATACCACATCAGGCTTCAGCAATAAAGTGTACAATAAGGTAATTGCTAAATTAAAGGCAGAAGCTATTGAGGATTTTAGAATAGATTTTGAAGATGGCTACGGAAACCGCAGCAACGAAGAAGAAGATGAAACAGCCCGTACTGCTGCAATGGAAGTTGCAAAAGGTATGCAGGAAAAAACCTTGCCTCCTTTTATTGGCATACGAATAAAACCTTTTACCGACGAGATGAAAGAAAGAGGTTTACGTACGCTGGATATTTTTGTAAGCACATTGGTAAAAGAAGCCAGCGGCAAGCTTCCTGATAATTTTATTGTGATGCTGCCTAAAGTAACCATTCCCGAACAGCCTGCAACCCTTGCATCATTTTTTGATATACTGGAAACGGAATTAAAAATGGGAAAAGGAATTTTGAAAATGGAGATGATGGTGGAAACTACACAAGCCATTATGGATATTAACGGAACCAATCCTTTGTATCGTTTTATAAAAGCATCTAATGGAAGATGCATTGCCATGCATTTTGGTACCTATGATTATACAGCAAGCTGCAGCATCACCGCAAAGTACCAGGAAATGGATCACCCGGTTTGCGATTTTGCACATCACATGACTAAAGTGGCGCTGGCTCATACCGGTATCTGGTTGAGCGATGGCGCAACTAACACCATGCCCATTGGTCCGCACAGGGGCGATAATTTAACTGGAGAACAGTTACAGGAAAATATGGATACCGTTCATCGTGCCTGGAAAAAAGGTTACGATCATATTCGCCATTCATTATGGAATGGTTTTTACCAGGGCTGGGATCTGAACCCGGCTCAGTTTCCGATGCGCTATGCAGCAGTTTATGCTTTCTTTTTAGAAAGTTATGATGACGCAGTAGAACGCTTGAAAACCTTTGTTGAAAAAGCAGCAAGGGCAACACTTATCGGTGATGTGTTTGATGATGCAGCAACAGGACAGGGATTATTAAATTATTTTTTACGTGCGCTGAACAGTGGTGCCATAACCGAAGAAGAAGTTTTAGTAACCGGTTTAACATTGGATGAAATAAGGAGCCGCTCTTTTAAAAAGATTTTAGAAAACAGAAAGAAGTAATTAATGGATGTATGGGAATTCATACAGGCTAAATTATCAGCTGCTCAGCAACTGATGTTATTATATGTGCTGGAGAGTGATGGAAGTTCACCGGGACGTAGTGGTTTTAAAATGGCTGTGGCATTTGATGGAACGATTTGCGGAACCATTGGCGGAGGCATCATGGAACATAAACTGGTAGAGAAAGCAAAAGCCATGTTGCAGCAAAATGAAAGTTCTGTTTTGTTAATGCGTCAGCATCATGATAAGGAACATACCACCGATCAATCGGGTATGATCTGTTCCGGAAGCCAATTGAATGCATTTATACCTTTATCAGCTGCAGATAAAAAATATATAGATACAATATTATTGGATGGTCAATATATCATTCAGTTATCTCCAAAAGGACTAAGCATTCAGGAATCAACACCAAAGGATAAAAATTTCAACCTGCAATTTACATCTGAAGCTGACTGGATCTATAAAGAAAAATTAAACCAGCGACCGGTTATCCATATCATTGGCGGTGGCCATGTCAGTCTCGCTTTATCTGAGCTGATGTGTTTCCTTGGCTTTTACAGTAAAGTATATGATGACCGGCCGGAACTGAATACCATTCTGCAAAACTTTTTTGCCAATGAAAAAATAATTATTCCGGGCTATGAACAACTGGGTGAATATATCATGGATTGTGAAAATGATTATGCCGTTATTATGACATTGGGATACCGGACAGATAAAATTGCCCTGATGCAATTAATGAACAAAGAATTTTTTTACCTGGGTATGATGGGCAGTGAACATAAGATTGAAACCCTCTTTAATGAATTAAGATTGGAAGGCATTGCTGAAGAAGCATTAAAAAAAATATTTACACCGGTTGGTGTAAACATATATAGTAAAACAACACCCGAGATTGCAGTAAGTATTGCAGCAGAGATCATCCGTGAAAAAAACAAAGCACTTCCTACCGGTAGAAATTATTGAAAAACCAGGTTAGATAAAATCTTCTCTTCACAGCTTATGTTATGTGGTTGTTAACAGCCAACCAGTAAAAATTTATTGTTTTTATATTATAACTGTTGCTTAAGAAATGCAAAGTCATTGGTTATTATCAGTATACTGGTATAATATTTTTTTTCGAAAGTATTAATAAAAAAATGCTTTAACGTAACCTTATTAACTGTTGGCACAGTATTCCTACTCTATATTCCGAATCAAAAAAATAAACAACATGAAAAAGATCTCTACAATCGCAATCGCAATGGGCGCAATGCTGTTTTTAAGCACTGCAGCCAATGCACAAAACTCTTCATCCAGGAATATGGAAAGAAGAGATCAGAATGATCAGTACAACCGGGATAATGATGATGATCAATATAACCACGGTAATGACAATGGTCAGTATAACCAACGGAATGACCAATACAACCAGCGTGACCAGGTAATGAATAATCACCGCCCACGTATAACAGTTGTATTTGGTACCAATGGCAACTGGGGTAACGGCAGGTATAATGATTACAACAGGTATAATGATTATAGCAGGTATAACGATTACCGCAGGTATAATGATTATGATAGAAGGCATGAAGCTTTCCACAGACATGAAGATTTCCACAGAGATAATGATTATAACAATGGCTGTGAAGCGCCACGCAGATATGGATATTAATTAAATATGGATATGAAACAAAGAACCCAAACGTAAGTTTGGGTTCTTTTATTTTTTTTGAATTTATTTTGTAAAATAAAAAAACCTCCGTTTTTTGTGAAGGTTTTTAAATAAACTGTAGGGGATTCATGAGCCAGTTATGCTTATCCCCGGGATAAAGGGGGGTGCTGCTAAAAAGTTGATCACATTAAAAAACCCATCCATAAATGGATGGGCCTTTTAATAAGCTGTAGGGGAAGGGATCGAACCTTCACGAGGCAGTTAGCTGTAGTACAAAGTTCGGTGGTCGACCCCGGTCGAATCAATATTGCTACTGAAACGGCTCTATGCTACGTTTGTCCTGTTATCCTCACCCCCGAGACAAGGGGGCATGTCTGCCAAAAATTTCATCACCCCACAGTGATATCCGCTCAGCGGTTAAGAACTTGATAACACAAAAATAAGGTAAAACCCAATTATATTCAATATATTTTATTAAATATTTGGAAATTATGGAAATAATTTAAATATTTGTATATTAATTTGAAAATAATTCAAAAACATATTCTATAATGGCAACTAAATTAAATCTTGACAAACTCGATCTGCAGATCATTCATGAAATGATGGACACCGCTGAGATCTCATATGCTGAACTGGGAAAAAAATTATTTGTGAGCGGAGGAACCATTCACGTACGCATAAAAAAATTGCAGGAGTTCGGTATTGTTAAAGGTACAAAACTGAATGTTGATATAAGGCAATTGGGTTATGATATTACCGCCTTTGTTGGTATATACCTGGAGAAAAGTTCTTTATATGATGCTGTTGCCAAAGAACTGATGAATATTCCGGAGATTATTCGGCTGAATTATATCACCGGTAACTATAGCATGTTCATTGAAATTGTTTGTAAGGATATTAACCAGCTTCGTGCTGTTTTGCATGATGAACTCCAGAAAATAAAAGGGATTGAACGTACAGAAACTTTTATTTCTTTAGAAGAAGGCTTCAGCAGGAATGTACAGGTGGCACCAGAAATTCCCCAAAGAGGGAACCCGCAGTAAAATAATTTATATGTTAAATTTTTTAAAATAGGTTACTGGAATCAGGCTCTTTAGTTCTCCCTTCATGCGGCGGCGGGGGTATCATTCCTTCACATCCACCGCATCCCGCAATCCATTACCCAGTAAATTAAAGGCCAACACCAATAACATAATAGCAAACCCCGGCATCAAAGCAATCATTGGATTATGGGTGATGATGAAATTATAATTCTCTTTTATCATTAATCCCCAGCTGGGTTGTGGCGGCTGAATACCGATGCCTAAAAAACTTAAACCGGCTTCTATAATGATTGCAGTTGCAAAATTTGATGCAGCAATCACCATCACCGGCCCCAGTATGTTTGGTAATATATGGCGGAGAATGATACGGCTGTCTTTTAACCCCAGTGCTTTTGCAGCCTGCACATATTCCATTTCTTTAATGGCCAGTACCTGCCCACGAATTAAACGGGCCACACTCACCCACATGGTTAGGCCAACGGCAATAAAGATCTGCCAAAAACCTTTTCCCATGGCCATGGTGATGGCAAACACCAGCAATAAAGTTGGAATACTCCAGGTAACATTTACCAGCCACATAATCACTTCATCAACCCAGCCACGGTAAAAGCCGGCCAATGAACCCAAAATAATTCCAAGGGTTAAAGAAATAAGTACTGCAATTAAACCCACGGCCAGGCTAACTCTTGTACCAACGATCAACCGGCTTAAAATATCCCTGCCGAATTTATCAGTACCCAACCAGTATTTTTTGGCGATAATATTTTTTTGAATGGCTGAAGGATTGTTGTTGGTTAACTGGTTGATGGAATAATATTGAACAACTGCAGTATCATCGTCTATAAATTTATTTACGAGCAGGCTGTCACCGTTAATGCGGTAACCTTTTATTGGTACCAACTGGTAGTGCGTTTTTTTTCCACTCACAAAATATTCTATCCAGAATCCTGCCCGATATTTTCTTTCATTAATTTTTAAGAACTGTTGTGTATAGCCTGGTTTCTTTGCCTGAATTTCCACCGTTTGCAGATCGGCATTGGGAGAATTATCCGGTGCAATCACATAGCCAAAAACCGAGACGAGCAGGGACACGATAATAATGATCAGGCCAAACATAGCACCTCCGTTTTTTTTGAGTCGCTTCCACATTTGGGCCTTAAAAGAAAAATCGGCTTGAGCCATGCTGTAATTTACAATTTCAAAACTTTATTTCACTTTTCTTTCTTTCCAGTTGTAGCTGCCAAACTTGCCCAGCCAGCCAGCGATAATGGTATAGATAATATGGAAAGGTTGCATCAGTGGAAACATCCACAACATACTTTGATTACCAAAAAATGTTGCAACAGGGTAAAGGAAGATCAATTCTGTTGTTGTTTTTAAAAGAAGTAAACATATCCATACTTCAATCATTGAATATCGAATATTGAACATTGAATATTGAAAGTTATTAAATATTGCAAATACAGGAACCACTAACAACAACAGATTTACAATATAAACCAACAAGAGTACAGCAAAGATCCTTTTATCATCATACTTATCTGCCTTACTGGCCCAGCGGATGCGCTGGTTTAAAAATGTTTTAACAGAATTTGCAGGGGCTGTTTGTACGATCGCTTCTTTTGATTTAAGGAACATCACTTTATCCGGGTAACGTTTATATATCTTATGCATCAACAGCATATCATCGCCGCTGGCAATATGATCAATGCCTGCAAAACCACCCACTTCTTCAAATGCTTTTCGGGTATAAGCCAGGTTTGCACCATTGCACATGCTGTGTATTTTTTTATGAACCGATGCACCGGTAATGCCCTGCAGCACCATAAAATCGAGGCCCTGGAAAAATTCAATGAATTTGTTGCCGCAGATGATGGCAACCGGTGCTGCAATAAATTCAGGATGATATTTCTCGTAAAAAGCAGCCATGGTCTGTAACCAGTACCCTTTTACCATGCAATCAGCATCGGTTGTTACTATTAATTCGCCGGTTGATTGTGCTATGGCAATTTCAATGGCTTTCTTTTTGTAAGAATTTAGCTCTTCACGGGTAAAATCTTTTAAGGAAATGAGTTTTATATTTTGTGGTTCGTAATTTTTTATGATTGCTGCCATGTTGTCTGTTGAATGGTCATCTACCACCAGCACTTCAAACAAATGTTTTGGGTAAGATTGATTGCATATTGAATCCAGGCAGGCAGCAATATTCTCTTGCTCATTTCGGGCAGGAATAATAACTGTAATGCTGGTTTGTGGTTTGTGGTCAGTGGCCTTTGGTTTGAATCCCGGAATCGAAACCCAGCTTCTCCAATAGTAAAGGATGAGCAGTGCATATAAGCCGAAAATGAGCAATAAAATAATGAGTAGAACCTGCTGCATAATGGTATTTAGTACAAGAGTGCGACGCAATGATGTTGCCATGAAATATTAACGCCGGTAACACAAAAATAATTTTTAAAAATTCAAATGAATCATTATCTTTGTTTAGTTGCATAAACAACTATATGCCAAACAACCAATTTAAGAAAGGAGAACTCTACAGTTTTATAACCGGCAAGGCCAGTACGGCAATTGGCAGGCGGCTGCAAAAGAATTTTAAACAGGCCAATATTGAAATTACCATTGAACAGTGGAGTGTATTGTATCATTTATGGAAAGTAGATGGCATGAGCCAGCAACAATTGTGTGATGCCACTTTCAGGGATAAGCCCAGCATTACGAGGCTGGTTGATAACCTGGAAAAAATTAAACTGGTAAGAAGAAATGCATCAAAGGAAGACCGCCGCAAGAACCTGATCGTATTAACACCCGTGGGAAAAGAACTGGAAGAACGCTGCATGGAAATTGCCAATACTACTTTGAACGAAGCTTTGCAGGGAGTAACCAACGGGCAGATTGAGATTGCGAAAGAAGTATTGCAGATGGTGTATGATAATTTAGCCCCCTCAGCCCCCTAAAGGGGGAACTCATTGCAGTGAATGGGGTACGTGAAAGTTGAAAAGGATTTTTTATTATAAATACTCCAAACTCCCCTTTAGGGGTTGGGGGCAAAATAAATTTTATGAGCACAGCAACCCCAAACACCACATCGCTTAAAGGCGGCGAATGGTTAATTAAAGAAAGCAATGCATTTGAAACCTACACGCCCGAAGATTTTAACGAAGAGCAGCAGATGGTTAAAGACATGTGTTTACAGTTTTTAGCTTCGGAGGTTTTACCCATCGTTGACCGCATTGATAAAATGGAACCGGGACTTATGCCATCGCTGATGGTGAAAGCCGGTGAACAGGGACTGTTGGGAACCTCGGTGCCCGAAGACCTGGGCGGATTGGGGAAAGATTTTATTACTTCTACTTTAGTTAACGAAGGACTGGGCGGCGGCTTTTCATTCAGTGTGGCCATTGCAGCACATACCGGTATTGGCACTTTACCCATTTTATATTTTGGAACGGAGGCGCAAAAGAAAAAATACATTCCCAAATTAGCCAGCGGTGAGTGGAAGGGTGCATACGGATTAACAGAGCCCAACAGTGGCAGCGATGCATTGGGTGCAAAAACAACAGCAGTACTTTCTGCCGATGGAAAAAATTATATTTTAAACGGACAAAAATGCTGGATAACCAACGGTGGTTTTGCCGATGTATATACCGTGTTTGCAAAAATTGACGGGGATAAATTCTCAACCTTTATTGTTGAACGTGGCATGGAAGGATTTACACAGGGTCCCGAAGAGCATAAGATGGGCATCAAAGGATCTTCAACAGTTCAATTATATTTTCAGGATTGTAAAGTACCGGTTGAAAATTTATTGGGAGAGATTGGCAAGGGTCATATCATTGCTTTTAATATTTTAAATATCGGCCGTTTAAAATTAGCTGCCGCTGCTATTGGTGGTTCTAAAATGTCGTTGAGCGATACGATTGTGTACGCAAAAACACGGGAGCAGTTTAAAACGGCCATTGCCAATTTTGGAGCAATAAAATATAAATTAGCCGAAATGGCCATCCGCATTTTTACCAGCGAAAGTGCCATTTACCGCACCAGCAAATGGATAGATGATAAAGAAACCGAACTGGAAGCTGCCGGTAAAACTTTTGCCGAAGCTCTGCTTGGTGCTGCAGAAGAATTTGCTGTAGAGTGTGCCATATTAAAAGTGCATGGCAGCGAAGTGTTGGACTATGTGGTGGATGAAGGTGTGCAGGTGCATGGTGGTAACGGGTTCAGTGATGAATACTCTGCCAGCCGTGGTTACAGAGATAGCCGCATTAACCGCATTTACGAAGGCACCAACGAAATTAACCGTTTGCTTACCGTAGATATGATTTTGAAAAGAGCCATGAAAGGTAAGCTTGACCTGATGGGCCCTGCCATGGCTGTTAGCAAAGAGCTGATGAGCATTCCGGAATTTGGTAATGAAGACGAAACAGCTTTTGCCAGAGAGCGCAGGACCATTGTAAATATGAAGAAATGTATTTTAATGGTGGCCGGTGCCGCAGTACAAAAACTGATGATGAAGATACAGGATGAACAGGAAATACTGATGAACATTGCCGATATGGCCATAGAGACATTTGAAGCAGAAAGTACATTGCTGCGCATTATGAAGATGGTGGATAAGCAGGGAGAAGCTTCATCGCAGATACAGATTGATATGATGCGCTGTTACCTGAACGATGCAGTGGATAAAGTAAACAAGGCCGGCAAAGAAGCCATTAATGCATTTGCAACAGGCGATGAGCAACGCATGATGCTGCTGGGCTTAAAGCGCTTTACCAAAACAGAACCCTTTAACAGTAAAGATGCCCGCCGCAGAATTGCCGATAAACTGATAGCAGATAATAAATACTCCTGGTAAAACCTTTTATAGAATTATGAGACAACCCACTTTGTATAAAGTGGGTTTTTTATTACCCGGTTTAATGTTTTTAGTACTGGCACAGTTTTAGTATTGTAATTGTTAACCAATAACTCACTTCACCAGATATTTTTTAAAAAAACTAATCATGGCAAAAAAATCTAAAGCTTTAAAAAAAGGGAAAGCAAAACCTGCCTCGCCGGCAGGCAGGAAAATTGCAGTTAAAAAGAAAGCAGTAAAAAAAGCAGCGCCCAAAAAGGTTGTTACAAAAAAATCAGCAGCAAAGAAGACTGTAAAAAAAGCAGTCCCTAAAAAAGCGCCTGTAAAAAAACCGGCAGTAAAGAAACCCGTTGCAAAAAAAATTGCAACCAAAAAAATTGTTACAAAAAAGCCAACAGTAAAAAAAGCGTCACCGGTAAAAGCAGTTGCTAAAAAAAAGGCGGTAATTAAAGTTGTAACGGCCAAAGCGGTTGTTACAAAAAAGCCTTCAGCAGTAAAAACAACTAAGCCAACACACATGCCTGAAGCAGCTTCATTACCGCCAACAACTGAACTATCAGAAGAACTGGTAGAAAAAGCAGCCAACACAAACAGGGAGCAGATGATGGTACCCGGCGACGGATTGAATGATTCACCGCCGGTAACAGAAAGCCAGGTAACCGGTTTTGATAAAAATGTATTTAATAAAGCAATGGCAAAGGGAGATCCGCACAGTAATATGCAGTTTTCCTCGAAACCAAAAAATGCGGTAAAGTCATCGGGTAAAAAACCCCTGTGACGCAAATAAGCACATTAACTCCATATATACATGTGCAGTTGGGGAGGCCTGTTAACAAACCACAGATTTAGTAACAGGCAAACGTGAAAAAAGATTGGTTGGTTTCCAGCCAATCTTTTTTGTTATAGCCGGTACTGAAATAACCAATTAATATATTTTACTGCATTTAATTTAAGAATAGAGAACTGTTGCCGAAGCTACAGTAGTGCAAAAGATGCTTTGCAAAAACGATTTTTTATTGTTCTTTTTTGCTTGCCCAAAAAAGAACCCGCAATCGATTACGGCCCGATTGCGGGAAGCAGCTATGTGCATCGATGGTACTACTGTGGCTTGTACATTAGTAATTCTATTCTTAGGATTGAACACTTCACCGAATAGAAAAAAGCTTTTCTGTGCCAAGTTAAATAAGCTTATTATTTTAGTTTACTGCTTTTAATTTAAGAGTAGAGATATATTGCTGAAGCTACAGTTAGCACAAAAGATGCGTAAAGCTAAACGTCAGGAAGGGGCCGTAATCGTTCCTGCCTTGACTTTTTTGCAACTTTTTGTGGTAAGACAAAAGTGGATAATAAAAACTTTTATAAAAAAGATCTTTCTTTTATTTTATGCCCACTTTTTATTGCTATAAAAAGAAGATCCTTCTCCGGGTTCATAAAGCTGAAATTAAAAAATTAAAATAACGGCTTAATGCCTGTTATGATCATTACCGGTTTTGGTATCGTTATCTTTTTTTTCAGGTAATATGCTGCCCTGCATCATACGCTGCATAAAAGAAAGTTTGCGCATAAAAAATGCGGCATCTCTTGCCTGCATACGGCCCTGTGGCAGGTATTGCTGAAAAAAAGGATTCAGTTGATCAGTACCGGTTGAAAAAAAGGAATTCTTTTTCATAAACCTCGTTTTATTTAATATATGCAAAAGCGTGCCAGATTTTAAAAACAAAGGCTGATGCATTTCCATCAGCAGTGCTTTTGTATGGCAAGCTCATTCTATAACGTAAACAAATTGTAAACCTTGTGTTATGGAATTGTGTTGTGGAGAAACGGGGATTGTGTGGGGAAAAGAGACAAAGCTGCAGCCGGTTCGCTATGCGTTACCCACGACTGCAAAATGAAGAACGGCAAAATGATTGAACCGGATGAACATATCCGGCATTACCCGGTTAAGAAATAAACGGTTGCTTTTAATGTACTGCCCCGCAAATTTATTGCGGGCATTTTTATTACTGAAAAAATTACAGGATTGTCTTTCCAAAAGGCATCATCGAAATTTCAATAAGCTTAAAATGCTGCCGGGCAAATGGAATACCAATGATGGTAATGGTCAGCAGCAAACCAAATACCACATGCACCAATGCGGTGTACAACCCGCCGCTTAACAGCCATACAATATTAAAAAGAATAGAGAGACAACCCGTATTTGTTGAACTGCTCACCACTTCTTTACCAAAAGGCCACAATACCAGCCCGGCCAGTTTAAAACACTGCAGCCCCCAGGGTATGCCCACTATGGTAATGCATAACAGGATGCCGCCAAAAAAATAACCCAGTGCTGCAAAAAAGCCGCCGAATATGAGCCAGATAAGATTGCCGGGTAGGTTCATGCCATTAATTTAAGTGTTTGAATACTTACAATATGAAGATACAGTAAAGAAGGAGTTGTAAGTAAAAAAATGATGTTGTGTGACTCTACGCCGTTGGTTGAAAACCAGACGGCGGCAGTAACATACTTACAGCGGCAAAAAAATGTGGACAGGATGGGTAAATGAAGGGCATCGGGATAGATAAAAAATAAACGGGCACATTTCAGTGCCCGTTTATTTTTACCGAAATATTATTTAGAACTAAGGTCGGCCCGGTATTTTTCGAGGTGCTGCTCCCGGCTTACCACCGCATCAACCAGTAGTTTTAATCTTTTATCCCAGGCTTCCTGGCCATAGTCTTTAACGTAGGCGTCTTTGAACTGGTTACGCATGCTCACCATATTGGGATCATAGTTGCTGTCCAGTTCCTTAAAACCATCTTTCAGGTTACGGCGGGTAACAATGGTAGGGCTGTTGCCCGCTAATTGTTTAATAAAAACATTGTAACTGCCGGTGCTGTTTATTTTGGCATTGATGAGTGCTGCTCTTCTCATTTCTGTCATAACATCTCCGCCTGTTCCGTCTTTAAGCACGGTGATGGTTACAATGAATTTGGTAGCTTTTACATCGCCGTGGTAGCTGAGGGTATCTGCCCAGCGGTAAAGTGAATTGCTGCCGGTGACGTCCAGTTTGGGAGTAAAGTTCTTGTCCAGGTCAAGCGAATGTTCTTTGGCATTGGCTTGTTCTTTGTCGATATCGGCCCACGAAACGGGCCCTTCGGCAAGCACGTAGGCGCCGTTCATAGGGCCATCCAGTATCTGAGATACCATCCGCTTGTCGGATGTGTTGTGGTATTTATCCAGGTGGGTCTTCCAGCTGGCCTCAAAGGCGGCACGCATGCCGGCTTTTGGTTTTACCACGTTCACCCGGTAAAGGGTGCTTCCCTGTCCAAAAGCATTAATGGTTGCTGCGCACAGCAGCAGGCAGAGTAATCTCTTCATAATAAAGTAGTTTAAGTTTAAAAAAAATTTTTACAGCTCCATTGGAGGGGATTAAAAAGTACTTTAATGGAACAGGGGAATTGCTCTTAAATATAATATTTATTTAAACAGGTAGGTAGCTTTTTGGGAAATATTATTACGGCCCCGACATTTACAGGGTTGCTGCTGCGGGCAGGCAGCAGGCGCCGTTACTATCTTATCTCTTTGCCAAAAGGCATCATCGAAATTTCAATGAGTTTAAAATGCTGCCGGGCAACGGGCCATAATACCGGTTTGTTTTATCCTGCTTATCTTATTCACCACCTGCCCTCGGCGGCATTGGTACCAGGGCGCTTGTTCTTTTTTTATATGCCCCGAATTTTTTATTGCCGGTATATTTTTTTTCCAGCATAGGAATACCGGAAACAAATAAGAGGAGTAATGTTATTGTAAGCGGACTCACTATAAAAAAAACACCATAAGGTAATGGAACTACCATGATGAAAATTCCCCACCACATCAGCAACTCACCAAAATAATTGGGATGCCGGCTGTATTTCCACAGCCCCGTCTGCATGATATCGTTTTTATCTTTACGCTGCTTTAAAAAAACAGCAAGCTGGTGGTCGGCAACCGACTGAAAATAAAAACCAGCGAGCCAGCAACAGCAACCAATAACGGTAAAAATATTCCATGCTGCAGGGGCATTACCCGCAGCAAACATCACCGGCGATATGATGATGAGCAGGATGAATCCCTGCAATAAAAAAACCTGGAGGTAACTGCGCCAGTAAAAATTTTTACCCCATGCTTCACGCCATTGACGGTACCGGAAATCCTCTGTTTTGTTTTTATTGCGGTTATAAATATGCAGGGTAAGTCTTGATCCCCACAGTGTAACCAATATATACAGCAACAGGCTCACCGGCGACCAGGCCTGTGTAATAAAAAGATAAATGCACATAAGGATATACCCCGGTCCCCAGGCAATATCGGCCACATCATTTCTTTTTTTGTACAGGGCTACCCCATACCACAGCGTGGTATACAGCAAAATAATGATGGCAGCATGTATAAAAACAGTCCCCATCAGGCTATCCATTTTACAATATAATATCCGGCCGTACTTACAGCAGCAGTGAGTATGGCACCCCAGGCCATGTCTATATATACAATGGGTAAGGGCCAGTTCTTAAGTGTTGCCAGGTTAGTGAGGTCGTAAGTGGCGTAGGTAAAAAAACCAAAGAGCGCTCCCAGCAAAACAGCCTTACCCAAACTGTTTTTTTCGAAAGCGGGCATAATGGCAAAAATAAAAATACCGATGATGAACAGCAGGTAAAAAATAATGGCTGCCTTCCAGTTAACGGTATCACTTAAAAAACCACCCAGGTATTTGCGGTACAGGTTTTTGGCAATAAAGCCCAGCCAGAGCATATCGATGGCAAAAAAAACCAGGGTGGTAAGCAGGTAGCTGATGATGAGTTTGTAAAATGGCATGACAATATTTTTATTGTTTGTACAATTTAACCAATATCTGCCGGGCGCACTGTTTTTATTGCAAAATAATTACCGGATGGTTTTGCCAAAAGGCATCATCTAAATTTTAATGAGCCTGAAATGCCGGCGGGCAAAAAAAATGATTGAACCGGATTAACATATCCGGCATTACCCGGTTAAGAAATAAACCGTTGCTTTTAATGTACTGCCCCGCAAATTTATTGCGGGGGTTTTTTTACCGGTAAAACTTTATTGCGCTTTTATTGCAGGGTATTTGGTTGGTGAAGACACCGACCACGGAAGCAGGAAGCAAGGGGTGGTGGTTAGGCGACCAATAAGGGCGAGGGATTATATCTCAGTCGATTCAAGATAATTATCTAGCTCTGTTTCAACTTCAAAATAAACTTCCGGTTCAAAAAGATCATCAAAAAAATTCATCAGATCTAATACGTTTTCAAATACTCTAAAAAACCAGCCTTCGTAATTATATACAAAAAATATTTTTTCTATATTTCCCTTACTTACCAAAATTGTTTCGATTGTTCTGCTGGGACGCAAATAGAAGACATCAATTGCTCGATAAGTATTCATTTAGTAAAAGTTTGTTTTGTAACACTTTTTCAAAAGTATAAAAAAATTGAACATGACCCTTAAAGTCCGTTGTATTATAAGCCACAATATTTGACCTTCCTGGTATGGATATTAAATTGAAAATCGGGCAGCGGATAAAGGAATTAAGAAAAGGGCTGGAGGTTTCTCAAGAATCACTTGCTTACAAGGCGGAGGTTGACAGAACCTATGTAACTGATGTGGAAAATGGACGAAGGAATGTTTCTGTAGAAATATTGGAACGGCTTATCAAAGCTCTTGATGTTTCAATTACTGAATTTTTTAACGCTAAAGAATTCAAGAAATGAGTGTTAATATATTCCCAGGTGATATTATTTCTCATGTTCAAATGTGTATGGAAGAAGGAGGAGTAATGCTTCAGAGAGGAATGAACTTTAGACTTAAAGGAAATGTTTCTGTTATTTTAATGTCATTGAGGACAAGTGCTCCATATGCTGATGCGGTTCTCGAGAGTGGGGGAGTTTTGATTTATGAGGGCCATGACGTTCCTAAGAATGTTCACCATAGTCCAAAAACCGTTGATCAACAATTTCAATCTATTAGAGGCACTATTACTGAGAATGGGAAGTTCTTTCGTGCTGCAGAAGAATATAAAAATAAAAAAGCTTTACCAGAATTAGTTAAAGTGTATGAAAAAATTAAAGATGGTATTTGGGTTTTCAATGGAATTTTTGAATTAATTGATGCATGGATTGAAAAATCTTCAAATAGAAATGTTTTCAAATTCAAATTATTAGTTACAGATAAAACAGTTGATCAAAAAGAGAAAAGAATAGTTGAGTTAAAAGAATTGGATCATAATAGAATGATACCAACATCAGTTAAACTTGAAGTATGGAAAAGAGATAAAGGACAATGCGTAACTTGTATGAGCAAGGATAATTTACATTTCGATCATATTCTCCCTTTTTCCAAGGGAGGGACTTCTTTGAAAGCGGAAAACATTCAGCTGCTTTGCGCTAGACATAATTTACAAAAACACGATAAAATAATATAAGCATTTCAGGTTTGGTGTCTTTGCCTTTAATGCGGCTCATGTTATAGCTGCGTTGTTTTTGGGTATGTACGTCTGCCATTACTTCATCGTTTTATAAACCACCCCATCCTTCATCACCCATAGCACCTGTTGCAGCAACTGTATATTTTTTGTGGGGTCGCCTTTAATGGCAATCATATCGGCAAAGTTGCCGGTCTTTAATTCGCCCAGCATGGGCTGGCCAAGCAGGCCGGCGGCATTAATGGTGGCGGTTTGTATGGCCTGCAGTGGAGAGTAACCATATTGTACCATGTATTCAAAGTCTTTGGTTTGTGGTTGGTGCCAGTCGTAACCGCCTATGTCGGTACCGTAAGCAATTTTTACTCCGGCAGCCATGGCTTTTTTAAAAAGGGCGGGTTCGCTTTCACTGAAATATTTATTAATAGGGCTGCCTGCTTTGGCACGGCCTTCGGCAACATAATCATTCACATAAATGGTGGGGCACCAGTACACATTTTTTTGTACCATCAGTTGTATACATTCATCATCAATACCAAAGCCATGTTCAATAGATGTTGCTCCGGCATTAATAGCGGCGAGGATGCCATCTCTGGTTACGGCATGGGCAGCCAGTTTTTTTCTGCTTCGTATTGTTTCATCGCCAATGGCCATAATTTCTTCGGTGGTAAAATTGGGAAGGCTGCGGTAACTGCCATCGGGGAGTTTATAATAACCACGGTCGGCATAAATTTTTATCCAGTCGGCGCCGTGTGCAATTTGTTCACGTACCACTTTACGGGCTTCGTCGGCACCGGTAATTTCTGCAAGGCCCTTGGGCATTTTTAATTCCCAGGCATAAGTATTTTCACTGAGTGGATAATGACCCGTGGTATTAATGGCAAGTGTTGAAACAAACATGCGTGGGCCGGGCATGATACCTCTATTGATTGCTTTTTTAAGATCCACATCGGCATAGCCTGCGCCTTCGGTGCCCAGGTCGCGTATGGTAGTGAAACCATTTTGCAAAGCAATATTGCAACTGTTCACGGCTCTTATGGTTCGGTAAGGAACAGATTCTTTGAGCACCTGCACATCATAATCTTCGCTGGTGATATCGCCCTGCAGCAATACATGTGTATGGCAATCGATGAGGCCGGGCATCACGGTATAGTCTGACAGGTCGATGGTTGTATCGGTTTTAATTTTTATCTGGGTTGCCGGCGCTATCATTTCTATGATATTGCCTTTTATAATGATGGTCATGTTTTTATTGAGCTGGCCGTTGCGTACGTCCAATAACTGTCCGCATTTAATGGCGGTAGTTTTTTGTGCGGCGGTTGTTAATGAAATGAAGCAGGCGATAGAGATGAATAGAATGCGCATGGTGTTTGTTTTGGTAGAACAAAATACAGTTATTCTTTTTCTTTTCCTTGATGAAAAGGGGAAATTATATTCTTTCTTTACTTTTTTGTCTTGATACAAAAAAGTAACAAAAAAAATCAAGGCGAACCCGAATGCCTCCGGCCGTTTCGCCACCCACGCCACGTGGCCACTCTAGCTTTTTTCAGTGACATTAAAATTGTGAAACCATGTTTTAAGCACTTTTGTTTATATAGCGAATTGATGATTATGAGTGTGGCTGTATTTAAAATGGGAGCAACCGGGAAAAGTTAACTTATGCTTTTTATGGATACAGAGGCCTGCATTTGAATTGGTAGTTTTACACCGAAATAACAGACCATGAAAGAAGCAGAAGCATTGAATTATAAATGTTGACGCTACAGTAGTGCATCTGTTGAATATAGCAGCTGACAGGAACGGGTTGTATATCGTTCCTGTCTTGATTTTTTGTTTCTTTTGTATCAAGACAAAAGAAAATAAAAGATGCTTCTCCAAAAAAGAAAAGATAAATCTTAATAAAAGGTTGCACGGCATTATCGTTGTATATCTGCTGCGCTACTTTTCGCCATTTATTTTATTTACATTTGATAACACAACCAAAACTCAGCCGTTGACAAACTATCACTAAACCGCCCCGGTTTTATATAATTTACCGGTTGCACAAAAATTACAGGCGGGCATTTTAGTAAAATAATATAAACAGGCAGCAGGTTGCCGCCTTTATTTTTTATTGGCATGGCTATTGCCAATATTATACAGGCAATATTGCCTTTTAATTATTATACAGAAATTTATGAAAAGAATTATGTTGTTCCTGGCTATGAGCTTTGCAATATGCAGTATAAGTTTTGCTCAAACAGAAGTGAAGGTTAAAAAGACTTCCACAGTTCCGCAAAAAGTGCACAATACCTTCAGCAAGCACAAACATCACAATGGGTATGTTGTAAAAACCGAGGGCCCCAATTACAAGCGCAAGCATAAGCACACTACCAAAAAAGACGTTATTAAAAAGGATTAATAACCCTTTACACTGTATGAAAAAACCCGGAGCTACCGGGTTTTTCATTTATTTTTTTCTGCGATCAGTTTCAACAATTATTGCTTCAGCCAGTTTTAATGGTTTTGTAATACATCAATTAGTTACATAATTCTTAGTGAAGTTTGCATTAACGGGCAATTAACTTTAAGGCGGCTTGTTGGCATGGCTATTGTCAAAATTATTCCGACGCTATTGTCAAAAAAAAATATAAAACAGAAAATAATGAAAAAAATAATACTGTTCCTGGCCATGAGCTTTGCAATATGCAGTATAAGCTTTGGTCAAACAATTGTAAAGCAGAATGAGCCGCAAAAAATGGAGAAAAGCGGGGGTAAACACAAACACAAGAAAGCGTCTGCCGGCAAAAGCAAGTCTAAATACAATAAACTCAAATCTAAACACAAGCACAAACATATGCACCACCACAAAAAGCATAAGCAAAAAGCTGCATAAAAAAATTTATTACCTGGTAAAGCAACCCTGTACATGCGGGGTTGCTTTATTTATATACCGGCCATAACCTCACTTCCTTTAGCCATTTATTTTATTTACATTTGGTAACACAACCAAAACTCAGCCGTTATGAAATTGTATAAAAAACTCCTGATCATTTTGCCCGCTCTCATTTTTACTTTATTGGCCTGTAACAACGAAACCAAAAATAACAGGCTGGGTAATGCCAGCCGGGAGAATAAAAATGGCTGGGTGTATGTTCACCTGCAGGGCTCGCCCGCCGATGTGGGCTACCAGCATGGTTATTTACTGGCCAACGAAATTGATACTACCATACAGATGATGGAATATGTGCTGCAGCACGAGACCGGTAAGGACTGGAATTTTTTTCGCAATGCCGCAAAAAGTTTTTTATGGAATAAACTGGAACCGGAATATAAAGCTGAGATAAATGGTATTGTGGAAGGCCTGCGGGACAATAAAAAAAATTACGACAGCCTGGATATTACCGCACTGAATGCCATGGAAGAACTGGCTTATTATTATGTGCCCTCTTTAATGAACAGCCAGAAAGCGCACAGCGGCGATAACAAGGCACCGGGCAACTGCAGCGCTTTTATTGCCACCGGCAGTTATACCAAAGATGGCAAGATCGTTATCGGGCATAATAACTGGACAAGTTATATTGTGGGCCAGCACTGGAATGTAATTGCTGATATTGTTCCGGAAAAAGGTAACCATATTTTAATGGATTGTATGCCGGGCTTCATACACAGCGGTGATGATTTTTTAATTACCAACAGCGGCATCTTAATTACCGAAACCACCATCACCCAATTCAATCTTTTCGACAGTACCGGTATCCCCGAATTTATGCGGGCACGTAAAGCCGCACAATACAGCAACAGCATTGATGATGTTATAAAAATATTTACCGAAGGCAATAATGGTGGTTATGCCAACGACTGGCTTATTGGCGATACCAAAACAAATGAAGTGGCTAAACTTGAACTGGGTTTAAAAGATTACCGGGTGTGGCGCAGCAAAGACACGGCGATGATTGGCAGTAATTTTCCCAGCGATCCTAAACTGATAAAAGAAGAAACAACATTTAATGTAAATGATTCTACCACATCGCCCAATGCCCGTAAAAAAAGAATGGAACAACTGGTGCTGGTTGATCTGAAAGGAAAGATAGACCTGGAAACAGGTAAACAGATTGAAGGCGACCATGCAGATGCATTGCAGGGAAAGAGTGCCAACAACCGTTGTGTGATCTGCGGTCATATTGATGAAGATGTGATGGGTTGTGCAGAATGGAGCCTGCCTGCTTATTACCCCATGGGTGCGGTGCAGGGTAAGGTTACCACTGCCGATCTTGCGCAACATATGCAGTTATGGGCTCACATGGGTCATCCCTGCGGACAGGATTTTATTGGCGCCACATTTTATAAAGCACACCCGGAGTATAACTGGATGAGTAAATTTTTAACGGATATGAAAGCTTATCCCTGGACTTTGTTTGAGGCGAAGAAATAGAAATATTTTTTCTTTTGCTTGATGAAAAGGAGAAATTATATTCTTTCTTTACTTTTTTGTCTTGATACAAAAAAGTAACAAAAAAAATCAAGGCAAACCCGAATGGCTCCGCCCGTTTTGCCGGCCAACGCTACGTGACTACCCTGCTTTTACAATAACAGTAAAATCGATATGTCATGTTTTAAACTCTTTTTGTTTACACACTGAATTGATGATTGTGGGCGTGGCTGTATTTTAAATAGCCTAATTAAAAACAGGAGCAACCGTGAAAAGTTAACTTATACTTTTTATGGATACAGAGGCTTGCATTTGAATTGGCAGTTTAAACCAAATTACAGACCATGAAAGAAGTAGAAGCATTGAATTATAAATGCTGAAGTTACAGTAGTACATCTGTTGAATATAGCTGTTGACAGGAACAGGCTGTAATCGTTCCTGCCTTGACTTTTTTGCAACTTTTTGTGTCAAGCTAAAAAGTGGATAATAAAAAATGTTTTAAAAAAAACCACAGTTAATTTTTTACCAACAATTAACTTCTTCACAGGTTAATTTATTTTACCTTGCCCACATGAAAGTTTTATTGATCATTCCGGCGATGCTGATGAGCCTTTTTTCTTTTGCACAAACTGCAGAAAAGCCTTTTGTAAAACTGGTTGAGCCAAGCAAAGAAAAAAATAATATAAAAGCAGCCCGGCAATATTTAATTGGCAGCACCTGCAAAGGCTGCAGCCTTAATATTAACGGAATGCCTGCAAAGGTTTACCCAACGGGTGCTTTTGCCTATGAGCTAAATTTAAAGCCCGGTGATACTTCTTTTAATTTAATTGCTTTTTCTGCACCGGATAAATCTGTCAATAAAAAAGTATTCTTTACTTATACATTACCGCCTCCGCCTGATACGGTTAAAACATTAGACATTGCCAGTATAGAAACTTTGCCCGAAGGCAATTTATTTGTAATGCCCGGCGACCGGATAAAATTTAAAGTGAAGGCATTGCCCGGCTGTACTGTTATGGCGAACGGCAATATTTCTTTGTACGAAATGCCCAACAATAAAATGCCCGGCATTTACCAGGGCGAATATGTTATAAAAGAGAAGGATAGTTTTTTGGTCAGCAAAATTCCGGTTACAATTACAGACTCAACCGGAAAAACATTTACAAGGCAAAGTAAATATTGGGTCAGCATGTTTGGTCCACAGGCTCCTAATGTTGCTGTAACAAAGGGCAGGCTGGCACATTTATTATTCGGCCTCGGCGATGACAGGTTGGGCGGTGCCAAGATCGGTTATTTAGATTCGATGGTACAATTAAAAGTAGTTGGCAAAATTGGCAGTAATTATAAAGTACAGTTATCAAAATACCGCACGGCTTATATTGCCAATGACCTGGTTGAGTTTTTACCGAGAGGAACATTTACCCCGGAATCGCTTACCGATAAATGGACAGTGTATGGCGACAGCGCTTTTGATTATGTAAATATTAATTTGTCTGCAAGATTGCCATACCAATCTTTTCAATTGGTTGATCCGTCAAAAATTATAGTGGATGTTTTTGGCGCCACCAATAATACCAACTGGATAACACAACTGGAAAACACGAAGGAAATAAAAAATGTTTCTTATGAACAGCTAGAAGATGAAGTGTTCCGCATTACCATCGAATTAAAACATGCACAGCACTGGGGGCATATTATTTATTACAAAGGCAACAGCCTGGTGATAAAAATAAAACGTCAACCCGAAAATTTAGCATTAAAGAATTTAACTATTGCGGTTGATGCAGGCCACGGCGGCAGTAATACCGGAGCCGGAGGTCCTACCGGTTCGTCCGAAAAAATGCTGGCACTGGCGGTTTCCTTAAAACTTCAAAGATCACTGGAGCAGCAGGGAGCTAAAGTGATTATGACGAGAACTACTGAAAAGTTTTTTGATAATAAAGAACGCATTTTATTTTTCCGGGACAGTATGCCCGACCTGTTGATAAGCATTCATTTGAATTCTTCATCCGATCCCATAAGGGTTACAGGCACCAGCACTTTTTACCGTTACGCCGGTTTTAAAAATTTAAGCAATGCCATTTATAAACGTATGCTGGAACTGGATTTAAAAGAACAGGGTAATAACAGCAGTTTTAATTTTATGCTCAACAGCCCTACGGAATATCCCAATGCTTTGGTAGAAACATTGTTTCTCAGCAATCCTGAAGATGAAATGAAAATACTGGATGAAGGTTTTCAGCAACAGATAGCCGATAAGATCGTGTTGGGGATAAAAGATTTTTTAAATAGTTGCAAACAATAAATTTCCCTTTGTGGTTATATTTTTTACCACAAAGAACACAAAGGGTTTCACAAGGGACACAAAGAAAATTTACTTTGATCTTTTTTTCTGCGAAGATTCATAAGCAGCAACATTTTCTTTTACTGCATTAACCACTTGTGTTGTTGGGGGCATATCGCTATCCTGTAAAACATTCTGCAGCGAACTGAAAACATTTAAATATTTCCGGGTCTCCGTATTTGTTTCACTCACAAACTTTAAATCATCTTTACATTTTGAGATATAATTATAACAGGTAAGGCTCAGATCATGTTGTACAGCCAGATCTTTTGTACTTGTTTTTACCCTCGGATCCATCTTTACGGTAAATGCCTGTTCATATTTTTTACCGTCAACAGTTAATCTTGCTGTATATATTCCCGGTAATACCCATGGTGATGTTGGATTGGGTGCGGTATTCATAAATGTTGCAGCAATGGGATAAGAGGCCGGAACATTTAAAGGCTGGTAATGCATATCCCAGGTAAAACGATGTGAACCGGCATTACCTGAAAGTAGCTGCTGTGGCCTTATCCAGTAGGGGGGTACATTATTGGCCGGCACTTTATACAGGGTATCGGTTGATGTATATTTTCTGATAACTGTTCCTTTACTGTTTACAATTTCAAGCTGAACATTTGTTGCATTGCTGCCTAAGTAATAATTAATGATTGCACCATCCGGTGGATTCTGCCCGGCGGGTTCTTCCTGTGGCAATGGTGTATCGCTGTTCATGTTCCATCTTACCCGTATAGCAGTTTGTGGTTTAAATAAAATAGCAGGCTGATTGGCAACCTGGGTATTTAATTGTCTTAATGCGGTCATGTCATCCAGTATCCAGAAACTGCGGCCATGCGTTCCAATCGCCAGGTCATCATCTTTAATCACCAGGTCTCTGATGGATGTTGCCGGCATATTTAATCTTAAACTCTGCCAATTTGCTCCGTCATCAAAAGAAACATATACTGCTCTTTCACTTCCGGCAAATAATAATCCTTTGCGGATCGGATCTTCTTTTACCACATTGATGGGATCGTTGGGTAAACCATTCACAATTTCAATCCATGTTTTTCCGCCATCGGTTGTTTTATAAATATGTGGGCGCTGGTCGTCGCAACGTATCCTGTTTACAGCTGCGTAAGCTGTGTTGGCATTGGTATGACTGGCATCCATCAAAGAAACCTTGCTCCAGCTTGTTACCTGAGGAGGTGTAACATTGGCCCAGGTTTTACCGCCATCTTTGGTTACATGTATTAACCCATCATCAGTACCGCACCAGATGGTATTGATATCAACATAAGAAGGTGCAACGGTATAGATCACACCACGCCTGGGCATTTTTTTCATGTCGTCTTTTGTATAAATGCCAACACTTGCCGGCACATCCCAGCTTTCTCTTGAAAGATCGGGACTAATGATATCCCATTTGTTTCCGCCATCCAACGTTTTAAACAACACATTGCCGGCATAGTACAATGTTTTTTTATCAATAGGATTAAACAATACCGGTGCTGTTCTTATAAAACGGTACTTGCCGCTTCTTACTGCTTCAGGTGAAATATTTTGTGACTGTCCGTTCCTTTTATCGTACCTCGAAATTTTTCCACCATAAACAATGTTTGGATTCAACGGATCAGCAATCACATAACCATATTCTTCTGCAGCAACAGGGTGCCATTCACGGAATGTGATCTCTCCGTCATTACCCCTTGATGCAATACCAACACTGCCGCTTTCCTGCTGGCCGCTGTAAACATTGTATGGAAAATCATTATCGGCGCTAACATGATAAAACTGTGCGGTAGGTTGGTTATACCAGGATGAAAAAGTTTCGCCGCCATTAACGGTAACAATGGCACCCTGATCGCTGGCGATCAACATGATATTTGTATTATCCGGATTGATCCAGATGCGGTGGTAATCATCACCACCCGGCGCACCACGAAATGCTGTCCATGTTTTTCCGCCATCCATACTTTTCCAGACAACCACATCGGCGCTGTAAACAATGTCTGCATTTTTAGGGTCTACTTTTACTTCTGCAAAATCACTTCCCCTTCCCCAAAATCTTTCATCCGCATTTATGTTTGTCCATGTTTCTCCGGCATCATCGCTTCTGTATATGCCACCATATTTTCCGGCATCAACGGTTGCATACAACCTGTTGCTGTTTGATGGCGCAATGCAAAAACCAATACGGCCCAAACCCTGTTCAGTTGTGGGCAAACCTGTTGTTAATTTTTTCCAGGTTGTTCCGCCATCAATACTTTTAAATAAGCCACTTGCAGCACCATTCCAGGTGCCGTTCTCCCACGGGCCCTGCCTGCCTGCCCACATGTCGGCATAAATTATATTTGAATTATTTGGATCGATGGTAACCTGTATGGCACCGGTATTTTCATCTTTGTATAAAACATGTTCCCATGTTTTTCCTCCATCGGTTGTTCTGTATACACCACGTTCTTCATTAGGGCCATACGGATGACCGAGTGCTGCAACAAAAACACGATTCTCGTTTTTAGGATCAATGGTCAGGCCACCAATTTGCTGAGCATTTTTTAAGCCGGTGTTTATCCATGTCTTGCCACCATCGGTTGATTTATAAATACCATCACCAACACTCAGGTCTGGCCGCTGCAGCCCTTCGCCGCTGCCTACATAAATTGTATTAGGGTTTGATGGAGATACAACAATATCACCGATACTACCGGTTGGCTGATCATCAAAAATGGGTTTCCAGGTGCGGCCAAAATCATTGGTCTTCCAAACACCACCATTATTTACGCCAATGTAAAAAACATTGGGTTGCGATGGAACGCCAACCGCCCCAACAGTTCTTCCGCCACGGTGTGGGCCAATGCAGCGCCACTGCATGCTATTGAAATATTTTACATCATAAGTTTGGGCAATTGAATTTTGTAAAAAGCCGAGGCTGATGATCAGCATGATGAAATAGCGCATGGTCAATAATTTTTTGAGAAAAATGAAATAAAAACTGTTTCCCTAAATCGAATCTGTTTAATACAGGAGTAAATTTAACTTTGTTGCTCAACTTTTTAATATTTTTTATATGAGCAACTTAGTAAAAGAATTCAACGACTACAGAACCAAAATGAACGAGGTTATTTTAAACAAAGAGAACCTGGTGATAAAAAGATTATGGAACCTCGATACCAATACCTATGCAGCAGGCGCACTGGATGTAAAGACCAAAGAACTGCTGGGTCTTGTGGCATCAATGGTTTTACGTTGCGATGATTGCATTAAATATCATTTGGGAAAATCGCAGGAACTGGGTATTACCACCGAGCAGATGTATGAAGTTTTTGCCGTGGCCAATATTGTTGGCGGAACGATTGTTATTCCACATACCAGGCGGGCAGCGGAATATTGGGAAGAATTGAAGAGAAATGATTGATATCATAGCTCATTGAGCCTATATTTTGACTAACTTTATGGCTTAATCCAAAAAATCATGAGTGAATCGTTGACAACAGCTGCTCCGCTTACCGCAAAAGATTTTGTAACCGACCAGGAAGTGCGCTGGTGCCCCGGTTGCGGAGATTATTCCATACTTGCACAGGTACAAAAAATTATGCCTACACTTGGTATACCCCGGGAAAATATTGTAGTTGTTTCGGGCATTGGTTGCAGCAGCCGATTTCCATATTATATGAATACCTATGGCATGCACAGTATCCATGGCCGTGCAACAGCCGTTGCCAGTGGTTTAAAAGCAGCCAGGCCGGAACTGAGTGTGTGGATCGTTACGGGCGATGGTGATGGGTTAAGTATTGGTGGTAATCATACCATTCATTTGCTGCGCAGGAATTTTGACGTAAATATTTTATTATTCAACAACCAGATATATGGTTTAACCAAGGGGCAATATTCCCCAACTTCAGAAGAAGGTAAAGTAACTAAATCAACTCCCTTTGGCAGTATTGATCATCCGTTTAATCCGTTGGCGCTGGCTATGGGTGCCGAGGCAAGTTTTATTGCACGTACCATGGACAGAGATCCCAAACATTTACAGACAATGCTCTTACGTTCGCAGGCACATAAAGGCGCTTCCTTTCTAGAGATCTATCAGAATTGTAACATCTTTAATGATGGTGCTTTTGAAATATTCACCGAGAAAAAAACAAAGCCCGATGAAGTGTTGTTTTTGGAACAGGGTAAACCATTGGTATTTGGTGCCACACAAAATAAGGGTATTAAATTAGATGGATTTAAACCGGTGATCGTTGACTTGGCAGAAGGAGCCGGTACTGATGATCTGTGGATGCATGACGAAAGAGATTTTTATAAAGCACAGATATTGATACGCATGTTTGATGATCCGAAATTAGCCGGGCATCTGCCAAGGCCTTTTGGCGTTTTTTATGAAACCGAAAGAGCCTGCTACGAAGACAGCATGACCATGCAGATAGAAGAAGTGATTGCTAAAAAAGGAAAAGGTGATCTGGATAAATTATTGAAGGGCAGTGAGACCTGGGTGATAAATTAAACCCATACCCCCTCCGCCCCCTAAAGGGGGAACTTTGGAGTTCAATACTATAAAGAGCTTCCCATTTTTATAAAAATTAAAATATTTAATTTAAAAATAGTCATCAGTTTTGATGGCTTTTTTATTATAATACGACGCACTTTTCGATTCAATCTTCGCTAAGTTCTTCTGCTTGTTTAGTTCCCCCTTTAGGGGGCGGAGGGGGTTAACAGTCCTTTCTGTAATAAATATTCCGCAATCTGCACCGCATTGGTAGCAGCGCCTTTGCGCAGGTTATCACTCACTATCCAGCAGTTTAAAGTATTGGGTTGTGTTTCATCCCTTCTTATCCTGCCCACAAAAGTCTCGTCTTTATCATGTGCGGTTAATGGCATGGGATAAATAAAATTGGCAACATCATCTTTTACAACAACACCCGGAGCTTTGCTTAAAAGGTCTTTCACTTCATTCAGGTCAAAATCATTTTCAAATTCTATGTTTACACTTTCACTATGTCCGCCCATGGTTGGTATACGCACGCAGGTGGCGGTAACTTGTATCGAATCATCACCAATTATTTTTTTTGTTTCCAGCACCATCTTCATTTCTTCCTTGGTATAACCATTCTCTAAAAACACATCAATATGTGGTATGGCATTTAAGTCGATAGGATATTTATAGGCCATCTCACCTTCAATACCTTTCCGTTCATTCATTAATTGTGTTACGGCTTTTACACCTGTGCCGGTAACACTTTGATAAGTGCTTACCACCACTCTTTTAATTTTATATTTATCGTGCAGTGGTTTTAATACCACCACCATCTGAATGGTAGAACAGTTGGGGTTGGCAATGATTTTATCTTCCTTTGTAAGCACATCTGCATTTACTTCCGGCACCACCAGTTTTATTGTAGGGTCCATGCGCCAGGCGCTGGAATTATCAATGACGGTAATGCCGGCGACTGCAAACTGCGGGGCAAGTTCCAGTGAAGTACTTCCTCCTGCAGAAAAAATGGCCACATCAGGTTTTGCGGCAATCGCATCTGCCGCACTTACTATTTTGTATGGTTTATTTTTAAAGCTGATTTCCTTTCCAATTGATCTTTCCGAGGCAACCGGAATCAACTCATCTACCGGGAAATTTCTTTCAGCCAATACCTGTAACATTTTACTGCCAACCAAACCCGTGGCACCTACAACTGCAACTTTCATATTTTGTTTCCCCCCATGCCTCTTTATCAAGAGATTTTTTAGTTAAAAAAAGGCCTTCCTGTTTTAGGAAGGCCTGTACTTATTTTAAAATAAAACAATCACACCTTCTCTGTTGAAAATGATTTCCAGGACTGTTTTATAAATTTTATTTTTTGCATGTGAGGCACAAAAGTAATTACAAACTACTATTCCATCCAAATTATTTATATTTTTAATAAATAAATAAGTACCACATGTTTAAAAAATACAGCATCATTGTTTTTTTTATGCTTAGCGGTCTTTATTCCAATGCGCAGGTTGCCAACCGCTATGATATCGTCATTGATGAACTGATGGCTGACCCTACACCACAGATCAGTTTACCCAATAATGAATGGATTGAATTACGTAACACATCAGCAACTACCATTAATTTACTGGGCTGGCGGATTGGCGATGCATCCGGACAAAGTGGCTCTATGCCATCTTATAATTTGTTACCCGATAGTTTTGTAATTGTTTGCACTGCCAGTGCTGTGGCCGCCATGAGTGTGTATGGACCAACCATTTCAGTAACCAGTTTTCCTTCACTGGATAATACAGGCGATGTAATTTATTTACGCAGTCCGCAAAACAGAATTATTCATGCAGTGAGTTATTCTGATACCTGGTACCAGAATGAACTTAAAAAAGATGGCGGCTGGACATTGGAAATGATTGACACAAAAAATCCCTGCAGCGGATTTACAAACTGGAAGGCAAGCAGCGATGTAAAAGGGGGAACGCCGGGGAAGAAAAATTCGGTAGATGCAGTTAATAAAGATTTAACGGCTCCGCTGTTATTAAGAGCATTTGCTACAGACAGTCTAAACATCAGCCTGGTTTTTGACGAACCTCTGGATAGTTTAAAAGCAGCCACGGCAGGTAATTACAGCATCAGTGATGGAATTGGCGTGCCACAATCAGCCATTGCCATTGTCCCGGTATTTGATAAAGTAAGTTTAAGATTAAATACAGCACTGAGCCGAAATAATGTTTATACCGTTACCGCATCGGCCGTTACAGATTGTGCTGGTAATATAGTTACAAATAAAAATACATCAAGGGTTGGTTTAAGTGCAGTAGCTGATAGCCTGGATATAGTTATAAATGAAATTTTGTTCAACCCAAAACCAAACGGAACAGATTATGTAGAAATATATAACCGCAGTAATAAGATCATCGACCTGAAACAAACATATATTGCCAACCGAAACAGCACCGGAGTTATCAGTTCTATCAAACAACTGAGTGCAGATAATTATTTATTTTTCCCACAGGACTTTATAGTGATAACAGAAGATCCGGCCATTGTTAAAAGAGATTTCATCACAAAAAATATGGATGCTTTTGTAACGGTTGCTTCTATGCCTTCCTTTAATGATGATAAAGGCAATGTGATCATCTTAAATACACAGGGAAAAATAACCGATGAATTGAAGTATGATGAGAAATGGCATTTTAAACTGATTGATAACCGGGAAGGCGTTGCATTGGAGCGGATAGATTATAATGCTGCAACACAACAGCAGGATAATTGGCACAGCGCTGCAACCAGTGTTGGATACGGAACACCGACATACAAAAATTCTCAATACCGTATTGACTTACAGGTGCAGGGCGAAATAACTGTTACACCAGAAATTGTTTCGCCGGATAATGACGGGATAGATGATTATGCAACTATTGATTACAGCTTTCCATCACCCGGTTATGTAGCCAATATCACCATCTTTGATGCTGCCGGAAGAACAGTACGTTACCTGCAACGAAACGCATTGTGCGGTATAAAAGGAAATTACCGTTGGGATGGTCTGGGAGAAAAATATCAAAAGTTACCAGTAGGTATTTACATTATTTATACCGAGGTATTTAATTTGGATGGAAAGAAAAAACAATTTAAGAATACTATTGTATTGGCACGAAGAAATAATTAAAAAAAGACCTGCCTGATTTATTCAGGCAGGTCTTTTAAAAATACATTTTTCTTACCAGATATTAACCCTGTCCTTCTCTGCAACAAACATTTTATCGCCTTCTTTAATATTGAAAGCAGCATAGAAAGGAGCAAAACTCATCAGTGGTCCCCACACCCTGTACTTTGATGGTGAATGCGGATCGGTATTGATCTGCTGACGTAAAGCTTCATCTTTTGCTTTTCTGCGCCAGCATTGTGCATAGGATAAAAAGAAACGTTGATCAGGCGTAAAGCCATCAATCTTTGCAGTGTCTTTTCCCTGTTTGGTTAATTTAAAAGCATCATAAGCAATTGCGATGCCGCCAATATCTGCAGTGTTTTCTCCCTGGGTAAGGCTGCCGTTTATGTGAATACTGTCCAGTACAACAAAACTGTTATACAGGTTGACCACCTGCTGGCCCTTGGCTTTGAATTTAGCAAAGTCTTCTTTACTCCACCAGTTTTTAAGGTTACCGTCTTTATCATATTGTGCGCCCTGGTCATCAAAGCCATGTGTCATTTCATGACCGATAACCATACCTATACCGCCATAATTCATGGCATCATCAACATCAGCATCAAACATGGGGTATTGCAAAATGCCTGCAGGAAAAACTATTTCATTGAATGTGGGATTATAATAAGCATTGATGGTAGGTGGTGTCATTCCCCATTCAGTACGGTCAACAGGTTTACCAACCTTACTTACCTGGTAGTTATATTCATTTTTACTGCAGGATTTCAGGTTCTCAAAAAATTTATTTTTATCAATGATTACCTTGCTGTAATCTTTCCACTTATCAGGGTAACCGATCTTCTTAATGAATGCATAGAGTTTTTCTTTTGCTTTTGCTTTGGTGCTGTCACTCATCCAGTCCAGTTTCATAATCCTGGCTTCAAAAGCTTTTTGCAGGTTGTTCACCAGGTCCAGCATACGTTTTTTGGCATCTTCCGTAAAATATTTTTTTACATATAACTGGCCAAGAGCTTCACCAAGATTACCATCTGTTTGCCGGTAAATCCTTTCCCATCTTTCTTTCATTTGCTGCTGGCCACTTAATGCTTTACCACTGTATTCAAAATTTGCCTTTACAAAATCGCTGCTTAAAACAGGTGCTGCATTATTAGTTAAATGAAAACGTAAATAAGTTTTCCAGGTATCTGCCGGAACTGTTTTTAAAAGGTCATTCAGTTTTTGATAATATGCAGGCTGGCTTATATTTACTGAATCGGTATGCACAAACAGAAGCGGTAATAATGATGACCAGCCAATAACCGGCATCTTTTTTTCCAGGTCGGCCACAGCCATTTTGTTATAATTACTTTGCGGATCTCTCAGCTCAACATTGGTCCGGTGACTTGCCGCCATTTGTTTTTCCAGTTCATAAACAGCTGTTACATTTTTTGCAGCAGTTGCAGAATCATCACCGGTAAGGGAGAATATTTTCTGCATATAGGTTTGATAAGCTTTTACAACAGCCTGTGTAGCCGCATCAGTTTTAAAATAATAATCCCTATCCGGCAGGCCCAGGCCGGCCTGGTAATAAACAGCAATATTGGTAGTGCTGTTTTTTTCATCGGCGCCAAAATACTGGCCAATTAATAAACCATTATTATTGGTGATCTGTTCTGCAACAAATTGTAAAACACCTTTGGCATCTTTTATCTCACTGATGTTTTTCAGCCACGGTTTTAACGGCTCGTAACCTGCTTTTTCAATGGCGGCTGAATCCATTCCGGAAGCATAAAAATCACCAACCTTTTGTTCTATACTGCCGGCTGTATTATTTGCTTTTGAAACTTCTTCAAGTATCACTTTGATATGTTCTTTGGTACGGTTATACATTTCAAGTCCTGCACCAATACGGGATTCGGTAGCCGGAATCTTTGCAGAATCCAACCACCTGCCGTTGGCAAAGCGGTAAAAATCGTCACCTGGTCTTGTAGCTGAATCAATATTAACCAGCGACAAAGATTTTGTTTCCTGTTTTGAAACCGTATCGTTACTGGTACAGGAAATCATGCAATAGGATAGTGACATAAATATCGCCACTATAAAAGATAGTTTTTTCATGTAGTTGTTTTACTGAATGATGAAATTAAAAAAACTTCTTAACAGGAGAAGTTTTATTTGATGAAAGGTGTATAAGATAAAGCAACCTGTTATTTATTGCTGCAATTGCCTAAATAATTTTGTTGTCAGGCTTATTCTCTAAAATATATCTCGCCGTTAAATATCCTCCAAAAGCACAGATCAAACCAAAG
Organism: Chitinophagaceae bacterium; assembly: GCA_043748745.1. GTDB lineage: Bacteria > Bacteroidota > Bacteroidia > Chitinophagales > Chitinophagaceae > Ferruginibacter. The sequence continues at coordinate 56,160 of JAYVEQ010000086.1, read as the reverse complement.
GCCATTAAACTGTAGATATCTCCTGTTCCGAATAAAGCTATTCCAAAAACCAGCCCGAAGATTTCATAGGTAAGCCATAAAACCACCGTCGCAATTTTCCATTTAAGTGGGGGCAATCCTTTTTTAACTGCCAATACCCCGATTTTTTTTAGAATAAAATATAGAAAGATAAGGTCTATCATTCAATTTGTTTAAAGACATAAGCCCCGGTATACGGGGCTTTGTGCAGATTTATTTTATAAAACTAAACCAGGTCAATATCAAAATTAACCAATTGTACAAACTCAGTCAACCGGGCATCAATATCAGCTTTGTTAATTTCCTTAAGTCTTTCAGGACCGAATTTCTCCACACAAAAACTGGCCATGGCACTGCCAACTATAATAGCTGTTTTCATATTTTCAAAACTAATGTCTTTTGTTTTGGCCAGGTGGCCGATAAAGCCTCCTGCAAAAGTATCGCCGGCGCCTGTCGGGTCAAATACTTCTTCCAGGGGCAGGGCGGGTGCAAAGAAAACATGATCTTCATGAAATAATAAAGCGCCGTGTTCGCCTTTTTTAATGATCAGGAATTTTGGCCCCATCTTCATAATTTCACGGGCAGCTTTTACCAGCGAAAGCTCGCCGCTTAACTGCCTGGCTTCGCCATCATTTACCAACAGCACATCCACTTTTTTTAATACTGCCTTTAAATCATCCATGGCAATGTCCATCCAGAAATTCATGGTATCCATAACTATCAGCTTTGGCCGAACCTTGAGTTGATCAATCACACTCATCTGTAATTTGGGCATCAGGTTTCCCAGCATTAAAAACTCTGCACCCTGGTATGAATCGGGTACAATGGGATTAAAATCGGCCAATACATTCAGATCGGTAACTAATGTGTCACGGGTGTTCATATCCATATGATATTTACCACTCCAGAAAAATGATTTTTTATCTTTTACAATCTCTACACCTTCCAACGATACACCACGTTTTTTCATTTCATCCATTTCCTCCTGCGGAAAATCGTAACCAACAATGGATATTTGCTGAACAGGGCTTATAAAATTACCGGCCGAATAGGCTACATAAGTGCCGGAGCCTCCTACAATTTTATCTATTTTGCCAAAAGGAGTTTCAATGGCATCAAAAGCCATGGTACCAACACATATTACTGACATAAGCTGAGGTTATATTGTTTTATTATTGCTGCAAAAGTACTTGATTAATATGATTTTTGTAAGTTGTGATAATAACTGTACAGTTTTTACTGTATAAATATCATTAACTCATCCGTTATAATTCATCTGCAAAAAGTAAAAACCAATAATCAGCGTGTTAATACAAATACATCCCGAAAATCCACAGCCCCGTTTGGTAAAACAGGTGGCAGAGTGCCTTAAAGATGGCGGTGTTATCATTTACCCGACGGATACTATTTACGGACTGGGTTGCGATATTAACCAGATAAAAGCAGTGGAACGTATTTGCCGGATTAAAAATGTAGATCCACAGAAAGCTCAATTATCTTTCATTTGCCGCGACCTGAGTAATTTAAGTGACTACACAAAAAGTATTGATACGCCGCTTTACCGGATGCTTAAAAATTATTTACCCGGACCCTTTACATTTATTCTGGCTGCCAGTAAACAGGTTCCCAAAATTCTGCAGAGTAAAAAATCAACTGTTGGCTTGCGGGTACCGGATAATATTATCTGTCAGCAAATTTTAGAAACGTTGGGCAACCCGATTTTAAGCGCATCATTACCCAGCGAGATGGTGGAAGAATATACCGACCCCGAAGTGATCTATGAAAAATTTGGCGATAAAGTTGATTTTGTAATTGATGGCGGTATTGGAAGTATGGTGCCATCAACTATTATAGACTGTACTGGCCCTGAATGGATAATTACCAGGCAGGGGCTTGGTGAATGGGCGATATAAAAATGAATTTTAAATAAGCAATGGTTTACCCGGTTAAATATTAAAGCTTTTCCGGTGATGGCAACACAATCCGAACGCTTTAATTGCATTACGATGGGCAGCAGTGCCATAACCTTTGTTTTTATCCCAGCCATATTGCGGAAAAGCAGCATGAATTTTTTGCATGAATTCATCCCGGTATGTTTTGGCTAAAATGCTTGCAGCGGCAATTGCCGAATATTTTTCATCACCTTTTACAATACATTGATGCGGTACTTTTTTATAAGGCCTGAAACGGTTGCCATCGATCAATAAAAAATGCGGCACAGTTTCTAATTTATTTATGGCTAGGTGCATGGCACTAAAACTTGCCTGTAAAATATTGATGTTGTCGATGGTATCATTATCAACCGATGCCACGGCAAAAGCAATACTCTCCTTTTCAATAATGGGCCTTAATCCATCCCTTTGATTTTTGTTTAATTGCTTACTGTCATTTAATAAAGGATGAAAAAAATCCTTTGGTAAAATAACCGCCGCAGCAAATACCGGCCCGGCATAGCAACCACGACCGGCTTCATCTATACCGGCTTCAATTATATTTTTATGCAGGAAAGGAGTTAACATGTCTGTTTAACAAATATCTGCTAAAAGCTTAAAAAAACAATTCATTATGCATTAACAACATTTGCTGCTGTAAATTTGCGGCTGCTATGGATAATTTGAATCAACAACGTAACTCCCGCCAGATCGCCAATTGGTTATTAATTGGTGTAGGCATGATCATCATACAGGTTTTGCTGGGGGGTATTACACGGTTAACAGAGTCCGGACTTTCTATTACAGAATGGAAACCCATAACCGGCACCTTGCCACCAATGAATGATGTAGCCTGGCAGGCAGAGTTTGATAAATACAAAGTAACCGATCAGTTTAAATATGTACATCGTTATTTTTCTTTATCTGAGTTTAAATTTATTTTTTTTTGGGAATGGTTTCACCGTACATGGGCAAGGCTGATGGGCCTCGTGTTCTTATTTGGGTTTATCTATTTTCTGGCAACAAAAAAATTCAATAAAGGAATGATTAGGCCGATGGTCATTCTTTTTTTATTGGGCGGCCTGCAGGGATTTATTGGTTGGTTTATGGTAAAGAGCGGCCTGGTACCCGAAAAATATTTTGTAGGGCATGTTGAACTCACCACTCATTTTATTGCAGCACTTGGTTTGTTGTGTTACACTCTATGGTTTGCATTAAGGCTTTTAATAAAGGAAGAGCAAAAAGTAATTGATCCCAAACTGCAAAAATTCTTATTGCTGATCCTGGGAGTATTGTTTTTTCAATTGATTTACGGAGGTTTTATGGCGGGGCTCAGGGCCGGAATGGCAGCACCAACCTGGCCTGATATTAATGGCAGCATGATCCCATCCACAATGAATGATCTTTCACCTTTATCAAAAAACTTTGTTTCCAATCCAATAACTATTCATTTTATTCACCGGGGGCTTGCTTATTTATTGCTGATATTAATTGCAGCCTGGTGGTATAGATCGAAAGTTATAGTTAACAATAAATTATTTACCCAACTTCGGCTTACTGTATTAACCCTTGTTATGCTGCAGGTAATTCTGGGTATTTTTACGGTATTGAATGCTGCATATCCATACCGACTGGTGATGTTGGGCGTTACTCACCAACTTATTGCCATGGTTTTATTGATGGTAACGGTAAGCTTGATTTTTGTGGTACAAAAAAAGCCTGCAAATTAATTCTGGTATGGGTATCATTCGGTTTGCTAAATGTTAGTTTAAGTAGTAATTTTAGCTAATACCGTAATTCATGAAGCAGACGCTGAAAGATATTTTTTATTCCTTTCCCATCCAGCTTTTTATTCTTCATTTTCGTAAGTACCAGGTTTTACTGGTGTTTTGGTATTTGGTGGGCAGTACCATCAACAGCGGTTTCATGAAAAATTTTGGTGCCGATGCCCTGTTTTTTTCACCGGAATACATGGGTAATGTAAATGCTTTAAGTGCAGCCATTGTTGGTATTGCACTTGGTGTTTTTATTATGAGCTGGAACATTACCACATTTATCCTGCACAGCAAACGGTTTAAATTTCTGGCAACTACCACGCAGCCATTTTTAAAATATTGTATAAATAATGCGGTGTTGCCATTATTGTTCCTGGCGTTTTATTTTTTTAAACTTTTTTTGTTTGACCGGCATAAAGAATTAATGAGTGTTGGCGAAGTTTTATTAGTGATAGCAGGAATTTTAGCCGGGTTTATTTTAATACTGTTATTTTCGTTTGCTTATTTTTTTGGTGCAGAAAAAACAATACAAAGAACTATTGCGCCCATCATTGATGCAGAACAGCATTTTAATTATAACCTGCATACACATAAAGATGTAAATGAAAACCCGGGTTTAAGGATAAGCAATTATCTCGGCAATGAATTCCGTTTTCGAAAGATCAGGAATGTATCGCACTATAACCAGGAATTTTTAGATACGGTTTTTAAACGACACCATTTTTCAAGCATCATCAGCATTGTACTGGCTTTTTTATTTTTAATTGTTGTGGGATTTTATATGGATAACCCACTTTTCCAGGTTCCTGCAGCTGCCAGTATACTCATATTTTTTGCAGCCATGACAGCCGTTATTGGCTCTCTCTCTTATTTTTTACAAAGCTGGAGTTTGCCCATTTTTATACTCCTCATTCTATTTGTTGATGTACTTTATAAAAATGAAATTATTGATGCCCGTAATAAAGCATACGGCATTAATTATATAAATAAAAAAGACCGGCCCGCTTATGATAAGCAGGCCTTACAAAAAATTTGTATGCCGGCAAATATTGCTGCTGATAAAGCTAATATGTTAACGATATTGGAGAACTGGAAGAAAAAACAGGTAACAGCAAAGCCGGTGATGGTCTTTATAAATGTTAGCGGTGGCGGATTACGCAGCGGTACTTTTGTTATGAATACCCTGCAGCAATTAGATAAAGCATTAAACGGAAAATTATTACCCCACACCATGATGATAAGCGGGGCAAGTGGGGGAATGCTTGCCGCAACTTATTATCGTGAGTTGTACCGGCGAAAACAAAAAGACCAAACCATCAATCTGTACAACACTAAATACACCGAAAACATTGCACTTGATCTGTTAAACCCGCTTTTTTCATCGATGGTGGCAAGAGATATATTTTCTCCTGCGCAAAAATTTAACGTCGGCGATTTAAAATATATAAAAGACCGGGGTTATGCATTTGAGCAAAAGCTGAATAAAAATTGCGGAGGATTACTTAACCAACAATTAAAGGATTACCAGGCTGAAGAAAAAACGGCCGGTATTCCACTTATCATCTTTAACTCAACCATAAGCCGTGATGGAAGGGGAATGATGATTAGTACCCAGCCTATAAGTTTTATGATGAAGCCAATGCAGTTTGCGAATGATGGATACGCCAGTCCAGATGCTGTTGATTTTACGACCATGTTTAAAAAACAGGCCCCATTGAACATGCGTTTGCTGACTGCCTTACGTATGAATGCAAGTTTTCCGTATGTATTACCCAATGTGTGGTTGCCCAGCGATCCGGTTATTGATGTGATGGATGCCGGGTTAAGAGATAACTATGGGCAGGAAACAACATTCAGGTTTTTAGAATACTTCAAAGACTGGCTGAAGGAAAACACCAGCAAGGTGATTATACTTCAGATACGGGACAGGGTGCTGGATAACTGGCAACTGCCCTATGAAACGGGTTCAATTACAGATTTTTTAATAAAGCCAGGTACCATGCTGCAGCATAATTGGTATAAAATGCAGGACTTTTCAGAAACAGATCAGTTTAGTTATTTAAATGCACAATTCGATTCAGGTTTGCATCGTATATCATTTATGTATGTGCCCGAAGCAGAGGAAAAAGGTGCCGCACTTAATTTTCATTTAACGGCCAGGGAAAAAAGAGATGTGATGGCATCTTTTAATAACAGCTATAACCAAGAATCGATGAAGAAGATGGTGGAGTTAATGAAGTAAAGATAACTAAGGCATTAATAATTTAAATGCTTTTTCAATGATCTCAATTTCAAATTCGCCGGCAGTTTCAACAGGTTCTCCATCTATATGAAGTGGTGCAAGCTTTGGATTTATTACGGTAAGTTTTTTTGTTTGAAAATAATGTATTTCGTTACGGTGATATTTTTTGTCTTCATAAAGCCTCACTTTACCACTGTGTAATTGTTTTAAAATGGCAAAAGCCATTCTTAACTTACTCATCTTATTTACTACAATAATATCCAGTAAACCATCGTGCAGGCTGGCTTGCGGTGCAATGGTAAAATTATTACCAAACTGGTTGCTGTTGGCAATGCTGATAAAAAAAGCATCTGTGCGAATTACTTTTCCGTCCAAGATCAATTCAAATGGATAGGTTTTGGCTGCCAGGAAATTTTTAATGGAAAGTCTTATATAAGTAAGCAGGCCACGTTTTTGCTGTTTGGAAAAATCATGAGCAACCTGTGCATCAAAGCCCAGGCCGCATAACATGCAGCTGAATTTTTTATTGATGTAAAAACCATCGATATATTCAGCTTTACCGGCAAAAATTATTTCCATTGCCTTGTCAATCCGCTTTGAAATTTTTGCGGCAAAAGCCAATCCATTGCCACTGCCCATGGGTATAATGCCAACATTTACAATTACCCCCTGCAGGGCACTGGCAATTTGATTTACTGTACCATCGCCGCCACAAATAATAACGTCAGTTATCTTTTCTGTTGCAATCTTTTCTTCCAGGTAACCGTATTCCGCTGCTGCATTAGTATACAGTATTTCAAAAGGAATTTCTTTTTTACCGGTAATGTTTTTAATGATTTCCGGCAGTACCGTTTTGTTCCTCGTACCGGAAATAGGATTGATGAAATAAATAAATTTTCTTTTCATACAGGTATCAATTCATCACTACATTACCCAAAAATACTCTCCTGGAAGGGATTGCCATGGCGGGGTTTGAAGGATTTAAGAGCAGGTAAACAGGCATGCTTTTCCGGGTCAATAAAAGTTTAACAGTTTTTGAATCAGAAAGATCAAAATGTCCCAGATGATTTTTTATTTCATTTAATATGATACTGGTTTCTCCTGAAATTTCAAGAGATCGTTTGTAAGCTTCACTGCCAATATATTCACCCGAAACAACCAGTATAAAAGGTTTTAATTTTTTATATTTCGATTTTTTAATGATCAATACCGCATCTGTCTTGTCGGGATTTATGATGGCCCCGGCAGCTTTTTTATTATTAATGAAAACGGTTACTGTGTTTTGAGCTGTCATTTGAAATGAAGCAGTGAGTAAAACGAGAAAGAAGATAAACCGTCTCATAAAATTTTATTTTAATGATGCATTTAAAAAACAATTTCCATAAGCAGTAAACCGGTAATCTTTGTGTAGGATAAAATTACCACCTTATTAATGTGCCTGCCCAGGTAAAACCACTGCCGAATGCAACGAGGCAAACCAGGTCTCCTTCTTTTATTTTTCCTTCTTCCCATGCCTCACATAATGCAATGGGCACCGATGCGGCAGTTGTATTGCCGAATTTTTGAATATTGTTATGCACCTGGTCATCTCGCAGTTTTAATTTGTGCTGCACAAACTGGGCAATGCGTAAATTAGCCTGGTGAGGTATCAGCATATTAATATCTGTAGTATTTAATCCGTTTGCGGTTAAAGCTTCTTCAACAACTTCCGGCATTTTAACAATGGCTTTTTTAAAAACGGCAGGTCCATCCATATTCGGAAAATTCTGGGCATTATCAATCATGGCATGACTCATAAACATTTGCCCTATTTCTGCTTTATCAAAATTGGCAACAGGTTGTGGTACCCAGTGATTGGCATGTGTGCCGGGATTATACATAGCCAGTATCTCTGCACTTTCGCCATCACTGTGTAAATGTGTACTTAAAATTCCCTGCCCTTCTTTTTGTGTTGGTTGTAATACCACCGCACCGGCACCATCACCAAAAATCACACTCACATTTCTTCCACGGGTAGTAAAATCAAGCCCGAAAGAATGTTTTTCGCTGCCAACAACTAAAATATTTTTATACATACCTGTTTTTATAAACTGGTCGGCAACTGATAAGGCATAAACAAAACCACTACATTGATTGCGGACATCTAAAGCACCGATCTCTTTCATTTTTAAAGCACGTTGCAGCAATACGCCGCAACCTGGGAAAAAATAATCGGGACTGAGGGTTGCAAAAACAATAAAATCAATATCCTGTGCAGTAGTACCTGCCCGTTCAATGGCAATCTTAGCCGCTTCCACTGCCATAGTAGTGGTGGTTTCGCCGGTACGGTCTGCATAACGACGCTCTTTTATTCCGGTACGTTCCTGTATCCATTCATCTGAAGTATCCATATATTTTTTCAGGTCTTCATTGGTTACAACATTCTCAGGAACGTAATAACCAATACCGGCAATTTTACTTCGTAGCATGCAATCGTTTTTTGTGGAAGAGCAATTTACGGAAAGAAAAGGAGATACAGACTTCATGATCAGCTTCCGGGGAAAAGGAAGAATAGGCTGCTTTAATTAACCTTAATCATGTCTCTCAGGCAAAAGTCATCATCAAGGATCGGATGAACACGGGTTTTGTAATGAAAATCTACAGAGTTGCGGAGTGCCGTGCTGTTGAATATCATTTTACCGGTAAAATGTTCTGCCAGTGGCAGTAAAGAAAGTTTATCGTTCTTTAATATTAATTCAGCAATATATATTCTTGAATTTATTTTGATATTTAAAAATTGTTTGCCACTAACAGTAGACATAAATGCAGTGCCGGTTAATGAATCATTGGTGATTAAACTGTAAGGCCGCAGATCATCCAGGTAACCGGTAAAAGCGATATTATATTCTGTATCATTTTTTTTACTTAATAAAAGATTTATGGATTCCTGCCGGTTACTGCCTGGTTTTTTTATAAAGGCCGACCAGTTACCCAACAATACTTCTTCAACATAGATACCCGGTTCATCATCTAAATTATAAGGAGAACTATATGGACAGGAGCATAATGTTGTAGTTAAAAAAAAGAGTAACGATATTTCGAATACTTTTTTCATTTATTGATCAACAAAATTAATTTTTAAATTTTGGAAATAAGATAGTAAAACTCCTCATTGTTTTTACTTAGAAATGCACCGTGAAGACACTTTCAACAGATTTACCGCAGCCTGCAGTAAAAATAAAAATGTTTTTGCTGTGTACTAATCAGGGATATTGTTCGTAGTTAAATTCTGATCATCTGCCTTTTCCTCCCATGTAAAAAAAATATTACAGTTGTCTCCATCGCAACAGGGTAGTGAATTGGTTTTGCATACCGGCCATTGATAATGGCCATGCACATTTATTAACTGAACCTGGTTGCCGCAAAAAGACATTTGATTTGCATCAGTTACTTTTTAATAGTAAAGCAAACCAGCTGCCTGTTTCCATTAACCAAGCTATTCCCAAATGTACAATTAATCCACCCCAAATACTCCGGGTGTTAAAACTAATTATCCCAAGTATTATCCCACCCCAAAAACTGCTGATGGCTTCTCCCACTGGTTTTCCAAAATGGATGGTACAATAAAAACAGGCTACGGGAATTATGCATTTAGGACCACAAATTTTGGCCAGGGATAAAATTAAAAAACCACGAAAGAAAAATTCAATACTTATAAAATCAAATCCATAACAAAGTTCGTAAATCAGGTAGTGCCATTTTTTTGATGGTAATTCCAGCTGATCCAGGAAATGTGCCTTGGGATACATTTGTAAAAAATCTTTTTGTGTACTGGCCAGCGCAATCAATGGTATCATTATCAACAGCATGATTAAATAAGGTCTTATCTGCTTTAAAGCTCTTGTGCCATAAAAGGGTTGATTGTTTTTGTCTTTTATCAGCCAGATAATAAATACCGGTATTAACACCACAAAAACCCGTACCACCCAGTTCAAACTGCGTAACCAGAACAGCTGTTCATCAGCAGTCCATACCTGCCTGATAAGCGTTTGATGAAAATCAAAATTTACCCGGAAGGAAAAAAATGCCGGAGCCAGCAAAAGGATTATCCAAAACCAAAGATTTTTATAGTAAGCACAATCTTTAAAAAATAATAGCTGCAGAAAAAAGGCTGTGGCAAAAGGAATGAAATATAACAAGTAGTATCCAAAAAAATTTGTCCATTTTGTTTGCCCACCTGCTACATAACGGGCTTCTAAAAAATGCCAGTAATTTAAATAAATACCTGTGCCGATCAGCCCGAGTATTAATAAGAAATAATAAAGATTAAGATCTTTTTGATAAAACTCTCTGATGTATTTAAAAACCGGCGACAAATATTTTTTTTGTAAAGATATATAACAGCTATACAATAAATAAAAAACCCCTGAATTGGACAGGGGGAATGCTAGATTAATTACTTTCTATTTATAACCTTTCCAGATACGGGTTTCCATATTAAATAACCAGTAAATACCATTGGCATAAGCAAAATTGAACATTGATTCGGCAGGCGCATCTTCAGGCAACTTTAATTTTTTAGATAAAAACCCATCATCAAAAGAATATAATTCAATTTGTTTTTCAGTTTTATTTAAAACACCGATTTCGGCATTTTTAATACCGGTGTAAATAACCGAAGTGGTATTATAATCTTCAGGTGTTTCATCAGTTTTCTGAAACTTTTCACCGATATCATCTTTTTTGGTTACTCCAAAATGCAGGTTTACTTCGTTGTTGGTAGTACCAACATTTGAATATAATGATACCTGGTTACCATTTAAAAACATTACTTCATTCCTTATTGGGTTATAGGTGCCAACACTTTGTTGATTGGGCTGTGTCTTTTCGGCAATATCAACAACAGCTTCAAGCACAACTCCTTTTGGATCGAGCATATAATGAAACCATCCAACAGTGTCATACCCATTTCCACAGATCATTTTTTTTTGCGGGTTAAACCATAATCCTCTTACGTCAATCATAGTTGCCAGATCATCAGAGGACAAACGTTTGCCTGCAGCATTAAATATGGCTAAGGGAAAACCTGTATTACCTGCCATTGCCGCATAATATTTATTTTGTACAGGGTTCCATATAACACTGGCCCCTCTTTTGCCCGGCATATCATCCCCGGCGGTTTTAGGCATTTTAAGTTCCATTACCTTTTTTAATGTAACTGAGGTTTGTGCTGTGGTAACAGTATTCAGCAACAGTATAGCGCTAAAATATAAGCAAAGTTTTTTCATTTTTATTTTTTGTACAATATAAATAAAAAAATCAAGGAAAAACAATGACCCATGACAGGTATTCTAAACTTTAGGCTGTGCATTTAGGGTTTTCCATAGCAGATCTTTAAGTTCGGATAAACCTTGCCCTGTTACCGATGAAATAAAAACATAGGAAATGTTCTTAGGGAGCTCTTTTTGTATGGCTATTTTTAATTCTTCATCCAGCATATCACTTTTGCTTATGGCAATTACAAAATCTTTCTGTAACATCTCCGGATTGTATTGCTCCAACTCATTGTGTAAAATCTCAAATTCTTTTTTATGGTCCTTACTGTCTGCCGGAATAAGAAAAAGCAAAATTGAATTACGTTCTATATGCCGTAAAAAACGATGGCCCAATCCTTTCCCTTCTGCGGCGCCTTCAATAATACCCGGTAAATCGGCAATACAAAAACTTCTGGCATCTCTATACTCAACCATACCCAGTTGCGGCACCAGCGTAGTAAAAGCATAGTCGGCAATTTTTGGTTTTGCTGCAGTAATGCTGCTTAATAAAGTAGATTTTCCTGCATTGGGAAAACCAACCAATCCAACATCAGCCAACACTTTTAACTCCAATGTTTTCCAACCTTCTATACCTTCTTCTCCGGGTTGTGCATATTCAGGAGCCTGGTTGGTAGCCGATTTAAAATTACTGTTACCTAATCCGCCTCGTCCACCTTTTAATAAAATAACTTCCTGCCCGTCTTCAAGGATCTCAACTTCTATTTCACCTGTAATTTCATCCCGGGCAATAGTGCCAAGCGGAACTTCAATGATGATATCTTTACCCGTCCTGCCACTTGAGTTATTTTTACTGCCGTTCTCACCATCTTCGGCCAGTATATTTTTATAATACCGGAGATGCAGTAATGTCCATAATTGGGAGTTGCCTTTTAGAATGATATGTGCCCCCCGGCCACCATCACCACCATCGGGCCCGCCCATTGCGGTTAATTTGTTACGCATAAAATGCTTACTTCCTGCACCACCATGTCCGCTGCGGCAATATATCTTTATCTGATCTACAAAGTTTGATTTTTCCATTATTGGCGCAAAGGTCCGTAAAATTTAAAGATTAATGCCTGCTATCTGGTTTTATACTTTATGTTAACAAGTAAAATAACAATTGGCTTTACTTTTGCAATGAATAAATAGAAAAAAGCAATGATTAAATTAGTCTTTATATCTGGTGTGATAATGCTTAGTTGCGGACCTGTAAAAACAAACCAGCCAGTTGCAAAAATTGATACTATTAAAGTTGTAGTGCCCGCAGTTGAACAGGTAATTAACAGTATGACGGTACATAAGGGCGAAGTTAAAAAACCGGGAAAAAACATTAGGGCCTTACCTGCCTGTATTAAAAATAAGATCAACACATTTAAAAAAGCCCGAAAACATGAACAACCGCAAAAGGTTATTGAATATGTTTACATGGATAAAAAAGTGTATTATATTGTTATGCCCTGCTGCGATTTTTTCAATGAGGTGTATGATGCAACCTGTAAATTAATGGGCTCGCCGGATGGGGGAATAACAGGAAGAGGAGATGGGAAACTGCCTGATTTTTTTAAAAAAACCAGCAAAGAAAAACTGATCTGGCAGGCAAGCAAATGATCATTTATTCTCATTCCATGTTTTGTAATCTGGTTGCTGTTGTTTTAGATCTTCAGGGGTTGCTCTGAGTGGTTCACATACTTTCCATGTTTCAAACATCTCTTTTGGTAATTGCTGATACAAAGCTGTACCTGCTGTTTTCCATTTAATCATCTCATCTGTTACTTCTTTTATTTTTGTTGCCGGGTTACCAACGATCAAACTCCTGCGTTCAAAAATTTCATCAGTCTTAATAAAACTTAATGCACCAACAATACATTCATCACCCAACTTAACATTATCCATAATAACTGCATTCATCCCTACCAGGCAATTCCTACCAATGATTGCACCATGTATGATGGCACCGTGGCCAATATGAGCACCTTGTTTTAAAATAACTGTAACGCCCGGAAACATATGAATAGTACAATTCTCCTGCACATTGCAGCCGTCTTCAATAATAATTTGACCCCAGTCGCCACGTATGGCAGCACCCGGGCCAATGTAACAATCCTTGCCAATAATTACATTACCGGTAACAGCGGCTTGCGGATGAATGAATGATGATTCGTGAACAACAGGAATATAATTGTTGAATGAATAAATCATATCAATGTTTTGTTGGTACGGAAACATGTTCCTTTAAATAATGCAACAACATGATCATTTTGATTTGTTATAGTGATATGGTAAAGCCCGGTTGATTTACCATTATGTAATTCCTTTGCTTCGGCTGTTAATACATCGCCTACATGCACCGGCTTTAAAAAATTAATTGCCGTATCTAATGCAACAGATAAAACATTGCGGTTATTACAGGCAAAAGCAAAAGCACTGTCTGATAATGAAAATGCAATACCGCCATGTACAATACCAAAGCCATTGATCATTTCTTTACGTACCGTCATTTTTATTTTACTGTAACCTTCTTTTATATCTAAAATTTCTATACCCAGCCACTGACTGAACAAATCATTTTGCATCATGTGATCTACAACCTGTTTTGCTGTTGGCATAATAAATTATTAATTAATAATGATTAATTATTCTCCTTTAAATTCAGGGCCTCTTTTTTCCAGGAAAGCATTGATACCTTCTTTGTAATCACTTGTTGATGCTGCCTTTTGCTGGTATTCATCTTCCACTAATAATTGTTCTTCCCAGTTGTTTTTAAAAGAACGGTTTAAAGCATGTTTGGTAAAAGCTAATCCTTTAGTTGGCATCTGCGAAAGTGTTAAGGCTATTTTTTTACTTTCTTCTTCAAAAATTTCATCAGCAAAACATTTATATATCATTCCTATTTTTTCAGCATCAACTGCAGCAACTTTATCACCCGTCATCATTAAGGCACTTGCTTTTTGCCAGCCGATCAACCGGGGTAATGTATAAGTTCCACCGCTATCAGGTATCAAACCTATTTTGCTGAATGCCTGGATGAATGATGCCGATGCTGTTGCAATAACCACATCGCAACATAACGCAATATTGGCACCGGCACCGGCTGCCACTCCGTTAACTGCGGCCACCACAGGTTTTGACAGGTTCCTGATTCTTTTTACGATCGGGTTATAATGTTCAGAAAGGATCTGGCTGATCTCAATTTTATTTTCTCCAACCAGTTCGCTGATGTCCTGCCCGGCACAAAATGCTTTTCCGGCACCGGTTATATAAACACAACGAACTTCATGTAGTGAGGTCGCTTCATCAAGCCTGGCCTGTAACAGTAAAGCCATTTCCCGGTTAAAGGAATTAAATTTTTCCGGTCGGTTTAAAGTGATCCAGGCAACAGAATTTTTTATTTCGAATAAGATAGAAGACATCTGTAATAATTTAAATGATCGTAAATAGAAATGTACTTAAACATCAAAGCTTTTTACTTCTTTATGATTTAATAAAAACTGGTTTACCAGGTCATAGTTCCTGTCGGGAGAACTGATGCGGTAAATATATATAGCATCGTTATTGTCTTTAATAAACTTCATACACCGGAATGAAAGATCATGGGAATTAAAAAAATCTTCCAGTTCCGGTTTGAAATTCCTGCCCAGTTCAACAGTGCGTATTTTATAATCTTTAACCTTATGAAACCTGTTGATGAACCGTTGCACCGGTTCTAAAACAAACAGGGCAATTACCACCATGGCCGATACAACTATTGCCAGCGGATAATTATGATAGCCAATAGCCATACCCAATGCAGCGGTTACCCAAATGAGGGCTGCAGTAGTTAAACCATTAACCGTAATGCCTTCTTTAAAAATAACACCGGCACCAATAAAACCAATACCGGTTACAATATTACTGGCAATCCGGTCTGTACTGCTTCCGCCTATTTCTTTCGATAGAATAGTGTACAGGCAGGACCCAACACAAATTAAAATCATAGTTCTGAACCCGGCAGGCTTGCTCCTGAACTCACGTTCCAAACCAATGATAGCACCAATGATAAAGGCTACAGAAACCTGGGCGGCTTCTTCTAAATAAACAGAAATATCCATGTAATATATATTGAACTAAAATAAAGTTACGGATATTAGTGGCACTTAAAATAATCAAAAGGCTCTTTGCAATCATTACATTGATATAATGCTTTGCAGGCCGTACTGCCAAATTCGCTGATGCATTTTGTATTGGCCGAACTGCACTGGGGGCAATTGATCACCCGGTCTGACGTGCCCTCTGACCGTGAATGCGGCGGTGCAATACCATACTCTTTTAATTTTCTTTTTCCTGCCTCACTCATCCAGTCGGTGGTCCAGGCAGGGGAAAGAACCGAAGTGATTTTTATTTTGTGAAAACCGGTTTCAATTAATGCCAGTTTAATATTCATGGCAATCATATCCATGGCAGGGCAACCCGTGTAAGTGGGGGTGATGATCACTTCAACTTCATCGCCGTTTAATTTTATATCTCTTACAATACCCAGATCAGTAATAGTAAGCACCGGTACTTCCGGATCGGTAACTTGCGCCAATATGGCTAATATTTTTTGTTTATCATTAATATCCGGCATACATAAAAGTTAAAGCTATTGTATCAAAAACAGCATGAGCAAAAACAGCGTACCACATATTTCTTTTAAAGTAAAGCATCAGGGCATGATAAGCTGACCCGGCTAAAAAAGCATTTATTATTCCTCCGGTACCCAACTGGGCATGGTAAAAAGCAAAGATAATATTGGTAAGCAGGAAACCCAGGAGCACAGCGTATTTGCCGGGTATCATTTTTTCAATCCTTGTAAAAATAAATCCATGAAAAATCAGTTCTTCATAAAAACCACCTACTATCCATCCCATCGCCAGTAAAAAAATATAGAAACCTGTATTCCCTTTTATTTTTGCGAAATCGCCCAGGTCAGCAGGTGGCAGCGCAATAAATTTTTCAAGCACCGGAAAAAATACCCAGTTTAGAAAAGAATAGATCAGTATTCCTGCCAGGGTACCGATCAAAACCGATCTTATTTCAAAACGCTTAAAACTAAAGCCAATGCCTGCAAAGTTCTCTTTATATTGTTTTAAAAAGAGCCAAACAAATATCAATATGGGAATACTGTATCCAAATGGCAGCGGAATAATTCCTGAATGGGGAACCAATAAAACAATTAAAATTGCAAATAAGCTAAGCAGTATTTCTTTTAATGAAGTCATAGGCTGGTTACCACCCGGCGCCGGGATAAGTTCTTTGCAGATATTGCAGTTCAGTTAATATAAAGCCGAGATGTTCTGTATGCACACCTGTTTTGCCACCAGTTTGCATAAATACTTTTTCAGGAACGGGTAATGTTGCTTCATCAAAAACTGCAATTATTTTTTTCATCCAGTCATCTTTTAATAAACCCACATCAAAACCGGCTTCCATTTCATATTCAGCAGCAACAAATAATTCTCCGGTGTATCTCCATAATTCATCAATGGCTTTTACCATGCGCTGATGACTTTCTGCTGTTCCATCGCCGAGGCGTATCACCCATTCGCTGCTCCAGCGCAGGTGATAGGTAACTTCTTTCAACGCTTTGGCAGCAATAGCAGCTATTTGTTCATCATTGCTGTTTTGTAATTTTTCATAAAGTAAAAATTGATAAGTACTGAAAAGAAACTGGCGAAGAATTGTTTGTGCCCAGTCGCCATTAGATTGCTCAACCAGCAAACAGTTTTTAAATTCACGTTCAGTTCTCAGGTATGCTAATTTATCTTCATCAGCATCTCCGCCAGTTAACAAAGCAGCATATTGATAAAAATTTCTTGACTGACCGAGTAAATCTAAAGAGATATTAGTGATGGCAATATCCTGTTCCAGTATTGGGCCATGGCCGCACCATTCACTATTTTTTTGTGCAATAATTAAAGCATTATCTGCAAGGTGTAAAGTATAATCAATAAGTAAACTGTTCATCTGTGGAATCATTTAATCTGGGTTGGTTACATATGTCCAACCTCATCAGGCAGATCATAAAAAGTTGGGTAGCGGTATATTTTATCATTTGCGGGGTCATACAAACTTTCTGATTCATCCGGGTTGCACGCATGAATATATTTACTTTCCACAACCCATATACTAATACCTTCCTGCCGGCGGGTATAAACATCTCTTGCATTTTCAATGGCCATTGCCGCATCAGTTGCATGCAGGCTGCCAACATGTTTATGATCGAGCCCCTGCTTGCTGCGAACGAAAACTTCCCAAAGAGGCCATACGTTTTTTGAATCTTTATCAGCAGGTGTAATTATACCGCCTGAATTATCTTCCGGAATATCGCCGTAATAATATTTTTGTAATTTGAATGCCATATAAAAATTTTTTAAGCTGCTATTTCTTTTTTACAGTTTGCTTTTTTCTCAGCATATACTTTTGCTGCTTCTATAACCCAGGAGCCTTCTTCATGAGCCTTTCGTCTTGCATCAAGCCGTTGTTTGTTGCAGGGGCCATTGCCTTTTACCACAGCCCAGAATTCATCCCAGTTAATTTCACCAAAATCATAATGCTTTGTTGCAGGGTTCCATTTTAATTTATCGTCGGGCAAGGTCATTCCCAACACTTTTATTTGTTCTGCTATCATATCAATGAACTGCTGACGCAATTCATCATTTGTTTTTCTTTTTATTTTCCATTTCATACTTTGATCGCTGTTGGTAGATTCTGAATCTTTAGGTCCAAACATCATCAGGCTGGGCCACCACCAACGGTTAATAGCATCCTGGCACATGGCTTTTTGTTCATCGGTTCCTTTACTTAATACCAGCAATGTTTCGAAACCCTGGCGTTGATGAAAACTTTCTTCTTTACAAATGCGTACCATCGCCCTTGCATACGGACCATAAGATGTTCTGCAAAGCATAACCTGGTTTAATATTGCTGCACCATCAACCAACCAGCCAATGGCACCCATATCGGCCCATGTTAAAGATGGATAATTAAAAATGGAAGAATATTTTGCTTTGCCGCTGTGCAGGTCACCAATCATTTCATCACGGCTCATACCTAATGTTTCAGCCGAGCTGTATAAATACAAACCATGTCCGGCCTCGTCCTGCACTTTTGCAATGAGTATTGCTTTTCTTTTTAAAGAAGGAGCCCTGCTTATCCAGTTGCCTTCAGGTAACATACCTACAATTTCGCTATGGGCATGCTGACTAATTTGACGGATATTTGTTTTACGGTATGCTTCCGGCATCCAGTCTCTTGGCTCTATCTTTATTTCCTTATCAATTTTATCCTGGAATATTTTTTCCAGATCCTGAACAGGCATACAATATGATTTAGTTTGTAAAAATATATAAAACTAATAACTGTTAGTTAATTGACATCAAACTATAACCAGGCTATTTAATATCAAAATCAACTACTACTTTTTCAGTTTTTGGATGGCTTTGGCAGGTAAGTATATAACCCTGCTCTACCTCCTCCTGCTCAAGTCCCCAGTTTACATCCATTTCCACTTCGCCTTCTAAAAGTTTTGCCTTACAGGTACAGCAAACCCCGCCTTTGCAGGCAAAAGGAAGATCTGCTCCTTGTTTTAATGCTGCATCCAGGATGCTGTCATTATCAAATCCCAAATCAAAATCAAAACTTCGCCCATCCAGCTTTACGGTTATTTTGCTTGATGGGCCGTTGTCTTTTCCTGACGAATCACGACTGACAACCGATGACTTATTTTGTCCGGGTGTTGTAAACAGCTCAAAATGAATTTTCTTTTGTTCAATACCCCATTGTTCTAAAAACTCTTTTACACAAAAGATCATCTCTTCCGGTCCGCAAATAAAAAACTCATCAATATTTTTATAATCAATCAGTTTGTTTAATTCCATCAATTTATTGTTATTAATTCTTCCGGAATTAATTGGCGCATCGGTTTTTTCGCGACTTAATATATTGATGAAATTGAAACGGTTGAGGTATTTGTTTTTTAAACCTTCCAGTTCTTCAAAGAAAATTATTGAATTGCGTCCCCGATTGCCAAAAACCAGGTTAAAACTGCTTTCGGGCTCAGTTTGTAAAGTTGTTTTAATGATTGAGATTACTGGTGTAATGCCGCTACCTGCTACAAAAGCCAGGTACTGTTTGCGGTTTGATGATTGTAGTTTACAGTTGAATTTTCCGGTGGGGGGCAGCACCTCCAGCTCATCGCCTTTTTTTAAAAGAACATTTGCAAAAGAAGAGAATTTACCGTTATCAATTTTTTTTACCGCAACCCTTAATTCATTTTCAAAAGGTGCTGTACAAATAGAATAAGACCGCCGCACTTCTTCACCGTCAATATCCTTTTTAACAGTGATATTTTGCCCGTGTTCAAATGTGAAATCTTCTTTGAGTTTATCGGGCACATCAAATGTAATGGAAACGCAATCAGGGGTTTCTTTTTTTACTTTTTTTACTTTCAGTTTATGAAAATGAACGGCCATAAAAATTATTTTATTATACCTTTTAATAAATGATTAACCATATCATCTTCCAATAACTGGCTGCTGATATTTTTTTTGTGTTGTTGCCAAAACTCAAGTCCTCTTACTGCCGAAAGTATGGTTAAAACAGATACATGAGGATTGCTTGTTTTAAATTCTTTATTAGCTATTCCCGATTCCATTAAAATGATCAACCTCTTTTCATATCCCCGTCTCTGTATTAAGAAATTGCCTAAATGAGGTTCTTTTAGATGTTTCCATTCGTGGTTGGCAACATAAACCTCATCAAAATTATTGATCATCATCTGAATGTGAAACCGAATGATATTTTCCATCTTGAAAGCTGCATTTCCAGTCATATTTTCTGTCGTATCCAGGTAGGAAGTAAAGGCTTCGGCAATTTTAAAACAAATAGTCTGCAATAATTCACTTTTTGAGCCAATATGATTATACAAACTGGGCGCTTCTACACCAACCGTTTCTGCTATTTCTCTCATAGAAGTAGAAGAATAACCTCTTTTTTTAAACAGGGCGGAGGCTTTTTGTGTAATGACATCTTTTTTAGTAGCATTTTTACCCGGCTTTATTTTTGCCATGCAGTTTCTTTTTACAAAACTAACAATTATTAGTTTTTAACCCTTTTTTTAATATCACTCAGCTTCAAATTAAATATTTCAAATTCAAATAGTATCAATTATTACTTAATTGGATTTTAACAAAACAGTTAAAGAATAATTATTTGATTTTTATAGTGGAGTAAAAGGGAAGTTTACAAAATCAATAAACAAACTATTCTTCTATAAACGGGTAGTATTGATAGATTTAAACCGAAATGACTCGTGCCATAGGTAATATGACATTAAATTCAACTTTTATAACTTACTTTGTAATAGGTTTAGAGGAACCCATATGGGCAAAAAATAAATTATGTAAATATCAAAAAAAGACTAATTTTACAACCTGCTTAGTTATCTGATTTTCTCCAATATTATTTAAAATCGAACAGAGGTGCCTATTTATGGTTTTTCCATAATACAATTAATTGTATAATAAAAATATTATCTATAAGATATTTTCAAAATTTTTCTTGTGGTTTCAGAGGTAAGCAAGGCCGGAGATTTTTATCTCTGGCCATCTTTTTATAGAAACATCCAGATCTTTAAACGAGGGCAGTATTTAAAAAATCTATTAATGTTTTCATCGTTTTGAAAGTCTTTGAAACTTCTGTTATAAAGTTTTTACTGAGTAATTCTTTGTCAGTAAAGAATTTGGTAACAATAAAGCTTTTCATTTTCAGGTATTTTATAGCTTCATTATCTTCATCATAACCTTTAGGAGGCCTTACTAAATTTTCGTTACTCGTAATACCTTCAGTAAATGTTTTTTTAAATGATTTATCAGCAATTAATTTTTTCCAATCTGAAAAACTATAATCAATTTCCTGGCGTATTTTAGTAAGATCGGAAGATTCAGGCATCCAAATACCTCCGGCTACCATACTATTGCCCGGTTCAATATGTAAATAATAACCTGCCCCACTGCCTTTTTTGCCATTTTTATTGAAATAGCAGGCCATATTGTTTTTGTAAGGCTTTTTGTCTTTGCTGAATCGCACATCCCGGTTAATCCGGAAAACACATTCTTTAACCATTAGGCTTCCGATAGGAGGATCAAAAGATGAAATGGATGCAATAAGTTTTTCGGTAAGTGCATTAAAATCAGATCGGGCAGATTCATAATTTTTACGGTTGTCATCAAACCATGATTTGTTATTGTTCTTTTTAAGATCTTTCAGGAATTTTAGAGTAAAGGGTTGCAGCATTTTTAAAGCTTTTTTTAATCAACGAATTTAGTAAATTAAAAAGGGAATCAGTTGTTAAACTAATTCCCATGTATATCTATCAATACTTTATACTTCACTTTATCCGACCCCAGTTTTCCCCGCTTTTAATGCGGTACAATGTCATTTCACTCACTTTATATTTAGCAGCAAGTTGTTTGTAAGTCAGTTTCCGTTTTGGGTTATTAATAATATCCTTTATGGTTTTAACCTGTGTTGCATTAAGTTTTAACCCAACAGTTCTGTTAGCCTGACGTTTTTTATAGGCTATTTTTTCAGGGCTGTTTTGCTGATGAGAACTAACAATTTCAAGTGTTGCCCATTTCAGATTTTTAAAATGGTTATCTTTCTTTTTATGATTTACATGAATTACGAATTTATATTTTGGAGAAGTTTTTTTACAAAAATGTTTGGCTACTTCCCGGTGAATATAAATAGTTCCATTTCCATTCTCAACATGCAAATTTAATGTTCTGTAACCCGAGGTCAATGAACCATTTAATAATTTCCCATCTTTTAAAACATCGGAATCATAGCTTGCTGCCCTGCCATGTGATGAAACTGAATATTTTTTGCGAAGCTGTTTGTGGCCGGGGAAGAGAATTTGTTTCCAAACCTCGCCGGGATTTTTTTTAATCATAACAGTATGATTTAAAAAGTGATATAGGGCCAGCCAAAATGCCCGTATAATTTTTTAAGGAAGGCTTACTATAAATATAATGTTTTTTTTACCTAACTAGGTAGCATTTTTAAAAATTCTTCTTCCGAAATTATTTTTACAGTTGGTATTTTTTTTGCTTTTTCCAGTTTACTGCCGGTATCTTCACCTACAACCAGGTAATTCAGCTTGCTGCTAACGCCGGCAAGTAGCTTTCCACCGTTTTTTTCTACCATAGCTTCTGCTTCATTTCTTTTTAATTGAGTAAGGGCGCCTGTAAACAGAAACGTTTGCCCCACAAGGTTCCCGCCGGTGACAAATTCTTTTTTTACATTTTTAAGTTGAACTCCCAACTTTTCAAGTTGATTTAATAAGTGCAGGTTGTCTTTATTATGAAAAAATTCATACACACTCCCGGCAACTTTAACACCAACATCTTCCAGTTCCTGTAATTGTTCAAGTGTAAAATCAGCAAAATCATATAAGTGTTCCACATCGTTGGCTAAGGTTTTTGCAGTGGTTTCACCAACATACCGTATGCCTAAAGCATAAATGATGCGGTGTAAAGGTTGTTTTTTTGAATCTTCAATTGCTTTTTGCAAATTTGTAATTGACTTTTCGCCAAAACCCTCAAGCTTTCTTATTTCTTCAAAAGGTAATTTATATATATCCGGAATGTTCTTTAATAAACCCATTTCATAAAATTTCCGCACATTAGCCTCGCCAAAACTACGGATGTCCATAGCATCTTTACTTACAAAATGAATGATCCCTTCAACAATATGAGCAGGGCAGTTAAGGTTGATACAACGCCACACGGCATCTTCATCAGGTTTATATAGCTCATTTTTACAAACCGGGCAATGCGTTGGAAACTGAATTTTATTTTCGGTGCCATTTCTTAACTCTGCAAATGATTTCACAATTTGCGGTATTACATCACCACTCCGTTCAATTAAAATAGTATCGCCCAGCATCAGATCTTTTTCCCTGATATATTCTTCATTATGTATAGAAATACTGCTGACTGTAACGCCTCCAACCTGTACCGGCTCTATTTTAGCAACCGGCGTAACAGCTCCGGTTCTGCCAACCTGGAATTCAACAGAAAATAATTTGCTGGTACCCTGCCTGGCTTTAAATTTAAAGGCAATGGCCCACCGTGGGTGGTGTGATGTCATGCCCAGCTTGTCCTGTAACTTCAGGTCATTTACTTTTATTACCATGCCATCAATTTCGTAACCCAGGTTATCCCTTTCTTTTTCAAAATCATGTACATGTTTTATTACAGCTTCAATACCCTGCAACACTTTCATTTCTTTTTTAGGACTTCTGAAACCCAGGTTCCATAGCATTTCCAGCATTCCGGAATGAGTTTGGGGTTGTTTGTTGTTCATTGTTCGATGTTCAGGTGTCTTCCAGTCAATGATAAAACTAACGTGATACAAAAACGCTTCTAAATTCCTTCTCCCGACTTCTACAGTATCTTTGATCCGTAAAGATCCTGCAGCAGCATTCCGTGGATTAGCAAGCGGTGGAATTCCTTCTTCAATCAATGCATTATTATATGCCTTGAAGTTATTTTTATTCATTAAAACTTCACCACGAATCTCAATTTGCTCTATGCCATATTCACTGAATTTTGCCGAAAGCGGAACAGATTCTATCTGTTTAATATTTTGAGTTATCTCATCCCCAACTTCTCCATCCCCTCTTGTAACACCCCGGGTAAACAGATCGTTTTCATAAACCAGCGAAATGCTGGCACCATCAAATTTGGGCTCAACACAATATTCAATTTCGGTTAAACCCGAAAGTTCTTTGGCTTTCCGGTCAAAATCAATAAGGTCATCGGCATTGTACGAGTTTTCTAAAGAAAGCATTGGTACCAGGTGTTGTGTTTTAGGAAAGTTTTTTATTAATCCTTTACCCACACGCTGTGTTGGAGAATCTTTGGTGATCATTTCAGGGTGATCTTTTTCAAGTTTTTCCAATTGTTTATATAGGGTATCATATTCAAAATCGCTGATGAGAGGGTCGTTCTGCACATAATACCGGTATTCGTGAAAACGAAGGATGTTACGAAGCGATTCGATTTCATTTTTCGTAATTCCCTGTTCCCTGATCGACATTAATTTCTTCATTAGTTCCTGTAATTCTTTTGTTTGAGCTGCATTATACATACACCAAAGTTAAAAATTATGATTGCCACTTTTATGTATTTTTGATAAAACATTTTTTATGCTGCTACACCAAAGATTTATTTATTGCCTGTTACTGGTTGCCTATTGCTTTTCCGCTGTTTCCTGCAAGTTTCGCCAAAAAGCCGATCTGATCATTCACCATGCAAAAATTTATACTGTAGATGAAAAATTTTCGGTTGCCGAAGCAATGGCAGTGAGAGATGGAAAAATTATTGCGATTGGAAAAAATGATGATATTCTGAAGCAGTATGAATCAGATTCGGTGACCGATGTAGCAGGCAAATCTGTTTTCCCGGGGTTTATTGATGCCCATACTCATTTTTTAAGTTATGGATTTAGTTTGCAAAGGGTAAACCTTGACGGTACTGGAAGTTGGGAAGAAGTGCTTCAGCGTTGTAGCGATTTTGAAAAAGGACTGCCCGAAAATCGTTGGTTGACAGGAAGAGGATGGGATCAGAATGATTGGCCTGTAGAAATATTTCCTGACAATGAAAAACTAAATGAAACCTATCCTTCTCGTCCGGTACTGTTGACGAGAGTTGACGGGCATGCTGCAATAGCGAACCAAAAGGCGCTTGATCTGGCTGGTATTAAACCCGGCGATAAAATTCCGGGCGGAGAAATTGAAGTTAAGAACGGAAAACTTACCGGTATTCTTGTGGATAATGCAGTTCAACTCGTTTCTTCGAAGATACCTGCTCCTGATAACGACCAAATAAAAATGGCCCTGCTTCTTGCACAGGCTAATTGCTTTGCAACAGGATTAACAACTGTTGATGAATGTGGATTGGATTATGAAACAGTTCAGTTCATCGACAGCCTGCAAAAAATAGGAGAATTGAAAATGCGGATATATGCTATGCTAAGTGACAAAAAAAATAATTATGAACTTGCATTCAATAAAGGAAAAATAAAGACGGACCTTTTAACTGTTTGTGCCTTTAAGGTATATACTGATGGTGCGCTTGGGTCAAGAGGAGCCTGTTTGCTACAGCCATATAGTGATAGAGCTGACTGGTCGGGCTTTTTATTAAGTTCAACTGCACATTTTGATTCTGTTGCCAATATCATTTCGCAAAAAGGCTGGCAAATGTGTGCCCATGCAATTGGTGATAGCGGGAACAGGACAATACTTAAGATCTATGCTAAATACCTAAAGGGTAAAAATGACCTGCGCTGGCGTATTGAGCATGCACAAGTAATTAACGAAAATGATTTTCATTATTTTGGTGATTATAATATTATACCGTCGGTACAACCAACACATGCAACCAGCGATATGTATTGGGCTGAACAAAGACTTGGACCCGTAAGGGTTAAGGGAGCATATGCTTATCAGCAATTACTTAAAGAAAATAACTGGATACCATTAGGAACAGATTTTCCGGTGGAAGACATCAGTACATTTAAAACATTTTTTGCGGCTGTTGCCAGGCAGGACTCCAAAGGGTTTCCGGCAAATGGATATCAAATGGAAAATGCCTTAACCCGTGAACAAACGATACGTGGTATGACCATATGGGCGGCCAAAGCAGCATTTGAAGAAAAGCAAAAAGGTAGTTTGGTAAAAGGAAAATTTGCCGACTTTATAATACTGGATACCGATTTAATGAACTGCCCGGCAACTGCTGTTTTAAAAACAAAAGTAATGGCAACTTATATCAATGGTGAAAAAGTTTACGGGAAGTAGTTATTCAATTTTTCAGTTTTATCTCCATAAAAAAATTACCGGCAGCCTCTTTAAAAGGCTATTTTTCTTTTTATTCTTATAGTCAATAAAATATTTGGTCAAAATTTTTACTGAAAATCAGTTAGTTACAAAAGTCTGATTAAAAATACTTCCTCTTTTCTTTGGTAGATAGATCTATTTGCAATTACCTTCACCGTCCAAATTTAAAACCACGGGGATGGCTGTGGTTAAACTTAAAAAATAAACAATGAGCAAATTACATTTCACTACTAAACATGCGAACGAGGCTACCGTTACACACAACTGGTATGTTGTGGATGGTACTAATCAAACCGTTGGTCGTATGTGTGCCAGAGTTGCGGCAATTCTTCGTGGTAAGAATAAAGCCTATTACACGCCTCACGTTGATTGTGGCGACTTTATCATCATTACTAATTGCGAAAAGGTAAAACTTACCGGCAATAAAATGGAAGATAAGGTTTATGATACCTATAGTGGCTACCCTGGTGGCCGTAAGGAAGAATCTGCACAAAATTTATTAAAACGCAGACCCGAAGTAATTATTGAAAGAGCTATTAAGGGGATGTTACCTAAAAACAAGTTGGGCCGCCAGATGTACAAAAAATTATTTGTATATCAGGGTGCAGCACATCCACACGGAGCACAGCAACCCAAAGAATTAAAATTTTAAAATCAGCTAAAAGCTAATAATAAAAATAAATGGAAAAGCAAAAAAACGCAGTCGGCCGCAGAAAAGAAGCTGTAACCCGTATTTTCCTTTCAAAAGGCGACGGAAAGATTACTGTTAACGGCAAAGACTATAAAGTGTATTTCCCTCTGGTGTATTTACAAAACCAGGTAGAGGCACCTTTAAAAACAGTCGAATCCTCCGACAAATTTGATGTAGTGGTTAACGCTACAGGCGGTGGAGTAAAAGGTCAGGCTGAAGCAACAAAGCTGGGTATTGCCCGTGCTTTAATTGAAGTAAGTGCTGATTACCGCCCTGCTTTAAAAGCTGCCGGGTTACTAAAACGTGATCCACGTTCTGTTGAACGTAAGAAACCGGGCCGTAAAAAAGCAAGAAAGAGCTTCCAGTTTTCGAAAAGATAATTACCGATACTGGATAAAGGTTTGCAGACACTGGAAAAGAGTATACTAAACAATCCAGAATCAAGTATCATATTTAATAAACTACTTTAATAATAAACAATGGAAAATAATACTTCCTTACAACAGCAACTTTTAGAAGCAGGAGTTCACTTTGGTCACTTAAAGAAAAAGTGGAACCCTAAAATGTTGCCTTACATTTTTGCCGAAAAGAAAGGCATTCACATTATCGACCTGAACAAAACCGTAGAAGGTTTACAGGAATCTGCAGCGGCATTAAAAGCTATTGCACGCAGTGGTAAAAAAATAATGTTTGTAGCTACTAAAAAGCAGGCTAAAGAAATCGTAAGTGATTGTGCAAAGCGTGTAAATATGCCTTTTGTTACCGAACGTTGGTTGGGTGGAATGTTAACCAATTTCAACACGGTTCGTAAGAGTGTTAAAAAAATGCAGAGCATTGAAAAAATGCTGGCTGACGGTAGTGCAGAAAGCTTAACAAAAAAAGAGCGTCTTACATTAACCCGTGATAAAGAGAAAATGGAGAAAGTGCTGGGAGGTATTGCACAAATAAGTCGTGTGCCTGCAGCTTTGTTTATGGTGGATATAGGCCATGAGCACATTGCACTTGCCGAAGCAAGAAAATTAAACATCAGCACATTTGGTATGGTAGATACCAATTGCGATCCTAATAAAATTGATTTTGCCATCCCGGCAAATGATGATGCTACAAAATCAATCGCTATCATCGTTAATTATTTAACCGCTGCAATTGCTGAAGGTTTACAGGAACGCCAGGCCGATAAGGATAATGAAGACGAACACAGCGATGTGGAAGAATCAGCCGAGGCAAAAGCCGCTAGGTTTGAAAATAAGGCAGATGGCGGAGATGATAGAAACAAACGAGGTGGGGGAAGAGGAGTTTCATCTCAACCTAAGCGTCGTGTAGCTGGTCCGGGTGCAGGTGGCAGAAGGCCGGCAGGCAGTGGTGGTGGAGCAAGATAAGAACACCCCTATCCCCTAAAGGGGAAATGGAGAAGAGTGATGCGAAGATTGTGTTGTTAATTTTTTTGAACCAGACATTTAGTCTTTAATCAACTTCACAGGCGTAGCATTCTTGTACATTAAACCATTGTTCAGCAAAGCACATAAAGTGGATAGTAACATTTTAAGCTGAGGGATTATCAATTATTAATTACTAAATTATCAATTATCATGAGTGTTACAATAACAGCAGCAGATATCAATAAATTACGCCAGACAACAGGTGCCGGCATGTTAGATTGCCGTAAAGCATTAACAGAAAGTAACGGCGATTTTGAAGCAGCCATTGATTGGTTGCGTAAACAAGGCCAGAAAGTTGCCGCTAAGCGCAGCGACCGTGAAGCCAAAGAAGGTGTGGTAATTGCACAAACAACAGCCGATAAAAAGAGCGGTGTAGTACTTTGTATCAGTTGCGAAACGGATTTCGTTAGCAAGAATGCTGACTTTGTCGCCTTTGCACAAAGTATTGCTGATGCTGCTATTTCAAGTAATGTAAAAACAGCCGAAGAATTAAATGATGTACAGATCAACGGATCAAAAGTTTCCGATATGATCAATGATAAACTGACAGCAATCGGCGAAAAGATCGCTGTTTCAAAATTTGAAAGAGTTGATGCACCTTATGTTGCATCATATATACACGGTGCATACCGCATGGGAGTTTTAGTAGCTATGACCAAAGATGCTCCTGATGCCGGAAAAGATGTGGCCATGCAGATCGCAGCCATGAATCCATTGGCTGTTGATGAAACGTCTATCTCCCAGGAAACAAAAGACAGGGAAAAAGCGATTGCTATTGAAATGATTAAAGCAGAAGGTAAACCGGCAGAAATGGCTGAAAAAATTGCCGATGGTAAAATGAATAAATTCTTTAAAGAAAATACTTTAATGGCACAGGCTTTTGTAAAAGACAACAGTAAATCAGTGTCCGATTATCTGAAAAGTGTGGATGCTGATTTAAAAATTACTGAATTTAAAAGAGTGGCATTGGGATAATAGCATCATTTTTTTTAATAAGAAACCTTATAATTTAGTTTATAAGGTTTCTTTATTTTCAGCAGAAACATAGAAATGAAAAATTATAGTGTTCTTTATTTTTGATTTCTTTTTTAAACGTAATTTCAATTATGGAAATATACCAATCTTATTTTGGTGAGAATAAACAATCCTGGAACAAGCGTACGGCCATGCACAAAGATTCTGTTTTTTATGACCTGGCTTCTTTTAAAAAAGGAAAATCTTCATTAAATAAAATAGAACTGGAAGAGCTGGGTGATGTAAAAGGAAAGACCCTACTGCATCTGCAATGCCATTTTGGAATGGATACTATGAGTTGGGCCAGGGAAGGCGCAAATTGTGTTGGAGTTGATATAAGTGATGAAGCTATTAATCTGGCCAAGGAAATTAATTCCGAATTAAATTTAAATACAGAATTTATTTATTGTAATATTTATGATCTGAAGGAAAACCTGGATAAAAAATTCGATATTGTTTTTACTTCTTATGGTACCATCGGTTGGCTGCCCGATCTTGATACGTGGGCAGAAATTGTTGCTCATTTTTTAAAACCGGGAGGCGTTTTTTATATTGCCGATTTTCATCCGGCACTCTGGATGATGGATGACAAATTTGAACACATCAAATACAATTATTTTAATATCGATGTAATTACAGAAGAAACTACGGGAACATATTCAGATCGCTCTGCCCTCATAAAATCTATTGAACATGGCTGGAACCATCCCTTCTCAGAAATAATATCATCCTTGCTGAAATATAACCTGCAAATCTGCCTTTTTCATGAATTTCCATTTTCACCATATAATTGTTTTAATAACCTGCACCAGGGTAATGATGGCATGTGGAGAATTAAGGGCATGGACGAGAAAATGCCAATGATGTATTCTATAAAAGCCGTTAAACAAGTATAAAAATATATCTTCGTAAAAATATCTACACAATGCTTCCAAAGTACAAACGAATTCTGCTAAAACTTTCCGGCGAATCATTAATGGGGGATAAAAATTTTGGTTTAGACAGTGATGTGATTGCCCGGTATGCACACGATGTTAAAAGTATTATAGAACTTGGTGTGCAGGTAGCCATAGTAATAGGCGGCGGTAATATTTACCGGGGAATGAATGAAGCAGAAACAGGTATAGAAAGAGCACAGGGAGATTATATGGGAATGCTGGCCACAGTAATTAACGGCATGGCATTGCAAAGTGGTTTAGAAAAAGCCGGAGTTTATACCAGGTTACAAAGTGCCATAAAAATGGAACAGATAGCAGAGCCATACATCCGCAGAAGGGCTATGCGTCATCTGGAAAAAGGAAGGGTAGTGATTTTTGGTGCCGGTACCGGAAACCCTTATTTTACTACAGATACAGCCGGTTCTTTACGGGCTATTGAAATTAAAGCAGATGTTATATTAAAAGGAACAAGAGTAAACGGTATCTATTCTGCCGATCCGGAAAAAGACCCTAATGCAACTAAATATGAAACCATTTCTTTTGGTGACTGCATACAAAAAAACCTGAAGGTGATGGATATGACGGCTTTTACATTATGCATGGAAAACAATTTACCCATTGTTGTTTTTGATATGAATACCGAAGGCAATTTATTAAAAGTAGTTACCGGCGAAAAAGTAGGAACTTTAGTAACTTAAAATACAGAGATTCTTTTTCAAAAAAACAGGCTGCATAAAATCGTGCAGCCTGTTTTTAATTTAATTTCAAAACTAAAGCGTACTGAGATAGGCTAATATTTCGGGTAAAGATTTTTTTATTGGGTTTACAAGAACGGACTGATTAATATTTCCGGCTGCCTGGGCCTGGGTAACAGAACTTTCATAACCTAAATAATAGTCATTGCCCTGTTTGGAAATAACAACAACTGTTATTGCTTTACCAACGGGCAGCTTTCCTGTACTGAACTTTCTTGTATTTATATCTCCGTACATGCCTACAACTGATCTGATGTCTTTAAATACCGTAAAGGCAATTGTATTAGCATTGGTAAAATAAGGGGCAAGATTTGCAACCACATTAACTTTTGGTGTACTGTTTAAATCAAAAACATAAGAAACACTTATCCAGCGCAGGTGATTGGTATAAATTTCATAAGCCTGTGTACCTATATTTATAAAATTATTTGTTAAGTCAGGATTTGTTCTCCAGTTAAAACGCTCGATATTTGTTTCATCACCAACGAAAAATTTCATCTGTGTGTTTGTAGGAACATCAATATAATGGATATTTATTTTAGCGAAAGGTGCTAATTGAACGGGTTGTCCATCTTTTTTTAATTTGATAAAAATTTCACCGGCCGTTATCATCAAACTATCATTTGAAGTTGTAGGTCTCGAAAGGCGTATCATATCTCCTTTCTTTTTTATGATCATAAGTTCAACCTGTACACGGCCTGTAATAGTTTGTCCTGAAGCATTAACACAGCTAAATGGCGGAAAGTTAACCTGTAAACCATATGGCGTTAAAATGCTGGCAATATTGGCGGTCACCTCAATACTATCAATATAGGGGTCAAATAATAAATTGTTTTTCAGGTTTGAAACCGGCATGGTTGCAGTAACAGAACTTTGCCAGGCTGTATCCGGTCCGTTTAATTGACCGGGGTCCGGTACAAAAATATCCGTATTTTTTTGACAGGCGTTTAAAAAAAGAACACCTGCAATTAATACCAATATGACTGTTTTTTTCTTCATCACCATCTTTTTAAATAATACTGTTCAATAATCAGATACTATATTTATAATTTTTGCTGCCTGTTATTTTAAATCAAATCTTAGACCTAACCTTAAACCGATCGTCTGATATTTTTCTTTTAATGTCATTGTCTCCTTATTCATGGGCGAAAAATTATAACGGAAATACGGTTCTGCCATCAAATGAAGTTTATCATTCAGTTTATAATAAACTGAAACTGCACCAATGAATCCAACGCCGGCATTTGTTTTAAATTGATAAGGTGAAGGGTTTTTCCCGGTAGTGATATTAACCGGGTTGTTGGCGGTATCTAAAACTTCGCCCTTTTGCCAGCTGTAAATATTTACTATAACACCGGCATTAATATTAGCATGTAATTTTCCATTGCCTACTTCATAGCCAACCACAACAGGCACATCAATACTGCGATACCTGTTGATCGTGGTTTTATACCGGGTTCCGGTTGTAGTATAGCTACCAACGGTATCGCCATTATTATCAATGATGTAAGTTATTTGTACCAGGTTGCCCTGGGTGAATGTGAATTTTTCATTGATCTGGCTGTAGTTAACTCCGCCCCTTACACTCATGGAATTATTAAATACTTTAGTATAACGTATACCGGCACTAAAGGCAGATTTATACTTTGTACTTTCTTTGCGCTTTTGCAGATAAACAGAATTCCCTGTATCACGTAAACTGCGAATTGCATAATCGGGCCCGGCATAAAATTCTAAATATCTTTTGTTACCACTGGCATCTCTTTCAAGTGACGGGCAACCGGGTAAAAAAATAACAGGATCAAAAGAAAGGGTTCTTTGTTTTTTTGTTTTTTGAGAAGCTGAATATTTTTGGGCACCGTATGTTAATCTCCCAAGCAGTGATCCATCTGTAATGATATCATCTTCATTTAATCCGGGAACCTGAGAATTAATATTTAATAAACCATCCAATTTTTTATATCTTTTATTATTGTTTGTAAAACCGGTTTCTTTTTCATCAGATTGAAGGGAAGGAGAATAGATCCTGATTTTAGAAACCCCTTTTGTTACTATAGAAGTATTAACATTTAATGAGTTGTTATCGACTTCAGTTGAATTGTTTTTTTGTTGTAATGCTTTAGAAGTCTCCGGATTTGGGCTATTTTTCTCATTATTTAAATTGTTATTATCAAAATCCGTTTTGTTTTTTATATTTTCAGTAGCTATATAGGTATTATCAGCATTGGTATATTTTGAAAAATAGAACCAGGCCCCACCACTACTTATTGCGATGAGCAAACCAAGAATAAGTAAATTGTTTTTGCTGTTAAAAAGTGAGAACCAAAAACCAACAGGCTTTCTCTCAATGTGTTTAGCAATAATATTCTCCCAAATGCGTGGATGTACATCGGGGGAATAGTTGTTAAACTGCTCTTTTATATATTCATCAAACTGCCGGTTATTGTTCATACCGCAACTTTTTGTAACTGTAAAATTTGTTTCTGCAGCATATTACGTGCTTTAACCAATTGACTGCGACTTGTTCCTGATTGTATACCCAGCATTTGTGCTATCTCATCATGCTGATATCCTTCAATCACATATAAATTAAAAATGATCCGGTAACCATCTGGTAAGTTATTGATCAGTTCTAATAATTCCTTTTCCGTTAAATGGGCATAAGCCGATGGTTCCATTCCGCTTTCATCCCTGTCCTTTATCTCATAGCCACTAACTTCTTTCTCATACCTGCGTAAGGAATATTTTTTTAGTGCTGTATTAACTACTATTCTTCTTATCCAACCTTCAAAAGAGCCTTCAAATTTAAACTGGTATATCTTGTCAAAAACCTTGATAAATGCATCCTGTAAAATATCTTCCGCATCAGCGTTATTTCGGGCATAACGGTTACAAACACCAAGCATACGGCTGGCGAAGCGGTGAAAAATCTCCTTTTGACAGGAGGCATCGTCTTTTAAGCATCCTCGTATGAGTTCGTCTTCCGTCAATTATAACTAAGTTTACATCGGGCATTTATGGTTTAAGATACCCTGACCTACCTATACGCTGCCCAATAGATTTTTATTGCTTAAAAGGTACAAAAAAGACTTGATTTTCTTGTTTTTAGGCACTAAAACCTTTAAATTGAAAAAAACACCAAATTATTCGACATAATGGCCATGTTAACAGAAGATCAGATTAAGAAAATAATATCAGCAAATGATAGCTTGCAGGTTCAGCTTGAGGAAGTAAACAGGATATTAACCGGGCGTGAAAAAGAAATAGAGATTTTACAAAACGAACTTGCTGATGCAACAGCATTGCGAAGTAAGCTTGATGGCCAGTTAGGCGAAATTGAAAGTATACAAATACAGCTTAGTAAAAAACAACAGCAGGTTGAGGGTGCCGAAGAAAGAGAAATTGAATTACAACAGGAGCTAACAGAAGCGGCAAGATTACAAATTCAGTACAACGAAATGGCGCAGCAATATGCCTCTTTGGATAGTCAATTTACCGATTTACAATCTCAATTGGCACAGGTAAATGAACGGAATTTTCAATTACAACAAATTGCCGGAAGGATCGGAGAGTTGGAAAGTAATCTGGAAAATCTGAAACTGGAAAGAGATGAATTAAAAGGCCGGATCACCATCCTGGAGTCGCAAAAATATTTACGGGAATTTAACCTCTAACATTCAGTCTCCTTTAAAGTGCAAAATTTTTAGCGTAAACACTTGCATTGCTGCAATCAATGTTATATTTTACTTTTCTAAAACTTATCACTTATGAACTTAATTGAAAGAATAAAAAATATTATAATTACCCCTAAAACAGAATGGGAGAAAATTTCAGGTGAAGACCAATCTCTCTCATCAGTATTAACCACGTATGTTGTACCACTTGCTTTAGTTGGTGCTATCTGCACTTTTATCGGGTATGGATTTATTGGTATTGATTATGGGTTTTTCAGGATGAAAGGTATGGAATGGGGATTAAAGATGGCCATCGTTCAGGTAATTTCTGCTGTAATCGGGGTTGTGATAACAACATTTGTTGTTGATGCCCTGGCTCCTTCTTTCGGTTCTGAAAAAAATATTAATAAATCTGCACAATTGGTTGCATATGGATATACCCCGGCTTTTTTGGGAGCCTTGTTTTCAATTTTTCCTGTAATCGCTTTTATCGGAAGCCTTTTTGGCTTATATGGTATTTATTTAATGTACTTAGGTTTAGGCCCAATAAAGAAAACCCCGGAAGACAAAAAAGTTATTTACTTAATTATAATCATTGTGGCATTAATTATTGTGTATT
Source organism: Chitinophagaceae bacterium (assembly GCA_043748745.1). GTDB lineage: Bacteria > Bacteroidota > Bacteroidia > Chitinophagales > Chitinophagaceae > Ferruginibacter. The sequence continues at coordinate 20,847 of JAYVEQ010000086.1, read as the reverse complement.
TAGTATTAGGACTAATTTTAGGTAGCATTTTAGGTACAAGGATAAGTGCAAACAGACTTACGATAGATTAGTTATTTTATAAACCATATAAAAGCATCCTGTTTTTACAGGGTGCTTTTTTGTTTGGATTAATTAAGTGAATTTTGCTTTTGAAAATATATTAAAGATGAACAAACAGATAGCCGATATTAGAAAGGATTATATAAAGCAAACATTATTGGAAAAAGATGTGGATCATGATCCATTTATACAATTTAATAAATGGTGGGATGAAGCCATTAAAAGTGAGCTGGATGAAATTAATGCGATAACCCTGGCCACCGCAACATTGAATGGTGTACCATCGGCAAGGATTGTTTTATTAAAATCTGTTTCTGAACATGGCTTTGTTTTTTTTACTAACTACAATAGTCAAAAAGGTAAAGAGCTTTTAGAAAATCCTAAAGCCGCTCTGGTATTTTTCTGGAAAGAACTGGAACGCCAAATCAGGATTTCAGGAAAAGTAGAAAAGGTAAGTTCCGGAGAAAGCGATGAATATTTTGCCTCCAGGCCGGCAGGAAGCAGGATAGGAGCGTGGGCATCGCCGCAAAGCAGTGTTATTATCTCTAGAGAAATTATTGAAGAGAATACAATAAAATTCGGGCAAAAGTTTGAGGGAGGAAATATACCCAGACCGCCTCATTGGGGAGGGTATATTGTAATTCCAACTGTTTTTGAATTTTGGCAGGGCCGTCCCAATCGCCTGCACGACCGTTTCCAATATACTTTAAATGGAGAAGGGGGGTGGAACACTGAACGTTTGGCGCCTTAAGCAATTTTGTACGTTTAATGTACGATGTACAATACCTTTATTTAGTTATTGTACATCACACATCTTACAACGTAATCTGGCTTTAAGCTTTTTTCTTGGGAGCTGCTTTCTTTTTAGCAACCACAACTTTTTTTGCAGGTTTTGCAGGCCTTGATTTACCAAAAGAGCCACTGAAAATTTTCCCTTTTTTTGTTTTAATATCTCCACGTCCCATAATAACTGAGTTTTATTTTTTATTAAATGATTAAATCCGGTTTTTACAAAAAAAGCAAGGTACATCAGCACCTTGCTTTTTTTAATGTTTTTTGCTGCGACATTACATTTTAGCTGATAATTCTTTACCGGCTTTAAACTTAGCAACTTTCTTTGCTTTGATTTTGATAACAGCTCCAGTTTGAGGGTTACGGCCGTTACGGGCAGCTCTTTTTGATACTGAAAAAGTACCAAATCCAACTAAGGTAACCTTACCACCACCTTTTAAAGTTTTAGTAACTGCGCTTACAAAAGAATCTAAAGCAGCATTTGCCTGAGTTTTTGTAATACCTGCATCGTCAGCAAGTTTTGAAATTAATTCAGCTTTGTTCATGATATTTTTTTTTGAATTTTTTAACTGCAACAAATATAGACGGTTTTTAATTGCAACAAAATTTTTTTTGAGTTTATTTTTTTAAAATATTGGCTGTAAACCACAAGCAACAAGGGCTTTCGGTTATTTAATGTAAATTATATAATTGATTTATGCCGGGGTTTATCCCTGAAACTCTTTGCAGGACTAGCTTTTGGAGGAATGCTTTTGAAAACCTTTGCCCATGCGGTTTTTATCGGGGTAGTCAATTAGTAGATTTTGGAAAAAAAATAAAACTGTTTGTTTTGCACAATTAGTTAACAACCTGCATAACTGACCGGAAAGCGATGAATTTATCACCCCATTTGTCAAAACTTTTTTGCCTCATTTCAGCAGCATGGTTTTCGATATAATTATTGTATAAACCTTTACTTTCAGCAAAATACTGCATGGCATAAGTTGGACCTTCAGTATCATCAACTTCCAGCAGCTGCAGAATATTGGCATGTGTAAAACATCCGGTACTTATAATTTCAGAGATATGTTCTTCTTTTAACCAGCGCAGCCAATCCGCTTTTATGGAGTGGTGAATTTTTATAGTAACGTTATATACAATCATGGTAAATCTTAAAAAAGTAAATCATTTTTCTTTTATCTCAACAAATACCGGGCAATGGTCACTGTGTTTTACATCCGGATAAATATCTGCATCTACCAATTGCTTTTTTAAGGGCTCGGTAACAGTAATGTAATCAATGCGCCAGCCTTTATTATTAAGCCGAACAGTTGGAAAACGCTGACTCCACCAGCTATAGCGGTGTGGCTCGGGATGAAATTCACGGAAAGTATCTATCCAGCCACTTTTTAAAAATTGTGTCATCCATTCCCGCTCTTCGGGTAAAAAACCACTGCTGTTCTTATTTCCTTTCGGATCATGAATATCAATTTCATTATGTGCGATATTATAATCACCCACTAAAATTATTTTTGGATGTTTCTTTTTTAATTTATCAAGATATGTTTGAAATTCCTTTAGCCAGGTATATTTAAATTCCTGCCTTATATCGCCGCTGGTGCCCGATGGAAAATAGGCATTGATCAAACGGATATCGCCAAAATCAAGTTGTATCACCCGGCCTTCATCATCACTGGCAGTATGCCCATTTCCAAGTATTACATTATCAGGATTCATTTTTGAAAAAACAGCAACACCACTGTATCCTTTTTTTTGAGCACTGTACCAGTGATGGTGAAAGCCAAGGGCTTCCAGTTGTTTAATATCTACATCATCTTTGGTGGCTTTGATTTCCTGTAAACAGATGATATCTGCAGGATCAGTTTTCAACCAGTCTATAAAACCTTTTTTAAAAGCCGCACGAATGCCGTTGACATTATAGGAGATAATACGCATAGGAATTATTTTGATATCACAATTTAAGAATAAGGGGTCAACTTATTCCAAAATCGGCCTCAACCACCTTGTTGTTTCTTCCAAACTCATTCCTTTTCTTTTGGCATAATCTGCCAGCTGGTCTTTTTCAATTTTGCCTACACCAAAATATTTACTTTCAGGATTGGCAAAATACCAGCCACAAACCGATGATGCAGGATACATGGCCAGCGACTCAGTAAGGTGAATGCCTGTTGCTTCTTCGCCACCCAGCAATTCAAATAATTTGTACTTTTCGGTATGATCGGGACAGGCAGGATAGCCCGGTGCCGGACGAATACCGAGATATTCTTCTTTAATTAACTGTTCATTGGTAAGATGTTCTTCCGATACATAACCCCAATATTCGGTTCTTGTTTTTTTATGAAGCAGCTCTGCAAAAGCCTCTGCTAACCTATCTGCCAAAGCCTGTAAAATTATTTTGTTGTAATCGTCTAAATTAGCTTCAAAGTTTTTGATATGAACTTCAATTCCCGTTATTGTAACAGAAAATGCCCCTAAATGATCCTGGTAATTTTGCTCTGCAGGAGCAATAAAATCGGCCAGCGATAAATTGGGTTGCCCTGCAGTCTTTTTTATTTGCTGGCGCAGAAATTCAAGTGTGACTGTTTCTCCTTCTTTGTCAGATGGCGCCAATATATCAATACTGTCATGATCAACTTTATTTGCAGGCCAAAATCCCACAACGCCTTTTGCACTCAGCCATTTTTCATCAATGATCTGTTGCAATAATTTTTTAGCGTCGTTGTAGAGTTTTGTTGCTTCCACACCAATAATACTATCGGTAAGTATGGTAGGAAATTTACCATGCATTTCCCAGGCAATGAAGAATGGCTGCCAGTCGATGTATTCAGCAATTTCAGCTAAAGAATAATTGTCTAAAACTTTTGTGCCGGTAAATGTGGGCGCAACCGGTTTGTAATTTGCCCAATCAATTACAGCACCGTTTTTTTGTGCTTCTTCAAACCTTACATATTGCTTGGTTGATTTTTTATTGCCAAAATCCGCCACCAGTTTATCGTACTCGGCTTTTAAGTTTTGTAAAAAAGCAGGCTTTTGTTCTTTGCTTAATAAACTTCCGGCTACCGTTACGCTGCGGCTGGCATCCAGCACATGCACCACGCCATTATCATATTGCGGTGCAATTTTTACGGCTGTATGCATACGGGAAGTGGTGGCGCCCCCAATCATCAATGGCAAAGTAATGCCGCGGCGTTTCATTTCATGAGCTACGTGTACCATTTCATCAAGCGAAGGTGTAATTAATCCACTTAATCCAATGATATCAACATTTTCTCTTACAGCAGTTTCCAAAATCTTATCTGTGGCAACCATCACACCCAAATCAATAATATCATACCCATTACAACCCAGCACAACGCCTACAATGTTTTTACCAATATCATGTACATCACCTTTTACGGTAGCCAACAATATTTTTGCAGCGCCTGCAGTTTCTTCATTAACTGTGCCGGCTGCCAGGTGTGCATTTTTTCTGTCTTCTTTTTCCTGTTCGATAAATGGTGTTAAAACAGCTACTGCTTTTTTCATTACCCTGGCGCTTTTTACAACCTGTGGTAAAAACATTTTACCGCTGCCGAAAAGATCACCTACTATGTTCATACCATCCATCAACGGCCCTTCAATTACATCCAATGGTTTGGGATATTTTTGACGGGCTTCTTCTGTATCAGCATCAATATAATCGGTTATGCCGTTTACCAAAGCGTGTGATAGACGTTTTTCAACTGCTTCTTTTCTCCAGCTTTCGTCTTTAATTATTTCTTTGCCTTTTGCTTTAACCGTTTCGGCAAACACGATCATTTTTTCTGTGGTCTCGTTGTTGTCGTTATTTCTGTTGAGAACAACATCTTCGCAAAGGGCTTTTAAAGTTGGTTCTATTTCATCGTACACAGCCAGCTGGCCAGCGTTTACAATACCCATATCCATACCGGCTTTAATGGCATGAAAAAGGAATACGCTGTGTATGGCTTCACGTACATGCTCATTGCCACGGAAAGAAAATGAAACATTACTCACCCCGCCACTCACTTTGGTAAGCGGCATGGCCTGTTTTATTTCACGGGTGGCTTCAATAAAATCAACTGCGTAATTATTATGTTCTTCAATGCCGGTTGCAATAGCAAATATGTTTGGATCGAAAATAATATCCTGTGGAGCATAGCCAACCTGCTCTGTTAAAATTTTATAAGCACGTTTACAAATTTCTACTTTTCTTTCTTTGGTATCAGCCTGCCCAACTTCATCAAAAGCCATTACAATTACTGATACGCCATAACTTTTACAAATAAAAGCCTGGTCAATAAATTTGGCTTCGCCTTCCTTCATCGAAATGGAATTGACAATACATTTTCCCTGCACACATTTTAAACCCGCTTCAATAATCTCAAATTTTGAAGAATCGATCATGATGGGAATCTTGGCAATATCAGGCTCGGCCTGCACCAGGTTCAGGAAGGTGGTCATCGCCTGCACACCATCCAGCAGCGCATCATCCATGTTTACATCAATTACCTGTGCGCCATTCTCTACCTGCTGGCGGGCGACAGCCAATGCAGCTTCATACTGACCTTCCCGAATCAGGCGGGCAAACATTTTACTGCCGGTAACATTGGTACGTTCACCAACATTAATAAAATTTGTTTCCGGGCGAACGATCAAAGGCTCCAGCCCGCTTAATCTTAAATATGGTTTAATAGTGTTCATCATTTTTTATTTGGATAAGGAAAGCCAATTGCTTTTCTTGGCTTGTTTTCCTGAACCAGTAATTTTTTAAGATATTGAAATACTGTATTTATTTCCTCATCATGCTTTATAAGATGCTGTTCAATTTTTTCTATTTTTAGTGCAAGGTCTTTGTTGTCTAAAAGCAATTGTTTCATTTTGGTAAATACTCTTATTATCTGAATGTTTACTTCTATTGCAGTATCAGAATTAAGCACAGAGGAAAGCATTGCTACCCCTTGTTCGGTAAAAGCAAAGGGCAGTTTCCGAACGCCTCCACGACCCTGGTTCTTTGAAGTCACAATCTGTGACTTCAAAGAATTCCATTCAACAATAGTTAATTGAAACATGAAATCAATCGGAAAACGTTGTTGTTTTCGCTTAACGGACTGGTTTAAAACCTTCACCTCTACGCCATACATTTCTGCCAGGTCTTTATCCAGCATAACCTTTGTACCACGTACCACATGAACTTTGTCAATGATGATATTTTCAGCAATAATGGTGGATGTTTGTTTTGCCATAAATTGTTTTTTTGATATCGCAATTTGCGATATCAATATTACATTACCTCTTCCACAACCGGCAATTCCCTCGGTTTAAACTTACTCACTTCCTCCGCAATATGTTTTATATGATCCGGTGTTGTGCCGCAGCATCCACCCACAATATTTACAAAACCTTCCTTTGCCCATTCTTCAATAATGTGAGCAGTTTCATGCGGCTGCTCATCATACTCACCAAATGCATTGGGCAGGCCGGCATTGGGATAAGCCGATGTATAACATCCCGCTATCTGGCTCAACTCTTCAATATGCGGCCTCATTTCTGAAGCACCCAGTGCACAGTTTAAACCAACACTTAAAGGGTTTGCATGCATGATGGAAACATAAAAGGCTTCCAGGGTTTGTCCGCTTAAAGTGCGGCCACTTGCATCGGTTATTGTTCCCGATATCATAATTGGCAATTCAGCAATTCCGGCTGCCCTGAAATAATTTTTTGTAGCGTAGATTGCCGCCTTTGCATTCAGCGTATCAAAAATGGTTTCAATCAAAATAATATCAACGCCGCCATCAACCAATCCCTTTATCTGTTCGGTATATGCTTCTGCAACAGTATCAAAAGTTACGGCTCTGAAACCGGGGTTGTTTACATCGGGAGAAAGTGATAATGTTTTATTTAAAGGGCCAATGGCACCTGCAACAAAACGTGGCTTATCCGTATTTTTTGTTGTGTATGCATCTGCAGCATTCCGGGCACATTTGGCTGAAGCCACATTTAACTCATAAGCCAGCGACTGCATATCGTAGTCGACCTGGGCAATGGAAGTGCTGCTGAAGGTATTGGTTTCAATAATATCGGCACCGGCTTCCAGGTATTGCTTATGAATTTCTTCAATGATATGCGGCTGGGTAATACTCAGCAGGTCGTTATTACCTTTTACATCGGTATGCCAGTCTTTAAACCGTTCGCCACGGTAATCCTTTTCTTCAAGTTTATAACGTTGTATCATGGTACCCATGGCACCATCGATAATAAGAATGCGGTCTTTTAAACAATCTTGTAATGTTTTCATTCGCTTTAATTTAAGTTTATACTTCGACTTCGCTCAGTACTGGCGTATGTCATCCTTCGACTCCGCTCAGGATTGATATGCAGTACAAGAGTGCGACGCCAATGAAGCTGCACAATGAGATACTGCCCGGTTCAAAAAAATTACCATAAACTTATAAACGAGAATCAATCTGAGAGAAGTAATGCAGAATTGCTTTCGTTTATTAGTTCAATTGAAATAATGATTACAGGCTGAACAATAAACAAATCTGCCTGTTTTGTAATGCAAATTTATAATAAGAAAGCCGTAACACAAAATGTTACGGCTTTAAATGCAAAAATCAAGGATTTCTAAATATATCAGTGTTTACCAATATTGAACACACGGGAAATATTGAAGCCCAAGCGGATGTACCCATCTCTCCATTTATCGTCGGTATCTGTAATGAATGATTTTTCTGTCATGCCATTTGAATTGGTAAAATGCAGTTGAAAAACATGCCCCCCGGTTTCAATATCAACACCCAAAGACACACTATTAAAATACTTTCCGGGCCTTGTATCAGGTAACTGATAATAATACTCAGCAGTAATGCTTATTCGTTTAGAAACTTTTAACCGACCTCCGATGCCCAATGCCACCGTGTTTTTCCTTTTTTGGCCATAAATAAGGTTATCCTTGTTTTTTGTATAGGTATTGATACTGTCAATTCTGTTATGATTAAAAATAAAGATGGGCATAAACTGTAAAGAGAAACTATTTGAAAACTTGCGGCCAATGATTATTTGTTCTGTAAAACTTGATTTGTCGGTAAAACTGGTATGTATCCTGTTATTTAATGTATCCTTTCTTGCCAAGTCAGTACGGGTTGCAATTGTTGATACAAATGCTAGTGTAAAAGGGATGTTTACTGCACCGGTAGATTGACGTAATAGTTTTACTTTAATAAATGCATCATATGTTTTTTCCCAGGTACTGTGACCTATACCGATCATCAAATTTTTTGTAATGCCATAATCAAATCCCATACGCATTGATGCATAGTCAAGCCCAAAGAAATTGTATATTCCCATATTCAAAGGGGCAAAGCGGTGTAGTATTCTTACATCCAAAACTCCTTTGCCGATAGTTTCAACCGAATGCCCCGTAATCAGCCTTGTTGATTTAAAAGTTGCGATTGTATAGTTTATTTTATTGGAATCATTTTCTAGCTGCTTCATCAGGTTTGCACCATCCTGCGCAACTAATTGGGCACAAAAAAGAGAAAAGAACGTAAATAGTTTGATTGCTTTCATGATAAGTTGTATAAGTTTAGTTAGCGTTTTTTATCATAGACACAAGATACAGTCACATCAACAAATTCTGCAATATTGTCTTTTACAATTTTTGGTATGTTGATCTTATAATCTGCCAGCTTTATCTGAAATTTTGATGCTGCAGTAATGATCCCTGCGTTTATAAATATTGTTCCGGTGTTACTAACCTTATTTGTAATACCATGTATCGTAAGTTCGCCGGATACAACAACGGGGTAACTGCCATCCACTGTAAAATTTACTTTTGACGGATCTTTGATCTTTCCTTTAAATGAATCCTTGGGGTATTTGCTACTTTCCATATAGTCCTCATTAAAATGTATCTCCATCAAGCTTTTTTTAAAATGAAAAGTATTATTAAGTAAGGAAAACTGGATATCGCCCGTTGAAGTATTGATTATACTTATTACCTGGTTATTATCTGCTTTAATATCTTCCAGGAGAGCGGAAGAAAAAAAAGATATTCTACCGTTTTTTGTATAATACAGCTGGCCTTTACAGTTAATATAAACTGTGAATAAAACTAAAACAAGTATAATATTTTTTTTCATTATGCTGGCTTATTTTTATTTCGAAGGGTAACCTCTTATTAAAAAAACATCGCCAGGCAGATCCATATCAGCATCTCCGCTTATATAACCACTGCATATTCCTTTTACAGTAATTTTATCACCCAACTCAAGCCCGGCTATTTTTTCTTCCATAGTGCAGTTAACGGATGCCCCTGCAACAGCTGTTTTAATAAGTATGATTTGTTGTGCCTGTTGATTTAAATTCACCTGTATTATCTCGCCCGATACCAGCACTACTTTATCTGTATATAACAATATTGCCTTTGCTGAATCTGTTATAAAGTTGTTATACAAATCCACAGCAGTTATTTTAACCCCATCGGCATCTTTAACATCTTTATATGGTTTATTCCACAATACATAGCCAGTAATAGCTGTTATAACAATAACGGCTGCTATAGTAATGAGGATTATTTTCTTAGTCATATAAAACTGTCTTTGTATGTTACGAGATTAAGGGAGAAAAGGTTGCTAATCAGTAGCCAGATACAATAAAATTTTCTACCGGTATGCGGTTGCTGATACTTTTAGCAAGGGTCATTTCATCGGCATATTCCAACTCGCCACCAAAAGCTATACCACGGGCAATGCTGGTTATTTTTACCGGGCAGGCCTGTAATTTTTTGCTGATGTAATAGATGGTGGTATCGCCCTGGATAGTTGGACTCAGCGCAAAAATGATCTCCTGTATCTCTTCTTTTGGTATGCGTTCTACCAATGAATCTATTGTTAACTGCTCCGGGCCAATACCATCCAATGGTGAAATGATACCTCCAAGCACATGATATATTCCGTTAAACTGCTGGGTGCTTTCTATAGCAATAACATCCCGGATAGTTTCAACCACACAAAGCATATCCTGTTTGCGCATGGTATTGCTGCAGATATTACAAAGCGTTTTATCAGAAATATTATGACAGCGGCTGCAGAATTTTATTTCATTCCTCATTTTTGATATGATCTCGCTAAACCGGCTTACTTCAACCGTATCCTGCTTGATAAGATGCAGCACCAAACGCAAGGCAGTTTTTTTTCCAATGCCGGGTAATTTGGCAAATTCATTAACAGCATTTTCTAGAAGAGAAGAAGAAAAAATCATAGAACAAAAATAGCATTTAGCAGTTAGCTTTTAGCTTTTAGTCATGTCGTTTTTTTGCTAATAGCTAACTGCTTAAGGCTAATAGCCATTTATAGTTTTATATCCCGTTCATTATCCCAGTTTGCTTTAACAGCTAATTTTTGTGATAAGGTAATAGCTTTTTCGGGTTGTAATTTTTTTGAATAATCCCCCGTATCCCATTTACCATTATTATTATCATCATATAAGATCCGGATCTCATACTCACCGGGGGGCATCAGTTTTTTACGCCATTCCAAAGCGGTAAGCGGATAACTTTCTTTAAGCTCTTCTCCCTGTATAAATTGCAGAACGGGGTGTTTGGTCAGATCAATATTACTGAAACGTAACACTACATTTCCATAATCAGTTTCTTTTTTTGTAACCAAACGTAAAGTATCGGTTCTGGCAATACTTTTATCTGATGAATCGGAAACAGCTGCAGAATCCAGTATCAACCGGTATTGCATATCTTCCTGCCATTTACTGGTCAGCATAATTTTTGTTCTGCTGCTGTCAATTGACCAGGCAGTAGAGGGAATAGCTTTATAATTGGTATCGGTTAATATTATTTTAAGAGGATCAAACTTTTTTAGTGGTTTATTAAAGCTAAGCCGAAAGGGACTCAGCAGATCCTGAACCGGCATAATTGGTAATACTAACCTTAATTTTTTATCGGCACCTGCCGGTTTTGTTGTGGTAACGGGCCGGCTCTCTTTTTCTACAGCAGATGCATACAATAATACGGTTTCTGGTTTTTCAGATAAAGTAATTGCTGCATCATTAAATGCAAATAATTCTTTTTTTGAATTATACGTTTTGCCACCATCCCCATCTTTTAAAGCATACACTTTAAAATTTCCGGCAGGCAGATTTTTAAAATAAAAACTACCATCGCCACTAAGCTTTGTAATATAATCAGGTTTTCTTTTTTGAACAGCAGAGTCATCGGCATTCCGGTAAAGCATGGCCATTAATGTACTGTCGGCCTTTCCGGTTTCAGCAATTAAAACTTTTCCGGTAAGTATCAATGTATCCAGGTTTTTACCCGTTGAAAATACATAGGTAAATTCCTTAAAGGGATTTCCTTCATTATTATCAATAATGGCATTACCAAAATTGATACTGTAGGTTGTATTGGGCAATAAACTGTCTTTCAATTTTACTGTTACGGTTCTTAATTTAAAATCGATAGCAGGTGTTTTTTTTGGATACGGAGAGATCAACACATTGGATTGAATATCCTTTAGGTCAATATATTCATTAAAGGTCAGGGTGATCTTATTACCCGTAACATTGGTGCTGTTTATTTTAGGCGAAGCGCTGACCAGTTTTGGAGGAATTGTATCTCTTGGCCCACCGGTGGGAGATCCTATCTGGGCGCAACCGGCATTGTAAATTGCCAAACAGTACAATAACGGAACAGTAAGAAATGTAAAAAGTAAATGGCGTGATCTCATTAACTGAATTTGATTTGCAAACTTAACCTCTTTGCTTTGTTTTAAAATCATAAAAATCCCTTAATCTGTGGTTTCCTCTTCCAGTTCGTGCAATGCGACTGCCAGTTTATTGTTTTTTACAAAGTTGCACCAATGGCAATTTTCTTTTCCGCAACCGGTATAAAAATCACGGGCCTGTATTTTATGCCAAACGTTAGTAAGCTGTTGCTTTACCGTTTCTATATCCTGCGGATTGATGATAATTCTTTCTTTGCGGTATTCTCCTTTTTTATCCGGCTCTACAAAATCAAATTCAGTACTGATTACTTTCCAGTCTTTCTGTTCATAATTATCAATCAAGATTTTATAAAAAACAGCCTGCCGCCAGTAATCTCCACCATTTGGATCTTTATCGTTTGGCGGTTTCATTTTTGGTAATGCATTTTTTATATTGCCGCTTTTATAATCCACCACATTTACTTCTTTTCCGTTAAACTCCAGCTTATCCAGTTTGCCTTTTAGGGGAACGCCGTTAACTACTATACCTCTTATGTTGCGTTCTACAGTTACAACTTTGTTCCAGCCGTTGATATATTTTTCATAATAATTACGCAGCACTTCATCGCCATATTCCATCCTGCGTTCAAAAGCTTCTTTGGTAAAATTTTCCCGGTGCCTGTTCATGTACCAGTTAAAGTCAGCGATCATTTCTTCTTTGGGAGGGAAGGTTTCCTTCTTCCCATCCTGCATTTTTTTGAACAATTGTTCCAATGCATGATGTATTGCACTTCCAAATTCGAGGTTTTCACTTTTGCCTGATGGAATACGGATGAGATTTTTATAATAAAACCCAAGCGGACAATTAAGGTACGCACTTAAAGCTGTAACATTCATCACAAACTTGTCAAGTATGGCGCTGATAAAATCTTCTTCGGCCTGTTCAATCTCCGGTGCCTGTGCTGTAAAATGCAACAGTTCAAATTCCATTTGCTGTTCTTCGGTCAACGCTATTTTTTCAACTGGCAGTTCATGCTCTTCCAGAATTTCAGCAATGAACATGGAAGGTTCCAGTTCTTTGCCATCATTCCTGAATTTGGAATATGAAATGTATAGATGTTTTTCGGCCCTTGTTAATGCCACATAAAATAAGCGGCGTAATTCTTCTTCGTCAGAAGATACCGGAAGAGAAGCAAACATGGTATCCGGAAATTTATATCCTCCTCCCGGCTTTCGTTTCTTTTCCCAAAAGGATGAATTGGCACCGGCAAAAAATACATATTCAAACTCCAGCCCTTTACTGCCATGTGTTGTTAAAAGATTTACGCCTTTATCACTTCCTGCAACCTGGTTGGTTGATAAAGGAATTCCTTCTTTCTCCATCAGGTCAAAAATATTTATCAGTTCCTTCAATCCTAACAACGGGTTGCGGCTGGTTTCATCTTTAATAAAATCAAACAGGGCAGTCAGTAACTGCATCAGCGAAATTTTATTATCGTTCTGCATGATATAATTTAAAACACCGGCGTTCTGAATGATGTGTTCAAAAAGTTCCTGTAAAGTGATGTTGGGAACATCGGCAATCAGTTTTTCAATCATAAGACTGAAGCTCTTCAACCCTTCATGAATACCGGCATCAAATAAATTCTGTGCAGGTTTGTTTGCTTTGTCTGATAATAATTTACGAATGGAAGTAAGCTCACCATTATACTTCAGTTTATTTACTTCAACTGTAAGTTTGGCAATTTCAATAGGCGGTATCTTATAAAAATCATAATGCAGGATTTCAAACAACATCTCATCACCGCCATAAGGTGTATCATGCTCGGCACTCAGGTACCGCAGCAGTTGTATTAATTTACTGGTGAAAGGTTGCACCAACACATCAATGGTTCTTTTGCTGTACACCGGAATATTTTTTAACCGGAAATACCTGGCCAGCTCTTCGCCGTATTTATTTTCTTTATAAATAATGGCAATTCTACCCGGCTCGGTTTTTTGTTGTAGCAGCTCATAAACCCGGTTGGTGATATCAGCCATTTCATCTTTGGCAGAATTATATTCATGCAATACCGGTTTATCTGTTGATCCGTTAATCCGTAAATTGGAAGAAACCAGTTCTTTGCTCAATCCTTCAATTTGTTTTACCAGGCGTTCTTCATTCCGATTAATGAGGGTTTTTGAAATGTCCAGTATGGGTTGTGTGCTTCGGTAATTGCTGGTAAGTACAACGGTCATCAAATCTTTTGTATAGCGGTTTGCAAACTCCAGCATGTTTTCTACATTGGCACCCTGAAAACGATAGATGCTCTGGTCATCATCACCCACCACAAATACATTGGGCTTATCCCAATAATTTATCAGTAACTGCACCAGTTTATTTTGTGTACCGCTGGTATCCTGGTATTCATCTACCAGCAGGTATTGAAATTTTTCCTGGTAATTGGCCAGTATGTTTTTGTGTTCTTCAAAAACATTGATCACCCAGTTTATCATGTCATCAAAATCATAACGGTTTCTTTTCCGCATCAGGTTTTTAAGATTGGCAAACTCATTTACTGCGGCCCTCAGCTTTTCCATCTTTTCTTTTTCTTCTTCTATCTTATCGGTGCGTACATCTCCTTTATTAAATTCTTTTACTTTTCTTTTGGCAACATATTCATCCCGGCTGGGCAGATCATTTATATAATCATCAATGCGCTGGTTTATAAAATCTGCCGTCCATCCTTCACGTTTCATCGATGAAAATAGATTGCGGAGGTTGTTGATTTCGTAATACACATCGCCGCGGTATCTTTTAAGCGGATGATTTTTAGGGAAGGCATCTATCAGTTGTTTAAACAGTTCAATGCTTTCCAGTTCCGATACGGCATCCAGCGAAGTTTTTTCAAACAGGTTTAAATTATCCTGAATGACATCATTACAAAATGCATGAAAAGTATAGATGTTTACTTTGTAAGCATCGGCGCCTATGAATTGCTGCAACCGCTTGCGCATGGCAATGGTGCCGGCATCGGTGTAGGTAAGACAAAGAATATTTTCAGGCAATGCATCCGTGTCCAGTAATATCTTGCCAATCCTGGCTGCCAGTATCTGTGTTTTGCCTGTACCCGGACCTGCAATTACCATTACCGGTCCATCAATCGTATCAACAGCCCTGCGCTGCTCATCGTTAAGCTTTTGATATTCGTCAGTAAATTTTTTCTGCAATATTTCACGGTAATGGCGCATTAACCAAAGATACTGGTTAGCCGATATTTGTTATTGTTTTTTACTGAACAAAAAGCTGCAGCAAATGTTATTCGGGCTATGAGCAAAGTCTATTCACTTAAAACAGTACAGAAAATTCCCCTCAGTTTAGAACTGGCATGGGATTTTTTCAGCAATCCCCAAAACCTGGCAACTATAACCCCCGATAATATGGGATTTAAAACCATATCAAAACATCATGGCCATACAATGTATGCCGGGCAGGTAATTGAATATAAAGTAAGCCCTCTTTTTGGTATTCCTTTATACTGGATGACAGAGATAACCCATGTGGCAGATAAAAAATATTTTGTAGATGAGCAGCGGTATGGACCTTACAGCATGTGGCATCACCAGCACCATTTTAAAGTCATTGAGGGTGGGGTAGAGATGACAGATATTGTACATTATAAACTTCCGCTTTGGTTTTTGGGAGATATTGCCAACAGCTTCTTTGTAAAAAAACAGTTGCAACAAATTTTTGATTACCGGTTTAAGAAAGTAGAAGAGTTGTTTCCGAACATCAAATAAAATACAATCTTCGCTGGTTTTCCCTTCAGGGGCGGAGGGGGTTTGTCTTACCCCGGCATCCTCGTTATATATTTCTCAATCTGTTTTATCTGGTCAACAATTTGCGGTGTGGTAGGTTTAAATCCTTTTGCTTTTTTAAAATATTCTTTGGCTGCCCTGAACTCCCTTTTGTTCATCATGATAGAACATAACTGCAGATAGGCCGCGGCATTATTTTCATTATCTGGTAAACCGGCCCTTATGGCCTGGCGGATAAAACTTTCGGCCTGTTTAATATCTCCCTTTTGCATAAACAACATTCCCAACTGCAGTTTATTGGGCCCTTCAGATTGTTTGGTTAAAGCACCTCCGCCAAGGGCAAGGCTTTTCTTCATCATTATTTCTGCATTTGCAAAATCCTGGTCAACCATGGCAAGGTTACCTTTAATGGTATAATAAACAGAACGTACAGGTTTGATGAGTATGGCCGGAAACCAGATGGAATCCACCACTTTTTTTGCACCTTCCATATCGCCTTCTTCCATATAAGACTGGATCAGCCGCATGGGGCCAAATAAAAAATGACCTACGATTAATACAGCAGCAATCAGGTATAAAACAAATGATGGCCAGAAACTGGTTTGGATATTGGTGAAAACGGCCAGTGCAAGTATAACTATGCCCAGCCACAAACGGTATTTAATTACCAGGTTCATCCACTTCATGATCTTAAAAATTTAGCCCGTCCGGCCAATATTTTTTATGAAATAAATTTTCAGGTTACCATTCGGACGGGGACGGCAAAGATAAGGATAGGAGTGGAGAGTTAAAAGGGATAAGTTGAAATGCAGTGCCGGACCGGCGATTAGCAGTAAATGAATGATAAATGAATGCCCGATGAAAGAATTGCTTATTTTTGCCCTCCAAAATTAGGCATTCAACATAACCTGTTCCTTGCCCGGTATTTAACTGGTCCCGTAGTTCAATGGATAGAATAGAAGTTTCCTAAACTTTAGATGTGAGTTCGATTCTCGCCGGGACCACCATGTTTTCCGTAAATATTATTACAGCCGATGGTTTTGAGAAAGCAGTATTAAAAGATAATGCAACGGGTTCCGTTGCCGCAATCATTCCGTCCTGCGGTGCGGTTTTACATGAATTTGGCGTACAGCATAATGGCCAATGGTTAAATGTGATCGATCATTACGATGATGCCGCCGACTTTGAAAATAACTGTACGGCAAAAGGATTTAAAGGCTGCAAATTATCACCCTTTGTTTGCCGGCTTAAAAATGGTGAGTATACTTTCGGGCAAACTAATTATACCATCGAAAAATTTTACCTTGGCCAAAATGCGCTGCATGGCCTTTTGTATGATGTTCCTTTTTTTATAACCGGTCAGTATGCCGATGAGGAGAAAGCAGGTGTTGTACTAAAACACGAATACCGCAAAACCGATAAAGGATATCCATTTAATTACGACTGCATTATTACTTATGAGTTACAAAAAGATAATGCGCTTACCATCATCACAACACTCATCAATAAAGATGGAGGCATCATTCCGGTAGCTGATGGCTGGCATCCTTATTTTACCCTGGGCGGAGAAATTGATGATCTTCAGCTGGAGTTTCAAAGTAAAGCCATGCTGGAATTTGATGATGAATTAATTCCAACCGGTAAAGAACATCCTTACCAGGTATTCGGTTCACTGAAACAGATCGGCGATACAAAATTTGATAATTGCTTTACCCTCAATTTTGCAGAGTGTCAGCCCATGTGTGTCATCAGGGATGCCATACAAAAGATACAGGTAGAGATCCATCCCGACAGGTCATATCCGTATTTACAGATCTATACCCCTCCTCAGCGCAACAGTATTGCCATTGAAAACCTGAGCGCTGCACCCGATGCTTTTAATAATGGCACAGGGCTTATAACATTATCTCCCGGTTCAACAGCTGTATTTAAAACAACAGTTAAAATAACCGCTTTAAATTGAACCGCTTTATACATTAGTTGTAAAAAGCATGAACTGTTTTACCCGAAGCTTATTTTGTGAAAATGACTGCTGTAAGTAATAAACTATTAAAACAAGTATTTGCCGCAGTAAAAAATAACAGCTTGTATCAGCCAAATTATTGTTTAGGAAAACCGTAAAAAAATAAAATTTTATTTATGTTTTTTTTCATCTAATGGTATTGGAATTGTGTCTTTGATTCGGACGGTATCAACATGATTGTAGGCAGTATCATGAATTTCGATACTCGTAGGGAGTGATTCATCACCTTTATTCTGATTGTCGATCTTGGTAAAAGATAAAAAATAATTGATGAAAAAAAGCAAGGCAACACTCACAGCTGTCGAAGTCCAAATGAAACGATTAGGAACGATTACTTTATTATAGAAATTATTTGACGTTTTAATATCTTCTACAATAGAGACAGCAGCTTTATTCAAAAGGGGTTTAGCTACTTTTCTTGATGAAATACCTGATAGTATCTCACGAAACACCTCAACTTCCTGTTGGGTTCTATCTGTTAAACTTATGTAATGAAGATTACTAACTTCATATGGGAGACTACATTTCTCCAAAAGAACCGGAATTACCCTTTTCCTTAAGCTTAATGCAAAATCAATTTCCAACTTAACTTCTTTAGATTTCACTGATAAAGCAGAAGCAAAAAAAATTATACAATAGCTACTTTTTAACGCTTTTTCAATTTTATCCCGCCATACATCTCCTGGCGAAATAAAATTTCTGTCGAGCCAAATTAAATCATTTGAATCCTTTACAGATGAAGATATGCTTTGGATTATTTGGTAATCTTCATGAGCATAACTAATAAAAATTCGTCTTCCTTTCATCCTTTATTTTTAGTATTTCCGAAGTTCATGATTTATTTGAAGATTAAAAATTTATTCTGATTTTCTAAAGAATCCCATCAAGCCCGAATCAAAGCTGGCGAGATAAAAATAAAATGTTGAAGAATGCCTATCCAGCCCAGCTTGTGGCAAGTTGTTGTAGGATATTATTTGTTGCTTCTTAAATCTTTTAATCTGTTTTTTGCTTCTTCATATCCAGGATTAAGAACAAGTACCTTTTTATACCACGTAATTGCATCTTCTTTTCTGCCGAGTTTTTCATAAGTTTTTGCAAGATCAAAAAGAGCAAGATCTCTTTGTGGAAATTCAATAGAATTATTTTCAAAAATAATTCTTGCATCCTCATATCTTTTTAAATCGTATAATTGGTTACCAAGTTGATCCATTGCAAGCCAGTCAATATAATAATGAGCTGAATCTTTTTTCATTTTGTTGTACTCTTCAACTGCTTTTTCCCCATTTGTAGTTGCCAGCAAAGTTTCTAAAACTTTATGCACAGGTTGTTTCAAAGTAACAGGTTTGTCATATAAAACTTTCATAAGATTTGTAGCTATTCCAAAAAAATGAGTAGGAGAACTATTACATAAAAAAACTATTAAACTATTTGTTGAAGGAATGCGAATTAAAAATGACAGAAAGCCTTCTGTTGTTCCTAAATGATAATTTGTAAAGACACTGTCAGTAGGGGTGTATTTGAAATTTTGATTAAACCAGCCAAATCCATATCGCCAGGGCCTGATACCCGGAGTAAACATTTCATCCGTCAAACTTTTATTGATAAGTGTGTTATTTGTAATCGCCAGGTGTAATTTGAATAGGTCTTCAACAGTTGAGTATAAATCACCGGTGCCCATTGTATTTGATTGGTCTCGAAAATCACCACTGGTGTAGCCTCCAAGGCTGTAGTCATATCCCGAAGCTCTGTTATTTACAATTTGAGTATGATAATATGAGCCTGAATTATTCATTCCCAATTTATCAAAAATATCATCTTTCATTAACTGCGAATATGATTTACCTGTAACTTTTTCCATAATATACCCAAGTGTAAAATACCCCCAGCTGCTATAATAATAATTTGTACCTGGCTCAAATACTAATGCTGAATCCATATACAGTTTAATATATTCATCTCTTGATAAATTTTGTCTACTGATTTTAGGAAAAAAATCTTTTATAATATCATAGTTAGGCATGCCTGAAGTATGACTTAGAAGTTGACGTATGGTAATTCTGCTACCATTTTTCTTTGAAAATTCAGGAATATAGTCAGCAATGCTTTTGTCAAGATCAATTAACCCTTTCTGCACTTGTATTAGCATTAAAATTGCCGTAATTGATTTTGATACAGAACCAAGCATAAATTTGGTATCGGTTGTATTTGGAATACTCCACTCATGGTTTGCCATTCCAAAGGCAGCCTTATAAATAATTTTACCATTTTCTGCTACCAAAATACTACCATCAAACATATTGTACCCGTGGTAGGATTTCATTATTTCATCCAACTTCTCTTTTTTACTCTGCGCCTCACTTATCTGAGTAAGTAATAAAAGCAAAAAAATAAATAATGAATGTACTTTCATAATAAGCATTTCAAAAAGTTACAAATTATTATAAAGCCATTTTACAATATTGCCAAACCACCTACTATGTTGTGCGTTCGTGCATTTATTCTAAATGATATTCCTTTTTAAGAAGCGCTAATAACTCTCTTGCTTTACTTTGTGCTTCAATCAAGTTTGAGGTCATATAAACTTTAAGATTTGCTCGACGTAAATAAAGCCAACTTGTAAACTCTGATAATATTGCTGGGTCATAGGTAATTAAAGGAAATTCAGTTTTTTTAATCAAAAGAATTGAGTCGGAATTCATGGTATTTAAAGTTTGTCCTTTGTAGTAAATATTCTTAAACTTAAAGTCAAAAATTTTAAATTGTAGCCTTCTTGCTTCCAATGAAATGGTTTGAGCAGATATTTCCGAATTTTCAACTTTTTGGAGAGTCTGGTCGTATTCGCCTATACATTTTATTAATTTTCTATTGGTAAAATACCTTAAAGCCCCTGAGTTTATTAATTGTTGTAATGTTGTTTTATTGAAAACCATTTGATTATTATACATTGCATTATCCGCAAAATAGTATAAAGTACCTCCTGGAATTTGTTTAATATTACCAGCCAATAATCTAACAAGCGTATCAATAAATTCAGCTTTAGCTTTATAATAAGATATAGATCGATTTAGAGAAATTGTGTCACCATTAACTTCTTCCATTAGCGACATTGCATAATCTTTAGCCCTTTGATGTTCTACATTATGTTCTCTAATATTCTCCGCAATAAATCCGAGAAATACGGCAAGAAATAGCATTAAAAATTCCAATAAATACTCACTCCATTTTTTTTTATGTGTCACATGATGAGGATGCTTATGTACTTCCATATTTTCAGTTTCTTGATTTGGGTTAATAGACTCAGTATCATTAGTAGCGATAATTTCGTCAGGAGGGTTTTCCGATTGATTATTTATCGGATTATCTAAATGCTCTTCGTCTATATTGTCTGCCATTTAGTTTTGGTTGGTTATGTTATTAGAGTGTTCAATCGCCTGCCGCACAACGAACAGGGCTTTGTGC
>JAYVEQ010000085.1:0-20328 GCA_043748745.1 Chitinophagaceae bacterium | reverse complement strand
AACCCCTGCACAACGTTTAAGTGGCATTATAAAAACCTGCCGCAACATTATGCGTAAGGATAAAGGCATGAACGGAGACGGAGACCGTTTGCCAATGCTTACATGGATAATGTTTTTAAAATTCTTAGACGATAACGAGCAATTGCAGGAAGTAAATGCACAATTAGAAAATAAGAAATATAAACCTGCCATTGAAAAGCCCTACCGCTGGAGGGACTGGGCTAAGGATAAAAATTTGACAGGGGATGATTTATTGGCTTTCATAAACAATGAAAATATAAAATTGGCAGACGGTGTGGAAAGAACAGGCTTACTCTACTTCTTAAGAGGTTTGCAAAGCGAAACAGGCACAGAACGTAAAGACGTTATCTCCACCGTTTTTAAAGGTGTAACTAACCGGATGATAAACGGTTATTTATTGAGAGATGTGGTAAACAAAATTGAAGAAATCCATTTTACCAGCAACGAAGAATTAAATTCTCTCTCTCATTTATATGAAAGTATTTTAAAAGAAATGAGAGATGCAAGCGGAGATGCAGGAGAATTTTACACGCCGAGGCCAGTAGTAAGATTTATGGTTGAAATGCTTGACCCTAAAATTGGAGAAACTGTTCTTGACCCAGCTTGCGGAACAGGAGGCTTTTTGGTAGAAACATTTGAGCATTTAAAGAAGCAATCAAAAACGGTTGAACACAAAAAAATTCTACAAGAAAAATCAATTATAGGTGGAGAAGCAAAACCGCTTCCTTATTTACTTTGCCAAATGAATTTATTATTACATGGTTTAAATTACCCAAACATTGATAGCGGTAATAGTTTAAGAGTGCCTTTAAGAGATATTGGCGATAAAGACAGAGTGGACATTGTATTAGCCAATCCACCATTTGGAGGTGAAGAAGAAAAAGGCATTCTGAATAACTTTCCTGACGACAAACAAACAACTGAAACCGCACTGCTTTTTTTGCAATTGATAATGCGAAAACTGAAACGCAAAAAGCCAGACCAAAAAGGCGGCAGAGCTTCTATTGTTGTACCTCACGGCACTTTATTTGCTGACGGTATTGCTGCAAGGGTAAAAAAGCAATTGGTTGAAGAATTTAATTTACACACCATTGTAAGATTAGGGGAAGGCATTTTTGCACCTTATACAAATATCCCCTGTAACCTTTTGTTTTTTGAACAAGGCGAACCAACCAAACATATCTGGTATTACGAACTGTTACCACCTGCTGACAAGAAAAAATACAGTAAGACCAAACCAATACAACACGAAGAATTTGAAGAAATAAAAAAATGGTGGAGCAAACGAAAGGAAAATGACAATGCATGGAAGGTTAGTATTAAAGACATTTTGATTACAGATGATGATGGTAAATTATTGAATGTAAACCTTGATTTAAAAAACCCTAATGGTAAAGGAGAATTTGAATACAAAGAACCTGTTGATTTAGTTAGTTCAATAATTGATAAGGAGAAAAAAATAATTCAATTGATGAAAGAAATTGAAAGCACTATTAAACAAGCAGTTAATAATGAAGCGTAATTGGGAAGAAGTTAAACTTGGTAAGATTCTTAAGTATAGAGAAGGTATTCCAGATGCTGAAAAAATTGCTTCTGGTGAAATTCCTATAATTTCTAAAATCTCATTTAGTAATGGCAAAATCAATTTACGAAACGATGGAGTAACAAACACTAAACTTATACGGGTACTGCCAAACGACCTTGTTATTTCTGGAATAAACGCTGAAAAGGGAGCTGTATCTCTAAATGATTTTAATAAAGAAATAACGGCAACTATTCATTATTCGGCTTATTACCCAGCTGGCGAACAGGCTGATTTAAAGTACATTTTCTATTATTTAAAAAGTGCAGTTTTCCAACATTATTTGAAATTCAAAATAGCAAATGGAATCAAAACGGAATTAAAGCCTAAGCGGTTTCTTGATTTATCAATCCCACTTCCTTCATTAAAAGAACAACAAAGTATTATTTTAAAGATTGAAAAGGTGAAAACTAAACTTGATGAAATAAAGCGTTTAAAAATAGAACAAAACAAAGACATCAATAACTTACTTTTTAGCAAATACACAGACATCATTGAAAGTGCTGAATTGTTGCCAATGAAAGAAGTTGCACCAATTCACCGTAGACAAGTTAAAGTTAATCCTGAAGAAACATATTTTGAAATTGGGGTAAGAAGTTTTGGGAGAGGGTTATTTGAAAATCCAAGTTTCAAAGGGTTAGATTTAACTTGGCAAAAACCTTTTTGGATGAAGGAAGGTGATTTGCTTTTTAGTAATATTAAGGCTTGGGAAGGAGCCGTAGGTTTAATTCCAAAAAAATATGATGGCTGGGTTGGCTCACATCGTTATTTAACTTGTTTGCCAAATTTGGAAATCATTAACCCTTTATATTTATTCTATTACTTTAGAACTTTTGAAGGAGTTGAAAAGCTAAGTGCTGCCTCACCAGGCACGGTTGATAGAAACAGAACTTTGAGTACAAAGTTGCTTCATCAAATTTCAATTCCAGTTCCAGCATTAGAATTGCAGGAAGAATTTGTTTCATTGTTGAAAAATGTAGAAGTTATAAAAGAACAATATACACAAACTGAAAAAGAATTAACTGAACTAATGCCGAGTTTATTGGATAAGGCGTTTAAAGGAGAATTATAAAAAAATTACAATGGAACAAACATTAAACCTTAGAGGTTTTATTGCAGGCATTGATATAGAACCCGATGAATTTATGTTGCCACTTCTTGAGGTAATAGTTAATGCCATTCAAAGCATTGAGGATAAAACAGACGGGGAAGCAGGTATAATATCAATCAAGGTAATTAGGGGCAAACAATTGCCTCTTCAAGCGGATTTTCCAGAGCCATATTTACCAATAGAGGGCTTTGAAGTATATGATAATGGTGTAGGTTTTTTGTCTAAAAGATTTGAAGCCTTTCATGATGCTTTCACCGACATAAACAAAAAGAAAGGGTGCAAAGGTGTTGGCAGATATACAGTGTTAGCTTGTTTTGGAAGTATGGAAATCAATAGTGTTTTCGTGGAAAATGGAGTTTGGAACAGCCGAATTTTTAAGTTCGGCGAAAATGGTGTAACTCCTAAAAATCAAGAAAACTTAAAAGTGCTTCAAAATGGTTCGCTTAAAACAGTGGTCAAACTAAACAACTATAAAAAGCCATTTCAAGATATCATAAACAAGAATAGAATTCAACTGGAAAATATTGCAGAGACTATTATTCAACATTGCTTATTGTATTTCATAAAGAATGAAATCCCAGCAATAAGATTGTATAATGAGAATGAAAAGGAGAAATCAATTTTTGTAAATGATTTATACAGCAATGTGGTAAAGTTTGACAAGGAGGTTACAAGTTTAAAGCTGAAAAATGTTAATGAGCCATTCAACTTAAATTATCTCAGAGACTACAACAACAAAACACATTCATTTCACCTTTGTGCGAACAAAAGAGAAGTAGGAAAAAAAATAAGTGTTTCCAATTACATTCCTTCGTTCGTTCAAAATTTGAAAGACGAAAACGAAAAAAAATATTTCCTTTCAGTTTATGTAACAAGTGATTTCCTTGATGTAAAGGCAAACAACCAACGTAATAAATTTGCCATTCCGAATAAAGAAGATGATAAAGGTGCGTTTGATGAAATTAGTATTGATGAATTGTTACAAGATGTTTCCGAGAATGTAAGAACAGAATATTCAGAATGGATTACATCAGCAATTAAAGAAAAAAATCAAAGAATAGAAAATTACATTCTAAACCCCGATAAACCCCGACTTGCTTACAGGCACTTATTAAGTGTGGAAAATGTATTTGATGACATTCCGGCAACTGCAACAGATGATCGATTAGAATCTGAATTACATCAAAAAGTTTTTAAGCTCGAACAAAAAAGAACCAAAGCATTTGATAAGGCATTTGCAAAAAAGAAATACGATAAGAAAGAGTTTAGTGAAATAATTCAGAATGTTCTGAAAGAAGAAGCCGCCTTTTCTATTGGTAAGTTGGCTGACTTATTGATTAGGAGAAAAGCAATTATTAAATTATTTCGGCAGTATCTTAATTGGAGAGAGGAAGGTGAGTATATGCTTGAAGAAGATTTGCACAACATTATTTTTACAATGGGCGCTGAATCTGATACAATGCCAAAGGACTTTCACAACCTTTGGTTGTTGGATGAACGGCTCAACTTTCACTCATACACAACATCCGACAGACCTCTTAAAACCAATAAACATGTCGCAGCAGAAAGTAATAAGGAAACAGATCTATTGATTTATGATTTCCCTTGGGCTTATGCTGACAATCCGAATAAAATAAACTCCCTTGTAGTTTTTGAATTCAAAAGACCTGGCAGAGATATGAAAACAGCAAAGGATAAAAAACTTGATTGGCAGGTTGCTGAATACTTTGAAAAATTAATGGAAAGTAAATCAAAAACAGACAAGGGGAAGTTGCTAAACATTGAGGATACTACACCAAAGTTTGGTTACATAATTTGCGATTTGCATAAAGAACTTGTTGATTACAATATCAAGAATAATTTTTTCAAAAAAACTCCTTACGGAACTCTATACAAGATAAATCCTGAATTGAACCAATACTTTGAGGTGATGTCTTATGATACAATGATTGAGTTTGCAGAGAAACGGCATGATGCTTTCTTTCAGGCATTGGGTATTGATAATTTATAAACAACATATTTTTTAAGCATATTATCAAAGTTAAAATAGAGAAAAATAAACAATGCCTGAACAACAAAATATAGAATATAAACAAAGCTGGCACGATGACTACCTGAAATGGGTTTGTGGTTTTGCCAATGCCCAAGGGGGAACAATATACATAGGTAAAGATGATGATGGCAAAGTTGTAGGTGCGGCAGATTATAAAAAACTGATGGAGGATTTACCGAATAAAATCAGGGATATATTAGGCATAATGGTAGATGTAAATTTATTGGAAGACGCTGGCTTATTTTATGTTGAAATAATTACGCATCCTTATATTGTTCCAATATCATTAAGAGGGAGATATTACTATCGCAGTGGCAGTACCAAACAAGAATTGACAGGGGCATCACTCAATGAATTCCTGTTAAAAAAATCGGGCAAGACATGGGATGATGTAATTGAACCAAGAGCAACATTTGACGACATTGATGAAAAGACGGTTAAAATATTTCTTGCTGCTTCTAAAAATACTGGTCGCCTTCCAGAAAATGACGGGCTTGATTTACCTGAATTATTTGAAAAATTGCGGCTTACAGAAAACGGGCTATTAAAAAGGGCAGCCATTATTTTATTCGGCAAAGACCCCGGAAAATTTTATCCAGGCATTTATGTAAAAATTGGCCGCTTTGGAAAAGATGATACGGACATTATATTTCAGGAAACGGAAGAAGGGAATGTAATAATGTTACTGCAAGCTGTTTTAAATCAACTCAATCATAAATTTCTAATACGATCAATTGGCTTTGAAGGTATGCACCGAATTGAAAAAGGGGAGTATCCTTTAGCTGCCATCCGGGAAATGTTATTGAATGCTTTGGTACATCGCAACTATATGGGAGCACCCATTCAAATCCGTGTGTATGACGACAAAATAAGTATTTGGAATGAGGGTTCTTTGCCATCAGGTTTAACACTTGCTGCATTGAAACGTTCCCATTCTTCAAGACCAAGAAACCCAATCATTGCGGATGTAAGTTTTAAAGGTGGATATATTGACGCATGGGGTCGTGGCACTATTAAAATTTTAGACACTTGCAAAGAGGCTGAATTGCCTGAACCCGAAATGCAAGAGCAAGACGGTGGTTTTATTATTACACTTTTCAAAAACAATTTGACAGAAGAACAGTTGATAAGGTTGGGGCTTAATACCCGACAAGTGAAAGCAGTATTTTTTGTGAAAGAGAAAGGAAAAATAACGAATAAGGAATATCAGGAGATAAACGAAACGTCTGACAGGACTGCATTACGGGATTTGGAAAACCTTACTGAATTAAATGTTTTTGTGAAAGATGGTGAAAAAAAGGGCACTTATTATAAGTTGAAGTCTGGCGGATAAATGGCGGATATAACCAAGATTTGGCGGATAAATGGCGGATATGTTGAAATGAAATGGACTCTTATGACAACTAAATGGCTACTAATGGGCAGGATTAAGGAAAAATGGTTGTGGCAATTGCGTCATAAATGGCGCATATAGCAAGATTTGGCGGATAAACAAATAGGCTCAGCGAAAGCATAAAAAAAATATTTGAAAAAGACTATTAAAATACTTTTCGATAAAAATGATGGAACACTCAGATAAAGAGATTCAAGAGATAAAAAACATTCTGGAGAAAAAGCAGGGAAAGGAATGTAGCTGGGAAGAAGCAAGTAAAGCAGCAAGGGATATAAGGAACTTCGCCGGAATAATTTGTGAACTTGCCACGGAAGAATGTCGAAGGAGAAGGATGCTTGAACAACACCCCAAAGGATTTCATTTTGATCTTGTCGGTTATTCCTGCCTTATTTGTGGAGGGCCTGCGTCAAAGGAAAATTCCTGGTATGATAAATACGGTCTCAAATGCATGACTTGCCAGCGGGCAATAAACAAAAAGCTAATACCCGGATCTGTAGCAAAGAACAAGGAAAGTTGGTATTCAGCATGTGAACTTGAAATGTATTTTAATATTAAAGCGCCTATGCTCCGCAAATTGATAAAGCAAGGCATTATTAAAAACCGGATTATTCCCGGCGAGGTAAGGGCCATTCATCTCCAGCTTTTCCTTCTTAAAGACAATAAGGGCTTTTTGCCACCGAAAAAGCTTTTAAAGTCACAGACAATCAAGGAGGTAATAGATGGCAAGGAATGGTATTACTCGCCCCCTTGGTATTTTTTTCTTAATCCTTATGAACACCTGAAAGGATATAAGATCGTGGAATATTTGGAAGAGGCTTTTAATAAGCCGGCAAATATGGGTAGCTTGAGATATCAATTAAATCCTATATTCAGCCCTTGTGATAGTGATATTCTGACAATCAACGGTAACGAGGGATTTACAGAATCTGCAACTTAAAGCAATAAAAAAGCTAAAAAATCTTTTTGCCCCCGTACCAGTACTGGCAACACCCATAAGGGATGAGATATGCAGGCGAAAAACCTTTTAGCAATGCAAATATCAGCAATTTTGAAGAAATATGAGAGCTTTTTTAGCGGGTTAGAAAAACATGAATTTGCTCTAAATCCCTTAGAAATTGGTTCGAAAATCGTCCATTGCTCCCGACTTTTGATCTCTGCATTAGTGCAGAGATTTTTTTTTGGCTTAGTTTAATCTTGGTACAGATACGTTACATTCCGACAATTTATCAGTCAGTTTTCATATCCTGACATTTTTTTATGATATTTGCTCAATCTCTTATAAATAATGAAGATATTAATAAAGCAAGCCAAAATAATTTCTCCCTCCTCTCCTTTTAACGGGCAAACTAAAGATATTTTAATAGTCAATGGCAAAATCTCAAAAATTGATGATGACATTAACGAAAAAGCTGACCAACTGATTGAGCTGGAAGGTTTATGTGCAAGTATTGGATGGATGGACATTTTTGCAGATTTTGGCGATCCCGGTTTTGAACAAAAAGAAAGCATAGAAACCGGTGCAAATGCTGCTGTTGCCGGTGGTTTTACTGATGTAATGCTGATACCAAACAGCAACCCGGTTGTTGATAATAAATCGCAGGTTGAGTATATTGTTCAAAAAGCCAAACAGGTTGCAGTTAATATTCATCCTGTTGGTGCTGTTACAAAAAATGCAGCCGGTAAAGAGCTTTCGGAAATGTATGACATGCGGCAAAGTGGTGCACTGGCATTTAGTGACGGTATAAATCCAATACAAAATGCAGGCATGTTATTGAAGGCATTGCAATATGTAAAAAGTTTTGATGGAATAGTTATCCAAATACCTGACGATAACAGCATCGGCACAAACGGATTAATGAATGAAGGAATTATTTCGACCCAAATGGGATTACCGGGTAAGCCGGCAATGGCAGAAGAGTTAATGGTTGCCAGGGATATTAAATTAGCAAGGTATGTCGACAGTAAATTGCATTTTACAGGAATATCATCTCCCAAAAGCCTGGAATATATTAAAAGAGCTAAAGCAGGTGCAATTAAAATAAGCTGTTCCATAACCCCCTACCAAATTCATTTTTGTGATGAAGACCTGCAGGGATATGATACAAACCTGAAATTAAACCCTCCTTTAAGAAGCCGGACTGATATGATGGCAATGCGAAAGGCTTTATTTGATGGCACTATTGATTGTATAGCTTCTCATCACCTGCCCCAACAATGGGATAACAAGGTTTGTGAGTTTGAATATGCAAAAAACGGCATGATCAGTTTGGAAACAATGTTTGCAGTTATAAACAGTATTGGTTTGCCGGTTGATGATTTTATTCAGATGCAGACCATAAATGCAAGAACATTGTTTGGCCTGCCTGTTCCCGAAATTGCTATAGGCGAAATGGCATCACTTACTTTATTTTTACCTGATCTCGAATATATTTTTGAAGAAAGCATGATACAATCCAAATCAAAAAATTCAGCTTTTACCGGAAAAAAATTAAAAGGCAAAGTTGTTGGAATTATTAATAATGGTAAAGTTGAACTGAACAACATATGAAAAATTTATCTGCAAGAAATAAAGGCTTAATGACAGGTATCCTGATGATTGCCATGGCCCTGTTTTTTTTCTATGTGCTTAAACAGCCATTTGAAGGTAATTTTCAATACATCATTTATTTTGTTTACACAGCCGGAATAGTATGGTGTTTACTTGATTTTAAAAAAACTGCGCCTGTGGATACAAAATTTAAAGAATATTTTTCGGCTGGCTTTAAAATGTTTGTGATGGTTACTTTATTGATGGTACTTTTTGTATTCGTGTTTTTTTATATTAACCCGGAAATACGGGATGCTAAATTTGCTGAAAACAGTAAATTATTGTTAGCCGAGGGTAACCATACACCTGTTGAGATCGAAAAAAATACAAATCAAATGAAACGTATCTTTATTCTGATGATGATGGGCATTACAACGTTTGTTTATTTATTTTTGGGCGCCTTAATAACATCATTAACAGCCGGGGTTTTAAGTTCAAAAAGGAATAGTTAGTTTTTTAAATAAAAGCGGCATTGAAAACAGGCGTTGAGTAAAGAACAAAAAGTTGAAGAGCGCGACGCCTGTGAAGTTTAATAGTAGAATAAAAGCCTGGTACAAAAAAATAAAACCATAATTTCCACTATTACCCTTTTCGGGGATGGGGACAAACAACACACCATGGATCTATCAATTGTAATACCGCTTTATAACGAAGAAGAATCTTTACCTGAACTTTGTGCCTGGATTGAAAGGGTAATGCAGGAAAATAATTTTTCTTATGAAATTATTATGATTGATGATGGCAGTA
The DNA here is from genome assembly GCA_043748745.1 of Chitinophagaceae bacterium. Taxonomy (GTDB): domain Bacteria; phylum Bacteroidota; class Bacteroidia; order Chitinophagales; family Chitinophagaceae; genus Ferruginibacter. The sequence goes on along the minus strand of JAYVEQ010000085.1, from coordinate 10,834 downwards.
TTGATGAATCCTGGAAAGTGATTGAAAAGCTACGAATTGGTAATCCAAATATTAAAGGCATAAAGTTTCAACGTAACTATGGCAAAAGTGCTGCATTGAATGAAGGCTTTAAAGCTTCACAGGGTGATGTTATAATTACTATGGATGCAGATATGCAGGACAGCCCGGATGAAATACCTGATTTGCGTAAAATGATTGTTGAAGATGGATTTGATATGGTGAGTGGCTGGAAGAAAAAAAGATATGATAACAAACTGACCAAAAATATTCCTTCAAAATTATTTAATGCCGCAGCCCGTAAAAGTTCTGGTATAAAACTCCACGACTTTAATTGCGGCCTCAAATCGTATAAAAAGAAAGTGGTTAAGAGCATTGAGATCTATGGCGAGATGCACCGCTATATTCCTATCCTGGCAAAATGGGGCGGCTTCAGGAAGATAGGAGAAAAAGTGGTTGAACACCGTGCCCGGAAATATGGCGTTACCAAATTTGGCTGGGAACGCTTTGTAAATGGTTTTCTCGACCTGGCCTCCATTATGTTTGTTGGAAAGTTTGGTAAAAGGCCCATGCATTTTTTTGGTTTATGGGGTACACTGGCTTTCTTTGCCGGCCTTGGTATATTTTTATACCTCACTATTTCCAAATTCTTTTTTGATATTACCGGTATGACACAAAGGCCGCTGTTCTTCTTTGCAATATTAGCCATGATCATGGGTACACAATTATTCCTGGCAGGTTTTATAGGAGAACTTATTTCCCGCAATTCGCCGGAACGGAATAATTATTTGATCGAAGAAAAAACAGGATTGTAATAAACCTTAATAAAATTATGTATGTAGTTATCATCGGCCCGGCACATCCCTTACGTGGCGGTGGTATAACAACGTTTAATGAACGACTTGCCAGGCAGTTTAAAAACGAAGGATATCAAACCAGTATTTATTCTTTCTCTCTTCAATATCCCGGCTTTCTCTTTCCGGGCAAATCACAATTTACAAGCGATCCTGCTCCTGAAGGATTGGATATTCACAGCAGGATAAATTCTGTAAACCCATTAAACTGGATAAGTGTTGGACAGGAATTAAAGCATTTAAAACCTGATATTGCTATTGTCAGATACTGGATACCGCTGATGGGCCCTTGCCTGGGAACAATCCTTCGCATCATCAAAAAAAACAAACACACAAAAATAATCTGCATTGCAGATAATATTATTCCGCATGAAAAACGCTTTGGTGATAAACCATTTACCCGGTATTTTATTAAACCGGTTGATGCTTTTATTACGATGAGTGAAAAAGTGATGAGTGACCTGCGGTTATTTACAAAAGAAAAAAAAGCATTGCTTGTCCCCCACCCGCTTTATGATAATTTTGGCGAAAAGATCAGTAAAGAGGAAGCAAGAAAGCATTTATCAATTAACAATGATCAAAAGATCATTTTATTTTTTGGGTTTATCAGAAAATACAAAGGGTTGGATATTTTATTTGATGCGATGAATATTTTGCAGAAACACAAAACCCAAACACCAAACATCAAACTGCTTATTGCCGGAGAATTTTACGAAGACCGGAAATTTTATGATGACCAAATTGCCAAATTGGGAATACGGGATCAATTGATCTTGCACACTGATTTTATAACTGTTAATGAAGTCAAAAATTATATATGTGCTGCAGATGTTGTAATTCAACCATACCGCAATGCCACACAAAGCGGAGTAACGCCACTGGCCTATCATTTCGAAATTCCTATGATCGTTACCAACGTTGGTGGCTTACCGGCAATGGTACCAGATAATATAGTTGGTTTGGTAGCAGAACCCAATGCTGCTTCACTGGCTGAAAAAATTATTGAGTTCTTTAACAAAGGCGAAAACTATTTTTTGCCAGGCTTGCTGGAAGAAAAGAAAAAGTTCAGCTGGGCTAAAATGGCAGAAAGCATACTCGAATTGGCCAATAGTAAGTAAATTGCCCCTTTAACCAAATTACATGATTTACAGAAGCAAAGCTCCTTTACGAATTGGTCTTGCCGGTGGCGGTACAGATGTGAGTCCATACAGCGATCAATATGGTGGGGCAATTTTAAATACAACCATTTCTCTTTCAGCATACGCTACAATTGAACCTTTAACAGAAAATAAAATTATTATTGAGGCACTGGATAGAAAAGAGGAACAGCAGTTTGACCTGGTTGAACAGTTACCTATTGATGGAAAACTGGATCTGTTAAAAGCAGTTTATAACCGGGTACAAAAAGATCATGCAATGCCTTTAAAAGGATTTCGCTTGTCTACTTTTGTTGATGCGCCGGCCGGCTCGGGATTAGGCACATCATCAACACTTGTAGTTGCGGTATTAGGTGCATTTGCAGAAATGCTTAAACTTTCTTTTGATGAATACAGGATAGCTCATTATGCTTATGACATTGAACGGTTAGATCTGCAACTGGCCGGTGGTAAACAGGATCAGTATGCTGCAACATTTGGCGGTGTAAATTTTATGGAATTTTATGCTGATGATAAAGTGATCGTAAATCCTTTACGTATAAAGCCGCAGTATTTACATGAACTGGAAAATAATTTAGTACTGTATTTTACCTCAACTTCCAGGGAGAGTGCTGCCATCATTAATGAGCAGGTAAAAAATGTAAATGAAAAGAATGAAAAGAGTATTGATGCCATGCATCAGCTGAAAGAGCAGGCGAAAATGATGAAAGAAGCATTGTTACAGGGAAAACTTGATGAAATTGGCCTGATATTAGATTACGGGTTTGAACAAAAAAGAAATATGGCGGCCAATATCAGCACTACTGAAATAGAAACAGTTTATGCTGCAGTAAAAGCAGCAGGCGCAACAGGTGGCAAGATCAGTGGTGCCGGCGGCGGCGGTTTTATGATCTTTTATTGCCCCGGCAACACCCGCCATGCGGTTATTAAAACTTTGAATACTTTTGGTGGTGTTGTTAGAAATTATTCATTCACCAAACATGGTTTAACAACCTGGAGCATTTAAATTAGAAATATGGAACAGATAAAAAATATAGTACAGTCTTCTATCGCAGTAAAACAGGAAGTTTTGCAGAATGAAGAATTACTGAACACTGTTAAGGAATGTATTGCAGTAATTGTAAAAGCGTTCAGGAATGGCAATAAAGTATTGTTTTGTGGTAATGGCGGTAGTGCAGCTGATGCACAGCACCTGGCAGCAGAATTCAGCGGGAGGTTTTATACCGACAGGGATTCCTTGCCAGCTGAAGCCCTGCACTGCAATACTTCTTACCTCACAGCTGTGGCCAACGATTACAGTTATGATGTTATTTATTCCAGGCTGCTGAAAGGAATGGGTAATAAAGGCGATATAGTAGTAGGATTAAGTACTTCGGGCACCAGTAAAAATATTTACAATGCCTTTGAAGTGGCCAAAGAGAAAGGAATGATCACCATTGCTTTTACCGGCTTAACCGGCGGCACATTAAAATCCCTTTCCGATTATTTGATCAATGTCCCTTCAACCGATACACCACGAATACAGGAAAGTCATATTTTACTGGGACATGTTATTTGTCAATTGGTGGAAGCAGAATATTTTAAAAGCGCTTAGACATTAACTATTAGCTGTTAGCCATCCCCCGTGTTTATGATGCTCAGCTAAAGGCTAACAGCTTATCAAAAATGATTAAAGAAGCAATTATTTTAGCCGGCGGTTTGGGAACAAGATTACGATCTGTTGTTTCCGACATGCCTAAATGTATGGCACCCATAGCCGGAAAACCATTTTTATTTTATGTGATTGAATTTCTGAAAAAACAAGGGATTGATAAATTCATATTTTCACTGGGTTATAAACACGAAATGATAGAAGCCTGGTTGAATGAACAATATCCTCTGATGTTTATGCAAACCAGCATTGAAGAAGAACCGCTCGGTACCGGTGGAGCAATAAAACTGGCCTGCAGCCTGGCAACTGAAAAAAATGTTTTGATCGTGAACGGGGATACTCTTTTTAAGCTTAATATAAAAATACTTTCTGCAGCACATACAATATGTGAAGCAGATTGCACCCTTGCACTAAAGCCATTGCAGAATTTTAACCGGTATGGTTTGGTTGAAATCAACAAAGATAATTCGATAGCTTCCTTTAAAGAAAAACAGCAATACGAAAAAGGGTTGATCAATGGCGGTGTTTATATTTTGAATACTGTTAATTTTTTGCAGGAAGATCTGCCGGTAAAATTCTCTTTTGAAAAAGATTACCTTGAACAATACATTGATAAAAGAAAAATGTACGGTGTAGTGCAGGATGAATATTTTATTGATATCGGGATACCGGAAGATTATGAAAGAGCGCAAACCGAGTTAGGATTTAGAAGTTAGAAGTTGGATTCACGAACGCAACCAATTCTGGTGATAGTTTTTGCGCTAATAAAATAATTCGTCAAATTAGTGACATCATATGTTCGACTTAAGTAAAATTGATAAGACCTGGACATTGTTTCTTGACAGAGACGGTGTAATTAATCATGAAAAACACAAAGATTATATCCACACCTGGGAAGAATTTTATTTCTACGGGGGCACTAAAAAAGCCATTGCTATTTTTGCTGAAAAATTTAAATATATTATTGTTGTAACCAACCAAAGAGGAATTGGAAAAGGTGTTACAAAATTGGAAGACCTGCAGCTGATACATAAAAATATGATCGCTGAAATAGATAAGGCTGGAGGTAGAATTGATGGGATCTATTATTGTCCTGAACTGGATGATACCAACCCCAACCGTAAACCCAATCCGGGCATGGGTTTACAGGCCGTTAATGATTTCCCGGATATTGATCTTTCTAAATCAATAATGATAGGAAACACCATCAGCGATATGCAGTTTGGCCGCAACCTGGGCGTGCAAACCATCTTCCTTCCAACCACCAGGCCCGAAGTTGATTTGCAGGATGACCGGATTGATACAGTTTATGAATCATTAATCGCCTTTGCTGATGTCCTCCGATAATCCTTGTAATATGTCTTCTAAAGCTTTAGTTAAATTTTATGCTCAAACAATAACTTTGTACTCATCTTGTTAAAGTAATAACTATTTTTATCGCATGAAGAAACTATTAGCTTTACTGTTAATGCTGTATATCTGCCATCCGGCCAATTCTCAGGGTATCGGTAAAACAGAGCTTAAGATCTTAAAACAAAAAGAAGATTCTTTAAAAAGTTATGCATATAAGATCATACAGGGTATTAATTCAGATAACCGGTTTGTTGCTGACAGCATTTTTACCCGTATGCTGGTAAGGGCTTTAAAAACACCAAACTCTTTTCATTATCCATTCGATTCGCTGATTACCGTTTCAAGATTATATTCACCAGATAGTGTTTTCAGGATATTCACCTGGCAACTGGTGATTAATGAAAATATCATCCGCCAGCATGGTGCTATACAGATGAAAACAAACGATGGTTCATTGAAATTATATCCACTCATCGATAAATCAGATGTTACTATAAATCTTGCAGATACTATCGGCAATAATTTTGGCTGGATCGGCGCTATATACTATAATATCATTCTTAAAAAAAGTGGCAATCAAAACTATTATACCCTGCTGGGTTTTGATGAAAACAATATCCGCAGCAACAGGAAGATCATTGAAGTATTGAATTTCCTGAGTGGCGAGCCAACATTCGGTGGCCGTTTTTTCAGTTACGAAGAAGATTCAGCGGTAAAAAGATCACAGAGCCGGTATATCATGGAATATAAAAAAGATGCAGGCCCCAAGTTGAATTATGATAAAGACCTGGACATGATCATTGTGGAACACCTGATCTCAGAATCAGACGAACCTAAAAAGAAATGGACATTGGTTGGCGACGGAGATTATGAAGGCTTTAAATGGAAATCAGGTAAATGGATCCACGTAGAAAAAGTATTTAATGTAGTAACACCTGAAGGGCAAGCGCCTGTTCCCAATCCAATAACAGACCCATCGGGAAATATTAATGAAAGCAAATTAAAAGGTGCAGAGGCTGAAGAAACAGAAAAAAAACCTGAACAAAAAAAATCGGTTAAAAAAAAGGGTAAAGGATAATTTTTTATCCTTCTACCAGGTATGTACCAAGATCAATAACCTCACCCTCTCCCATTTTAAATTTTTCCTCACCGGCAATATCCACATCTCGCATTACTTTGCTTTGAAAGATAAGTGCTTCTCCTTTGTATAAAGCAAAATACAGATCAGGATTTATTTCCGGGTTTAAAAAATCTTTATAATCGGCATGTTTAAAAGAAACCTTCGCTACCCCGTTTTCATCCAAAGGGCTTTTGCCTAAGTAATCATCTTCCATAAAGTCTTTTTCAAACAACCTGAATTCATAATCACTGCCGGTTAAAGGCGCATCAGAACCTTTATTAATGAAACTGGCCATTACTTCAATTTTCATGTCATCACTTAAAGAAAAATCACTCATAGCTTTATTTTTTTTCTCAAAATTACGGGTTTAAAAAGAGTTTGTATTGATTAATTCTTCTTGCTGCGCTTTATGTTGTATTTACTTAGTGTCCTTTGTGGTAAAACCCAAACCAAAAAGATCACTAAGTGAATATTTTCATCCTGATCAATCTCATCTTATGCAAAACAAATCCAATGGTATTTGTTACAATGCCCCAACCATACCGGCAGCTGCGTCCAAAATTTATCGAGGAAGCATCTGCAAAATATTTTGCAGGGCAGGATATTTCACCGATCATATATTTCTTACAGATGATCTGCAACAGCACCTGATTGTCAAAAACAAAATCATCGGAGTTTGTCATGAAATTTATATCCTTTAACACAGCAGCTGAATAAGCCCTGTAGCCGGTATGATATTCCGACAATTTCCGGTTCAACAAAATATTCTGAAATAAAGTAAGACAACGGTTAAAAAAATATTTATAAACAGGCATCCCGTTTGTTATGGCTCCTTTGCCCAAAATGCGACTACCAATTACTACGGGGTAAACATCCTCAGCAATCAGGTTTGCCATTGAAGGAATCAACTTTGGATTGTACTGGTAATCGGGATGCAGCATAATGATGATATCTGCATTTAATGATAATGCCTTTGTATAACAGGTTTTCTGGTTTGCACCATAACCTTTATTATCATCATGTTTAATAACATGGTGAATATTTAAAGCCTTCGCAATTTTTATGGTTTCATCCGTACTGGCATCATCCACCAATATAACTTCATCCACAATATCAAAAGGAATATCGGCATAGGTCTGTTCCAATGTTTTGGCAGCATTGTATGCCGGCATAACCACAACTATTTTTTTCCCTTTAAGCATCTGTTAAAAAATTAAGGTTCAATATCTTTTTGTCGCACCTCAAACAACAAATAACTGTAATGCACTTCTCCAACCGGCTTTAACTTTCGCAACCATTGGTATTTACCGGTGTTCCATATATCCAGGTAATTGTCGATCACCAAAATAAATTTACCTGTTTGTGGCGTTTCAGGTGCCCGGTATACATCAGGGTGTTTTTGCAAATAATCATCTATTAAATATTCTGCCTGGGTAAAATTAAGATTGCTGGCCCCTACATATTGCCAGGCATTTTTCTTGTGCCCGATGAATTCATTGGTATAAGGATAGTAATTATTAAAATACTGACCAACACTCATCACTAACAATAAGCTTAAAGCCAAAATAAATAACTGATCTTTTTTACTAACGGCATATTTAAAAACAATACCACTTAAAATAAAAAGCAAGGGATAAATAAAAATAATATGCCTGATGCCGCATTGCGTTTTATATAAAAAACTCAGCAGCAACAAAAAATAAACAATGGGTACCAGTAAAAAAAATTCATTCTTTATAAATTGAGCAAATGTTTTCTTTTCAATTAAAATATAAACCGCCCAGCCAAATAATACCAGGTAAGTAATAGGAGTTTTAAAAAAAATACTCACAAAATAGTAATACCAAAAGCTGCCACCGGTAGCGCTATGCCCAAGTATGGTAACATTGGCAAAAGAACTGTTTATAAGTCCGCCACCAAGCTGGTCGTAATATTTGGCCTGGTCTAACCCGGTTACAAAAGATTCAGATAATGGAACAGGTAACCAATCGGGCAGCAACTGTTGTACTTTTTGAAACAACGAACTCATAAAATGATAATCGCTCAACTTCAGGTTCAAATGCCAAAAGATAAACCCTGCATTAATGATGAGCCAACTGATACCTGCAACGATCAGCAAATGTTTTAACATCAGCAATGGACGAAATTTTTGTTTCTGCACAATCAAATAAATGATAACACAAACAGGCGCCAGCATATACAAATGAAACAGCGATTGCTTTACTAACTGTGATAGACCAAGCAGCACCGCAAACCATATAAAATCTTTAGCGCTTTTGCTGTTGCAGTATTTCCATAAAAAATACAAAGTGGCCAGTAAAAAGAAAACGGAATAAGTATCGGTTGTAACCAGGACGGCATTGGCCATATTATTCGGACAAAGCACAAACAAAAAAACTGAGAACAGCCCTGCATTAATACCATACAATTTCCAGCTCCAGGTAAAAACAAGTAAAATAATAAGTACCGAAAATATCAACGTAATATACCTGCCCCTGATAGTATCGCTGATGCCATTATCATTTTTAGAAAGGTCTTTTGAAAATAGTTGTTCAACAGCACGGGGAATCGTGTTCAACACCGATACCGGCATTTTGCTGTTATCTTTTTCAGGATTGGTTCTTCCGGGATCTCCTTTCAGCATCTTAATACCAAATGCCAGGTGAGACCCCTCATCGGCTGTAACAGATAAGGCATTGATAGAGCAGATACCGTTGATCAAATACAGTATGATAAGCAGCGAAAGGATAATGATGTGTTTCTTCTTCAACAGTAATTCAGCTTAGTAGTAAGCTTTAAAGATAAATATTCAAAGTACAACTTGAGCAATAATATCTTTCAGTTTAGTGCACTTTGTGATGTATGTTCTTCGTGAACTTAGTGGTTAAAAATAAACCACTAAGTTCACAAAGTTTTTTACAAAGAGTACAAAATCTGTTAATCATTTAGTTTCAAAACTGCAAGAAAAGCTTCCTGTGGTACCTCTACGTTGCCTATCTGCTTCATCCGCTTCTTACCTTCTTTCTGTTTCTCTAATAATTTTCTTTTACGGCTTATATCTCCACCATAACATTTAGCGGTAACATCCTTACGCATGGCGCTGATGGTTTCCCTGGCTACCACTTTGGCACCAATAGCTGCCTGTATCGCAATCTGAAACTGCTGCCTCGGCAATAGCTCTTTCAGTTTTTCGCAAAGTTTGCGGCCAAACTCCTGTGCACGGGCACGGTGTATTAATGCACTCAATGCATCTACTTTCTCACCATTCAATAAAATATCCATCTTCACAATATCACTTTCCCGGTATTCTATCGGGTGATAATCAAAACTGGCATAACCCCTCGTCATGCTTTTCAGTTTATCATAAAAATCAAAAACTATTTCGGTGAGGGGCATATCAAAAGTAAGTTCCACACGGGTTGGTGTTAAGTAACCCTGGTTAATTAAAATGCCACGCTTGTTTATACAAAGCGTCATGATGTTGCCAATGTATTCCGGTTTACTGATCATCTGCGCCCTGATGAAAGGTTCGTCAATATGATCTATCCTTGTAGGGTCGGGCATTTCGGTAGGATTATTAATGGTTACCACTTCGCCCTTGCTGGTGGTGGCAATAAAACTCACGTTGGGTACAGTGGTTATTACCGTTTGGTTAAACTCCCTTTCCAAACGTTCCTGAATAATTTCCATGTGCAGCATGCCTAAAAATCCGCAGCGAAAACCAAAGCCAAGCGCCTGGCTTGTTTCCAGTTCAAACGTAAGTGATGCATCATTCAGTTGCAGTTTATCCATACAGTCACGTAACTCTTCAAAAGCATCGGTTTCAATGGGGAAGATGCCTGCGAATACCATTGGCTTCACGTCTTCAAAACCTTTAATTGGTTCAAGCGATGGATTAACTGTGGTAGTAATTGTATCGCCCACTTTCACTTCTTTGGCGTTTTTGATGCCGGTGATGATATAACCCACATCGCCTGCCGCCACTTCGGGCCGGGGAGCCATACCAAATTTTAAGATACCCACTTCATCGGCTCCGTATTCCAGGCCGGTATTGCTGAACTTGATCTTGTCATTCTTTTTTAATGTACCGTTAAAAACACGGTAGTACACAATGATACCCCGGAAACTATTATACACACTGTCAAATATCAATGCCTGCAGTGGGGCATTCGGGTCGCCCTTGGGTGCAGGAATACGGTCAATGATGGCGGTTAAAATCTCTTCAATGCCAATACCGCTTTTGCCGCTGGCCAATAAAATATCTTCGGGCTTGCAGCCGATGAGTTCTACTATCTGGTCGGTTACCTCAGGTATCATGGCACCATCCATATCGATCTTATTGATGACCGGGATGATCTCTAAATTATTGTCAATAGCAAGGTATAAGTTGCTGATGGTCTGCGCCTGTATGCCCTGGCTTGCATCCACCAAAAGCAGGGCTCCTTCGCAGGCGGCAAGGGCTCGGCTCACTTCATAACTAAAGTCCACGTGGCCGGGGGTATCTATCAGGTTGAGCACATATTCCTCGTCCTTCCATTTATAATTTATCTGTATGGCATGGCTCTTAATGGTGATTCCTTTTTCCCTTTCCAGGTCCATATCGTCCAGTACCTGGGCCTGCATATCACGCTCGCCAATGGTATGGGTAAATTCCAGCAGGCGGTCTGCAAGGGTGCTTTTTCCGTGGTCAATATGGGCAATG
>JAYVEQ010000084.1:0-20565 GCA_043748745.1 Chitinophagaceae bacterium | reverse complement strand
CAGAAAACTATTGTATTTAAAGAAAAGAATTGGTTGCCTTTACCGGTCATACAATCCACACCCAAAATTTCAAAGGGAGAAAATTACCTGCAGCTTCCTTATGTGCTTTTAGATTATCCACGATGTTTTGATGCTGAAAATACTTTTGCTATTAGAACCATGTTTTGGTGGGGGAATTTTTTCAGTGTTACACTACAGTTATCGGGATCGTATAAACAGCTGCTGGAAGAAAATATTTTAAAAAACAAAGAGATAGCTGACCTGTATGATTTTTATATCTGCATTAATGAAAGCCAATGGCATCATCATTTTGCGGCAGAAAATTATATTACTGTAAATCAGCTTAACGATCAGGAATTTGAGCAGATCATCCGGCAAAAACATTTTGTAAAAATGGCAATAAAGTATTCGTTAAATGAGTGGAAAGAGATTCATTTATTATTGGAAAATTCCTTTACAGACATGATGAAATTGCTGGAGGCTTAACTACCGAGGCGATGAAATAATTCCTTAACCTGGTATTCCCATAACTGGCTCTGGTCTTTTATTTCTTTTTTTTCTGCAAAATCACTGATAACCAAAATGGTTTGGTTGGTAACTTCAGATTTATCAATACGCCATTCAAAGTATTCGTCTTTAGTCATATAATCCCAGCGAAAACGTACAAATTTATCTTCTTCACTGTCCAGTAATTCAGCTTTATCTTCAGTACCATTCCAGCTAAAACTAAAAACACCATCACGTTCGTCAACTTTATCAGCAAACCATTCCTGCAATCCTGCAGGGGTTATTAAAAAATCATATAAAATTCCCGGCGAACATCTAACAGGGTATTCTAACGTGTATAAAACTTTCTTACTCATCCTTATTATTTATATATCATTCTAATCTTGCAATAATAACAAAATAATCTGCAGTACAAATTATTTATTTATTTTTTTTGTTTTATTTATTAACATCAAAAATTAAACAAAATCAATTTTAAGCTACTGAAATCCAGTGTTTTAGATTTATTTTTTTGGTAACATATAGTAAATAGTATAAATTACGTTAATAAACCCGGTAGTTTTTAACATAATATTAACCGGTTTTTTATTAATAATTTAACCTTTAAACCAAATGGCTTATGAGTATGCGTCAGCTGAAAATCACTAAGTCCATCACAAATCGGGAAAGTCAGAGTTTAGAGAAATATCTGCAGGAGATTGGTAAAGTAGAATTAATTACGCCCGAAGAAGAAGTAAAATTAGCCATTAGAATAAAACAGGGAGACCAGCTTGCACTGGAAAAGCTTACCAAAGCAAATCTGCGCTTTGTTGTATCTGTTGCCAAACAATATCAAAACCAGGGTTTAACATTACCCGATCTTATCAACGAAGGCAACCTTGGTCTCATAAAAGCAGCGCAGCGTTTTGATGAAACCCGTGGATTTAAATTCATTTCCTATGCGGTATGGTGGATAAGGCAGAGTATTTTACAGGCCCTGGCAGAACAATCGAGAATTGTACGTTTGCCATTAAATAAGGTAGGACTAACCAATCGTATAAGTAAAGCATATTCTCAACTTGAGCAGGAGTTTGAAAGAGAACCAACACCTGAAGAACTTGCTTTTTTACTGGATATGGACACCGAAGAAATTGCTGCAACACTGGGCGTAGCAGCCCGTCATGTTAGTATGGATCAGCCTTTATCAGATGGAGAGGATAGTACATTAATAGATGTGTTGATTAACCATAACGCTGTGAGTACCGATAATGAACTGGCATTTAAGGCATCGCTTAAAACTGAAATTGACCGGTCTTTAAGTACTTTAACCGAAAGACAAAAAGATGTTATCCGGTTTTTCTTTGGTATTGGTGTAGATCACGCACTGAGCTTAGAAGATATTGGGGAACACTTTAACCTTACCCGTGAAAGAGTAAGACAGATAAAAGATAAAGCCATTACCAAGCTCCGCACAGCATCCCGTTGCAAACTTTTAAAAACATACCTGGGATAAAAAATTATTTTCTCCTTTCAATTGTTTTTATTTAACTCCTGTCAGCATCTGGTTATTGAATTCTATTTTAATAATCCTTAATTTTCCCCGAAATTTGCACAATATTAAATTACAGTAAATGTCAATTGAAATAAAAGTTCCAACGGTTGGTGAAAGTATTAATGAAGTAACGCTGGTAAAATGGCATAAGAAGGATGGAGAATGGGCAGACAGGGATGAAGTAATTGCAGAATTGGAAAGTGAAAAAGCAACTTTTGAATTAAATGCCGAACAGGCAGGAACAATAAAGATAATTGCCAAAGAAGGCGATACATTGAATATTGGTGATGTTGTTTGTTCAATTGATACAGATGTGGCAAAGCCTGAAAATCTAGTCAGCAATGAGCAGATAGCAGTTGGCAAAGAACAAAAAACAGCTGAGCAAATTGAAAACTCAAAACCCAAAACTCAAAACCCGAAACAACAAACTGATATAAAAACTACACCCGTTGCAGCTGCTATCATTGCAGATAAAAAGGTAGATGTAAAAGAAGTAACTCCTTCGGGAAGCAATGGTAAAATTGTGAAGCAGGATGTAATGGATGCATTGAATAATCCCGGCAGAAGACCAGGCACTGTTCTGTTTGAACGAAATGAAAGGATAGAAAAAATGAGTAATCTGCGTAAAACAATCAGCAGGCGACTTGTGGAAGCAAAAAATACAACGGCCATGCTCACTACTTTTAATGAAGTAGATATGAGTGCCATCATGGAGATAAGAACTAAGTACAAGGAAAAATTTAAAGAACTGCACGGCGTTAACCTGGGTTTTATGAGTTTCTTTACCAAGGCCTGTACTTATGCATTAATGGAGTGGCCTTCTGTAAATGCTTACATTGATGGCGAAAGTATTTTATATCATGACTATTGCGATATTTCCATTGCAGTTAGTGCACCCAAAGGTTTGGTGGTACCGGTAATTCGTAATGCCGAAAGTTTAAGTATGGCGGGCATAGAATTAAAAGTTGTTGAACTGGCAACAAAGGCCAAAGAAAATAAACTGACTATTGAGGAGATGACCGGAGGAACCTTCACGATTACCAACGGCGGCATTTTCGGTTCTATGATGAGTACGCCGATCATTAATATTCCGCAATCTGCTATTTTAGGTATGCATAAAATCCAGGAAAGACCGATGGCTATAAACGGTCAGGTGGTTATAAAATCTATGATGTACCTGGCGTTGAGCTATGATCACCGGATTGTTGATGGCAGGGAGTCAGTAGGATTTTTAGTGAGGGTAAAAGAGTTGTTGGAAAATCCTGAGTTATTATTGTTTGGAAAAGATCCTGTTAAAAGTTTGTTGGAATTATAAAACCTTAATTGAAAAAATTAAAAGCCTGCCATGTTAATTGCAGGCTTTATTTTTGCTGAAATGCGATATCATTCTTATTTAAACTCGGCAAAAAAAATAATTGAATCTTATAAGGGTAATGTACCCTTTTCTTTTTTTTTGAAAAAATATTTTGGAGCCAATAAAAAACATGGCTCTAAAGACAGGAAACAAATTGCAACACTTTGTTATAATTTTTACCGGCTTGGTAAGGCCATGCCAGATGGTTTAGTAGAGGAAAAATTTTTCACTGGAACTTTTTTATGTGAACATACCTACAATCACTTTTTGCATTTTCATAAACCGGAATGGAATGAACTGATCGGTAAACCACTTACAGAAAAAATTTCTTTTCTGGGTTTTAAATTTGAGAACATTTTCCCCGGAGGTAATGAATTAAGCGATGGCATTGATCATAAACAATATTGTCTTTCATTTTTTGATCAGCCTGATCTGTTTATACGCATACGACCCGGTAAAAAAAATATAGTATTAAAGAAATTGCATGATGCCGGACTCAAATTTGAAATGCCCGGTGAAGATTACATTGCATTAACTAATGCTGCCAAACTGGATACCATTTTGGAGTTGGATAAAGAAGTTGTTGTACAGGATTATAACTCACAAAAGGTTTTAGATTTTTTTAAAAACTCGTTTACCGCTTTCAACCTTCCCTTGTCTGTATGGGATTGTTGTGCAGCAAGTGGCGGAAAATCAATTTTAGCTTATGATATCATGCAGGGAAAAATTGACCTGACTGTTTCTGATATCAGGGAAAGCATTTTAGCTAACCTTACAAAAAGATTTGAAACTGCCGGAATCAAAAATTACAAATCATTTATTGCTGACCTGTCTATCAACCTCCACCCTGCAGGACAGGTAGGCTTTCAATCACCAATATTAAACTTTCAACTCATTATTTGCGATACTCCATGCACCGGCAGCGGTACCTGGAGCCGTACACCAGAGCAACTGTATTTTTTTAAAGAGAAATTAATTGCTGCTTATGCCGATAAACAGAAAAAAATAGTTGATAATATAATTCCCCATTTGCAGACTGAAGGATTATTCCTTTATATAACCTGTTCGGTTTTTAAAAAGGAAAATGAAGATATAGCAGACTACATTAAAGAAAAATTCCATCTGCAGTTATTACAAATGGAATTATTAAAAGGCTATGATAAAAAAGCAGACTCGATGTTTACTGCAGTATTTATAAAAAAATAATAGTTGCCGTTTTATTGTCTCATTACTTTCTTCATTACTTCTTTTTTATCATTCAGTCTTACCGTAACAAAGTAAATACCACCACCCATTTTTTTCATGGGTATGTTATAGATTTGCCCGCCTGGCAATTGCTGGTTACTCATACTGTAAACTTTTTGACCGGTTGAACTGTGAATAATTATTTCCACTTTAACAGCAGCAGTTCTTACAATTAAAACTTTAAGATTATCACTTACCGGGTTAGGACTGATAGTTATCTGTTCTGCTAATGGGGTAGAGCATTGTTGTGGATTGTTTGTAATAGTTACCAATGCTGTGTCCGGGCAATTGGAACTGTTTACTGCAATCAATTGATAAACTCCTGCGGCTGTAACTGCAGCTGGTGTATTAACTGCAACAGCACCAATTGTCCAGGTTGTGGTTAAACCGGCTGTATTAAATAATGTTGTTAAATTAACTATGCTGTCGGTACACTTTGTGATCAACTTATCAGCTCCCAAATTTGGTTTTGGATTAAAACTTAAATTTACCAAAGCCGTATCGGCACAGCCATTGATATTAGTTGCAATGAGTTGATAAATTCCGGGAACTGTAACTGCTGCTGGAGTTGCAACTGTAGTACCGCCGATTGTCCAGTTTGTTGTAAGACCAGCCGTGTTGAATTGAACAGTAAGATCAACACTGTTGCTGCCACAAATGCTTATGGTTTTATCAGCACCTAAATTTGGTCTTGGTGTAAAATTTACGGTTATTGAATCCAGGTAAAAACTGGTGTCAGTAGCAATATTCATTTTAAAACGATATTTAATACCACTGGTTGGAAAATTTCTCAGGTCATCAGTAAAAATAAAATTTCTTGCAGCAAATGCTCCGGTAGATGTTTGTGTACTAACTGTACTATAGTTAATATCTGCAGGCAATTTTCTTTCAACAACAATACTGATCACAGAATCAGTTTTAGCGGTCCATTGTAAAGTAACACTGCAGTTGGCAACGGCAGATTGTTGTGTGTATAATTGCTTAATAAGTTTTACAAATGCTTTTTTCATATCCGGTATTCCATAACCGGTTCTGTCATCAGGGTTATTGGCCCTTGTTGCCGATTGCTGCATGGCATTGATAATACCCATATTATTTACTTCAGGAAAAGCCTGCATTAAACAGGTGGTAAGCCCCGCCATATTCGGACAGGCAAATGATGTACCGCTGCCAAATGTTGGTTGCCCGTTTGAAGGATTAGCAATTACAGCATTAACGCCAACTGCAGCCACAGATGGTTTTATTTGTCCATCACTGCTGGGTCCGTAACTGCTAAAGCTGCCAACAACTCCTGAAGTTGAAACAGCACCCACAGCCATTACACTATCAGCATCTGATGGCGTAATAATATAATGCCAGGCAGAATTACCTTCATTACCTGCAGCAAAAACACAGAGTATTCCTTTTTTCGCTGCAAAGTCTGCAGCCTTTGCACTGATGGTTGTATTGCCATCCATATTTGCATAGGTATAATTGAAAATGGCATTATCAAAAGTGAAATAACCAAGCGATGTAGAAGAAATATCTATTCCCAAACTATCTGCTCTTTCAATACCGGCTGCCCAGTTTTGTTCTTCAATCGGGTATTCAGAATTTACGTCTTCAGTTCGGTATAAATAAAAAGATGTTTTTGGTGCTGTACCCATAAATACCCCGGGCATATTTGCAGCAATGATGCTCAGGCAATTCATGCCATGTGCATTGTCTTCATCAACACTGGCATTGCCGGCAACAAAATCCCAGGTACCTAACACCTGGCCATTATTACGGATGCTGTCAAAAGTTGGTAAGGTTAAATAATGAAAAAAACCGGCATCTAAAACAGCCATTTGCATGCCTTGTCCACGGAACCCCCGGTTGTGTAAAAACTCCCCATTATGCAAATGCACCTGGCCAAAACTCTGGCCGTAATTATAATAATCAGCAGCAATTATTGTTGGATTTTGATTGCCTGGAATATCAGTAAGAACGACATCTGATTTTTTATTAACAGGATTATTGCTTTGTTGATTTCTTGCTGCAATTGGCCCGGCACTTATTACAAATGGGAAACTGTTTATTTTAGCCAGTGCCGCAGCATCTGAAGTTTGAATGGCCACCTGGTTTAACCATTTTGATGAATTAAGTATGGTTACTGCACCAGCCAAACGTATGCTGTCAATATATCTTGGGGTAATGGGCAGATCGGTTGAATCGATTGGAATATTATATCTCACTCTTCGCTGAATGGAACGTGCAGTTAGATAGGCCGAAGGATTACTGATGGAAAAAGGATTTGTGCCTTTATCTTTTAACCTTACAATATACCTGGAAAACTGGGCATAGCTTTCTGTTTCCCCAATAAAAAATACGATTAAAAAAAGGAGTATAATTTTTTTCATTAGATCATTTTTTTATAAAAAATCATTAACTAAATTTAATTCATTTTTATTAACTGTTGTAAGCCCACTTCAGCCAGGTAGCACCCCAGGTAAATCCTCCACCAAAGGCAGCTAAAATAAGATTGTCGCCCTTCTTTAATTTTTTTTCCCATTCCCATAAACATAATGGTAATGTACCTGCGGTTGTGTTGCCGTATTTTTGAATATTGATCATTACTTTTTCTTTAGGTAAACCCATGCGATTTGCTGTTGCATCAATAATACGCAAATTAGCCTGATGTGGTACCAGCCAGGCAATATCATTGGCTGTTAAATTATTCCGCTGCATTAATTCGTAACTCACATCGGCCATTCCTTTAACAGCAAATTTAAAAACAGCCTGTCCTTCCTGGTACACAAAATGTTCTTTTGCCAACACTGTTTCAACGGTAGATGGTTTTACAGATCCACCTGCTTTCATGTGCAGATAATGCATTCCACTTCCGTCACTTTTTAATAAACTGTCCAATACGCCAACGTTTTCGTTAATAGCTTCAAGCAATACTGCTCCGGCACCATCACCAAAAATAATACAGGTTGCCCTGTCGCTGTAATCAATGATGCTACTCATCTTATCAACACCTACAACAACTACTTTTTTATACCGGCCACTTTCAATAAATGCAGTACCGGTTGTAAGGGCATATAAAAAGCCTGAACAGGCTGCCATGATATCAAAACTAAAAGAATTTTTTGCTCCAACTTTATCGCAAATAATATTTGCAGTGGCCGGAAAAACCATATCTGGTGTAACTGTTGCACAAATCAGGCAATCTATTTCATCAGGACTGATACCTCTTTTTTTACATAATTCTAAAACAGCCGGCACGGCTAGATCACTGCTTCCCAATCCTTCTTCTTTTAAAATTCTACGCTCTGATATACCGGTCCGGGTCCTAATCCACTCATCGTTGGTATCTACCATTTTTTCCAGTTCAGCATTGGTAAGGCGGTATTCAGGTACATAACCTCCAACGGATGTAATGGCGGCATTAATTTTTTGCATGAAAAACTCTGTTTAACTAGGTAATTTTAAAAAGGTAACTCAGCGTAAAAATACATAAAAAAGCTCACCCGTATTTTAACGGTTATAGCTGGCAAATTATCCTTATTTTTGGCTACTGACTGGATAATAATTATGTATGCATATTTGCAAGGAAAGTTTACGTATAAAAGCCCGGCACAGGTTTATGTAGATGTTAATGGTGTAGGGTATGAAGTAAACATCAGCCTGAATACGTATTCACATATACAAAACATGGAGCAGGGTAAGTTGTTTATACATCTTCAGGTTAAAGAAGATGCTCATATATTATTTGGTTTTTTTGATAAGCAGGAAAAAGATATGTTTGTTCTTTTAACAGGTGTTTCGGGTGTTGGTGCAGCCACTGCAAGAATGATGTTGTCTTCCTTAAAACCGGAAGAAGTGGGAATGGCAATTGTACAAAGCAACATAAAGCTGCTGGAAAGTGTCAAAGGGATAGGAAGAAAAACAGCCGAAAGACTGGTGTTGGAATTAAAAGATAAATTAGGAAAACAGTCATTGGATGCAAATCTTTCCATTCGCTTGGGCAATAGTTTGGAACAGGATGCGTTAAATGCTTTAACTGCCCTTGGCATTTCGAGATCACAGGCAGAGAATTCCATCCAAAAAATTATCCGTGCCGAACCATCTGTTTTACAATTAGAAGAATTAATTAAAAAAGCCCTTAAAGCCATTTGAAAGAACTCTACGTTAATTGATTTACCGGATGTTGCTTATTAGAATAAAAAACTCAAGACTGATTGGCTGTGTTGTATTGGCAGTAACGCTTTTTACACTTCATACTAATGCCCTAAAGGCTAATCCCTATCATTATATCCTTTTACTAAATGTAGAAGATACTACTGTGCCCAATTATAACCTTCCTTATCCAATACAGGACCGAAGGGGTGATGCATTCTCTGGTAAAGGCAGAAGTACTTTTGATCTTAACAATCCATCCAACCTCCGGGATTCGGTTGTTTATGATCCCAAAACACGCCGCTATATCGTTTTCGAAAAAATAGGTAATAAATATTATCGTACCGCAACATCTTATAGCTTTGATGAATACTGGCAGATCCGTAACCGTCAAACTGAAAGAGAATATTTTCAGAAAAGGTCAAATTTACTAAGCATTCTTAACCGGGGAAGAATAAAACCAAAATTGTCATTGTATGATAATTTATTTAACCGGTTGTTTGGTAATGGTAAAATAAATATAACACCACAGGGAAATGTAGATATTACTGCAGGTTACCAGGGGCAGAACATTAAAAATCCTACACTACCGGAAAGAGCCAGGAAAAATGGTGGTTTTGATTTTGACATGCAGGCCCAGGTAAATGTGAATGCAGATATCGGTGGTAAATTAAAATTCCCGATCAACTATAACACCTTAGCTAATTTCGGACAGGATAATCAACTTAAATTAGATTATACCGGGTTGGATGATGAGATTATTAAAAGGTTGGAACTGGGTAATGTTTCTTTTCCTTCCCGCAGTACATTGATACCGGGGGCACAGCAATTGTTTGGTATTAAAACTCAGGTACAATTCGGAAAATTATTTATTACCGGTGTGGTTGCCAATCAAAAATCACAACGCCAGTCTGCTAACCTGCAGGGCGGTACTGCATCGCAATTATTTGAATTGAAAGCTGATGAATATGAAGAGAACCGGCATTTTTTACTTGCCCAGTATTTTAATGAGAATTATAATAAAGTAATGTCCAAGCTGCCGGCTATAACGGCACCCATACAAATTCTGCGAATGGAAGTTTGGGTTACCAATAAAAATGGTACAACAACCGAAACAAGAGATGTGGTTGGATTGGCAAATTTAGGAGAAAGCGGAGGTTCACCTTCTCAAATACCTACCAATGGATCTAACACACTTTATTCCAATATTATTTCTAATCCCGGTAACCGCAACCCATCATCTGTTTTTAATAATTTAATTGCACTGGGTTTACAACCTGTTCAGGATTTTGAAAAAACATTTGCCCGTAAATTAGATTCAACCCAATATATATACAACAGGCAGGTAGGCTTTATTTCTTTAAGTCAGCCTTTACAAACTGATGAAGTACTTGCAGTAGCTTACCAGTTTTCTTATAACGGAAAAATTTTCCAGGTTGGTGAGTTTTCGCAGGACCTGCCACCGGACAGTGCTTCAGCCACTCAAAAAATATTATTCTTAAAATTATTGAAAGCTACATCACAGCGACCAAGCCTGCCCATCTGGGACCTGATGATGAAGAATGTGTATGCCATTGGTTATGGCACATTAACACCAACTGATTTTAAATTAGATGTTTTATACCAGGAGCCGGGGTTAGGTTGGAAACGTTATGTTCCTTTCGGAGATAAAAACCAGGGATTTCCGATCATATCACTCATTAACCTCGACCGCTTAAACAATCAACTCGATCCTCAGCCCGATGGTGTATTTGATTATGTGGAAGGGTTTACAGTTTATTCGCAATACAGCAGGGTCATGTTCCCCGTACTGGAACCTTTTGGCCGGGATCTGGCAAAAGGTATTTATTTAAATCCATCCAACCCGGCCATTAAAGACAGTTTGTATTATGCATTATACGATTCTATAAAAGCAGTTGCGCAACAATATCCAAATTTAAACAGGTTTGTATTAAAAGGCTCTGCTAAAATTTCGGGATCGGCCGATATCAGCATCGGTTATAATATTCCAAAAGGATCGGTAACTGTTTCAGCGGGCGGCCGACAATTGATTGAAGGAATTGATTACGATATTAACTACGATCTGGGAACCATTAAGATAACTAATTCGGCTATTATCAACTCCGGAATACCGGTACAGGTAAATTATGAAAACAATGCTTCGTTTGGTTTGCAACAAAGAAGTTATATGGCTTTGCGTTGGGATTATATGGCAAAAAATACACCCAAACAGCAATTGTCTTTTGGTGGTACTATCGTACGATTGAGTGAAAGACCTTTCTTTAGTAAAGTAAGTTATGACAACAGCAGTACAGGAGGTACAAATGAACCTATCCGTAATTCCATGTATGGTTTGGATGTAAACTACCGGAAAGATATTCCCAGGCTGACCAAACTTTTAGATAAGCTGCCTTTTTATCAAACAACTGCACCTTCTACTATCAATGTATTTGCTGAAGGAGCATTCTTAAAGCCCGGTCATGCTCCGCAAATCGGCAGGGGGTCAAATGGTATTATCAATATTGATGATTTTGACGGAACTCAATCCGGACTTGATCTGCGGTTTCCGCCAATCAGCTGGGCTTTGGCATCAGTGCCTTATAAAGCAACTGATAGATTAGGTAATGAACTTTTTCCAGAGGCTACTTTGAATGATGATATTAAATCAGGAAAGAACAGGGCTAAAATTGCCTGGTACCAGATTGAACCTGCGTTGCAACAATACAAGGGTTCAAATAATCCTTTTTCAAATGACCGTGTAGAATTAAGTGACCCAAGAGTAAGGCAGGTTTATCAAAGAGAAATATTTCCACAAAGAACAACAGGATTTGGCGAAAGTCAGCTCGTAACTTTTGACTTAGCTTACTTCCCCGAAAATAAGGGACCATATAATTATGATGATGCTTCGGGTAGTGTTGCTGCAAACGGCAAATTATTAAATCCAAAAAAACGTTGGGGCGGTTTGATGCGTAATATTGATCAGCCGGATTTTGAAACGGCCAATATTGAATTCATAGAATTCTGGGTTCAGGATCCATTCATCAACTCAGTAAAAAATCCAAACATTGCAAGTTCCTCAGGCGGTAAATTATATTTTAACCTCGGTAATATTTCAGAAGATATTTTAAAAGATGGTAAACGTTTTTATGAAAATGGTTTACCTACTCCAAATGCACCATCACCGGTTGACAATTCAAACTGGGGAAGGGTACCAGCTAACCCTGTACAGGTTACCAATGCATTCAGTAACGATCCAAATGACAGAAAATACCAGGATGTTGGATTTGACGGATTGGATGATACGGCTGAGGTAACAAAACGTGCCGCTTATTTAACGCAGCTGGCAGCCAATTTTGGTACAGGCTCCCAGGCATACCAGAATGCATTGAAAGATGCTTCAAGCGATGATTATCATTATTATCGTGGCGATGATTATGATCAGCAGGGATTGGGTATTTTAGGCAGGTATAAAAAATTCAACAATCCCGAAGGTAATTCACCGGTTGCTACAACCGGCTCCACGTATTCTTCTGCTGCTACATTATACCCCGATGCAGAAGATCTGAACCGGGATAATACATTAAATCAAACGGAAGAATATTTTCAATACATCGTTGATCTGAAACCGGCAACAGCACCGGAGATGACCATTGGTACCAACTTTATTGTTGATAAGAAACCGGTTACAGTAAATCTTGTTGATGGTTCACAACGGATAGAGACCTGGTACCAGTTTCGTATACCAATTGGAGATTACAACCGTAAGATTGGCAATATCCCCGATTTTAAATCCATCCGTTTTATGCGGATGTTCATGACAGATTTCAGCGATAGTATTGTATTACGTTTTGGTGAGCTTCAGTTAACCAGGAATGTGTGGAGAAAATTTCAGTATAAAGTAGATACAACTGGATTATACACTCAGCTAACACCCGGTGCTACCACCTTCAACCAGGGGGCAGTTAATATTGAAGAAAATGATAAACGGTTGCCTTTACCTTATCGTACACCAACAGAAATTGAAAGGGTACAAACATTAAGTAATAACGGTGTTAACCTGTTGCAGAATGAACAGTCTTTAAGTTTGCAGATCTGTAACCTGCCTAAAGGCGAAGTAAGAGCTGTGCAGCAAACGTTTGCCAATAGAGATTTACGGCAGTTCCGCAAACTGGCCATGTACATACATGCTGAAACCAAGCAGGCAACTTTACCGGTACTTAATAATAAAGATCTTACTGCAGTAATTCGTATGGGTACCGATTTTGTTAATAATTATTATGAGATTCGCATCCCGTTAAACCTAACACCTTTAACAGCAGCAACCAGTTTCGATCCTAATTCAACAGCATATAACGATACTTTATGGATACCGGGTAATTCGCTGGATGTTGATCTGCAGACTTTGGTTAAATTAAAACAAAAACGCAACCTGGATGTTGCTGCTTCGCCTGCGGTTATTTACCGGCAATTACAAAGTAACGGGCATATGTTTTCTGTTATGGGTAATCCTAACCTGGCCGAAATAAGAGGAATTTTAATTGGTGTAGAAAATACAAAAGCAACAAGTGCCTGTGCCGAAGTGTGGGTTAATGAATTAAGACTTTCGGCATTGGATGAAACAGGTGGTTGGGCAGCTTTGGGTAGGGTAGATGTTAACCTGGCCGACTTGGGAACACTTTCTCTTTCGGGTAATACGCACAGCAAAGGTTTTGGAACTTTGGAACAAAGAGCCAATGACCGTTTCAGGGATAATTTTTACCAGTTTGATGTTTCTGCCAATCTTGAATTGGGTAAACTGTTGCCTAAAAAAGCGGCATTATCAATTCCTTTATTTGCCAGTATCTCTCAGGCTGTAAGTACACCGGAGTATGATCCATACGATATGGATATTAAGCTAAAGGATAAATTAAAAAATGCATCCGGTTCGCAAAAAGACTCAATAAAAAATAACGCAATAGATTTTACGTCAACAACCACGGTAAACTTTACCAATGTTCGTAAAAACAGAACAAGCAGCAAAGCACCTAAAATTTATGATGTATCAAATTTTGATGTCAGTTATTCGTATTTAAAAATTAAAAGTCATACACCATTAATTGAGAGTAATGAAATAACCAGGCACCGTTATGGACTGGGATATAATTTTGCACCCAAACCAAAATACATTGAACCTTTTAAAAAACTATTCAAAAAAACCAAAACACATTGGTTCGACCTCGTAAAAGAATTTAATTTCAATTTAATACCATCTCAATTAAGTTTCCATGCCGATGTTAACCGCCAGTTTGGTGCCATCAGGCCACGCAGTATCGGATCAAATAAATATTCGATACCGGAAACCTATGATAAGTATTATACTTTTCAGCGGGATTATATTTTCAGATGGAATATTACCAGGTCATTAAATTTTGATTTTACGGCAGTTAATAATTCAAGAATTGATGAACCCGAAGGCCGTTTGGATACTAAAGCAAAGAAAGATACAGTTTGGAATAATTTATTGAAGGGGGGCAGAAATACGCTCTACAATCACACCGCTAATTTTACTTATACCATACCAACTGCTAAACTGCCATTACTGGACTGGACAACGATGAACATCCGGTACCAGGCTTCTTACAGCTGGATTGGTGCTAGCCGTTTGGCAGTTGAGTTAGGTAATATTATTGAAAACGGGCAACAGAAAGAAGGTACAGTGCAGTTAGACTTTAACAGGCTTTATCAAAAATCAAAATGGCTTAAGCAATTAGAACAGCCAAGCAATAAAGCAGACCAGGAAAAATGGAGGGCGAGAATAACCAGGTATAAAGACACAGTAATTAAAAAGAATGGTCAGAAAGTTGTCAAGAAAAGAAAGATCGTAGACAGATCTGCCGTGCCATATGTAAGTTCTGGACTTAAAGTTTTTGGAAAATTATTAACCAGTGTTAAACAGGTGAATTTTTCAATATCTGAAAATGCACATACCCGCTTACCAGGTTATACCGACAGTACAAAATATGTTGGACAGAACTGGAAGAGTATGGCGCCAGGTGTAGATTTTATTTTGGGAAAGCAGCCCGATACGGCCTGGATGAACAGGGCTGCCAGAAAAGGTCTGATAACAAAGGACACAACTTTCAATTCAGTATTTACACAGTCTTTTGATCAGCGGTTAACACTGTCTGCGCAATTAGAACCGGTCAGAGATTTAAACATAACCTTAAACCTGAGTAAAACATTCAATAAAAATTATTCCGAAACATACCGGTTTATAGATACAAGCGGCGGAACAAACAGAGATTTTAAACACCTTAATCCTTATGCCGGTGGTGGTTTTGATGTTACTTATATTGCATTTAAAACACTGTTTGGAAAATTTGACCCTAACCGTGTTTCTGAAACATTTAAAAAATTCCAGGATTACCGGTTGATATTATCTGAACGTTTGGGTAAAGCAAATCCTTATAATAATGGAAGGCCGGTGGGTGCTGATGGTTATTATTATGGTTATGGAAAATATGCCATTGATGTACTCATCCCATCATTTATTGCGGCATACACCGGCGACGATCCTAAAAAAGTTTCGCTCATCAGGCAAAACAATCCGAATATAAAATCAAATCCTTTCCGTGGTATTGTGCCCAAGTTAAACTGGAAAGTAGATTATAATGGATTGAGCCGCATAAAAGGGCTGGATAAAATATTTACCAACTTTACTTTATCACATGGATATACCGGTAACCTCAGCATGAATGGATTTTCATCTGCGTTGCTTTACCAGGATGTATCCAGGTTTGGTTATCCATCATTTTATGACACGGTATCAAAAAACTATGTGCCATATTTCCTGCTACCCAATTTAAGTATTGGAGAACAGTTTTCGCCATTGATTGGATTTGACATGATGTTTACAAACCAGGTACAGGCTAAGTTTGAATATTCCAAAACACGTCAGCTGAGTTTAAGTCTTGTTGATTTTCAATTAAGCGAAGTACGCAGTACCGAATTTTCTGTTGGTGCAGGTTACCGTAAAAGAGGATTAAAAAATCCGCTTAGTTTTATCAATGTAAAATGGCCAAAGTTCCTTACCCCTAAAAATGGTAATGGCAGTAAACTGGAAAATGAAATTAACTTCCGCCTTGACTTTAAGATCAGGGATAATGTAACTGCCAACAGCCGGTTAGACCAAGATAATAATTTTGCAACCGGTGGCAGTAAAGACATTACCATTTCACCTTCGATAGATTATTTCCTTAACAACCGTATCAATATAAAATTATACTTTGATCAACGCCGGGTTAATCCATATATTTCATCAAGTGCACCCATTGTAAATACAAGGGCCGGAGTACAGGTAAGAATATCATTAACTCAATAATTTAAACCAACTTTAAAAGGTTAAAATAATAAATGGTCTGACAATACTGTCTGACCATTTATTATTACCAGCTACTTATTTCTTTGTAAAGAGAGCTTAATTCATAGAATCATTTGCTTTATTATTATGTATTAAATTCGTATCGGGGTTAGGTTAAGGTTGAGATATCTTCATAAAAAAAGCCCCCAAAGGGACTTTTTTTATGAACCAAGCACTGATTTTATTTTACTTTTTTAAGCAACATTACGTAACCACACAGGTCCTTTTTCTTTTTATTAACCTGAACCGGTTTGATCATATGATATTCTGAAAAACGGGGGATATAAGAGTAACTGATAACATTACCATCCACATCTCCCCAATATTTTTTTTGGTAAACAACCTGTTTTTCATTCCAGTCATACATCCTTACTTCATATAATCTTGAACTGGCATCACCTATAAAAACAAACTGGTACCAGCTGCCTTCTGTTAAAGGAACAATTACCGGCATTTCATATTCACTTACCATTTGAATAGAAGCTTCTTTTACAACCATAAACCCTTGTTTTGCCAATAAAAGTTTCATGCTGTCGGCCTGTTGAAGTATTGATGGCGACATACATGGATTCTGCCGAATAACATTCTGTGCTGAAGTATTAAATCCCAGAAAGATCAAAGAAGAAATAAATGTAAGCAGAATACGGTTTTTCATTTGCTTATTAAATTGGATAAAGGATATTAAAACAATTCTACGAATTTTTTGCGGTACCAGCAAAACTAATTGGTGGTATACCTGATTTAATGTAAACTATAACGGTTAAAAATGTGCAATTATTGTACCATCATGCATGTAATAAATAATAATGTGTATTTACTGTAGTATTTATTTTTTTTTGTGAAAATAATAAGTGCCGGCCTGTTGTGTACAGGTAATTACCAGGTCATTAATACATACATGACCGGGTAGGGTTGCACAATAAAAAATGGTATCTGCAATATCTTCTGCCGTAAGTGGTACATAACCATCATATGCAGCCTGTGCTTTAGATTCCTCTCCCTTAAAACGTACAATAGAGAATTCGGTTTCCACAGCTCCGGGATGAATGGCGGTAACCTTAATATTATTTTTCAGCAGGTCAATACGCATTGATTTTGAAATGGCATCCACTGCAAATTTGCTGGCACAATAAACATTACCTTTTTCATACACTTCTTTACCGGCTACCGAACCCATATTGATGATATGTCCTTTTTTCTGCGTAAGCATAAAAGGTAAAACCGCTTTACTAACATAAAGTAAGCCATGCACATTGGTATTTAACATGGTTTCCCAATCACCCATGTCGGCATCTTCAAAACTATCTCTACCTAAAGCAAGTCCGGCATTATTTATCAGAATCTCTATTTTTTGCCATTGTTGGGGTAAATTATTAAAGGCTGCAAAAACAGCATTTTTATCCTGCACATCAAAACATAAAGGCAAAACTGAAATACCATGGTCCTTTTCAAGATCTGTTTTTAATTCCATCAGTCTTTCATTTCTTCTGCCGGTAATAATGATATCATATTTGGCTGATGCAAATTTTATTGCACAGGCTCTTCCAATGCCGGCTGTTGCGCCTGTTATTAAAACAATTTTATTCATAGATGCAAAATAATGGATGAAAGTCAAATAAAAAAAGCTTCAGTAAAAAACTGAAGCCCCGGTAATTTTTATTTTAATGTTACCTGATTAAAACAGCATAACCTTTTTTACGCCTGGTTTCTCCTTTATAATTAATGCCCTCGGCCATCCATACAAAAGTAGCTGGGTCCTGTGCCTTGCCATTATATCTTCCATCCCATCCTTTATCTTTTAGGGAAGTGGAAAACATTAAAACACCCCACCGGTTATACACCCTGAAATAATTGAGCCTCATCATACCGAGTAAAATTGGCCGTAGTACATCATTGTTGCCATCAGCATTTGGTGTAAAAGCTGTGGGTACATAAATATCCGAATCTACTTTAAACAGATGTACCCGAATAGAATCGATATCAATACACCCATTTAAATCTGTAGCTGTTAAAATATATTCAATATTATCCGGAGGTAGAGAAACCGGGTTATAAACATAGGGGTTATTAAGCCATGTTGGCGGACTCCAAACATAACTTGCACCACCGGTGCCATTTAATAAAAGTGGTTCACCCAACACTACACTTGTATCTCTTGGTCCGGCATTGGCAATAACAGGCGAATAAACTTTTACCCAAACAGTATCTTTTACCGGTTTAGGACAACCAAGAATATCTCTTACTGTAACAATATACCTGATGCTGGCTGATGGATTTACTGATACAGGATTTGGTATAAGCCTGTCGGTTAAAAAAGTAGCCGGGCTCCAGGTATAAATAGTGCCACCAACGGCATTTAACTGGGCCGAAAAACCGGTACAGATATTTACGTCAGGCCCTGCATTTGCAATTGGATATGGAACAACATTGATCTTTATATCATCCTGCTTTTTACATTTTCCAATACTGCCGGTTACTGTGTAAGTAATGGTTGTTAATGGGGTGGCCAGCGGTTGTTTTATATTATCAAAATTAAGGTAGGTAGAAGGGGTCCATTGATAATTCAAGGCATCACTGGTTATATTCAATAAAATACCATCGGTCTGGCAGATCGTTGTATCGCCACCCAGTTTTAGTGAAACACTATCTCTTACATCAACAAAAACAGAATCTTTCGATTGGCAACCCACAGCATCTGTTAACTGAACATAATACCAGGTTGGTATATCCGGACTAACCAGTGGGCTGGCAACCGTAGTGCTGCTGATCATGTAATTCGGACTCCAGGTATAATTACCCGTACCATTTGTTGTGAGTTGTAAAGTATCAATATTACAGATTAGTGTATCATTTATGGTATTGAAGACGGGGAGTGTACCCACATCAACAAAAACTGTATCAGTTCTTAATTTAGGGCAGCTTGCTACACCAACTGCCACCACATAAAAAGTGGGCGCTGTTGGTGATGCAATGGGGTTGGCAATGTTTGGATTGCTTAAACCTGTTGCCGGTGTCCACACATAACTGATACCACCACTGGCATTAAGCTGTGTTGATGTTTGCCCGCCACCGCAAACAAAAGCATCGGGCCCTGCATTGGGATTGGCCAGTGGAGTTACATTAATAGTATGTGTTTTAGCAGCTACACAATTATTTCCCCAGCGGGTATTTAAAGTATAGGTTGTTGTAACCCTTGGGTAAACCCTTGTAGGGTTGCTGTTTGGCGATTCTACCGTGGCCAATGGCGTCCATTGCCAGGTAATATTATTGATGTAATTGCTGGAGCCGGTAAGAGTTACGGTATCTTCTTCACAAATACCAACCGGCCCGGCAATAGCATTACTGAGGTCGAATTTGGGTGTAACTGTTAAAGAGTCGTTAGTTATACACCCATTGGCATCGGTAAGTTTTGCATAATATTTTGTTTGCACCGGCGGAAATACCCTTGGTGTGGCTGTTGTGGCACCAATGATATTAATAGGTGGTGTCCAGTTAAAGTTGCCTGCCCCAACACCTGTTAACTGAAGTGTATCCAGTCCGCAATAAACAGAATCAGCCGGAAAAACAGAAAGTGCCGGGTTGCCGTTTATGGTGACAGGTTTAGTATAAATTTTTGAACAGCCCTTATCATTATTAACCCTTAGTTCAACCGTATAAGTTCCGGGAGAAGTATAAGTATAAACCGGGTTTTGCAGATGGCTGGTATCTGCAAGTGTTGCCGGATCTCCAAAATCCCAACGCCATGAATTTACAATGCCATAACGGCTGTAAGTGGTATCAGTAAATTGAATGGGAACATTTACACACAATGCCGGAGATGTTAAAAAGCCGGGTAAAAAGCCCGGGTAAACCCTTAATGGCCTGGTTATAGAATCAGAGCATTGACCTGAAATAGAAACTCTTAATTTAATATTGAATACCCCTGTATCTGTAAAAGTATGTGTTGGATTTGGTAAGGTAGAAGTGTTGGCAGGTCCACTGGCAGGATCTCCAAAATCCCAAAACCAGGCATTGACACCACCTGTGCTGCTTTCTGTAAAATCTACTGTAAAACCATCGCAGGTTATTGCAACAAAGTTTGGAATAGCAGTAACTGGCGTACAGGGTGCTGTTTGCAAATGCAACTCTTTTCTTGACTCGGCAATATATATTCCATTTCGATATTCTTTTACAAGTACACAAACCACATACTCACCTGTTGGAGGTGCAATACCACTGATTACACCGGTTACAGGATTAATTGTTACCGCAGCTCCTAATGGTGTGGCACCTGAATAAGGAAAAGAATATAGAACAGGATTATAAGGAGGATTATCTGCAGTTGTTGTATTTGGCCAACCCGGGGATGAGGGATTACTTCCATCATAAGCATCTACAAATGAATAT
>JAYVEQ010000083.1:0-20713 GCA_043748745.1 Chitinophagaceae bacterium | reverse complement strand
TTATGTTATTAGAGTGTTCAATCGCCTGCCGCACAACGAACAGGGCTTTGTGCAGGGCTGGTATTGTTGCTGTGTCCGCCCGGCAACTGAAGCCGATTGAAAAACTGATGATGAAGTTAACAACAAAAAGCCAATTAGAATTCGGTCAAGCCCGATATTAGTTGATAGTAGTACAACAGCCGATTGTTATTACGTTCGCCAGCCTTGCGGCAAACCTTTTGTTGTGCGTTCGTTTATTAATCATTTGTTTTCGCTAACGGTTATATAGAAGTTCCTGTCAACATGAAAGCCTTTTGAACTGGTTGTTGAAACTTTAAAAGTTTGCCACTGTGGTGACGGAAAAATGAATTCGTAGTTTTTTCCATCAAAGGTTATTCTTACAGGCATCGAAAAATCTTTTATACAGTTTTCCCAACGATACTGGAATATACTGTCCTGAAAAGAGTAGCTAAGTGTGGGTATTTGGATTGTTTTTAAGTATTGGTCAAAAATTTTCGAAAAATCCTTTTTTGTATAGCGATTGAAAAAATTCAGTATTTCATTTGTATTAACTGTCTGATGATAAAACTCCTTACTCAATCCTGTCAAAACTTCTTTAAACAATGTATCTCCAATTATTTGTCTTATCATATGAAGCATCGCACTCCCTTTATAATATTGGTCTGAAGTATTAGTGCCTAAAACAGGCTCGTCGTTTTTTATTCTTTTCCATGTTCCAATTGCATAATCGTTACCAGCTTCAATCCCAAAAACATAAGATGTATAAAGTGTTTCCAGGTACTTCGTAAAACCTTCATGTATCCAACTATCAACAGAAGTACTTGCGGTAATACTATTGCCAAACCATTCGTGCCCGCTTTCATGCACAAGGATAAAGTCAAATTTAAGCCCCCATCCACTTCTTGAAATAATGTCTTTTCCATTTAAACCATTTTGAAATCCATTGCCATATGCCAATGCACTTTGATGTTCCATACCCGACATAGGAGCTTCCACCACTTTGTAACTGTCTTCGTAAAAGGGGTAAGGTCCAGCCCAATATTCAAAGGCTCTTAGCATTGTATCAGTTTGTTTGAAATGACTTTTTGCTTTAGTAAGGTTATAATCTAATACCCAATAATCACAATCAAGTTTTCCTTTTAATCCGGCATAGTTCTCATGCCAACTAACATATTTTCCAATGTAGGGGATAATTTCATAGTTGTTGATTGGGTTTACAACCTTCCATGTAAATGTATTCGTCCCTTGTTTGCTAGTTGATTTTTTTTTAAGTCTGCCATTGGCAACGGCTATTAGTGTATCTGGGACTGTGATGCTTAAAGAAACACCATTATCAGGTTCATCATACAAAACATCTTTGCACGGCAACCAGATGCTTGCTCCGGAACCTTCACAAGCAACACTAATAAATGGTCGTCCATTTAAATCTTTAGCCCATATCCAGCCATTGTCATAGGGTGGGTTTAATGATTTTTTCGGCTCTCCTTCGAAATAAATTGAAATTGTTTGTTTCTTACCTGCTTTGATAACTGTCGGAAAAATTACGAGGTAAGTGTCTTCTTTACTGTGTTTAAAAACTAGGCTTTTGTCTTTCCACCTTACACTGGTAATTCGCATGGGAGCTTGCAAGTCAATTTGCAGTATTGTATCGGACTGCAAAGCGGAAAATGTTATACTGTTCTTTCCAGTTATATATTTTCTTCCATAATCAGGAGTAATATCAATTTTGTAATATAATAAGTTCCACCAACTTTGTTCTTGCAGAATACTGACAGAAGCCGTTTCTTTATAGCCTTGCTTTTTTGTTGAAAGCGTTTGACCATGCACAAAAATTGATAAAAATAGTCCAAGCAACGTAAGTTTAAATTGTTTAATAGTCATCATAATTTAAAGGAGAAGGGGATAATTTATTTGTTTAACGATTACGGGGACTGTCTCAAATGACGCACAACGAACAGGGCTTGGCGTTGTTGGAATATTTGAAAAATGTCAGCCGACAACTGAAGCTGATAGCAAACTGTAGCCGATGTTTCAACGCCCTGCCCCAATAACGCCAAACCCCTTGTTGGCTGTAGTTTATTTCTTTCGAGAAGGGTCAGTATTCCACATGTCAACAATATTTTTCCATGAACCATCAGTTTCTTTTCTCCAGACAGTTACTCCTTTATTGAATTCTGTTATTGATTTACCCAAAGAGTCATTGAATGTAACTTGATTTTGTTCAATCATATAAGCCATGTCACCACCTTTAGATACAGAAACGCTTAGCGGCTCCCAACTTATTCTAAAACCTGGAATTTTTGAAGTACCCTCAACCATTTCACGTATTGCCTTTTTACCTTTCAATGCAGGCTGTCCCGGTGCCATGACTGTTGCATCTTCAGCCCAATAACTGAGCGTTTTCTCAATACTATCTGTCCCAGCTGATTTTGACCATTCTTTACTAATTTCCATTAGCCGGTCTCCTTCAGCTTTGGTGTCAACTTTGTGTTGACTACAACTTGTAAAAACAGTAATTATTAGTAATGGAGTTATAAGTTTCATCCTTATTTTGTTAATGTTAAAAATTATTACAGTCTTCATTAAATTACATCCAACTCATAAATATACGCAATTGATTTTGTGCTTCCTCTTATGAGCCTGGTTTATAAAAGTATACATAAAAAACAATATTAAATACGAAACTCAAGCTTTCGCATTTCAATTGTTGTGTTTAGCAACAATACAAAAAACACAAGTTTTTAAAATAATTTTTTATGAAATAATTTAAGACGAGTATATACTTTAAACCTTTATATAAATCTTCTTCTTATCCAGTACCCAGGCCAAAAACCACATCATGCCAATAAAACAAAGTGCATAAATTAATGAGCCTATCCGGGGGTCGGCAGGTAAAATGGGTTTGCAAATATTTTCGTAAAACCAACTCAGTGGATTCAGGTATTTTGGTTTGCCCGTTTCTGTTAAGCCGTTGCTGATGCGTATCATCCAGAGTGTTTTTGGTATAAGGGCACTCATGGCAAAAATGAAGAGTGCATTTTTGCCAAACACATCAAAGAAACGGCTCCACCATCCTTTGCTGCCTTTAAATTCAATTAACCAGATCATTACCGATAATATCATTAAGGCAAGGCCGGTTGTGTAAATGGTGTAACTGCTGGTCCATATTTTTTTGTTGATGGGGAAAACCATATCCCAGCAAAAACCGGCAAATACCAATACACAGCCGGTTACAAATAAACCGTTAAGCATTTCGGCTGTCTTGCCTTTTTGTAAAATATAATTGCCAACCAGGTAACCCAGTATTACCTGCACAATGGCTGCAAGGCTGTTCATGATGCCTTCGGGGTCAAAGGCTACACCTTCGCCGTGGTACATGTGGCTTTCGCCTAAGATCTTTTTGTCAACAGCTGTTCCAAACCAGCCACTCAAACTAAACGGGTCGGCAGGATTTGCAGCCACACATAAAAACCAATAGGCCAATAAAATAAATGCACCCACAACAAATGCTCCGCTTACTTTAAAATAATGAACAATTACAGCTGCAAAAAAATAACTGACAGCAATGCGTTGCAACACTCCAAAAATGCGCAGGATCTCATAAGGCTTGGCAACGATTTGCCCGGCATCGTCATATTTTATAAACGGAAACCAGTTGAGGAATAAGCCAATAAAAAAAATGAGGAGCGTACGTTTAATAATTTTACTCCACACAGCAGCTTCGCCTTTTGCTTCTAATTTAGGCATTACAAAAGCCATGGCATTACCAACGGCAAATAAAAAAAACGGAAAAACAAGGTCAGTTGGTGTGCAGCCATGCCAGCTGGCATGATCGAGCGGCGGAAAAATATGGCCCCAGCTGCCCGGGTTATTTACCAGTATCATGAGTGCAACCGTAGCACCACGAAAAACATCGAGTGAATAAAAACGTTCTTTCATACAGCAGTTTTGAGAGAATGAAAGAGAAAGTTACTCAAATTCTTTCACTCAGCTCAAGCCAGCGCATTTCTTTTTCATCAAGCAACTGTACAATGCTGCTGATGCGTTCAGCAGCTTTTTGTAATGCATCATAATCCATACTGCCGCTGTTCATTTTTTCTTCAAGCGTTATTTTTTCTTTTTGCAGTTGCGGTATCTCTTTTTCTATTGTTACAAACTCATGTTTTTCTTTAAAAGAAAACTTCCGTTGGCTGTTGGCTGTTGTTCGTTGTTCGGTCTTTACCTCCGGAGCCTGCTTTTCGGTAAACGAACTACGATCAACGAGCAACTCTTTCTCTTTCCACTCCCTGTACAATGTATAGTTACCCGGAAAATCTTTTATCACCCCATCTCCTTCAAAAGCAAATAAGTGATCAACCATGCGGTCCATAAAATAACGGTCGTGACTTACAATTAAAATACATCCCGGAAAATCCAGCAGGAATTCTTCCAGTGTTCTTAAGGTTTGCAGGTCAAGATCATTGGTAGGTTCATCCAATATTAAAAAATTCGGATTAAGAAAAAGTATGCTCAACAAATGCAGCCTTCTTTTTTCACCACCGCTTAATTTACTCAGTGGTGTGTATTGCTGCTCTGATGAAAAACCAAATTTCTCCATGAACTGTGTGGCCGAAATTTTACTGCCATCAGCCAGTGGAAAAAACTCTGCAAAATCTTTTACATATTCAATGGCACGTTTGTCTTCTTTGTATTGCAAACCTTCCTGGTTAAAATTTCCGAAGACAACGGTATCGCCATGATTAACTTTTCCGCTGTCGGGTTTTTCCTGCTGCAATGCAATTTTTAAAAAGGTTGATTTACCAATTCCGTTCTTGCCAACAATACCAATGCGTTCGCCTCTTTTAAAAGTATGCTCAAAACCTTTCAGAATAATTTTATCGCCATAACTCTTGTTTATTTTTTTCATTTCTAAAACTTTCCCTCCAAGCCTTGTCATCTTCACCTGCAAACTCACATCCACATCTTCCTTGCGCTGGCTTACCCTTTCTTCAATATCAACAAATGCATCCTGCCTCGATTTTGATTTGGTGGTTCTGGCCTTGGGTTGCTTACGCATCCACTCCAGTTCCTTACGGAAAATGTTTTTATCTTTTTGCAGTTCGCTGGCCTGTACTTCCTGCCGCAGACTTTTCTGTTCTAAAAAATAATCATAGTCGCCTTTGTACACATAAATTTTTTCATCTTCCATTTCCAGTATCTCATTACATACCGCATCTAAAAAATAGCGGTCATGGGTTACACAAAGCAGGGTTATTTTTTGTGCCGATAAATAATCTTCCAGCCACTCTATCATGTCCACATCCAGGTGGTTGGTAGGTTCATCCAGTATCAGCAAACATTTTCCCTGGTGCAGCTGGGCTTCAATTAAAGCCTGTGCAAGTGCAACTCTTTTTCTTTGTCCGCCACTCAGGTTTTTTACGGGTTCATTTAAATGATGCAGGTTGAGTTTGCCGAGGATCTGTTTCAGTTCACTTTCAAAGTTCCAGGCATTCAGTTCATCTACTTTTGCCATCAGGTCGGTAAGCTTTTCAATATTGTCTTCCTCCTGCTCCAGGCACATTTCATATTCCTTAACCACTTTTACCACAGGGTTATCCATCCTCAATACATTATCCCAGATGCTTTTCATTTCTTCAAAATGGGTATCCTGCTGCAGCATCACTACTTTAATATCTTTATGCACCCAAACAGTGCCACTGTCGGCGGTATCAAGCCCGGCAATGATCTTTAATAAGGTAGTTTTTCCACTACCATTACGGGCAACAAAGGCAATTTTATCGCCTTCTTCCACATAAAAAGAGATGTTTTTAAAAAGAGTCCTTATCCCGAAAGATTTACCCAGATTTTCAATTGAAGCGTAATGCATAGTCGGCAAAGGTAACGGAGGATTTCATTTGCCCGGCTATTGATTTCAAATACGAACCGTTATTTTTGTTTGTCATCCTTCTCCGCCAACTGGCGGAGAAGGATCTCACTAAACAAAGCCTTGATTATATTTATTAAACGCTTTACATATTATTGTTAAAAAATTTCCCGGCTAATGAATTTTTTGTGGCTGATAAAATCAGAATCGTATAAAAAGGGAACCATGCTTTCCGTCTTATTCAATATCCTGTCCAAGGGTATATTGTTTTTATTAACCATCATTATCGCCCGGTATTTTGGCAGCAATATTAAAACTGATATTTACTTTTTTGTTTTTGGTACGATCGTCCTACTGTCGGGGTTTATTAACAGCATTGATACGTCTGTTTTAATTCCGGAGTCAATGCGGTTGCGGGAAAAAGAAGGAGAGGGTACAGCACAGGCTTTCCTTAATTTATTTCTGTTGATTTATTTAATTACCGGTATAGTTTTTATTACAGTGATGTATTTTTTAGGTACAACAGTTTTTGGCTTTATCTCTAAATTCTCTGAAAGCGATATATTAACTTATCGTAGTTATTTCTGGCTCGGTTCGCTTTTTTTTATTTTCCAGATCCTTACCAGTTATATCAATTCCATCCTTACTTCCTTAAAGTTTTTCAGCATTCCCATGATCATCAGCGGCATTAACAGCTGCATTGTTATTGCTGCCATTTTTTTACTGAAGGCCGAATATGATGTGCTGAGTATTTTTATTGGCGGACTTGTAGCTTATGCAGTAAATCTTGTTTTTTTAATTTTTGTGATGAAAAAAATTGCCGGCTGGAAATTTATCATACAAGGGGGTGGAATAAAAAAAACAGTTGGCAGCAATATTTTTTATGCAGCACTTGGGCAGGCGGCCACTGTGGCCAGCAGCCTGTTGCCATTGTATTTGCTGAGTGGTTTTGGCAGCGGCGTTATCAGCGTAATGAATTACGGGAAAAATATTGCTGATATACCCAATACCCTGGTTACCGCACAGTTTGCGAATGTGGCCGGAATAAAATTAAATGAGCAGGCTGCAAAAAATGATCATGCCGGTATGAATGATACGTTTGTAAGAACTTCGAAACTTTTGGTATTTATTTTAGTACCGGTTGGTTTTTATTTTTTTGTTTTTGCAGGGCCTGTAGTTGAATTATTTTATCAGCGGGGAAATTTTACACCTGAAGCATCAGCAGAGTCTGCCATTTTTTTACAGTTACTGGCTGTGAGCATTTTTTGTATTGGTGTTAATGCGATGGTAACCCGGATCTTTATTGCCGTGCAGGCTATAAAACAGGCTTTATTGTATCAATTAACTTTAAACATTTTATTGATCACCGCTATCTGGCTTTGTACAAAAAAATATAGCGCATATGGATATCCTTATGCAATTATTATTATGAATGTGATCAATTATTTCGGCATGTATTTTATCTGCCGGAAACTGGTATCAGCAATAAATTATTCGACTGTATTAAAATATACCGGTATTATAATTTTAATAAATTCTGTTATTGCTACCGGGTTATATTTTGCTGCCGGATATTTTCAGGCAGGCAGTTTAACCAAAATCGTTTTGGGCTTTTTACTGTATCTTTTTATCTTAATTTTCCTCAATAAAAAATTTAAATTAAATACTGAGCTGGGCCAGGTCATCAAAAATGCTACATAACAATTTTATTAAACGCTGGTATATTAAGATCTGCCGGTATATTTTCAGGCAAAAATATTTGCCCGGAATGGGGGGACCATTAAATGGATATTTATGGTCTGTAACCAGCAGCTATGAATATATTATGGGTAATTATGAAGAACCGGAAGTGATGAAAGCATTTATTTCCTGGTTAAAATCCGATTCTGTTTTTTATGATATCGGTGCAAATATTGGATTCTATTCATTGATTGCAAACGTTATTAATACTGATGGAAAAATTTATGCTTTTGAGCCAATGCCATCTGTAAGAAAAATATTTGAAGATCACATTAAACTCAACAAGCGGCATATCCTTAATAATAATATCAGCCTTTTGCCTTTTGCCATTGCTGATACAGAAAAAGAGGTTTTGTTTTCAAATGATACCCGCCAGATAGACGGTAATACATATATTAAAGGATCCCCTGTATTTTCTGCATCAAAAAACAAATTAATGGTTCAATGCTATTCTGTTGATGGTCTTTTGAAACAGGGGTACAATAAACCGGATATTATTAAAATTGATGTGGAAGGAGCAGAGTTTGATGTATTACAGGGCGCAATAAATACCTTACAGCAGTACAAACCCAATATTTTACTGGCCACACATGACTGTCATTTACCGGGAGTACAACAAAACTGTGTAGCATTTCTGCAGCAACTTGGTTACCACCTGCAGCATACCGGCACACATAATAAACAGTTGAAAGGCCTGGATGATTATATTGCCATTCATGAATCTAAAATGTAAAGCCTAATTTTAAACGTGACTGACGAAACAAAAATAAAACTCCTCATTTTTATACCCGGCTTACAATGTGGCGGTTCGGAGAAATTTGTTTGGCTGTTATGCAATCATATCAATACCCAAAAATTTTCAGTTTGCCTGGTTGTGTTAAATAATACTGATCCGTTTTATAAAATAAATAATCCGGCCATTACAGTAATTGATCTTAAAGAAAAAAGGGTGAGGTACACTTTGTTTAAGATAAAACGGGAAATAAAAGAAATTCAACCCGATATTGTTTTTTCAACAGCCAATCATCTTAATTTATATTTTGCCATTTTCCGCAATTGGCTTCCAAAAACAATAAAATTTATAGCCCGTGAATCAAGCATAGTAAGCATCAACAGCCGCAGGGCAACAATGCCCGCCATTTATAACCGGCTCATAAAAAAATATTACCGGCGGTTCGATCTTATTGTTTGCCAGTCTGTTTATATGCAGCAGGACCTTATCAACAATTATCATATCCCGGAAAATAAAACCATTGTAATTCATAATGCAACGGAAGAGATTTTAATTAATCATACAAATCAGCAAGACAGTTTAGCTGAAAATAAAATTTATAAATTTATAACTGTAGCCAGGCTGTCTGAAGAAAAAGGGATTGAAAGGCTGATTCATGCTGTTGGATTACTCTCATTTCCATTTCAATTTTATATTATCGGAGAAGGAGAAAAAAGAGCATATCTGCAAAAACTTATACATACACTTCAACTTGAAGAAAAGGTTTTTTTAAAAGGAGAAAGCAATGAGCCTTTTAAAGGCATGGAAGATGCAGACCTGTTTTTAATGGGATCTTATTATGAAGGATTTCCCAATGTGTTGCTGGAGGCAGGTGCAATTGGTATACCTGTAATTGCATTTGATGTTCCGGGGGGAATTGCCGAAATTATTACTGCAGTAACCGGAATACTGGTTGATGATAATGATTTAATAGGTTTTGCAGCGGCTATACAGATGGCTACAGACAACCTTTTCGATAGAAATAAAATAATTGCTCTTACAAAAGAGCGGTTTTCCGTACATACAATAATGACCGGTATAGAAAATTTATTCAGACTGCCTGCACAACCAAATAATTAAACCGTTCGTCTAATTTCTTTTAGTTTACCGGCAATAAATTACAGATATTTGTACTATTGCAGCCGAAAAATGAAAACAAATGAATGGTAAAAAGCCCAAACTGCTCATCTTTATCAATACCCTACAATCGGGAGGGGCAGAACGGGTGGTTTCTCTTTTACTCGGTCATTTAAAAGATGATTTTGAGATCCACCTGGCACTATACAGCAACATTATAGATTATGTTATTCCACCGGAAATAAAAATACTCAACCTGCAACAACCATTGGTGCAGGATAAAACGATCCGGTTTTTAAAACTGCCTTATATCTCCCGGAAAGTTTACAGATACTGTAAAAAAAATAACATTAATATATCTGTGGCATTTTTATACCGGCCCTGTTATATCAATGCATTGATGAAAAGTTTCTGGGGGTATAAAGGCCATGTAATCATGTGCGAAAGAACGCACCAGACCACCATGCAGCAAAGTCATTCAGTTATTTACCGGATGTTCTCCAAATTCATGGTCATGTTTTCCTACAAACGGGCCGACCTGGTATTGGCTAATTCTTACGCTATGCAAACCGATTTGATAGAGAACTTTAAAATAAAAACGCCTGTAAGGGTCATTTACAATCCCATTGACCTGAACTTTATTAAAATCAATGCAGCGGTGGAGCCCGACTTTGTATTTGATAAAAAGATTTTTTATTTTATTAATGTAGGCGGTTTCCGTAAAGAAAAAAATCACCTGTTGCTGATACAGGCCTTTTTTATTTTAAAAAACCTGCCCTGTAAACTGCTTATCGTAGGCGCCGGCGTAATGGAAGAAGAGTTAAAACAAAAAACTTACGACCTGGGATTAATGGATAAGGTAATTTTTTGCGGCTTTGATAAAAACCCATTTAAATATGTAAGCAGGAGCGATTGCTTTGTTTTAAGTTCTGATGTGGAAGGATTCCCTAATGTTTTAATTGAAGCGCTTGCCTGTAGTTTACCGGTTATTTCTACCGATTGCAGTTCGGGTCCACGGGAGTTACTGGCACCTGCAACTGACCTTCATCACCGGGCCATTAATAATTATGAGATTGGTGAATATGGCATATTAACACCCGCTAATGATGTAACTGCATTAGCTGCAGCCATGAAAAAAATGTATGAGGATGCCGGCCTGCGTAAAAAGTTTCGGGAAAAGGCCCTTGGCCGGGCACAGCAATTTGATGTGGATGAAATAAAACAGTATTTCCATGTTGCTTTTACGGGATTTTGAGGGGAGGGTTGAATGTGGTTGCAGCGTTGAATATAGTTGAAGGTTGTTGAAAAGTTGAATTTTACAAATGGTTTAGGGTTTGAAAAGTTTAGAAGGTTTAGGGGTTTAGAAAGTTTAGGGGAACGAAATTTATCAGGATGGCACTGTTTAACATAATGTTTTATACATTACTCATACTCTATCCATGCCTATGACTGGGCTTTGATTTGGATTGTGTATAGCTATTTTAGGATAAGACACAAGACAG
Source organism: Chitinophagaceae bacterium (assembly GCA_043748745.1). Taxonomy (GTDB): domain Bacteria; phylum Bacteroidota; class Bacteroidia; order Chitinophagales; family Chitinophagaceae; genus Ferruginibacter. The sequence goes on along the minus strand of JAYVEQ010000083.1, from coordinate 9,759 downwards.
TTTTATTTCAACAATAATATCCGGATGTAAATATTTGTACCTGGAAAACTTTACAGAGTTTGTTACAGCAGTTGATATGTATGAGAAAACAGGCTTCAAACATGTAGATAAACTTTCAGGCAATTCGGGCCACTATGCCTGTAATATATTGATGGTAAAAGGTATATTGAATGGATAAATAAAAGAACAGCCTGGCCATGTGATTTATTTACCATCATTATTTTGAGCATTATTTATGCTTACGCTGTGCATCTTCTTCGCATGGCTAAAATCTGTGTTGTTATAAAAAAACCGCTTGCATAAGTCATACCGTAGTATTACGGATGCTATAGTTTGAAAAAGAATTTTACTTGCATTACCTGCCTTGGTTTTTTGAAGCCAGTAAGGTTATTTAAGCCATGTTACTTACTGAATATGATATTGAATGCCTTAAACAAGCAAGGGCTATCATTGATAGAAATAATAGCGAGCATCACAGTAAAGGAATAAGTAGCCATCAACTTGCAAATTGGCTTGGAATAACTATAAAAAGTGCTTGGCATTTAAACCATCGTATTCGTGAAATGCTGACTGATAAAAGCCCTGAATTATTAGAGGGTATTTGTGAGGTTGACGAAACGTACATTGGTGGCAAAGAATCAAATAAACATGCCAGTAAACGTAAAAGGCAAGGTGGTGGTGTTGCAGGTAAGATTATGGTATTAGGTGCTATTGAGCGCAAAGGGAAAGTAAGAACAAGGGTAATACCAAACACTACTATTGAATGTGTAACTGATGCAGTAAAAGATTTTGTTGCAGCTGAAAGTACTATGGTAACAGACGAACATCATGCTTACAAAAGGCTATCTCCATTGTATGACCACAAAACAGTTAACCACAGAGCAAAAGAGTATGTTCGTAAAGACACAATATTAGTACACACAAATAATATAGAGGGTTACTGGAATATTTTAAAAAAGCAAATCAACGGCATACATCATTCAGTTAGCGGTAAACACTTACAACGTTACTGCAACGAATCTGCTTTTAGATTTAATAACAAGGCTTTGTTTCAAGATGAAAGATTTGCAGGTGCTTTAACCAACTGCAATGGCTCATTAACTTATAATCAATTAACAGGTAAAGAAAATGACAGCAAATAATACATTCTTAAAAGAGATAGGCAGAAAAGTAAAGGCAGCAAGGAAAGCCAATAAAATTACTTTACCAATGATGGCAAAGCTGGCTGATACCGATATGTCAAACCTTTGGTTCTTAGAGAAGGGAGAACGTAATGCTCATATCCTTACCTTAAAGAGCATTGCAGACGTTCTGAAAATGGACGTTAAAGATTTTATATAAAAACTTACTATGTTTTGTATATTACCATATGCTTGTAATTCTATTATTTGCTATTGTATCAGGTATTGCAATTATTATTCCCGCAAAAGATATTATTATTGACCCTTACGGTAGGGGAAGAAGTAAGTTTAAGCCTGGGGGAATACTATTGATAATTGCAGTTATATTACTAATAATTCTTCCAATAATTCAGTACCAAATTCAACAAAAAGAGGAAATAAATAGAAATGCGGAATTAAAAAGAGGGTATGATTCTTCTTTGGCAGAAATAAAAAAGAAATTTGATTCAACAAGTTTTAAAACTGATTCATTAATAGCCGATAACTTAGGTAAGTATGGATATAAATTTGATTCAGCCAACAACAGGTTAGAAAAAATTGTACGGGATTCATCAAAAACAAGAGTATTAGAAAATATAGACCCTGTTTTACAATTAATCCAAATTCCAAACGTAAAAGTTATAACAGTTTCCCCTGTTTCAGAAAACAAGATTAAGGTTACAATTCAGTTTACTTCTTCAGATGCTGGTAGTAGTAGTTTTGAAATAAAATTAAGTTCTGTTGCAAAAGATTCATTAAATAATCTATTTTACTTTGGTCTACACAACCCATTTGAAAATAAGAATCAAATCTCAAAAGACGCACATATGGAAAGCGGTTTTTATATTTATAACCCAAAAAAATTCACTCAAATATACTTTTGGATTCGGGGTACTTATAAAAATATAGATAAGTCAAAACAGTTCTATATGGATGATGTTTATTATTTTGATTCAAAAAATAATGAATATGGGATGGCTTCTGTAGATGATAATAAGTTAATAAAACACATCATATCTAAAAATGAAAAGTAATAATTTGTTACCTTTTTTTCTTCCTGTTCCCTAAGTAAAATCCAACTATAAAAGTCCAAATAGTTAATGCAATTATTAATAAATTTTCACTCATGGTCTAACAGATATAACGTTACCTCTTGACACAAAAAGAAACAAAAAAGTCAAGGCGAACCCGAACGCCTCCGGCCGTTTCGCCGGCCAACGCCACTGGAACAGTATGCTTTTAATAGTACTGTTCAATACTTTTTCCGTTGTTTGAAAAGTTTTTTGTGAACTGTTGCATTTTAATGAATTAGTGAGTGCTGGTTTTTTGGTTTGCCAGGGCAAAATGGAATTTTACCTTGGTTAAAGCTCCTTTGCTTTTATATCAAGTGTGGGTATGCACAATAATTTGTTGTTCTTTTCTGAACAGGAGGTTGTGGGCTATTTTTATTTGCAGTTGTAAATCTCACAGGTTTAACATTCAGTAATATTTTTTTTGTTTTAATGCAATCCTTCGACTAAGCACCAGATGTAAAAAAAATCAAGAACAAAGGAATTGTTTCTGAAAAGGGGTATTGTTTTTCTACTCAAACACTATAAGGTTTTGCCTGGCTGCGGGGCTGTGCTGCAAACCTTACAGGTTTTTCCTTTTTGCCAAATGCTATAAGATTTTTATTTAGCTGATTCGAAGACCTCCCACCAAACACTATAAGGTTTTGCCTGGCTGCCTGGCTTTTGCTGCAAACCTTATAGGTTTGAAGTTTGTTATGCCGTATTAATACGCTACCTGTATTTTTTTTGTAATTGTATTTTGTGCACTGTAATCTTTTTATCCTGTTATATTCTGATCCTGTTTTGTTATAATTGACAGCTTGAGAGCGGCAAATAACAAGCGGGGTTATAAACGAAAACCCGAAGAAGACAGTTAATATGTCTGCTACCCCGCAAAAAATGCCCAAGCGCATTGTTGTGTATGCCAAGGATGTGGAGAATATTACAGGCAGGAGAGAACGTGCGGCGAGGAAGGTATTACAGAAAGTGCGTGAAAAATTCGGCAAACCCAGGGACGGTTTTGTAACCGTGCGGGAGTTTAGTATGTACACGGGTATTGATGAGGACCTGGTGAGGGAGTTTTTGCTGGACTGAGGAGGGGTTGAAAGGGGGTTGAAAGGTTGAAAATGGTTGAAGATAGTTGAAGATAGTTGAAGGGGCAGGAGGTTCAGGAGTTTAGGGAGTTTAGAAGGTTTAGCGGGTTTAGGGTTTAGCGGTTTAGGTGGTGTAGATATTATATTTGATGGCATAGATAACGATGCCGGCAGTATTGCGGGCATTGGTTTTTTGGAGTATACGTTCCCGGTAGCCTTCGATGGTTCGGATGCTGAGGTGCAGGGCTGCGGATATTTCTTTATTTGAAAATTGCTGACAGATGAGACAGATGATCTCTTTTTCCTTACCGGTAAATTTATTTTTTGGGGAGGGATTGTTGGGGTTGAAGCGGCTGTTAGCAATGAGCTGTGCCAGTTTGATACCTGTAGCGCTGCAATAATAAGGTTTGTGTTGCGAAACTGTATTAATGGCATCGATGATCTCTGTTTTATGTGCATTTTTGAGGAGGTATCCTTTAGCACCTGCTTCGAGCATATCAATAATCAGTTTATCGTCGTTAAACATGGACAGGGCAATGATGGCTACCTGCGGATATTTTGCGGTTATGATACGGGTGGCTTCGATGCCATCCATCAGGGGCATCTTAATATCGGTAAGTACCACATCGGGCAGGTGTTTTTCTGTTAGCGTTACCAGTTGCTGCCCGTTAGCTGCTTCGGCCAGGAGCATGATACCGGTTTGATTTTTCAGGAGACTGTGAAAGCCATCCCTGAAAATCTCATGATCATCAGCCAATATAATTTTAACTGGGGCATATGGTATTTTCATACAGTGTATATTTAGGTTAACCGAATAAAGGGATTTCGATAGTAAACTGTGTGCCTTTGCCCGGCCTGGAACTGACGAGGATCTGCCCTGAAAGGATATCTGTCCTGCTCCGCAGGTTACTTAGGCCCAAGCCATTATTTTCTTTATGCATCGTATTATAATTAAAGCCTTTTCCATCGTCGGCGGTGGCTATGATAAGTTTATTTTTGTTGCCGTATAATTCTATTTTAAGTTCCCTGGCACCGGCATGTTTTACTGTATTATGAATTATTTCCTGAATGATGCGATATACATGAACAGCCTGTGATTGAGGAAGCCCCGGTATGTTGGTATGGTGAAATGAGATCTTTAAAGAACTATTACCCGTCATGTGATCGATGAATTCTTCTATTGCAGAAATGGGCCCATTGCGTAACAGGGTATTGGGCATCAGATCATTGGCAATGTGGCGAACCTGTTGTAAAATAGTGTCGATATACTTTATCGCATCTGTTATCATTTTTTCATCTTCACCGGTTACTCCTTCTATACTACCGAGTTTGAATTTTGCTGCAGAGAGGGTGGGGCCGAGTTCATCATGGAGGTCGGCTGCAACCCTTGCTCTTTCTTTTTCAAGGGTAGTAATTTCTGCTTCAATTTTGGCTTTATATAAGCGCCGGTGTTTCCTTTGCTGGCGGATAATAGAAATTATAAAATAAGCAATGATAGTTCCTATAACTGCTGCAGCGATCAGGACAGCGTGATATGCTGTGGTTTCTTTGGTATCCATAAAAGTGCGGCGGCGTATATGAGATTTACAAAAAGGTTTATCCAGGTTAATAAAAGGTATACATTGATACGGAAGTCCCTGCCGGCATTGAGGCCATAGAGCCAGAAGGCTTCGATCAGTATCTTGTATGTAAAATAAATGATAAAGCCTGAACAAATAAGAAATTCGGGGCTTTTAAGTAAGTTATTCCTGAACGTTAGTATAAGATTGTTATTGATATGAATACTCATCAGTACAATGATGAATGAGTAGCCTATCCTGAAATAGAAACTGACAGCAGAAATTTTATATATGAGAAAATTTTCGGCTACCCATGTTATTCCTATTATAATCATTACAGCCTGATAAGCCCCTTTATACTGATTGAAGAAGCCCCATTTTTTGAACTGCCAGGTAATGAGCAGGGCTTCGAGTAATACATAAATATTGTTATTGTATGCAGTACTATAGCCTTTAACAGTCATTACAAAACTGACAATTTCATTAAGGGATGCGACAGATAAGCAGATGATGAAAGGGAAAAAGGCCGGTCCGGCTTTTTTGAACCGGAGCCAGCCTATTAATGTGCCTATAAAAATACTTGAACTGAAAATGACTACCAGATAATATTTCATACTGATAAAGATAAATACAAGTTTAATCATTAAGTGGTGAAGGCGGTGGGCAAAGATCGGGGCAACGCTGTCCTTCTTCCACAATGTCTTCACCCGTTAAAGCAACAGTGGTTAATACAGGCAGGATATCTTCATTTTCTTCATTTGCTGCTACTATGATGGCGTGTAATTTTAAATCTTCATCCATACCATAATAGATACGAAGTCCGGCACAGCCTTCTTTTGCCAAAAGTGTATCGAAGGCGGTCCGGTTAAAGGTTTCGCTGTCGGGGAGGATGTTTTGGTTTTGCCAGGCCGTTGCCAGTATGGCTTCTTTATCAGCCCGGTACCGGGTTGTCATATCAATGGCTTTGTTTAAAGAAATAAAATGTACGTTAGCCGGGGGCAGAGAATTTGTTTGACTCATAGTAAAAGATTTTTTGGGGTTAAAAATGTTAAGGCAAGGTGAGATAAATGGAGCGTATATGCTACCGTAGTAATACGGTATTTTGGGACGAAGGTTTAATAGTTTACAAGGTTTAAGGTTTATGGTTTGTTGTTGAGAGAGTTTAGCAGTTTAGATGGTTTAGAAAGTTTAGGAATAACCTCCTTCGCTGAAGCTATGGATAAAAAAAAGCCCCCGGAAGGGGGCGGGGGTGGCGGTTTTATTTGCGCCACCTGGAGAGCCAATATTTAAGCAATACAGAAATGAAAAAACTAACCACAGCGCCGATACCGGCCAATACAGCAGTTTTGACCATATCTGCTGCGGTGATATTGACCAGGAGGATAGTAATGATACCACCTGCTGTACCCATTTTTGCTGACCCTATGAGCGGTTGATCATTCATGGGTTATTTTTTTTCATTTTTAACAGCGGACTGGCTTACGCCAGACATAACGGCGGCGCCTACAGCTATATAGCCTGCTATATTGACCAATATTTCCGGCAGTGCTACAGGCGCAGTTAATACTGCAGCACTTATACCTGTGAGTGTGAGACCAACATTACGCAGTTTTGTGAAAAACTTTGGTGTTGGTTTTTTCATTCTTTTGATAACTGTACTCATATAGATGAGGTTTTACTGATTAAGAAAACGGGTTGTTTCTGAGCGCTATTAAGCTACCCAACAATACAGTAACCGGAGTGATACAGCACCTGAGTTGGTTGATGGCATTGCCGTTGCGGAACATCTTTACCGTGCAAATGCCTGCCAAACAGGGCTGTATCTTTTTTTCAGTTTGTACCTGTGCCCTGCCATACAGGAAATACGGGGCTGCTTATTTTTACATGCAGTTTTATTGCTGCAATTGTTTTTTCTCTGTTCGGGAGAATGGCCCGTTTGTACGGGGGCATGGTATTTCTGCTGAATTCCGGTTGCCTAGTTTTGCTTTTGCGTTTACTGATTAAATGCCAGCCACATTTACCAATGCCAGCGGATTAAATACCCCGTTCTTCAGCGGGTACATCGTACCGTTAACCTGCTGAAAGAATTCGATACCCAATGCCAGGAAAAGCGGATGGGTACTGTTGGCTGTTACTGAATTGGTTAATGTAATTACTGCTGTAGCCACGTTATCCCAGGGCAGTTCTGCCGTGCTGTTGACATCGACGGTATATTGTTTTTGTTCAAAGTCGATTTCAACCCCTGCACTGTTGATGCGGAAATGTGTTGTACCTGCCGGAGCTTTTATCATGTTGATGGGAATAAAAGCAGGAAGGGATACTGCCAGTTCACCGGTAACCCTGTTTACCGAGGGCGTAAACGGAGCATAGAGGGTGGTGCCTAATTTACCAGCGATATTAAAATCGAAGCCCTCCAATAATTCCGCTTCGCCATCGATAACATTCCGCATGCCACGTGGGTTTACGGCATCGGCCTGTATGACTTTCACCATTTCCCGTGTGAGACGGCTGACCATCTTACTGTCGGATGCGTTTTGCAGTAAGGCCCGCAGTGCGGTGCGGAGTATCTTACCTGCAATACCTGCCCTGCCAAACTCAGCGCCGTTTTCCCGGGTTCGCTGAAAGGCGGGGTCGGAAGCGATGCGCTCTGCGCTTACACCTCCTTTTTCACGGGCGAGGTAACCTTCTTTGGATTTGTAGAAGGTAATGTTGCCCAATGTTCCTTTTAAGGGAATGATCCCTTTTTGCTGTGCCATTTTTTAAAATTTAAGATCAAGAATGAGGATGTGTTAAAGAGCCATCCTGTTAGCCCTGCAGCTTGTACAATTGCAGAACAATTTTAGAAAGAGGCTTTTGATGGAGCAAATATGGGTGCCGTTTGTGCCGGATAGGACGGGAGAGGGAGGGAAGTGCCGGGGGAAGAAGGGTTGAATGTGGTTGAAGCGTTGAGTATAGTTGAATGTTGTTGAAAAGTTGAATTTTACAAAAGGTTTAGGGTTTAAAAAGTTTAGAAGGTTAGGTGGTTAGAAGTATAAAGGCATACTGAATTGTCTTTACCTGTTAAAAAGGTACCCGGTCATTCATCTCTTCCTTAGCAAATAATTAATGACTATTTTTGCCCCGCAAAAAGCAACTACTTTACATGCATACTATATTACTGACAGGTGGCGCAGGCTTCATCGGATCTCATTTAACCCGGTTATTTGTACGCAAATACCCACAATACAGGATCGTTAATCTTGATAAGCTTACCTATGCCGGCAACCTTGAGAATTTAAGGGATATTGAAAATGAGCCCAATTACGAATTTGTAAAAGGCGATATCACCGATCTTGGCTTAGTACGCAAATTATTTGAAAAACATCAATTTACCGCTGTACTTCATTGTGCAGCCGAAAGCCATGTAGACCGTTCTATAACCGACCCGCTGGCATTTATCACCACCAATGTTTCAGGTACAGCTTCTTTGCTGCAGGCGGCTAAAGAATACTGGAGTGGAGACTTTGAAAATAAAATATTCTATCACATCTCTACCGATGAAGTTTACGGTTCACTGGGTTCAACAGGTTTTTTCACAGAAAAAACGGCTTACGATCCCCGCAGCCCCTATTCTGCATCCAAGGCCTCATCCGATCATATTGTACGGGCATTTTATCATACCTATAAATTACCGGTAAAGATCAGTAATTGCAGCAATAATTACGGGCCGTTTCATTTTCCCGAAAAACTGATACCGCTTTGCATACACAATATCATCAATAATAAACCGCTGCCCATTTACGGTAAGGGAGAAAATGTAAGAGATTGGTTGTATGTTGAGGACCATGTACGGGCCATTGATGTGGTTTTTCATAAAGGTAAGATTGGCGAAACCTACAATATTGGCGGACATAACGAATGGACAAATATTAATTTAGTAAGGGAATTATGCCGGCAGATGGATGAAAAACTGAAAAGAGAAAAAGGGGTATCAGAAAAATTAATTACTTATGTAAAAGACCGTGCCGGTCATGATCTGCGTTATGCCATTGATGCCACAAAATTAAAAGAAGAGCTGGGCTGGATGCCTAGCTTGCAGTTTGAAGAAGGGATTTCTAAAACGATTGATTGGTATTTGAATAACAGCGAATGGTTAAATCATGTAACAAGTGGGGATTACCAGCGGTATTATGAGAAGATGTATAAGGAGGTTTAGAAGGCTTAGGAAAGTTTAGGGGAGTTTAGAAGGTTTAGGAAGGTTTAGAAGGTTTAGAAAGTTTAGAAAGTTTAGGAAGGTTAAGCCGATTTTGTTCTTGCGCATAATCAAAATATAATTTTAATGAAAGTTTATTCTTTTGAAAAATTAGAATGCTGGCAACGTGCAAGAGATTTGGCGGTATGGGTTTATCTGATTACGCAAAAATTTCCGGCTGAGGAAAAATTCGGGATGGTATCTCAAATGCGCAGGTCGGCTATTTCAATTGCTTCTAACCTGGCTGAAGGATCTTCACGTAAAACTGAAAAAGATAAAAATCATTTCAGCACCATGGCGTACAGCAGTACTGTAGAATTATTAAATGATATAATTATTGCTAAAGATTTAAAATTTATGCCAGAAACATTATATATGGAAGGAAGAAAGAAAATAGAATATCAAACATTTTTAATTGCTAAGTTGCGGGCTTCTCAGACGTCTTCGCCTAAACCGCCTAAACTTTCTAAACCTTCCTAAACAAATTAACTATGAAAGGAATCATACTTGCAGGCGGATCGGGCACAAGGCTTTACCCCATAACAAAAGGTATCAGCAAACAACTCATGCCCATTTATGATAAGCCGATGATCTATTATCCATTGAGCACTTTAATGCTGGCCGGTATTAAAGAAATTCTGGTGATCACAACACCCGAAGACCAGG
>JAYVEQ010000082.1:0-7996 GCA_043748745.1 Chitinophagaceae bacterium | reverse complement strand
TTAATTTGATTTTATTTTCAGTAGTTGAAATATCAAGCCTGGGCGTTTCTAATATTATATCCCTGAATATGGTAGCATTTTCCAATGAATTTGTAGCTCCTTCATTAAAAGGTTGTTCTGGTGGCAAAACTGTAAAATCAATATTTGGATATTTAACTTTTAATTCTGCAGGGCTGTAAGGAAGCGGAGCTGCTTTAAGTAAAGCAGAATCAATGATCACTTTTTTATCTTCCTTTTTTGCAATCACCGGATTATTATCAACAGGTTTTTTTATAGCCGGTTCTTTCACTTTTGCAATATTTTCTTTTTCCATTTGATAGTTAACTATCTTAAGCCTTTGTTGTGCATAATCGTTATCAGGCCGTAAACTTAACACTTCGGTATAAGCTGCTTTAGCTACATCATACTTCTTGTCCAAAACTGCCTGATTAGCCCTTTTAAGCGCATCCCTGTATTTCTGATCCAGTTCTTCCTCTTTTTTATATGCTTCTAGTTTTGCCCTGTCTTCTTTTTCTTTTTGCTGATTCCTGATCTCAGCCTGTATATAATTTATTTGAGTTTGTACATAATACTCTGAAGGCTTTATGGTCAATGCTTCTTTAAAATAACCCAATGCAGCATCATATGATTTCAAAATAAGTAAACTGTCGCCTAATGAAACCTTTTGATCAAATTTGATATTAATTTCATTAGCCTTTGCAAGTTCATCCAATTTTAATTGTATTGCCTTTAACTGGTTCTTTGGTTCTGCTTCGCCCGGATTTAAAGTTGAAGCCTCGGTATAAGCATTTTTTGCATTTGCCAGGTCATCTTTCAGATAATAAGATTTTGCTTTAGACATGACCAATACATATTTCTTTTTCATTTCGACAGCAGCAGCAAGACTATCTTTCTTTGCTTTTTCTGCAGCAGCAATGGCATCAAGCGTTGTTTGAATAAGCGCTAGTTTTTCTTTAGGTAAGTTTTCAGCAGGTTTAAAGTCGGCTGCATCGGTATATAGTTTCCGGGCTTTTATATAATTGCCTTTATCAAACTCTGCTTTTGCGCTATTTATAGCAGTGGTATATTTAGCCGTAATTTCAGCTTCCTGCGCCAGTCTTAATTTTTCGGCATTATCTTTTGCAATTTGATCTGCAATAATTTTATTTATTGCAGCTATTTGATCCTTTGGCCGAGACTCTGTTGATAAGGCCGTGGCTTTTAAGTAGGCATCTTTAGCAGCCTGGTAATCCTTCTTCTTAAAATATTTATCTGCATCCTGAATAACAGATTTATATTCTTTTTCCCGTGCCTGTTTTTCTTTATCCTCTTTCTTCTTTCTTTCCCGTGCCTGTTTTTCAGTATCCTGTTGTGCAGCTATCTTTTTCTTTTCAGCTTCTTCCTGGTCCTTAATATTTTGTATGGCTTTTAATTGATCTTGTGGCCAGGATCGTTTATCAATACTAATTGCTTTGTTATAGGCAATAGTGGCATTTGCATAATCTTTGGCTTTAAAATAATTGTCGGCAGCTTTTATAGCTGCATTATAATTTAATTCAAGTATTTCTTTTTCCTTAGTTTTTTGATCTGTTTCCAGTTGTTTTAAGCGTTTTTGTTTTTCTGTATTTTCTTTAGTTAATTGTACTGTCAAAATTTTATCAATCTTTTTTACCTGATCCTGTGGCCACTGCTTTTTAATATAACTGTTTGCCTTGTTATATGCTGTTTTTGCTTCCTCATAATCTCCTGCCTTAAATAATTTGTCGGCTATTGATATTGTGTTGTTGTAATTATTTTCGAGCTCATTATTTTCGGTTTGTTTTTTTTCTTTTTCTGTAATGAGCTTAAGCTGATTGACTGCTACCGGATCATTTTGTTTAATGACCAGTGCCTGTTCGTAGGCTATCCTGGCATCTGTTAATTCATTTTTCTTAAAGGCTTTATCTCCGGTTTTAATATAATCAGTATATAAGTCTGTTAGTTTTTGTTTTTCCTTTTTATTAGTCTCATCATTTATTAGCTGACGGATCTTTTCCAGTTGATGTGTTGCATATATATCACCGGGTTTAATTTCCAGTGCTTTTGCATAACCTTCCTGTGCCTGGGTATATTTTTTTGCACCTAAATTAGCCTTGGCAGCCCCGGTTACTTCAACATACTGTTTGTTTTTTTCCTGGCTGGCGTTTTTTTCTTTGTCTGCAATCAGTATTCTTATTTCATCCAGTCTTTGTTTTGGAATTTGATCATTAGGTCGCAGGGCGAGTGCCTTTTCAAAGTTTTGTTTTGCAGCGGCCAAATCATTCTTTTTAATGTTCAGGTCACCTTCTTCAAGAAACGCATAATAATTGGCTGCATTATTTTCTTCTTTCTTATCGTTTTTCTTTTTCTTTTCTTTTTTATCATCAGTTTTTACAACCTCCGCTTCCGGCTTGTTTTTTACTTTCATACTTGCCACATCCCTGATATGCTGCTCTATTTTTTTTGTTGTAGAGAAATCATAATCAATTTCAGCATCATTATTATAATCTATATTTTTTTTAAAAACAATTACAAATTTGTGGTTTCTTCCACCTTCTGTTACAAACAGGGGAGCAGGTTTTGTTTTTTCTTCCTTTGCTATAATGGTAAAACCGGTTCCGGCAGTTTTAAAATTATAGGGAGCATTAGATGGTACAGTATTAAAATACGATGGAAGGGTTGGAAACCTTACCATGACTTCTGCCTCGGCATTAACAAATATGGTATCACCAACTATATTCAGATCCTGTGCACCGGCAATTTGAGTACCTGATAGAAAGAATAGTAACAGTAGTAAAAAAAGATGACTTTTCGTTTGAATATTCATTTGACATCCTCCGGTTTAAAAAACAGTTTAAATGAAATAATCTAAAAATAAAACAGCAATAATTGTTTAAGTTAAACTACTTTTTAAACTAATGATATTTAACTTCTATGATATTAACACATCCATCTTTATCACGCCGCATCTCTGCCGACTTGATCTTGATCTTGGTTTTCCCTATTATCATTTTTCTTCTTTTCTTTCCACTGATCTCCTCGCAGAGTGCGTTAAAGGTCATGAGATCGCCGTTTAAAATAACTTTGGTTTCGCCTTTATAGCATAAGTAATTATCAAAATCTGCGGCGCTCATTTTTTTATCTATCACTTTTTCGAGGTAACCGGTAAAAATTGCATCAGATATATTAACTGTTTTATTTGTTTCCGGTGGAGGCAATGGTTGTACACCTTCAGGAATAAGGGGTTTTATATTTTCAGGTATTTCTGATTTAACAACCGGAACAGCTTCAACAGTAATTTCCTTACTGTATCTTTTTGTACGGTCATGATCTAAAGTAACCTGTACCAGAAATTTACCTGCTGTAGGAAATTGAAATTTAGCTGTTTGCCCTGTCTGTATCATTTTTGGATAATTAGGGATAGACCATTCATAAGCAGAAGCAGTTACCATACAGAAAAAGCTTTCTTCCTTCCCCGTCATTGTTGCAGCAGGCCCAACAATTTCTTCTCCAACAACAATATTATTATCTTTTGACTGAACAACCGATGCCTGAATTATAGTAATTGGTCTTGTTGTTTCGCAGGTTGCGCCTGTTGAAGCAGTAATGTTATATGATCCGACTTGCTGGTATGTGTGTGTAACATATTGTCCTGTTATTTTATCCGAGTTATCACCAAAATCCCAGGTTATCTCATTTTTGTTGGCGGTTGATATAAAAGAGAGTATTTCGCCAACACTATACGTACTGTCGGTATGAATTGCTATTGTTTTTATTGAAAAACTTACCGGTGAACATTTTTTTGTATCGATCAACCGGTAACTGATTAAACCCAGGGATAAAATGATCATTATGAACATGACACGCCAAACCCTGTAGTCCAATCCCATTTGTTGCCTCGTAAAAATCCTGTTTGGTGTCATGAAAAGTGATTTTGTTTATTGTTTGTTTTGCTGAAGCATAAATATTTGCTGCTTTAAATTCAGGTTCTCAATTTTAGCTGCATCAAGTGTACTGTTCAAGCCATCAATTTGTTTCCGTAATTCGTCAGCATTTAAATCTTTGCCCGTGATATCCCGTAATTGTTTTTTAGCCGTTTGTATATCAGAAAGGATAAAAACAACACTGCGGTACAAAGTTTTGTCACTTGCAGAATCTGCATCAATTTTTAAATTGAGTTTTTTTATACTTTCAGTAATTCTTCCATCCAGCAGATCGGGTTTAAGTGCTTTGGAATTAATGGTGTCAAGCATGCCCGCTATTTCCGACATCTGTGTCATAAAGTCTGTTGAAAATTCACGCTCTTTTACGTACGACCGCATTTCTTTAATTAAACGGTCATTTTGTTTAAACGGAACCTGTATACTGAAAAAGATAGTTGTAGTTATAATTGCAATGCATAACAGAAAAAGGAGCAAGAAATTGGTGAAGGTCTTTTTTCTATCTGATTTATTTAGTGGTTGCATACAAGTGTTTTTTATAATTATCCTGAACTGTTTTTAGTATAAATTTAAAAAAAATAGCCGTTATTCCAAAGCAATCTATTATTTCCTTTTACGATGCTTGATACTGCAGGTTGCCAGGATCAAATAAGAAGCTTTTTTAACTTACAGTGCATTATTAACAATGATCCGGAAAGGATATACCGGAGATGCATTGCTTTGTAAACTAAATTCCAGTTCATAGTATAAATTATCCATTTCGTTTTTCATGGATTCATTAACTATGTTACTGTACGTTAATAATACATCTATCGTTCTTTTAAATCCTTCGCCTGCTTTATTACTTACCTGAACTCCCTTTTGTACTTCCACTTTCTTTAACTTATTTCCATATAGCTGCATACAAAACAGCTTTACATCTTCTGCGCTTATGATCTTGCCTCCCGAAAGCAGCTGCTGCCTGAGTATTGTTCTTTTTTCAGCTTCTGATACAGCATTCTTACCACCTGAAAAACTCGTCAGGGTTTGACTTTTTTTAGGATTGATGAGTGTATTGTTAACAGCTGTTACAGCAACACCTGCTTTTATATTGTTGGCATCTGTATCGTTTGTTGTCCAGTAATTAACAAATATCATTTCTCCGTTTCTTTTGGGCCGCATCATCAGGTAATAAAATTGTGGTTTTTTATCTGTAGCATTTCCCATATTATCTTCAAGCCCGGTAAGTATCTTGCCAATTTCTCTAAGCCGGCTCAAAATAATTTCATTACTGATCTGACCAAAATATGCACTCTGGTCCCTGATGGTTTCTGTTATATTATTAATCATTTCCCTTACATCCTGCGAACTGGTTTTTCCCACTCCGCTGGATCTGACAATTACTTCACCAACGGCTACATTTGTTGCTCCGGCGGCAGGCCTGATCTTATAATTTTCACCTTTCTCACTTTTCACAGATGCCAGGTCGAAAAAAGTACCGGTGACAGGTATAGGAATGATGTTAAGCCATTCGTCGGTTTTATAATTAAAACTGTTCAGTTTTTTGTTTACGGCCGGAAAAGCATTAATACTGCAGGAAACAATATCAAAAACTTCCTGCGGAAAATTTTGCTGAAACTCCAGTTTAATAAAAACTAATTTTTCAGTCTCCATTTTTTTAATAATTTCCAATGGGAATTTATCCTGCCAGCCAGCTGGCACTTTACTTTGAACAATTTTACCTTGATCAGTTATTTGTAAAACCCGGTTTTGATAAATATACCCGATTTTTCTGTTTAATTTACCGGAGTGGTCATCACCCGACATAAGAATTTCTTTATGATCAATCTCAATACCTTCATTAAACTTAAATCCTTTTGATACCTGAACCGGATTATCATTAATAAAGCATTTAGCAAATGACAGGGCATTGTAAAAACTGTTTGCACTGGAATTACTGCGAAGATCAAAATAGATACTTAAGCCATTTAATGTTTCAGGTATCTTTTCAGCACTAAGCAACAACCATAATTCATTTGAATTATTTATTTTATCCGGCGAAAAAACTAATTCCCTGCTGCCGTTTTCTTTAATGCCGAAGAGTTTATTGCCCAAAATCAGATAAGCCAGTTCGGTTTTAAAAAGTTTAAATTTACCAATAGGAGAAAAATGGAGATCAATAGTTTCATTACTGTTAGTAGCCGGCCTGTGAATTTTTTGGGTAAGACTAAAAGCTGTTGATATTCCAATTTCTAAACTGTTATCCAGCGGCATTGCCTGTAAAATGCCGGATGCAGGAACAGCGCCAAACATGGACTCGGGTAAAATTATTTCGGCCAGGTTATCCAGCAGTCTTGTATGTGATTCTGTGATATTATGGCCGATTTTCTCCAATTCAGCAGCACAGGCCTCAATTAACAGCATTGCCAAAGGGTCAAAATTATGTTCAATCTCACTTTCTTCAACGCCCCATATCCTTGCAGCAGTGTTTACCATCTGGTCTTTTATACGGTCTTTTTTTATGGCTGCCATACTTTATTTTTTCTGCAGTTTTATAAATCTTGAATATGCATTACTAATCAAATAACATTGGTCCTATAAAAAAACTGGTTTTAAAATGGAATGGTTCATTATTTCTGGAAAGTTGACCTGTTACGACAATTTCAACCCGTCTTCTTAACTGTAAATTGTTTGAAAGCCGGTATTCCTTTTGAACCACGTTTACTTCTACAATAGTTTTAGATACTCTTTTTTCGTATTTCTGCAATTGTTTTTTTAAGGATGTCATTATCATTTCACGCCTTATGGCATTTGTCATATGGATATCGTAATCGTGATCCCAAAACTGTGAGCCATAATTATAATCCTGGTTATTTTCTTCAAGTTGAGTTGTTATCAGCAAATGTATATTGCGGGCAATGGAATCTTTAAGTGTACACCTGTCGAGTTTCTTTTTTTGAAAGAACGTATCAAATTTTAAGGGAAGTTTAAGGAAATCTGTCATGAAAAGTAATTAACTCATTTATAATACAGGTCATTTGAAAAACCTAAATAAATTTATCCCAGGAAACGCCTTCTGGCTTTGGGCTGGTTTTCGGCTGCCTGCTGAACAGATTCTTCTTTAACAAATATGCCGCTTTCCCTGCGTTTACCAATAAATTCAAGTTTACTTAATGTTTCAAACAAGCGGGAAGTTACTTTTACAAATAACACGATCTTTTGAATGTTTTTATTGATATCGTTCTGATCAAACCCGGTATTGGCAAGGCTGCTCAGCATGGTTTCCAGTTCGCCCTGTTTTAATTCGCACCATTCACTCATGTAATTCATCAATTCTTCCTTACCGGAGCCGGTACGCATATCAATGCTGTTTTTCATCACCCTTGCTAAAGCTGAAATCAATTCAAACATAGTTGCAGGTGCATTATATATCATGTTCCACCGCATACTGGTAATAGATTGTCCAAGGCTAAACATTACCCGGTCGCACAAAAACATAACCAGTTCCGATATTTCGTTTTGTTGATTTTTTTTGAATATTTTTTGTACAATTTCCGAACAATTAGATTCAACATCCGATAAATATTTATCTAGTTCGCCTTGGAGCGATAAAAGATCGGGATGAGCATTTATTGAAAAGCAGGGAGGGATATAGTCATTATCAATTCTTACATCATTGCTAACAATGGTTACTTTGCCTACAGGAATACCATAAGGATGGTAGGCATTTTGTTTGTAATTAGTTTCACTGATTAACTGCAAAGTATAGGTAGGTAATGTATTAGGAAATCTGGGAGGATTTTCTGATAGGTCCGGACTGCCTGCTGCCTGTTTTTCAAAAGGGTGAACAAATAAAAATACCCACCATACTGATTCAGTATTTGCTGCCGAAAATGGAAATGAACTGGTAAGGATATTACCGGAATCAGTTTGACCAACTGTAGAAAAAGCCGGTAAAGAAATATGCACACCGCCGGAAGTAACTGCCTGGCAAGCTAAAACAGAAACCCTCAGGGAATTTTGATTGTCAAAAGATATTTTTACATTAAAGGTTTCTTCGCCTGCGGCTGAAGCCGGAA
>JAYVEQ010000081.1:0-54325 GCA_043748745.1 Chitinophagaceae bacterium | reverse complement strand
TAATACTTACACCAACATTACAAATGGAGGTGTATATAGCGGTGCTACTACTGCAACGTTAACCATTACTGCTCCACCGGTGTCTATGAGTGGTTACTACTACCGTTGTATTGTTACAGGTGCTGCACCTTGCGCTCCTGTTACTTCGTTCCAGGTTATATTAACAGTAAATCCATTACCAACCATTGTGATATCAGCTAGTCCTTATACCAGTTTATTCCCTGGATTAAGAACGACGCTTACTTCAACTGTTACCCCTAATGCTGCAGCCACTTACACCTGGTTGCGTGACGGAGTAGCTGTTGCGGGAGCTACAACCGGTACTCTGGTAAGGGACGTTGATGGTTTAGGTGTTTATCAATTGAGGGTTACTGATGTTAACGGATGTACAAATACATCAAACAGCATAACCATTAAAGATTCAGCAAGCGGTAGGTGTTTCATCTATCCTAATCCTAACAGTGGTCAGTTCCAGGTTAGATATTATAGTGTTGCAAACAACGTGTTGCCAAGGTCATTAACTATTTATGATGCTAAAGGCGACAGGGTGTTTACGCAGTTCTATACCATCGGCCGTCCTTACGACAGAATGGATGTGGATATGAGAGCATACGGAAAAGGTTTATACTGGGTTGAAATTGGTGACATGAACGGTAACCGTTTAACCATGTGTAGAATTGTAATTCAATAAGACTAACTAATCACTAGTTATACAGTCCCCCGGAAACCCGGGGGACTTTTTTTATTAATAATTTGACAATTGTAAAGACTATGATTAAAACATAATCAGGATATTGCTACCTTCATTTAATGATAACCGAACTTGAAAATGCGTTGATAAAAAATAAATTCAATTTTCACCCTGTAGTAGAATTTGATCCTAAAAAAGAAAAGTTGCTTCAATTTGATTTTACAACAGCAAATACTGAATTGGGTAATACAGATATTTCTGACACCAATATTTTCTCCGACTATATCAGTAAAAAACTTAAAAGTACGGGGTCAAAATTCGGTATCGGTGGTTATAATGAAAACAGAACGCTTTACAGACGAAGTAAACTTTTTGATGGTGAAGAAGAAAGATCCATACACCTGGGAATTGATATCTGGGGGCCGGCCGGAACGCCCGTTTATACAGCATTGGGCGGTATGGTACATAGTTTTGCATTTAATGATAATTTTGGAGATTATGGGGCTACGGTAATTTTATTACATCAATTAGACAGGGTTGCTTTTCATACACTTTATGGACATTTGAGTTTGATTGATATTAACAGGTTAAGCGAAGGTGCATACATTACCAGGGGAGAAGTTATTGGACATTTTGGTCAACCACAGGAAAATGGAAACTGGCCACCTCATTTGCATTTTCAAATAATTAAAGATATCAGGATCAAAAATGGAGATTATCCGGGAGTTTGTACTTTATCAGAGCGGGAAGCTTATTTAGCCAATTGCCCTAATGCAGATATGATCCTCAATATGATGAAATATTTATAATACCCCGATGAATATTAAACTTTAACGGCTAAAATTTGTTTAATAACACTTATCAAACTGTGTAAAACAGTAACTTTACCGCCGTAATTAATAAAAATGGAAATAAAAGCAGGCGACTTATTAAAAGACATTAACAGCCCTGATGACTTAAAAAAATTAAGCAGGGAACAACTACACCAGGTTTGTGATGAACTGCGTCAATATATTATTGATGTGGTAAGTGTATATGGTGGGCACTTTGGTGCCAGCTTGGGAGTTGTTGAATTAAGTGTAGCATTGCATTATGTTTTTAATACACCCTACGATCAATTGGTATGGGATGTAGGTCACCAGGCATATGGTCATAAAATACTTACCGGCCGCAGAGATAATTTTCCAACTAACAGAAAATATAACGGGCTTAGTGGTTTTCCAAAACGCAGCGAAAGTGAATATGATACCTTTGGCGTAGGTCATTCTTCCACTTCAATTTCTGCTGCCCTGGGAATGGCGATGGCTTCTCATTATAAAGGAGAAAGTGACAGGCAGCATGTTGCTATAATTGGCGACGGTGCAATGACTGCAGGCCTTGCTTTTGAAGCTATGAATCATGCAGGAATAGAGAAAAGCAATGTGATTATTATTCTTAATGATAACTGCATGAGTATTGACCCCAATGTGGGTGCTTTAAAAGAATACTTAACTGACATAACCACTTCTCATACCTATAATGACCTCAGGGATAATGTCTGGAAGGCGCTTGGTAAATTACCGGTTGGAAAAAATTTCAGTCAGGGTATGGCAAGTAAGCTGGAAGCCAGTTTGAAAGGTATGGTAAGTAAGAGCAGCAATTTGTTTGAAGCATTAAAGCTGCGTTATTTTGGCCCGATAGACGGACACAATATTACCAAGCTTGTAGATACTTTAAAAGACCTGAAAGATATTCCCGGTCCAAAAATATTGCACATAAAAACAGTAAAAGGAAAAGGCTACGACCTGGCAGAAAAAGATCAAACCAAATGGCATGCCCCCGGACTGTTTGATAAAGTGACCGGCGAAATACAAAAGAAAAAATTCGATTTGCCACAGGCGCCAAAATACCAGGATGTTTTTGGACATACGATAATAGAGCTGGCTGAAAAGAATAAAAAAATATTTGGTATCACACCGGCCATGCCAAGCGGATCATCATTAAAATTCATGATGGAGAAAATGCCTGACCGTGCATTTGATGTAGGTATCTGTGAGCAACATGCGGTAACACTAAGTGCCGGGATGGCCACACAGGGTATGAAAGTCTTTTGCAATATTTATTCTTCTTTTATGCAACGGGCTTATGATATGGTAATACATGATGTGGCCATTCAAAAGCTGCCTGTAATATTTTGTTTAGACAGGGCCGGGCTTGTTGGAGAAGACGGACCTACTCATCACGGATGTTATGATATAGCTTACATGCGTTGTGTTCCAAACATGATCGTTAGTGCACCCATGAATGAATCGGAATTGCGTAACCTCATGTACACTGCCCAGCTCGATTCAAATACATTACCTTTTGTTATCCGTTATCCGAGGGGAGAAGGTGTAATGCCGGAATGGAAAACCGAAATGAAAGAAATTAAGATCGGTACAGGAAGAAAATTAAAAGACGGCAAGGACATTGCCATTTTATCATTCGGACATCCTGGAAACTTTGCTGCAGCTGCCATACGGGATGTAAAAGCCGAAGGTATTAACCCGGCACATTATGATATGCGTTTTGCAAAGCCGTTGGATGCAGAAATGCTGCATGACGTTTTCAGTAAATACAATAAAATAATTACTATTGAAGATGGAACTATTGTTGGCGGATTTGGTTCTGCTGTGCTGGAGTTTATGAACGAACATGGGTATAAGGCTGATGTAAAGATCATGGGTATACCGGACAGGTTGGTAGAGCATGGAACTCCCAAACAATTGTATGATGAAATTGGTATTGATGCCAATGGCATTATAAAATTATTGCGTGAGCTGGCAAACGTGGATGTAAAACAATTGATAGGCTGATTATAAAAAAATAAAATTACTTTTAAGCATGCAATTCACGCATGCTTTTTTTTGTGCAATAAGATATCTGAAAACTATATTGCTTTTATGCTGTATTTTTTATTCCACAGGTATATATGGGCAACACCCCGATTCCTTATTTATTGAAAATATCTTTAACCGGGGTTGGGAAAAAATTTATACGAATAAAGATAGCGCTGTCTACTATTTTGAAAAAGGGAAAAAAATAAGTAAAGAGAAAAATTTTTTACCGGGCCTTGTAACCTATTATAATTATTGGGCAGCCTTAATGATTGCCGGGGATAGCATCGACAAAGCTTTTGCTTATTATGATAAAGCAATAGCAATAGCCAACGCAAATAACCTAGATATTGAGCTTGGGCTTACTAATATGAAACTGGGTAACCTCTGCCAGTTTACAGGCGATTATGCAAAAGCAGGAGAAAATTATTTAGCAGCAGCCGCACTTTTAAAAACAAATGAGGACAGGAAACAAATTATGGGATTATATAGAAACATCATTTCAACGCTCAATAACCTGCAACAGCAAAACCAATCTCTGCAAAACGTATTACCGGCCTTAAAAAATGATAACACCAGCGAAAAAGAAATTGTCTCCATATTGTCTCAAAAAAAAATGGATGAAACCAATTTCGATTTTCCTGACCAAACTACGCTTCGTGAAATATCCGGCGGGATGATATATGTAATTTTTGGAGGCGCTAAATTTCCCATAACTAATTATGATGTACTAAGCAGATACAGCAACTATCGCAGTATCCGGAAGATTCCGGACGGAATGCTTTTCCGGATACCTGATATACCCCTTGACGGTACCCTCCTGAGCCAGCCCGGAGCCGGGGTATATTTGGTAAAAGATGGGCTGCTCCATCGTATTAATGACCCGGAAGTGTTACAGTTTTTTGGAGGATGGGATGCCCTGTGCATGGTGCCGGAACATACCCTGAAACAAGTGCCGGATGCCGGGGACACAGTAACCCTGCAAAATGTATTGACCACTTTTAATTTCAGGAAAGAATATGAAGTATTGATTGATACACTAAAAATCACTTTACTTCAGAATACTGATTTGCTTGGGATGGTTGGAAAAAAACTAAAGTCTAAAAACAACGAACTCCAAAAAAGAAAAACATTGCTATGGACGTCTCTTGTAGGCATTGCAGCATTATTATGTATATGGCTTTTATTGCTGCGGAATTTACGCCAAAAACAAAAAATCCACAAACAATCCATGCAGGTGCTCAAAGCAGAACAGGAATTGGAACGCAAGAAGGAATTGGAAAAAGAAAGAACAAGGATCGCAACCGACATGCATGATGACCTGGGAGCAGGGCTCTCCACCATCCGGTTCCTGAGTGAGAAAGTGAAACGCAATACATTCAGCGATGTGACAAAGGCTGATGCAGAAAAAATTGTCGTCAATTCCAATGAACTGGTACAAAAGATGAATGAGATCATCTGGGCTATGAATGAAAAAAATGATACCCTCGAAGATCTTCTTTTTTATACCCGTTCCTATGCAGCCGAATACTGCGAGGAAAATAATTTAGTTTGTGAAACTAATCTTCCTGAAACAGTTCCGCCTGTTTTTGTAAGCGGTGAAATAAGAAGAAATGTTTTTCTGACAGTAAAAGAAAGCCTGCATAATATTGTAAAACATGCCAACGCTAAAAAAGTTCTACTTGATTTTACAATTAATACCGGTTTATCTGTAACGATCAAAGATGATGGAAAAGGCCTGGCAGAAAACGGGAAAGACAGTGGAAACGGTTTGCGAAACATGCAGAAGCGGATCGAAACGGTTAATGGGATATTTGAGGTAATAAATGCAAATGGTGTCATGGTGAAAATGAATATTCCTTTGCAGCTATAACTTTTGTTCTATTGTAAGCACTTTGCAGTAACATATATTTACCGTATGGCAGGCATAAAAATTTGTATAGTGGAAGACCTGAAAGAAGTAAGAGACGGTATGACCAGCCTGCTTACCCTTGATGAACGTTTTGAAGTGCTGGCAAGTTTTCCCGATGCAGAAAAAGCTGCTGAGGAACTACCTGCCTGGCAGCCCGATATTGTTATCATGGATATTAACCTGCCGGGTATGAATGGAATTGAATGTATCAATAAAGTAAAAACAAAATGTCCCAACAGCCAGTTCATCATGTTTACCATTTATGAAGATGATGAAAAAGTATTTGAAGCATTGAATGCAGGCGCCAGTGGCTACCTGCTAAAAAAAACACCGCTGGGAAAGATCAGCGAATCATTGCTGGAGCTTTACGCCGGCGGCTCACCTATGAGTACACAGATTGCCCGGAAAGTCATTAATCGTTTAAGAAATAATGAAGCGACCGGTAATATAGCCATACTCTCCACCCGGGAAAACGAAGTACTGCATTGTCTTGCTACAGGACTACTCTATAAAGAGATCGCTGAAAAACTTTCTATCTCTACTTCAACGGTGCGCCAGCATATTCATAAAATATATGAAAAGCTGCATGTACAAAACCGCACCGAAGCTTTGAATAAAGCATTTGGTAAAAACTGACCTTCTTTCTGCCCATAACTTTCGTTCTATTGCAAGGCTTTTATAATCTATATAAGTTACAGCAAATTTTTTGTTATGAAAAGATTGCCGGTTTTCCTGATTTGTCTGGCCGCAACATTTTTTGCCCATGCACAAAATGTTGGTATTGGTACAACCACACCAAATGCAAAACTTTCTATTTCTGCTGATGGAAATGAATTGGTGGGCACAGCCCTTGGCAATACATTAAGAACCAGTGCCGGTAATTTAGGTAATACGGCAGGTAATGAAATCAGCCTGGCAAATATTGGCTTTTATACCGGTGGTAATAATATTTCATTAGGCATAAGAGCCCTCCGAAGCAGCGCAGGAACGGGTTGGAGCACTACTGCTTTGTTATTGGGATATGATGTTGACAATACCGTGAGGGCATCGTCAGGTTTTTTAGCATTAGGCGCCAATGGAAATATTGGCATTGGTACCACCACTCCGGGGTTCCCTTTAAATTTTTCCCCGGCCCTTGGCGATAAAATTTCTCTCTATGGAAATTCGGGGGCTCATTATGGATTGGGTATTCAGAATTTTTTGATGCAGATACATACTGATGCAGCAGCATCTGACATCGCATTTGGCTATGGGTCCAGCAGCAGCTTCACTGAAAATATGCGCATCAAAGGAAATGGAAATGTTGGTATTGGTACAACAAGTCCCGGGAATTTTAAGTTACGCACCGCAGGTTGGATTTCTTCTACTACTGGTTTTGACTTAACCGATGCAAATGCAAATGGAAATACTTCTTATAATGATGCCGGACCAAAAATAACAGCAAACACGATGGCCGGAAATCTTGAACTCGATTTTATTTCACCCGCTTATGATGCCGGGCCAATTGGTTTTGCTTTTTTGAAAATGTCTGGCGCAGGCAGTCCTTACACAGTTGATAATGCCAATCCTCTCATGGTTATTAAAAGGGATGGCAAAGTGGGCATTGGTACCGCTACCCCCAATGCCTCAGCGCTGCTTGATGTAAGTTCTACTACCAAGGGACTGTTACCACCCCGCATGACCACAGCCCAGCGAAATACCATTGCTTCTCCCGCTGCGGGTTTGCAGATTTATAATACAGATAATAACTGCCTGGAAGTATGGAATAGCCTGGGTTGGATATCTCTATGCTCCGACAGAATACTTTTCAACGGAATACTAACTGTTGGTTGTGCAGATGCCTGGACACAGAAAGCCTACTTCGGGGGAACGGCAAGAGTTGGTGCCGTAGGCTTTTCCATCGGCACCAAAGGGTATATAGGGACAGGTTATGATGGCGCTTACAAAAAAGATTTCTGGGAATATGACCCGGTCACCAATGCATGGACCCAGAAAGCCGACTTCGGGGGAGCAGCAAGAAATCAAGCCGTAGGTTTTTCCATTGGGCCGAAAGGGTATATCGGGACAGGAAATGATGGTGTCACTCCTCGTAAAAAAGATTTCTGGGAATATGACCCGGCCAGCAATACATGGACCCAGAAAACCGATTTCGGGGGAACGGCAAGATTTGGTGCCGTAGGTTTTTCCATCGATGCCAAAGGATATATCGGGACAGGATATGATGGCGCTTACAAAAAAGATTTTTGGGAATATGACCCGGGCACCAATGACTGGACGCAGAAAACCGACTTCGGCGGAACAGGAAGAAGGTATGCCACAGGTTTTTCCATCGGCCCCAACAAAGGGTATATCGGGACAGGATATGATAATATCACTCCAGACAAAAAAGATTTCTGGGAATATGACCCGGGCAGCAATGCGTGGACACAGAAAACCGACTTCGGGGGGACGGCAAGATATTATGCCGTAGGATTTTCCATCGGCAGCAAAGGGTATATCGGGACAGGAATTGGTGTTGGTTACCAAAATGATTTCTGGGAATATGACCCGGGCAGCAATGCGTGGACACAGAAAACCGACTTTGGGGGAACGGCAAGAGAAATAGCCGTAGGTTTTTCCATTGGCAGCAAGGGGTATATCGGAACAGGATATGATGGCGCTAACAAAAAAGATTTCTGGGTATATTGCCAGTAGGTGTGGTTAATTAATAGTTTTTATGAATGAAAAAATGAAATTATCCGCTGTAAGCATAGCTATCATTTTATGTATTTCCTGTACAAACAGTGATAGCGCCAAAGAAGATAATACGGTTATACAACAACCCGTAAACAAAGAGGTTTCTTCTGATACAAAAGTAAAATTAGAAGTAAAAACCTTTCCCAACGACAGCACCATTAAAGGATGGGGATATGATATATATGCAGATGGCGCCCTGTACATTCATCAGCCACATATTCCCGCTGTTCCCGGCAATAAGGGTTTTCAGTCGGCACAGAAGGCGGAAACAGCCGGCAACTTTGCCGTGTATAAGATCAGGAATAATATAATGCCTCCCAGTATTTCAGTGCAGGAACTTGATAGTTTGGGTGTGCTAAAGTGAGAGCAGATTTAAAAGCAACAAAATAAAATGAAAAAAATTGAACTTTTTTTTACAGTCATAAACAATGGATTGCAAAACAAACAGCTTATTTTATGAAAAAATATATTTACGTTTTCGCCGCCTGTATTTTTTCTCTTTCTGCTGCAGCACAACTCAGCATACAAAGCGGAGCTACTCTTTACCTGGGTGGTAATGCACAGATCGTGTTGCAGGATATTAACCTGGTTAATGATGGCACCATTACGGTGGCTGCCAATGGCCGCTTTACTTTTACCGGCAGCGCCAACAGCCAGGTATCCGGCACACAGCAACCGGCTTTTAATGAACTCGAAATTGCAAAAACAGGAACCAATAAGCTGATCCTGCAAAGAGCTATAAATGTAAATGGTAAAATTGTTTTTACCTCAGGCCTTATTGATCTGAACAATAATAATATCAACCTGGGCAATACTGCTTTCCTGGAAAATGAAAATGAAAACAGCAGTGTTACAGGAGTTAATGGAGGCCAATTGGTATTTTCTACCACACTTAATGCACCAGCATCGGCTAACCCGGCAAATCTCGGCGCTATCATCAGCTCATCACAGAATTTAGGTACTGTTACAATTAGCCGGGGACACAAGTCGCAAACAAATGGTTACGGAAATGGAAACTCAGTGTTGCGTTATTACGATATTAATCCAACAAACAATACAGGCTTAAATGCCACACTTCGGTTTCAATATTTAGATGCCGAATTAAACGGATTAACTGAGAATAGCTTATTGTTTTGGAAAAGCACCAACACTACAACCTGGACTCAACAGGGATTTACCAGTCGTGATGTAACTGCCAATTATGTAGAATTAACAGCAATTAATGGCTTTTCCCGTTGGACGCTCAGTTCACCGGGTAATCCTTTGCCTGTAACAGGGCTGGCACTTTCGGGCAGATGGAGAAACAACGCTTCTTATTTAAGCTGGACAACGCTGGCCGAGTACAACAATAATTATTTTGATGTAGAGCGAAAATATACGGATGAAAATAATTTTATTCCAGTAGGAAGAAAAAATTCTGCTTATGCTGATGGTAATTCGCAAACACATACTGCTTATAACTGGATTGATGTTACAGCAGTTGCAAACAGGGGCGCCATACAATACCGGCTGAAACAATTTGACCGCAACGGGCAGTTCAATTATTCAAACATCATTAATATTAAACCAGCTGCTGCTGCAGTATTTATTGAAACAATTTATCCAACCATTGCTGTTAAAAACAGTTTGTACATACAAACCGGAAATATAAATGTGAAAAATATGCAGGTGCAGTTGTTTGATATGCAGGGACGGCTATACTTGAATAGACAAGTGGATTACCAATCACAATGGTTACCATTGCCAGAACTGGCTGCCGGTATGTACCGGATGATCATCCGGTCAGGGGAATGGATTTACAAAGAGAGTTTTATAAAGCAACCTTAAGATTTTTTTATTAAGAGCTGCATTTAATGAATTGTATTAAAAGCCCGTTTTAAACGGGCTTTATTATTTTATTAACATAGATAAAACAATTTTATCTAAAAGATGCCGTTATTAAATTCATTGCTTAAAAATCCAGTATGAATATCTTACGCAAAACCTATCTACTGACAGTCGTGTTGTTTATAACTATCTCGGCCTTTGGTTACTATTTTGGCAGTACACCAAAATTTCGTTTTTATCATGGCTTCAATGCTTTTACTTTTTCAGAAAACAAGGAAATCAGCAATTTTGAAACTATAAACCGTTTAAAGGAAAAAGCCTTATTGGCAAAGCAATACCTAAATGATAAAAAAGGATTTGATGGTACATATTGTTTCTTAATAGATATGCGCCTGCCTTCGGGCAAAAATCGTTTTTTTGTTTATAACCTAAAAAAAGATTCTGTTGAAATAGCCGGGTTGGTAGCACATGGCAAAGGCTCAGAAAAGGGTTCAGAAGGGTTGGTTTTTTCAAATACGCCCAAAAGCTGTTGCACATCGCTGGGAAAATATAAATTAGGTAAATCCTATAAGGGAATTTTTGGGCTGGCTTATAAATTATACGGAATGGATAAAAGCAACAGTAAAGCATTTAACAGAAGTGTTGTACTTCATTCATATATCGGAGTACCTAAAAACGAAGTCTATCCTGCTCCCATTTGTGTAAGCGAAGGATGCCCAACTATTGCTCCTGATTTTTTAACCCAGATAAAGGTATATATGGATAACTCTAAGTCGCCTATCTTGTTGTGGATTTATTATTGATGTCAGTTCATCGGAATTTCTATTGCCAGTAATTCCGCATCTTCTGCGGCCGACACTTTAAAACCTGTAGTTTCTGAAATACCCAAAGCATCTCTTTTATTTAATACCTGGCCATCAACAGTTACTGTACCATTAATTACCACAAGGAAAACCCCGTTGTTTGTAAATGCTGTAGAATAATTAATTTCTTTACCGGCATCAAGGTTGGTTAAAGAAAATCTGGCATCCTGGTTAATCCATAAAGCATTATCTGCATCAAGGGGAGAAACAACCGTTTGCCATTTGTTTATCCTTTCATTTATATCAAAAGTTTTTTGGTCATACCGTGGTATAATATTTCTTTCCTTAGGAAAAATCCAAACCTGGAAAAGTGTTACCGGCTCGGTTGCTGATGCATTGGCTTCTGAATGTTGTACACCCGTTCCTGCACTCATGATCTGGATGTCTCCGGCTTTAATAACACCTTCGCCTCCTGTACTGTCTTTATGCTTGAGAGCACCGGTAAAAGGAATGGTAACAATTTCCATATTATCATGCGGATGAGTAGGAAAAGAGCCACCACCTGCAATAAAATCATCATTTAAAACCCTCAATAATCCAAAATGAACTTTTGCAGGGTCATGATATTGTGCAAAACTGAAATAGTAATTCGGTTTTAACCAGCCATAATCTGCAGAACCTCTGTCGGCAGCTTTAAATAATAGTGATTTCATAATTGAATATTTTCAATGTTTAAACATCAAATATGATACCAGATTTATACCTGACAAAATAGCAAAAAAAATCCCCGGATTACCAGGGATGAATTTAATTAAGTGTTGTTATTTCTTCGCCAGGTAATAATCCCGGAGTTTCTTCTTCCCTGTTTTCATTCCATTCAATAATAAAATTATTCCTGCCTTCACCGCTTAGTAAACTCATATACCGCATTTGTACCAGTTCCAAAAGAGAAAGGAATAAAAAAATGGCATGTATCCGGTTTTCACATACATCAAATATTTTTTCAAAAGCAACAGTTTTTTCACTGCTGCAGATATTCAGCATATAGGTCCTGCTTTCCTCCATGGTATAATTGTACTGTACAACTGTGTGTACAGGTTTATTATTCCTTTCCTGTAATTTAAAGACAACTTTTTCAAACGCTTTCATCAGTTTAAAAAGAGTTACCGTCTGTAATTCTGTTCCTTCACCGGCCTCTTCACCAATTTGCGAAATTTCTTTTTGCAGATTTCCACGCTTTACCAATAACAACCTTAAAGCTTCCATCTCAGCCATTTTAGTTGCGGCTTCTTTAAATCTTTTATATTCAAGTATTTTATTGATGAGTTCCTGCCGTGGGTCTATTTCATTACCCTCTGCATCAAGCTCTTTACGGGGCAAAAGCATTTTTGCTTTTATACGCATTAGCGTACTGATAAACAGAATAAATTCGCTGCTTAATTCAATATTCAGTTTTTCGCCGGTATGGATAAAATCTAAAAAATCGTTGGTTATTTTAGTAATGGGAATATTGTAAATATCCAGTTCATCACGTTCGATGAAGAATAACAACAGGTCAAACGGACCTTCAAATTGTTCAAGTTTAATCTGGTATGTAGCTGTATTCACAGGTTAAGTTTTTAATTAAAATCCCCACAAAAAACAGGGACAAGCAAATGTATAAAATAAGTTAGGGATTAGTTCAATTTTGCTGCAAATGTGATTTATTTCTGTATGCTACTTCGGTTTTTTTAGTTGAAGCATTCCATTAAGTGAAATATTAATAAATGGCTTTTACAAAATAAATGCAGCCGTAAAGACTGCATTTATTTTGTAAAAGTTTAGAACAGGTTATTTCTTTAATGAATCCCTGATTTCCATCAGCAATGCATCTGTAGAAGAAGGACCGGCCGGAGCTTCTTCCTGTTTCTTCTTCATACTGTTGATGGCTTTAATTACGAGGAACATTACAAAAGCAACAATAATAAAGTTAATGATGGCGGTTAAAAAATCGCCCCATTTAACAGCAACAGCTTCTGCAGTAACTTTGCCAGCTGCATCTGTTACAGCTTCTTTAAGTACATACATGTTTTTGCTCAGGTCAACACCGCCAATCATGCCAATTAGTGGGGCAACAATCCCTTCGGTAAAAGAGGTAATTACTTTTCCGAAGGCGCCGCCCATTACAAAGGCAACGGCAATGTCAACAAGACTGCCTTTCATGGCAAAGTCTTTAAATTCTTTGATAAATCCCATTTTGTTAAGTTTTAAGGTTTAAAACAATTTTTGCAGGTAAGGATCTTTGTAAATATATTAAAATCATGATATTTAAACAAGCATCAGGTATAAATTATCGTGTGATTAATACACAGGCTGTTTAATATAAATAAAAACATCACCTTTGCGCCAATTTACATATTATGAACAAAGGTTTTTTAAACTGGTTTATATTCATACTTCTATCTATAATTTGGGGCAGCAGTTTTATAATGATGAAGGAAGGGTTACTGCATTTAACCGCATACCAGGTAGCTGCACTCCGCATTGTTTTTTCCGGCATAGTTTTATTGCCATCAGCAATTAAAAATTTCAGCCAGGTTCCCCGGGATAAACTACCGGTTATTTTTTTATCTGGTGTATTAGGTAGTTTATTGCCGGCATTTTTATTTTGTGTTGCCGAAGAAGGTATTGATAGTGCCCTGGCTGGTACACTTAATTCTTTAACACCGGTATTTGTTATTATCACCGGCGCATTATTCTTTAACAGTAAAACAGCAGCCAATAAAATACTTGGAATTTTTATTGCTTTTACCGGAAGCTTATTATTATTGATCAGTAAAGGGCATATGCAGGAAAGCCAAAACCTGTTGTATGTAATGTTTGTTGTATTGGCAACCATATGTTATGGTATAAATGTGAATATGGTGTATAAATATTTACATAATATCGGGTCGCTGCAAATCGCATCGGTTGCGTTAACATTAAATGCAATTCCCGCTTTATTAATACTTTTTCTAACAGGGTATTTTAAATTACCGCTTACCAATCCTGATATTTTATACTCAACTAGGCATGCTGCTTTATTGGGTATTTTTGGTACAGCTATTGCCTCGATTATTTTTTATATGCTGGTAAAGCGTGCCGGTGGAGTCTTTGCTTCAATGGTTACTTATGGTATACCGGTTGTTGCAAATTTTTGGGGGTTAATTTATGGTGAAGAAGTTGGCTGGAAGCAATTTGCATGCCTTTTGCTTATATTAACCGGAGTGTACCTTGCAAACCGTAAACCTTCAACTTAGACGGGAATATTAATCCGTCTCAGAAAAAACAATATTTTTTTCCCTTAAAAAATCTTTGATGCGGTCTACATGCACACATATGCCTACGTGTAAAAATGGGTTATTGGATATTTTATTTTTTTTGCCATTATTTATGATTTCAAAATCTTTCATATCAAAACCAAGGTGTAAATGGTTGGTTGCAAACTGCATCCCATAAATATTCCCATCAGTATCAAATAGTGGTCCGCCACTTTGTCCTCTCAGCCCCGGGGTGCTCATTTCTATTCCGGTAATACCACTGTTTGGTTGCGATGCAACAAACCTGGTTACAATACCATCAATAGGAAAAGATGGTGAATTGGGGTTACCAGTATTTGTCCATTCAATATCATCTGTATCGGGGTTGTGTTTAAAATTATTAAACTCCGGAAAAGGAAAACCAATTCGCCCAAGTGTTTTACCCTGTTTTATTTTACTGCTGTCTTTAAGAAAAGAAGCATGGGAGTTATAATATATTTTATTAAATCCTTTAAATTCTAAAATAGCCAGGTCAAGTGTAGGATGTGCATGACAGGTGATTTCCTGTATGGTATCAAAACAATTCAAAAAATTATTTTTTAACTGAACAGTTGTTTCGGGCAGGTATTTATATTTTAATTCAAGACCCTGAATATTTCTTTTGTATTTGCCATCTTTGGCAATATTGTCTCTTTCAGCTTTATACCTTAAAAAATTCTGATTAATATTTTCTGCAGCCGGTATCAGGTCCATTACATGTTTACAGGTAATGGCGACACCGTTATCATTTACAAAAAAGAAAGTAGAACTGCCCGGGAGTATTAATCCTCCATATGTTCTTGAAATGCTGTGCAGCGGACGTGTAAATTGTAAAACTTTTTCTATTGCCTTTTCAAACATATTGCAATTTTAAATTTAAGTGATGATAACAACAGCATTGTTTAAAAAGGGTCTTAAATTTTTTGTTTATTAAACAATCATGATCTCTTTTTCTTTTGCTGCCAGGTGTTTTTCAATTAATGAGACATATTTATCTGTAATATCCTGAGCTTCCTTTTCAGTGTCTTTGCATAGATCTTCACTCAAACCATCTTTCTGCAGTTTCTTAATTGCTTCTATTCCGTCTCTGCGGATGTTGCGTACGGCTACTTTCGCATGTTCGCCTTCGGCATTACATCGTTTTACCAATTCTTTTCTCCGTTCCTCTGTTAATGGTGGTAAAAACAAACGGATAATATTTCCATCATTTTGTGGATTGATTCCAATGTTTGCCATTGTTATAGCCCTTTCTATGGCCTGCAGCATATTTTTTTCCCAGGGTTGAACAGAAATGGTACGGGCATCAAGTACAGAGATATTGGCAATCTGGTTAATGGCTGTGGGATTTCCATAATAATCAGCCATAATTCCATCAAGCATGGTTGGATTAGCTTTGCCGGCACGTATTTTAACCAGTTCTGCCTCCAGGTGATTTAAGGCTTTCAGCATAGAAGTTTCTGTATCGCTTATGATCTTATTTAAATCTTCAGACATAATAATTAATATTTATTGGCGCAAAGCTATAAAAAACTAATGTTATTTTGAGATTAACTCAAAATGCTAAAAGAGGTTACTTGTAACCCGGGTATTTGATAAGGGAGAAATAAAAGATCAATCAGCTTCTACAGCTTCACCCGCAAGTTTAAGAATCTTGTGTGATTTTATGATATCGGCCTTTTCAACATTCTTATCTGCAACATTTTTATTTTTAGGACGGCTGTAATAAATAATACCGATGAAAATAAAAGCAGATACTAATAATATTCCTAAAACAGTTGTAGTACCTAAATGACGCAGGAAGAAAGCAAGGCTGATAAATGTTATATTAACCAGTAAGCAGGAAATGGTTACCATGCGATGATTTAAACCAAGGTCAAGTAAAAAATGATGAATATGTGTCCTGTCTGGACTGAAAGGAGAACGCCTGTCCAATATCCGCAATCCAAAAACACGAAGTGTATCAAACAATGGGATCATTAAAATTGAAACACCAATTGCAGGTGCAGATTCGATTGGAAAATTTGAAACGGGGTTACCTGCTACATTGATAAACTTAATAACTAAAATAGAGTTCACCAACCCTAAAAGCAGCGACCCTGTATCTCCCATAAATATTTTAGCTGGTGAAAAATTGTAGATGAGGAATCCGATCGTACTACCGGCTAATGCAAAAGCCATAACTGCATATGTTAACTGTCCGGCATAAAAAAAGTATGTACCAAAAACAAGTGTAGTTAATAAACCCAGGCTTCCTGCCAAACCATCAACTCCATCAATCAGGTTAAAAGAGTTGGTTATAACAATTATAGTAAAGATTGATATTACAATACTGGCAATATGGGGGATTTCATAAACACCCAAAAAGCCATGCATATTGGTAAGTTGTATACCACCAAATTTAATAATAATGCCGGCCGCAATCAGTTGGCCAATAAATTTCTTGCTGGCTGATAAAATCAAAATATCATCTTTAATACCAAGAAAGAAAATAACTGTGGTCGCAGCAGCAAAATACTGAAGTTCAGATGTGATCCCGGAAGGAACGCCCATTAGTGTTGCAATGATAAAACCGGCAAATATGCCCAAACCGCCTAAAGTTGGAATAACATTTTTATGAACTTTCCGTTCATCCGGCTCATCAAATAATTTTTTATCCTTGGCAACCTGGATTATTACAGGGATAGCAAAAAAAGTTATCAAAAAAGCCAATGCCGCACTAAGTAAGATATTATCCATTCTAATTAATTATTTCAGTCTGTTTTTGTAATGCAAAAGTATTAAATATGTTTCGAGGATAAAAACTTAAAATCAAAATAAATAGACTCTAAAATTTGCAAAATAGATGCCTGATACTTTATTATTTATATAAAATGATCTTTTTTGTCGAATACTGTCAATTAACGATTAAATTATAAACTTATTATCAACTTTTCAGCTTTTCGGGGGTATTTTACTTTGATTGTCAAATGATTTTAAAGTAGGTTTGCAACCTTATAGCATTTTTATGCATATTGGGTAAAAAATTGCTGGTATGTGATTATTTTATAATAAATAATAATTAAAATTCATTATGAGTAATTTAAAAGAAATTGCTACTCAGATACGCCGCGATATAGTAAGGATGGTTCATGCTGTGCAAAGTGGCCATCCGGGGGGCTCATTAGGTTGTACAGAATATATGACTGCTTTATATTTTAGTGTGATGAAGCATAATCCGAAATTTGATATGGATGGTATTGGAGAAGACCTGTTTTTTCTGAGTAATGGTCATATTTCACCGGTTTTTTATAGTGCCTTGGCACGTAGTGGTTATTTTCCCGTTGAAGAATTAAATACTTTCAGAAAAATAAACAGCCGTTTACAAGGTCACCCAACAACGCATGAACATTTACCAGGTGTACGTATTGCCAGTGGTTCTTTAGGCCAGGGAATGAGTGTTGCAGTTGGCGCTGCCCTGGCAAAAAAATTAAATAACGACAATAATATTGTTTACTCATTGCATGGTGATGGAGAACTGGACGAAGGTCAAAACTGGGAAGCGATAATGTTTGCGGCTCACAAGAAAGTTGATAACCTGATTGCAACTATTGACTGGAATGGCCAGCAGATTGACGGACCAACTAAAACAGTAATGGCGCTGGATAGCCTTAAAGCAAAGTTTGAAGCTTTTAACTGGCATATACTGGAAATGGAAGGTAATGATATGGATGCAGTTGTTGCCGGTTTAAATAATGCAAAAACTTTTGTTGGAAAAGGAAAGCCCATTGTTATTTTAATGAAAACCGAAATGGGTAAGGGTATTGATTTCATGGAAGGCAGTCATGAATGGCATGGGATAGCGCCAAACGATGAACAATTAGCAAAAGCCTTAGCGCAATTACCGGAAACTCTGGGAGATTATTGATAACTGGTTTTACAGATTAGAAATTATTTCGCAGAAATCAGTTTTCTTCTTTCAGCGAAATCAATAACATCAAATAAATCTGCGATTCATCTTAATTCAAACTGCTGCCTGCTGGCTTTACGTGCCGGAAACCAGGCAGCTATAAAAGCAATGGCTGTAGCAGTTAATGCCACCAGTAAAAAATCGGTGGCAATCAGTTTAACCGGAAAATAGTCTAACAAAAAAGATCCTCCCTCTAACTTAATTAATTTAAACTTCAGCTGTGCCAAACAGATGATAATGGCCATTAAAATACCGGCTGCTGTTCCAATACTTCCCAATAATAAACCTTCGCTTAAAAATATTTTGAGAATACTTTTTTCTCCTGCTCCCATACTTTGTAAAACACTGATGTCTTTTCTTTTTTCCAATACCAGCATGGTTAAAGCACTTACCATGTTAAATGCGGCAATGATAAGTATTAAAGTAAGTATGCCGTAAATGGCCCATTTTTCAAGTTTCATAGTATTGTACAGGCTGGTATTTTGTTCGTATTTTGTTTGAACGGTATAGTTGTTGCCAAGAAGAGCTGCTAATTTATTTTTTTCTTCCAGCGGATCTGTTTTTTCTTTAAGTTTAATTTCCACCGCACTGTATTCATCAGCAGCAAAACCCATTTGTTGTTTTACAAAACCAATATTGGTAATGGCGTACTTGTCATCAAATTCCTGTTGAATAGAAAAAGAGCCGGATGCTTTAATAAACCCTTCGCTTAAAGATTGAAGAGGGTCATTGTTTAAACTATTTTTTTTTGGCAAAATAACAGTTAATGCATCGGATGGCAATGCCGCATCAATGCTCACAGCAGCTGCATTCTGAATGCCTGACCCGGTTACAAGATATGGCTCATCTGTTGTGCCGGTAAAGTATTTACCCCTGTTTGTTTTTGAAGCAATGCCACTTACCCTGGTATAATTATCATCAACTCCTTTCAGGTAAATTACTGTTTGTGCATCATGATTTTTAAGCAAAGCTTTTTCTTCAGCGATCATAGAAAAATCCGCTATAGCCGGTTGTTGCTTTAATGCAGCAATTTGTTCAGCAGTTAGTATAAATGTTTTTCCATTAGCAGGTACAACTTTTATATCCGAATAAAAAGAAGAGTATAAAGATTTTACCAGATCTTCAAAGCCATTAAAGACGCTCAGTACAAGTATTTGGCAACAGGTAGCAAAAGCAATAACACTTACTGTAACCCAGGCAATGATATTAATGGCATTGGCACTTTTTTTTGCTTTAAAATATCGCCAGGCAAAAGTTAAGTACATGAAAGGGTTTAAAATTTACAGGTTTAATTTCCTTCGTTTCAATCTGCTCCTTTTTCTTCCTTCGGGGAGGAGTCAGCGGGGGTCTCTTTTATTTCTTTAAAAATCTGTTCCATCTTGTCTACATAATCCAGTGTATCATCAATATAAAAAGTAAGTTTTGGCATACTGCGTAACTGATGCCGAACTCTTGCTGTCAGTTCTTTTTTTATTTCCCAGCTTCTTTCTTCTATCTTTTTAAGTGCTGCAAAACTATCTGCTATTTTAAAAAAACTGAGGTAAACCCTTACTTCATAAAGATCCGGTGTGATCTTTACTGAGGATATGGAAACCATTCCGCCATCCATCATGGATAATCCCAAACGTTGAAATATATCACTCAATTCCTTGTTAAGCAAACCTGCCACCTGCTTCTGTCTTTTACCTTCTAACATTTTGTTTACGCTTTAATCGTTGTAAAATTAGTTACTTTGCCGTTTCTATACAGATTTAATAATATGAAAAGATATTCAAGGGTTTTTACATATCTGAAGAGATATAAATCTTCTATTGGTTGGTATTTTACAACCATCCTGCTTTCCATCATATTTTCCATTATCTCGATTGGCATGCTGGTGCCATTTATGAACCTGATCTTTGGTGTAAAACAGAATGTAGTAACGGATATTGCAAAAAAGCCTGACATTGCTGTCATTCATTGGCTGAAAGAGCAGTTAAATCTGCTGATCAACAGCAACGATCCGTTTCACGCACTGGGTGTAGTTTGTATTCTGATCATAATTTCCATAGCATTAAAAAATTTGTTCCTGTATTTATCTTACAGGGCAATGGGGCCTATAAAGAATGGAATAGTGAACCAGTTTCGGGTAGATCTCTATGATAAGATATTAAGATTGCCGATAGGATATTTTACAGAACAGCGTAAGGGCGACCTGATGAGCCGTATGACAAATGATGTTAATGAAGTAGAAGGTTCTGTTGTTGGTACTTTAGAAGGGTGGGTCAGAGACCCACTCGCAATTATTATTAATCTTATTGTATTATTTACGATCAGTCCCAGGCTTACCGGGTTCATACTCTTATGTATTCCTGTGATGGGTTTTGTGATAGGA
The DNA here is from genome assembly GCA_043748745.1 of Chitinophagaceae bacterium. Classification (GTDB taxonomy): domain Bacteria; phylum Bacteroidota; class Bacteroidia; order Chitinophagales; family Chitinophagaceae; genus Ferruginibacter. The sequence continues at coordinate 33,864 of JAYVEQ010000081.1, read as the reverse complement.
AGGCTTAGCCGCTCACTAAAAAAACAATCGGGGGAAGTTGCTGTAAAAGGTGGTGAAGCCATTTCGATCATTGATGAAACCTTGGGTGGATTAAGAGTGATAAAGGCATTTAATGTAGAAGGACTTTTACGTAATAAATTTTTAAATACCAGTAACCAGTTGTTGCGTGCAAGAAACCAAATAGGTTTCAGAAAAGACCTGGCATCGCCGATGAGCGAAATGATGGGGGTAGCTATATTTTCAGGTATATTATGGTTTGGTGGAAGTCTGGTTTTATCAAAAGGAATTGCTTTGGATGGAGCTACTTTTCTTGCCTATATGGGCATGTTTTACAACATTATTGATCCAGCCAAGTCAATATCCACTGCATTTAACAATATGCAGAAAGGAGCGGCTGCAATTAACAGAATTGAAGAAGTTTTAAATGCCCCCGTAACCGTTGATGAAAATCCCAATGGTAAAATCATTGAATCATTTACAGGCAGTATTGAATTTAAAAATGTTGGTTTTAAGTATGATGGTGCTGTAATATTAAAAAATATAAATTTAAAAGTAGAGAAAGGAAAAACAGTGGCCCTTGTAGGCAGCAGTGGTGCAGGTAAATCAACTCTGGCTGACCTGGTACCGAGGTTTCATGATGCAAGCAGTGGCGAAATTCTCGTGGATGATGTAAATATTAAAGACTATTCATTGCATTCACTGCGTGGCTTGATAAGTATTGTAACCCAGGAACCCATTTTATTTAATGATACTATTGCCAATAATATTGCTTTGGGAATGAGCAATGCCACACCAGAAGAAATTGAACAGGCAGCTAAAGTTGCAAATGCTGATAATTTTATAAAACAGAAAGAAAATGGTTACAAAACTAACATTGGTGACCGTGGCAGTAAACTCAGTGGCGGCGAACGCCAGCGCATGACCATTGCAAGAGCAGTTTTGAAAAATCCACCCATATTAATTTTAGATGAAGCCACTTCTTCCTTAGATACCGAAAGCGAAAGACTTGTACAGGATGCCATCAACAACCTTATGAACAACCGTACCTCCATTGTTATTGCCCATCGCTTGAGCACAATCCGGCATGCCGATGAAATTATTGTATTGCAGTTTGGAGAAATTGTTGAGAGAGGTACTCACGATTCGTTGATCGTTCAAAATGGATTTTATAAGAGGCTGGTTGATATGCAGGAGGTGAGGTAATTCGTCATCCTCTTTGGCGATCCCACCTGTCGGCAGACAGGGATGTATTATTTAAGCTTTTATAGCCTTTTTTATGTTGCAGCCTGACTGGTTTAGCTTACTATCTAAACGTCGTAACCGGCAAATTATCCTTCAAAATGGTTAATGGTACATTTCCGCTTTTAAATAGACAGATATTTTATTAGTTTTATCATCTGACTGGTAATGTAATCATTACTGAAGTCATAAAAGCATTGTTTTTAATTGATGAATCTCTAAAATTTATACAACATGAAAAAAATTCTCATTATCATTTCAGTCACTTTGATCTGTGGTACAGGCTGCAAAAAAGTTAATTCACCTGTAGATTCTGCTTACGAAACACTGATGCCGATTAACAGCCAGCATACCTGTGCTTCGGCCGAAATTCTGGCGGATGAACTTAAGAATGATCCCAACAGGGCTATATACCTGGATGACCTGGAAAATAAGATAAAAAACTATAAAGGGCGTGAAACGATGAGTCAGCGTGGATCCGGGAAATTGTATGTTCCGGTTGTTATTCATGTTGTACTGACAGACCCTTCTGTTATCACCGATTCGGCAATTCTTTATCAGCAGCAGGTTTTAAATGAAGACTTCAACAAAGCCAATGCAGAACTTGCTTCCACTTCTGTTTACCTTGCGGGTTACCAATTTAGTAAAGTGGCTGATTGCCAGATAGAATTTTATATAACCAATGTTGTTCGGGTAGCAACCACAGTTTTGGAATTTCCAGCTCACAGCGATTCAATGAAATTTTCGGCACTGGGGGGAAGTGATGCAGTTGATGCGGCAACTAAATTAAATATCTGGGTATGCAATACACCGGGAGGTCTTTCATGGGCCAAATTTCCCGGAGGCAATGTGCTTACAGACGGTATCGTAAATGATTATGAATACTTTGGACCTTCAACACCCGCTCATCCCTATCATAAAGGCAGAACAGCTGGACATGAGGTAGGGCATTGGCTTAATTTAAGGCATATCTGGGGAGATGCTGCCTGCGGCAACGATTTTGTAAATGATACTCCGGAGCATAATGGTCCTAATTACTACTGCCCTGCACAAGGATTGAAAAGCACCTGCAGAACCAAGCCTTTAATGATGTGGATGAATTATATGGATTACAGTTATGGTGTCTGCAGGTATATGTTCACAACCGGTCAAAAGCAAAGAATGGATGCAACGATCGATAACGCAAGAAGCGGTTATTTCAGCTCTACAAAAATATACCCTGGCTACTTTTAGCTTTTGGCACCGGTAGCAAATGATTTCCGATCCTCATCCCTTGGTGAGGATTTTTTTTGACAAATAAAAAGAGAATGAAATTAATCATTCTCTTATAAATATAATACTCAAAAGTTCCCCCTTCAGGGGGCGGAGGGGGTGTCTTTTTACTTCACCGCTCCCATCTTTGCCTCAATGCTTAATGTAGCATGTGGCACGGCACGTAAACGGGCTTTGTCTATCAATTGGCCGGTTACACGGCAAATACCATAGGTTTTGTTTTCAATACGCATGATGGCTTTTTCCAGGTGATCAATAAATGTGATCTGGCGGCTGGCCATCTGGCTAAGCTGCTCCCTTTCCATACTCATACTGCCATCTTCCATGGTCATGTAACGGGCATCATCATTATCGCCACCCATTTCGTCTTTACGGGTAATTAATCCCTGTAAATAAGACAATTCTTTTTTAGCAGATTCCAATTTGCGTTGAATCAATTCCCTGAATTCGTTGAGATCAGCATCGCTGTAACGAACAATAGGAGCACCCAGGTCATGTTTTGGCTGATCCAAAACCGACTTGGTAAATTCGGGTTGATATTTACGGGATGTTTTTGTATTGATCTTTGGTAGTACAACTGGTTTTGCAGGAATAATCCTGATGTCTTTTGCTTTTTCCGGAGATTTTACTTTTTCCGGTGCTTTTTTAACGGGAAGGGGTTTTGCTACTGCTTTCTTTACTTCAATATTTTTTATCATAGGTTTTGTTGCCGGTTTCTTTACTACTGCTTTAATAACTGGCTTGGCAGCTTTTTTTACTATTTGTACCTTTTTTGGTGCAGCTTTTATTACTTTAACTACCTTTTTAACAGGCGCCTTAGCCTTAGCAGGCGGTTTTTTAGCAACGGGCTTTTTGGTAACTGCTTTTTTAGGAGCTGTTTTTTTGACCGGCGCTGATTTTTTAGCCGGTGCTGATTTTTTAACTGGTTTAGCACTCTTTTTTGCAGCTGGTTTAGCAGTTGCTTTCTTTTTTGTTGCCATACTGTTATCCTTTTTTAAGTACGTTCACTTTTAATATGACATCATTCACTTCAATTTCAATTCCATTGTTAATGGCGGGTAAAAAAGCAAGCGAATCTGCCAGAATTTCGGCGCAAATATAATCTTTATATTGAATTAAAGACGGTTGCAGTCCGTCATTTTCAGATACTGTAACATCTATACGGTCTGACAGGTTAAAACCACTGTCTTTCCTGATGTTTTGAACCCGGTTTACAAACTCCCGGGCATCTCCTTCTCTTTTCAGATTTTCAGAAATTATAATATCTAAAGCTACTGTTAACTGTCCTTTTACTGCTACTTCATAGCCCGGAATTTCATCTGTTGATATCTCCAGATCATCGGCTGTGATAATTATGGGCTCTTCTCCGGCAGTTTCAAAACCAGGGTTTAAAATAATTTCATTTTCCAGTATTTTATCAATTGTTGCATTGTTAAATTCTGCTATTTGTTCGGCGGCCCATTTCATTTTGGCACCCAGTTTTTTACCCAGGGTTTTAAAATTGGCCTTTGCTTTTTTCTTGATGAAATCATTATCAGCGCCTAAAATATCCACTTCTTTAATATTAGTTTCGGCTTTAATTATATCTTCTACCTTTTTTATTCTTGATGCCATAGTAGCATCCATTGCCGGAATAAAGACTTTTTGCAGTGGTTGCCTGACTTTAAGATTTACTTTTTTACGAAGTGATAATATTAATGAAGAAATATCCTGGGCGAGCTGCATTCTTTTTTCCAGGTCGATATCAATGACTGTTTCATTCGCTATTGGGAAATCAGCATGATGTACAGATTCGATTTTATACCGGTTGGATACAGCATTCAGGTTATTAAATAACCAATCTGCAAAAAACGGGGCAACAGGCGCCATTAATTTACAAAGGGTTTCCAGGCATTCGTAAAGGGTTTGATAGGCGCATATTTTATCCTGCTCATAATCACCTTTCCAAAACCGGCGGCGGCAAAGCCTTACATACCAATTGCTTAAATGTGCAGCTACAAAATCCTCGATGGCACGGCCTGCCTGTGTAGGTTCGTAGGCATCAAAATTTTGTTGTACATCTTTTATTAATGTATTTAAGGAGGATAAGATCCACTGATCAATTTCGGGCCTGTCTTTAACCGGAATGTATCTTTCTTTAAAAGCAAATCCATCTACATTAGCATACAAAGCAAAAAACTGGTAGGTATTATATAATGTGCCAAAGAATTTCCGTTGAACTTCTTTAATACCTTCCACATCAAATTTTAAACTATCCCAGGGAGATGCGTTGGTGATGAGGTACCAACGTGTAGCATCGGCACCAAAAGTGTTGATTGTTACAAATGGATCAACCACATTGCCCAGCCGCTTACTCATTTTGTTGCCACTCTTATCCAACACAAGCCCGTTACTTACAACAGTTTTGTAAGCAACACTGTCAAACAATAAAACACCCAGGGCATGCAACGTATAAAACCAGCCTCTTGTCTGGTCAACGCCTTCGGCAATAAAATCTGCGGGGAAGTTTTCTTTAAAAGTCTCTTTGCTTTCAAAAGGAAAATGCCATTGGGCATAAGGCATGGCGCCACTATCAAACCAAACATCAATTAAATCAGCAACACGTTTCATTGGTTTGCCGCCTGCAGAAACCAATACAATATCATCAACATAGGGTTTATGTAGATCAAGTAAACCTTCGTGCAGATAATGTTTATTTGTTTCGCCACCCAGAATCTCTGCTGCTTTCTTTATTTCATTGTTCAACTCTTCAATACTGCCAACACATTTTTCTTCATCACCTTCTTCTGTTTTCCAGATGGGCAGGGGTGTTCCCCAAAAACGGCTTCGGCTCAAATTCCAGTCCACCATATTCTCCAGCCAGTTACCAAAGCGGCCTGTGCCGGTACTTGCCGGTTTCCAGTTGATGGTTTTATTCAGTTCTATCATCCTGTCTTTTACGGCAGTGGTTTTAATGAACCATGCATCCAACGGGTAATAAATAATGGGCTTATCGGTACGCCAGCAATGCGGATAATTGTGTTCGTATTTTTCAACCTTAAAAGCCCGGTTCTCTAATTTTAATTTTACGGCGATGTCAATATTCACATCCACATAACCCGGTTCGTCTTTGTAATCCTTTACATAACGTTCGCTGAATTCACCAACGCCATCCACAAACTTGCCTTGTCTATCAACCAGGGTTAAAATACCAAGGTTGTTTTTTTGTCCTACTTTAAAATCATCCGCACCAAAGGCAGGAGAAGTATGTACAATACCGGTACCATCTTCGGTGGTAACAAAATCGCCAAGGATTACTCTGAAAGGTTGTGCACCTGGAGTTATCTCTTGTATTTTTTCTAAAGTATTTGCTTCGGAGGGGAGGAGTTGTTCGTAATAAAGCCCTCTAAGGTCACTACCCTTAAATTCAGCAATAATTTTCCAGGGAATCAGTTTTGTTTCAGAGGAATAATTTTCAAAATCACCATTTTCTCCTTCTGGCTTAAAATATTTTCCAACCAATGCTTTTGCAAGAATAACATTAACTGGTAAATGTGTATAAGGATTGAATGTTTTTATCAAAACATAATCAATATCCCGACCAACAGTTAATCCTAAATTTGAAGGTAGAGTCCAAGGTGTAGTAGTCCAAGCAAGGAAGAAAATTTCAGAAGAGTTTATATTTGGATTAGCCCATTCAGCATTTACTATATTAAAGAATGAATCGTATGATGCATTCCTCATCGTGGTAATAAACTCTGGCGATGTCATTTTAAACATCGCCACCACACTTGTATCCTTCACATCCTTATACGTTCCTGGTTGGTTTAACTCATGCGATGATAAACCCGTACCGGCTGCAGGAGAGTAAGGTTGAATACTTACACTTTCATATAAATATCCTTTCTTGTACAATTCGCTCAGGCACCACCAAAGTGTTTCAATATAATTGTTTTCAAAAGTTACGTATGGGTTTTTCAAATCAACCCAGTAACCCATTTTTTGGGTAATATCATCCCACTTATCTTTAAAGCGCATTACCACCTCCCGGCATTTTTTATTGTAATCTTCAACTGATATCTTAACGCCTATATCTTCTTTGGTTATGCCCAATTCTTTTTCTACACCCAATTCTATCGGTAATCCGTGGGTATCCCATCCGCCTTTGCGTTTTACCTGGAAACCCTGCATGGTTTTATACCGGCAAACCAGATCTTTTAATGTTCTTGAAATAACATGATGAATACCGGGTAACCCGTTGGCGCTTGGCGGACCTTCATAAAAAACAAAGGGCTGATTACCTTCACGCAGCTCAATACTTTTTTCAAAAGTGTTTTCCTTATTCCATTTTGCCAGAATCTCTTCGCTGATGGAAGGCAGGTTCAATTGCTGATATTCATTGTATTTCCCACTCATATATAGATCTGAAAATCTTGTTTTAATCTGATTATTTATAAGACCGAAGTGTAATGCCGATTCTTAAATAAGTGTGCAAAGGTAGTAAAATAGAGGGGTTCAATAATAACGTGTTTTTAATATCTGACAGGATAAACACGTAAGCATTAAAGTACTAATACGGCTAATTAAAATTCATCTATCGTGAAAGTCGCATTGGTACTAATTTTCAGGGTTAGTTATCCACAAATAAAAGCTTTTGGCATGGAATTGGCACTTAATATTTGCGAAAAATAACTATAGAAGTTAAAAAATAATTTAATAAAGAGTTTTGCTGGTTTAGGGTTTTATTAGGGTAAAAGACGGGAGTAGTCTTATTCCCGTCTTACTTTTAATAATTCACAAACCTAAATTTTTTTTAAGGTCCCGTTTTAAATATTCAATCCTAGTAACTGGTTGCGGTTTTGTATCTTTTGAAAAGCCATCGTATCTGACCCATAGAAAAAAAGTATTAAAGCGTTGCAACCAATTAAGTAACACTTACAAATAAAAAAGCATCCCGAATTTACGGGATGCTTTTTTTATTCAACCTGGTTCATTTTAAAATTCACGGCGGCTATTTCAAAGAAATGCCCAGAATTATTCTTGCTTCTGATCGCTCAAGTTTATCCAAAACTTTTGAACCAGGCGCATAAACTGTTTGATGTAAATTGCCCCATTGTGGTAAATAATTGGCAATAATAAACCAATTATTGCCCCGGTAGTTTAAGGTCGGTCCACCAAAAAATACTGAATGTTCCCAACCATTTGATTTGGCAATTTCATTATGGTTTCTAATTTCAAAACCAAGACCCACATTCATATTTACATTGTACATATATGCCAGGTCAAACTCAACGGGAGCAGCCCAGTTATCAGTAATTGTTTTACTGTTTTTCCATTCAAATTCCCGTTCGTACTCAATGGATCCATTAAAAGCAAAAAAACTTTTACCGATATTTTTATCCAGTATGAGCTTAGCTTCCAGTTCTGCTTCATCACCGCCTTTAATACCCCATTCGGCATAAATTGCCGAACCGATCTTACGGGGGCCTTGCTCACTGAGTTTTAATTTCCACTCATTGCTGAAACCAATTTCATTTGAAGTAACCGTTTCGTTTGGCGTTTCACTAAATCTTTTTTGATAACGGTTAAAATAAAAAGCAGTTTGTAATTTTTTTCCCAAACCAAATTCCAGTTCCATACGCTGGTCCTGGGCATGAAAAAACTGGTTAGCGTGCCCAAAGCGGGAAGTATGCCACAATTCAAGATCTATTGCACCTTTGGGCAATACAGTTGAAGTGTAAGTTCTTGCAAAATAACGGTCCTGTGCAAAAGCGGATATGGATGTTATACAACAAACAAATAAAAACAGTTTTCTCATTGGTTATTTTTTTTGCAAAGATGTTCTTTGCAAAAAGAATAAGCTTGTTCAATGAGGAAATTAATTTACGTAAAGAGGAAAACTATCGAAACAACAACTCACAGGGCTTGATACCGGTGTGTTTTTTAAATGCCGTAGAAAAATGCGATATTGATGAATAGCCTAATAATAAGGATACTTCAGTTACACTAAGGCCTTTATCGTACAATAAATATTTGGCATGTTCCATCCGCTGGCTTTGATAAAAATCAAAAATGGTAGTACCGAAAATTTCTTTAAAACCTTTTTTTAAATAACATTCGTTAATGGCTACTTTGCGGCTGAGCGCCTTAATGGTAATAGGCTCGCCAATATGCTGCAGTAAAACTTCTCTTGCTTTGATGATCTTTTCTCTGTCCTCGGCATTTTGTAAAAACTTACAGGTAAATTCAGTTTCCTTATCATCACCCAACATACAATCCATACTGTACAATAGCAGAATTTGGGTTTGTGCATTGATGAAAATATTTTCCCGGGTATCGGTATAAGTGTGATTCAATAATGCTTCAATGGCAGTTCTTGTTTTACCACATAATGGTAGTTGCTTACTAAAAGATGTTTTGTGTTTAAAGGCAAGTACATCTTCTGTTAAGCCGGTTTGCGTACTGTTATTGGTAAACTGTGTTAAATAGTTTGGTTTAAAACTGAAACTCACCACATCAATACTTTCTACTTTTTCAATACAGCTTTTTGAAGAATTAAATTTGCAGAAATCACATTCAGTTTGTTTTTGCCTGCAATAAACATTACCACTTACACAAAATTTAATCTCTAGGTAATTGGCTTCAGGATTATTTTTTTCAACATGATAAATCAGAATACCTGTATCATCAATATTCCATTGTGGTTGTTTACTGTACCGGTTAATGGAGTATTGTACAGAACCGGGAACTGATCGTTCAACATGTAATAAAACATTAAGATCCTCCTGTAAAAAAGGTTGTTTATGTGCTATTGTTAATATATCTGTTTGTTGATTCATTGAAAAATTTCGATGCAAAGATACGAAACATGGCTTAAGATTGAAAAATTTAACGTTTAAAATTTCAGTTTCAGGGTAATGAGTTTTGTATTCAGGCGCTGAACTGATATATAAGTATAGCAATAAAAAAGTCATTTCCGCACTTAAATATTATGTGAAAATCTGTGTAAAAAACCGGGCTAAAATAAACCCTTATTTATTGCCTTAAACACCTGTTTTTCCATACCTTTGCCCGAATCGGAATTTTACAATTAAAAAGTGATTAGAACGAATTTATGAGTACAGAAACAGCAGCAGTTCCAACCCCCGCCAACACAGGTTATGGCGCAGACAGTATTCAGGTTTTAGAAGGTTTAGAAGCCGTTCGTAAAAGGCCGGCCATGTACATTGGAGACATTGGTGTTAAAGGATTGCATCACCTTGTTTATGAAGTGGTAGATAACTCCATTGATGAGGCCCTTGCAGGTCATTGTAAAAATATTACCGTAACTATTAATGAAGATAATTCCATTACGGTAGAAGATGATGGCCGTGGTATTCCAACAGGCTTACATACCAAAGAAAACAGGAGTGCCCTTGAAGTGGTAATGACGGTTTTACACGCCGGTGGGAAATTTGATAAAGATTCTTATAAAGTATCTGGTGGTTTGCATGGTGTGGGTGTAAGTTGTGTAAATGCCCTGAGCAGCAAATTGCATGTTGTTGTAAATCGTGATGGAAAATCTTTTGAACAGGAATATGCAAAGGGAATTCCCCAATATTCGGTACGGGAAATCGGCAAATCAGATAAGCATGGTACTACCGTTCAGTTCTGGCCCGATCTTTCCATCTTTATTACCAGTGTTTATAACCGTGAAATTTTAGAAGCCCGTTTAAGAGAGTTATCTTTTTTGAACAGAAAGATCAATATTAATATCATTGACCTGCGTGAAACAGATGATGGTGGTAAACATTATACTAAAACTTTTTACAGCGAAGGTGGTATTGTGGAGTTTGTTGAAATGCTGGATAAGAACGCAAACCGTAACCCGTTATTACCCACTGTAATTTATTGCGACGGACATGATGCGGCAAGCAATGTAATGGTTGAAGTAGCCATGATCTACAACACCGGCTACCAGGAACATCTCTTCAGCTATGTAAATAATATCAATACCATTGAAGGCGGTACACATGTTGCCGGCTTCCGCCGTTCTATCACCAGGGTTTTTAAAAGCTATGGCGAAAAGGAAGGCATGTTTGAAAAAGCCAAGGTAGAAATTGAAGGTGATGATTTTCGTGAAGGATTGAGTGCGATCATTTCGGTTAAAGTTCCGGAGCCACAGTTTGAGGGTCAAACCAAAACCAAATTAGGAAACAATGAAGTGATGGGAGTTGTAGATTCTACTTTAAGCAGGGTATTATCAGCCTACCTGGAAGAAAATCCTAAGGACGCAAAAACAATCATACAAAAAGTTATACTTGCTGCACAGGCAAGAGCTGCGGCAAAAAAAGCCAGGGAAATGGTACAACGTAAGAGTGTACTAACGGGTGGAGGATTACCGGGTAAACTGGCCGATTGCAGTGAAAAAGATCCTCACCGTTGTGAGCTGTACCTGGTGGAGGGAGACTCGGCTGGTGGTACAGCCAAGCAGGGTCGTGACAGAAGTTACCAGGCCATTCTTCCTTTACGTGGTAAAATTTTGAACGTAGAGAAAGCCATGGAGCATAAAATTTACGACAATGAAGAGATACGTAATATGTTCACCGCACTGGGTGTAAAGATTGGTACGCCGGAAGATCCTAAAGCATTGGACCTTTCCAAACTACGGTATCATAAACTGATCATCATGACGGATGCTGATGTGGATGGAAGCCATATTGCCACGCTGATATTAACCTTTATCTTCCGCTATATGAAAGAATTGGTTGAGCAGGGTTTTGTATTTATTGCTCAACCGCCATTATATCTCGTTAAAAAAGGGAAGGATCAGGCATATGCCTGGAATGATGAAGAACGTAAAGCTCTTATTATAAAATTCGGACAGGGAAAAGACGAAAGTGTAAATACCCAACGTTATAAAGGTTTGGGAGAGATGAATGCTGAACAGCTATGGGAAACAACAATGAACCCTGCAACCCGAACTTTAAAACAGGTTACTATCGAAAGCTCTGCTGAAGCCGACCGTGTGTTCAGTATGTTGATGGGTGATGAGGTACCACCACGCAGGGAATTTATAGAAACGCATGCCAAATATGCCAAGATTGACGTGTAAATACCGGTAATTTCAAGCTAAAAAGGCCTTTTTTAAAAAAATTATTAATATTTTATTCAATACAAAAACAGCAGTTAACGAACTGCTGTTTTTTTTAAGCCATAATTGAACTGTCATATTTAATAATTTTTTGTTTAAACTTACAGAACCTTTACAGTAGTTGAGTTTCCGAAACTAATGATTTATACAAGCATTAAAGTATTTTTTGCGTTTTAAAGCTGATTTTAAGTATAAATAAGGTATAAAACAACGGTATAAAAGGAATTGATTTCAAGCTGAAACAGCTTGAGCCTTTTTGCCAAAACCAATATTTTCAGTAGCTTGTATCCTGAAGCTTACTACTTCAACACATATTTACTAACCATAAATTCATTAAAATGTCAAACATGTTAACAGCCTATTGCATGAAAACAAAGGAAAAAAACGTTCCGATGCAGGATGCAGTAATAACTAAAACTTCCCGTGGTGGCTATATGGCCCAGGGTAATGACGGTAAAGGCAACAAAATGACCACCATGCTTAGCGAGGCTACAGCATTGGAAGCCGTTAAAAACGGTGTGGCTAAAAAAGCCTGGTAAAATTTAACGCTTAAATCATTAAGGCCATTCACCAGCGGTGAATGGCCTTTTTTTATTTTAAAACCTGAATAATAAAGATTGGTTTAAATAAAAGTCTTAGTTTTCAGTAATATACCCTTTCTCAATTCCGCCACAATGAAAAAACTAATACTGATTGCTATATGCTTCTTCTTTTTTTTAAATGCACGAACACAAGACAAACTTCCTTCTTTTGGTAAAATTGATAAGGCCGAACTGGAAATGAAAGACTGTGATTTTGATCCGGGTGTTGAAGCATTGGTACTCTTCAATGTTGGAGAAATTGAATTTAGTTATTCTAACAATGTTGGCTGGGTATCAGAAAGTGTTTACCGGGTTAGAATTAAAATATTAAAAGCCAAGGCTGTTGAAAGGGCACAGATAAAGATCAGGTTTTATACAAAAAATAAGGTGCAGGAAATATCAGGTGTAACCGGCATTTCTTTTAACCTCGATGCAAATGGTAATATTGAAGAATCGAAACTGGAGGATAAATCCATTTATGAAAAGGTAATAGATAAAGAATATTCCGAAGTTTCTTTTGCGTTGCCAAATGTAAAAACCGGAACCGTATTTGAATACCGTTATAAAATGCTGCGTAAATCATATAGTTATATTCCCTCCTGGAATTTTCAGCAATCCATACCGGTTAAATACAGTGCATACAATATTACTATACCGGAATATTTTCAATTTACAGTGCTGGTAACAAAACGGCAGGAAATGGAAAAGGCACCCAGTAATGCCATTAAAGAAGGCACATGGTATATGATGCATAATATTCCCGGATTAAAAGAAGAACCTTATAGTTCCGGTACAAACGATTATTTACAAAGAATAGAATTTCAATTATCCAGGATTGAAGCCCCTTCCTTTTATGAAGATGTAAGAACTACCTGGCCCAAAATTATTGATGAATTAATGCTGGATGATGAATTTGGCAGAGAACTGAGAAAAAATATTAAAGGAGCCGATGACCTGCATCAACAGGTAATCTCCATACAATCTGTAAAAGAAAGGATAAGGGCGGTTTACAACTATGTTCAGCGTAATATGCTATGGGATGAAGAATATGGTATTTATACAGATAAAGGCGTGAAAGATGCCTGGGATAAAAAGAGCGGTAATATAACAGATATCAATTTCATTTTAATCAGGCTTTTAAAAGATGCAGATATTGACGCAAAACCTTTACTCATCAGTACAAAAGATAATGGTTATGTAAATCCTTTTTTCCCGTTTTTAAAGCGGTTTAATGCTGTTATGGTTTATGTTAAAGACGGAGATGATGTTTATGTAATGAATGCAGCTGATAAATATAACCCCTTTAATTTAGTGCCCTACGATGTAATAAATACCAATGCACTTGTGGTTGATAAAGGATCTAATGTACTGGTGGTTTTAAGCGGGAAAAATAAATTTTACAATAACATTTTCTTTACCTGCAGTGTTGAGCCTGATGGTAAATTAACCGGGCAGGCCTTGATGAACAGTTCAGGTTATGCACGAAATATCCGTATGCAGACAATTAATAAAAAAAGACTGAAGGAAGCTTTTGAAGATAACGGCGGAATAAATATTAAGGTCGATTCCATAACAATAAATAATGATAAGGATGAAATGGAGCCACTTGAACAAAAAGTAAATTTCAGCGGCTATTTACAAACCGGCGGAGAGTATTTATTTTTACCTTATAACCTTTTTATGGGCATGGGTAAAAACCCTTTTATTGAAGAGAACCGGGTAATGGATATTGATTTCAGTTTTCCCAAAAGCTATGTTGTTACGGGCACTTATTATTTACCCGAAAATTTTGTTATTGATGTGTTACCCAAAAACACAAAAATGATCATGCCCGATACGAGTATTGTGTTAACCCGGGTTATGCAAAAAGAAGGAAACATAATTTCATTCCGCTTTACGCTGGATGTAAAAGTAGAGGGATATACCGCCGACAGTTACCCCTATGTAAAAGAGTTTTTTAAAAAAATGTATGCCATACTTGATGAGAGAATTGTGTTGAAGAAAAACTAAAAAGATAAAGATGAAAAAGATATTAGCCCTGTTAATATTGATGTTTGTTGTTTTGCAAATAAGTGCACAAACAGATATTTACTCAGCACTTACTATACCCGATTCTTTAAAAAAAGATGCAGATATTGTGGTAAGGGAAGAAAGTATAAAACTTTTGGTAAAAGATAAAAATGCGGCCAGGTATGAAGTTCACCAGGTAATTACCGTGATGAATGAACAGGCTAAAAAATATCTTACGTTTGTTCAGTTTTCTGATAAATTTCAATCACTGGATGATGCTGAAATAAAGCTGTATGATATTGCAGGAGAAAAGAAGAATACATATTCCAAAAAAGAAATGACTTCTTTAAATTACGGCGAAGGCCTTGTGCCTGAAGGCAAAGTAACGTATTTCAATGTGAATGCACCAGCTTATCCAATCACAGTTGAATTTAATTACAGCATAAAATTTAAAGGTATTTTCAGCCTGCCCGGCTACGAGATGCAATCTCCATGGCAATCTGTTCAGCATTCTTTATTTGAAGTGGAAGTGCCGGCAGATTTAGGAATACGTTATAAACTAATAAACACCGACAACCAGCCTGCAGTAACCCACCAGGGCAGTAAAGATCTTTATCATTGGGAACTGAAAAATCTTAAGGCATACAAACTGGAGAAACACAGTGGCTCGGCTTTCTCCTACGAGCCGGCAGTTTTTGTTGGTCCAAATAAATTTCAACTGGACGATTATGATGGCGATATGACGAGTTGGAAAAATTTCGGTGATTGGATCAACAACCTTTATGCAAAAACAAACGGTTTGTCCGATGATAAAAAACTTTTTTACCAGGCTATGGTAAAAAATGCAAAAACAGATAAGGAGAAGGCAGAAATATTATACGCTTATATGCAAAATAATATGCGCTATGTAAGTATCCAGTTAGGTATTGGCGGATTTAGACCATTTCCTGCAAGTTTTGTTGATGATAAAAAATACGGCGATTGTAAGGCCCTGAGCAATTATTTAAAATCGGCATTGGAAGCAGTTGGTGTAAAAGCAAATATTGTTATCATACAGGGCGGAATGACGCCCAGAAATGTAATGGAAGATTTTCCTGCCAATTATTTCAATCATGCTATACTTTGTATTCCCCAGGCACAGGATACCATCTGGCTAGAGTGTACAAGTACCACATTGCCTTTTGCAGAGCTGGGGCCGTTTACCGAAAACCGAAAAGCCATGATGGTTACTGATAACGGAGGCGTATTGGTGAATACACCGGTGAGTAATTATAAAAATAATACCGAAAGTATAAATACAGTCATTGAAGTAAATGAAGATGGCGGAGCTGAAGTAAATGTTTTGTATGCATTAAAGGGTGATGGCAGGGATGAATTACTGATGCGTTTTCATGATCTAAAAGAAGATGAAAAACGAAAGTTTTTTATCACTGATAAAGAATGGAAACAACCGGATATTTTTGATATTTCCACTTCGCCTGATAAAGCCAATCCATACCTGGTAAAGGCAAAAATGGAGTATGAAAAAATTTATTCCTTCAATGCCGGTAGTAAGCTTTTTTTTGAACCAAGACTGTATCCCATATTTGATGAAGAGATACCTGAATATGAAAAAAGGGTCAGGGATTATTATTTTTCCTGTCCATATCAATCAACAGATACAACCCTTTATAAATTCCCGGTGGGTTATACTTTAGAAACGATGCCCAAAAACAAATCGGTTTCTCAACCCTTTGCACAGTACGCCTGTAACTATACATGGGATGCAACTGCTCATACGCTGAGTTCAGTTGCCCTGCTTCAAATAAAAGAACGTGTTATTAAAGCTACCGACTATACAAAGCTGGTTGATTTTAAAAAACAGGTGTTGGCCAGTGTGAATGAAAAAATTGTGATGAAAAAAGAGTAAAGACCTGTCTGGATAATAAATTTAATGTTTGTTTGTACGTTGCAGATGTTACTGATTCAACCAATATCCCTGTTTTAGCCGGCTGCGGTATCATTAATTAGATTTAATTTTATGATGTTACACCCGCAGTGATGAAAAAATATATTACTATACTGGTATTTCTATTCTTTTGCCAAAACCTTTTGGCCCAATACACTGTGAATGGCAATGCTGCTCAAATTAGCTGTAATGAATACAGGCTTACACAAGCTGTCAATACACAGACCGGTTCTGTATGGAATAATAATAAGATAAACCTTACACAATCTTTTGATTTTAATTTTGATGTTATTTTAGGAAGTAATAACAGCCCCGGGGCTGATGGAATTGCTTTTGTGCTGCAGCCCATTAGTACCAGTGTGGGTACTTCGGGCAGTGGACTGGGTTACCAGGGTATTACGCCAGCAGTTGGTGTAACCATTGATACTTATCAAAATGGTATTGATAATGACCCGACTTACGATCATATAGCTATCCAGTTAAATGGTGACTTAAACCATAGCAGTACAAATAATATTGCAGGCCCTGTAACAGCAATAAATGGAAATGATAATATTGAGGACGGCAACTGGCATTCGCTGCACATTACATGGAATGCCGCAACTAAAACCTTAACTACTTATGTAGACGGCAGTTTAAGGTTAACAACTGTAAAGGATTTTGTAACAGATATTTTTTCAGGAAACCCGTTGGTGTTTTGGGGATTTACCGGAAGTACAGGTGGAGAAAATAATTACCAGGGTTTTAAAACGGCTTTAAATCCTTTTTTTCATTTTGCACCCAACCAAAAAAGATGTGTGAATGAGTCTATCACATTTTACGATTCAACTATAAGTTTTACACCACTGGCAAAGTTCTGGTGGGATTTTGGTGATGGCAGTGCTATTGATTCAGTTAATTTAAACCCTGTACATACATATACCGTAGCAGGAATTTATACAGTGACACAAAGAGTCAGGGGTGCTGATGGTTGTGAGGCTACAAATACACAGATTGTTACCATTGGCAGTAAACCCATTGCAGCATTTGGATATAATGATAATTGTGTTTTTAATACCATTCTGTTTTCTGATTCTTCAACAACAGCTGTAGGTACTATCAATAATTGGTTTTGGGATTTCAATAATGCTTCAACTTCTACACAACAAAATCCAACAACAACTTATGCAACCGGGGGAGATAAAATTGTAAAACTTGCTGTTAAATCCATTGAAGGATGTGAGTCTGATACGTTGTTTAAGATAGTGCACATTTATACAAGACCTGTACTTGATTTTAATTTTACCGATTCTGTTTGCCTGGGCTCAGCAACCAGTTTTTTCGGCGTAGTAACTTCAAGTAGTGATCCTGTAAATCTTTGGCGTTGGAATTATGGTGACACAACTGCTTTGGATACAACTCAGAATGCAACACATCAATTTATTTATCCCGGAAATCATACGGTAATCTTCCTTGCATCAAGCAATGGCAGCGGAAGTTGTTTGGGGTTAGTAGTAAAAAATGTATTCGTTGTAAATAAACCAACAGCTTATTTTAAAAATAATACCATCTGTCAATCCTCTTCAATTATATTAACCGATTCTTCTTACACCTCTGATGGTACGCCGGTAACGCAATGGTGGTGGGACCTGGGTAATGGACAATTCTCAACGCAGCAAAATCCTTCAGTAACATATAATACTTCAGGTCCAATCACTATAAAACATGTTGTTACCAACTCGAGGGGTTGTATTTCTGATACACTAACTCAAACCATCAATGTATCAGCAAAACCACTTGCCAATTTTGGATACAGCAATCCGCTTTGTACCGGTTTACCGGTGCAGTTTTCAGATTCATCGGTTGTTGCCGGCGGAATTGTAAATCAATGGAGCTGGATGTATAATGGAATGGTTTGGAGTACGCAACAAAACCCCAGCCGCACATTTGCTTCCGGGCCGCAAACTGTTAAACTTGTTACTACAAGCAATGCAGGTTGTGTAAGTGATACGGCTGTTAAAACATTTATTATAAGTCCTGCACCTGATGTAAGTATGAATTTCAGCAATGCCTGTAAAAACAATATTGTAAATTTTACAGCGAATGATAACTCGGCTACGGTAGCAAACTGGAAATGGACTTTTGGAGATGGAGTCATAGCAAACTCTAAAGACACTCAACATATTTATACTGCCGGGGGAACTTATCGGGTAAAATTATATGCGTCAACAGCCAGTGGTTGCTATAGTGATTCTTTGCAAAGAGATATCATCATTTACAGCACCAGTGCATTTGCAGGTAACGATACCATCACGCCATCGGGCAGGCCTTTGCAGTTACAGGCGAGCGGAGGCATTAGTTATGAGTGGACTCCGGCAACGGGCCTCAATAATCCATTTATTTCAAACCCGGTGGCTGTGTTAACAGGTACACAAATCTATACGTACACGGTAAGAGCCTATACTCCCCTGGGCTGCGAAAGTTTTGATGATATTAAAATACAGGTTTACCAGGCACCGGAAATTTATTTGCCCAATGCCTTTACTCCAAACGGCGACACATGGAATGATATTTACAGGGGCAGACCGGTTGGTATCAAAGACTTTAAATACCTGAAAATTTTTAACCGATTTGGGCAGGAAATTTTTTCTACTGCAGACTATCAGAAAGGTTGGGATGGAACTTTTAATGGTAAAAAACAAGTCAGCGGGGTATATGTTGTTATTGCAAGAGGTATAGATTACAGGGGAATTGTTGTTGAAAGACAAGCCACTGTAATGTTGATCAGGTAACTTTAGGTAATGCTCTTTTTCATCTTATCTAAAAATGAAAACAATTCATTCATTGTTTTTATATCTTCCACAACCAATATTCCATTTTTGCCCACTTGTTTTAATTTGCCTTTATTGGTGCCGGTTTGCAAAAATAAAAGGATACCATTAAAAATTTCACTTTGAAAATAAGGCGAGTCGGGGTTACTGACAAAGAAACATTTGAGCGTATTATTCTTTAAAAATATTTTTTCGAAACCTAACTCTACCGCCATTTTTCGGCAACGAACGGTAGTAAACAGGTCTTTAACCTGCGCCGGTATTGGCCCAAACCTGTCAGTCATCTCTTTGTGAAAATCTTCCAGGTCTTTTTCATTTTCACAATTATCCAAACGGCTGTAAAGCGATAATCTTTCGGTGATGCTTTCTACATAACTGTCGGGTATCAATATTTCCAGGTCGGTATCAATGCTGCAGTCGATTACAAAATCATCCTGTTGCTGAATTTCTGCTTTAAACAATTCCTTAAATTCGGTTCTTTTTAATTCACGGATGGCTTCATCTAAAATTTTCTGGTACATTTCAAAACCGATCTCGGCAATAAAACCACTTTGCTCACCACCCAGCATATTGCCTGCACCACGTATATCAAGGTCTCTCATGGCGATCTGGAAACCACTGCCCAGGTCGCTGTATTGTTCAAGTGTGCTTAATCTTTTACGGCTGTCAACGGGCAACGTACTCATAGGTGGCGCAAATAAATAACAGAATGCTTTTTTATTACTGCGGCCAACCCTTCCCCGCAGTTGATGCAGATCACTTAAACCAAATTGATGGGCATTATTTACAATGATGGTATTTACATTCGGAATATCAACACCACTTTCTACAATATTGGTACATACCAGCACATCATATTTCTTATCCATAAAATCGAGGATAGTATCTTCCAGGTCATCACCATCCATTTGCCCATGTGCATAAGCAATACTAATATCCGGACAAAGCCCCTGTATCAATTCTTTCATCTCCGGTAAACCCTTCACCCGGTTATGAATAAAGAAAACCTGTCCGCCTCTTTCCGTTTCGTAATAAATAATATCACGAATAGCATCTTCATTAAAAACCATCACTTCTGTCTGTATCGGTTGACGGTTGGGAGGTGGGGTATTAATGATGCTCAGGTCTCTTGCACCCATCAAACTGAACTGCAATGTTCTTGGTATTGGAGTTGCTGTAAGTGTTAATGAATCAACCGTTGTTCTCAGTTGTTTTAATTTTTCTTTTGCCGCTACGCCAAATTTCTGTTCCTCATCAATGATCATGATGCCCAGGTCTTTAAACTTTACATCTTTGCTTAGCAATGCATGTGTACCGATGATGATATCAATTTTTCCTTCAGTAACTTTTTGTAAGGTCTCTTTTTTTTCTTTGGCCGATTTAAAACGGTTTATAAAATCAACCGTTACCGGAAAATCTTTTAAGCGTTCGCCAAATGTTTTATAATGCTGATAAGCAAGGATAGTGGTGGGGACTAAAACGGCTGCCTGCTTTCCATCACAGCAACTTTTAAATGCAGCCCTGATGGCAATCTCTGTTTTACCAAAACCCACGTCACCACAAACCAGCCTGTCCATCGGCGATGGTTTTTCCATATCCCGTTTTACATCCTCAGTTGCCTTGCCCTGGTCAGGTGTGTCTTCATAAATAAAACTGGCTTCCAGTTCGGTTTGCATGTAATTATCAGGCGCATGTGCAAAACCTTCCTGGCTTTTTCGCTGAGCATATAATTTTATCAGGTCGGTTGCAATATCTTTTACCTGACGCTTGGTTTTGTCTTTAAGTTTGTTCCAAACATCGCTACCCAGTTTATTCATTTTAGGCACAGTCCCTTCTTTACCGCTGTACTTGCCAATTTTATGTAAGGAAGAAATATTTACATACAACAGGTCACCATCTTTATATTGAATGCGTACCGCTTCCTGCATTTTACCATTGGCCTCTATCTTTTGCAAACCGCTGTACACACCAACTCCATGATCAATATGCGTTACATAATCTCCGGGTTGTAATTCACGGAGCATTTTTAAAGTGAGCGCTTTGTTTTTGCTGAAAGCCTGTTTTACTTTGTATTTATGATAGCGCTGAAAGATCTGGTGATCGGTATAACAAACAGATTTCAGATCGTCATCAATAAATCCCTCATGAATGGAAACAGGAACCGGAATAACATTTATTTCTGCTTTAAGATCAGTAAAAATGACATGCAGCCTTTCCAGCTGTTTTGGATTTTCGGCAAATAAATAAATGTTGTATTTTTTTTCTTCGTATTCTTTTAAATTTTTTATCAGTAAATCAAAGTTGCGGTTAAAGGCTGGTTGTTCTTTAGTAGAAAAGTTGACCGTTGTTCGTTGATCGTTGGTCGAAGTAAAATGAGATTTATTTCCCAATTCTATGATATGCCTTTGTTTTATTTGTTCTTCAATAAAAACAGCTTTTGCGAAATCAATTTTACTCACTTCAGTTTTTGCATGATAGTTTTCTTCTTCATCTGATGAGGAACTGCTGATTGGAAATTGTTTCAGTATGTCTAAATATTGTTCAAGGTCTTCTTCCTGCTGTTCAATTTTTTCTTTAATGAAAGACCAGTCTTCTGACCATACTACTGTATTCTCCGGTAAGAATTCCAGCAAAGAGACTTTTTCACCACTGTCAAATTGTGTTTCAACATTAGGTATGATACTTACCTGTAATAATTTCCGTTCACTTAATTGTGTTTCGGGGTTAAAAATGTGGATGCTGTCTACTTCATTACCGAACAATTCTACCCGGTAAGGTTTTTCATTACCAAAAGAATAGATATCCAGGATGCCACCACGTACAGCAAACTGTCCAGGCTCATACACAAAATCTGTTCGCTGGAAACCATAGCCAATAAATTTTTCGTAAATGCCATTGGTATCAATGGTATCGCCCTGTTTTATAGAAATGATATTGGCAGAAAGGGTTTTTGATAAAACTACTTTCTCAAACAAAGCTTCGGGGTAAGTTATGATGGCACCAATCCTGTTTTCGCCCATGGGGTTGGAGAAACGGATGAGACATTCCGTTCTTAACATAACATGGCTCGGGTTTAGCAACCTGTAGTTTTTTTTATTTTTAAACGAAGAAGGAAAATAAAAAAGGTTCAATGCATGGGTTATATTCTCCAGCGTATTATGAAAATAGGCAGCTTCTTCGGCATCCCTTAAAATAATAAGATGATTTAATTGAGATGAAGCGGAGTGATTAAAAACAGCTGAAACAATGAATGGGGCTGCACTTCCATGAAGACCGGTAAGCTGAATTTGTTGGGGTTTGGATGCAGTGATCCTGTCCACTATTTTAAAACAGCGGGGGTCAATGGCATATTCGTTCAACAACATTTCCAGGTTCATCAGGATGGCAAAGATAAGCTGAATAAAAAAATCATCACCTATTCATCTTAAAATGGCAATACAAAGGCAGCAATAACGTTATCTGTATTGTCTTACTGCGTATTACGGAACTTTTTATCAGCGCAAGGTCTAAAGCTGGAATGTAGTGAAGTAATATCAACGTTTTTATGTATATTTTTGTCGTTAAACCGGCAAATACAAAAAATCCAATGACAATTTAACCAAATGAAAAAATTCTATTTCTTCTGTTTTATTACAATTTTTTTATTCAGTTATGCGACATTAAGAGCTCAGAATACCGACCTGCCGGTACGTTTTGCGGCAGGTGATTTTATAACCGGAAATAATATACAACGCCAGAGTTTTAATAAAGATAATTTGCAATCTTCGGTCTTCAATGATGAGTATTATGTTTTAGTTCAGTTTTCGAAATTACCATCTGTTCAATCGCAACAGGAATTAAAAAATGCCGGATTGGAATTAGGGACATATTTTCCGGGCAATGCATATTTCAGTACCATAAAAACCGGTTTTGAATTTTTGCTGACTGAAAAATATGGTATCATTTCTATAAACACACTTCCTGCGGTTTATAAAATCGATCCGGCTCTGCTTACTTACCGGGAGTCAAATAATAAAGTATCCCAAAAACTTTTTGCAGTTAGTTATTACAATTCATTAAGCAAGGCTGATGTAATACAGGAATTGCAAAAGCTGGGTGCTGTTATTGAGTCAACGAAATTTACAGCCACCAATGTTATATTTATTCAGCCGGTAAAAAACAGCATTAATACAATTGCAACTTTACCTTTTGTAAGTTCAATAACCCTGCAAACCCTTACTGATAAACCTTTAAATTATAAAGCTGTTGGATTACATGGTGTAAGCAGTTTACTTTCGCCATCCGGCAGAAATTTAAGCGGAAAGGGAATTACTGTTGGTGTGGGCGATAATTCCGAAATATCTACAGCACATGTAGATTTTACCGGTAGGGTGATCAGCCGTGTACCCTTTCCGATAAGCTTTCACGGTATTCATGTTACAGGTACCGTGGCCGGTGGTGGATTATTAGATCCAAAGAATAACGGAATGGCACCAAGGGCAACAATAGTTAGCCAATATTTGAGTGATATCATTACCAATACCCCAACTTATATTACCGACTACAATATGATTGCCACCAATAATTCATATACAGCAGCCGATGATAGTTGCGCCGGCAGTGGTATTTATGATGTGTTGAGTAATTATACCGATGATCAGATGAAAAATAATGAAACTGTTTTACATGTTTTTTCAGCCGGTAATGACGGAACATATACCTGTTCGCCATACCCCCTTTCATTCGCTACTGTAAAAACCGGGTATCAATGTGCAAAGAATGTATTGACAGTTGGTGCAATGGATCAATCAAATTATTCTATTGCGAATTTCAGCAGCCGGGGGCCCGTACAGGATGGAAGAATAAAACCGGAAATAGTTGCTACCGGAGTAAATGTTTTTTCTACCAGGCAAAATAATACCTATGCAAACAACAGTGGTACCAGCATGTCGGGCCCTGTTGTTGCCGGAGCAGTAACTTTATTGAATGAGCAATACCGGAAATCGAATGCAGGTGCAATACCTAAAGCATCTTTAATAAAAGCATTGCTCTGTAATACTGCCGAAGATCTTGGTAATCCCGGGCCGGATTATACTTTTGGTTTTGGAAATTTGAATGCAAGAAGGGCAGCAGAGGCTATTGAAAATAATCGTTTTTTTATCAGCAGTACAACGCCATCATTAAATACAATTGTAGTTCCTGCAGGAGTAAGGCGGTTAAAAGTAATGTTGTATTGGGCCGATCGGGCTGCAGCTCCAAATGCTGCAAGTACTTTAATTAATGACCTGGACCTAACCATTACAGCACCGGGGCCAGTTACACATCTTCCTTTAATATTGAATGCAGCCGCCGCAAACGTAAATAACAATGCTGCTGAAGCTGCGGATCATATAAATAATATTGAGCAGGTTGTAATTGATAATCCTGCTGCAGGAAATTATGATTTAAATGTGAGTGCATTCAGTGTTCCATTTGGTCCGCAGGAATATATTCTTACTTATCAAATGGATATGAACGGCGTTACAGTTGAATATCCTTTTGGTGGAGAAACATTGGTGCCGGGGCAAACAGAAGTTATACGATGGAATGCTTACGGAGATGAAGCAAATAGTTTTACACTTGAATATTTTGATGGCAGTTCGTGGAACCTGATCGATAATAATGTGTCAGCATCTGCCCAATCATATAACTGGGTAGTGCCTGCAACGGTCAGCAATAATTATTTGATAAGAGTGAGCAGGAATTCTTCAGTCTATACAGATCAGAGTGATTATGATTTCAGGGTGATTGGCCAACCTGTTGTTACAGCAACTATTCCCTGCGAAGGATTTGTGCAACTGGATTGGGCAGCTATTACAGGTGCAACTTCTTATGATATCTGGCAACTGAAAGGAGATACAATGGCCATCATTGCAAATACAACAAGTCTTAGTTACCTGTTACAGGGATTGACAAGTACTACAACATATTGGTTTGGTGTAAGTGCAAAGAATGGAACAATTAACGGAAGAAGATCTGTTTCTAAATCTGCTTTGCCGGCAACAGGTGTTTGTACTTTATCTAATTTCGATAATAACTTTAAAGCCCTTTCCATTGATGCGCCGGTTACAGGAAGGCAGTTCACAACTTCTGCATTAACAGCAACAGAGCAAATAAAATTCACCATTAAAAACTTAGATAATATTGCATCATCAGGAACTTATAACCTGTATTATCAGATCAACAGCAACCCTGCAGTGATGGAAACGAATGCAACTGTTGTAGGAACCCTGGGTATTTATCAATACACATTTACAACATTGGCTGATTTTTCAACAGCAGGTATTTACAATATAAGAGCTTGGGTGAAAAGAACTGGTGATACACAGGTTTTGGATGATACCGTTTCTGTGACAATTAAAAACCTGGCCAACCCATTAATTACTTTGCCACTTACTGATGGCTTTGAATCTGCGACTGCAAAAGATTATTTAGTAAACACCATTGGTTTAGATGGAGATGACAGGGTTGATTTTAAAACAAATACTGCAAGGGGTCGTGCCAGAACTTTTATAAACAGCGGCTTTGCATTAAACGGAACCAGGGCTTTAACATTAGACCAGTTTATTTATAATGCAGCTTTAACAACCGATAGTTTACTGATGACTTATAATCTCAATAATTACATTAGTGGTAATCAATTGCGGTTGGATTTTTATTATAAAAATCACGGTCAGGATAACAACCCCAACAATAAAGTATGGATTCGTGGCAGTGATACAAAACCCTGGGTGCTTGCATACGACCTTGTTGCCAGCCAGGCTGCATTGGGCCAATGGAAACATGCTGTGATAAATGTGAATGATGTGCTGGATACTGTTTTGCCTGCACAACCCATGAGTACAAGTTTTCAGATCAAATTTGGTGAGCAGGGAAATACATCTGCCAATATTGCCAATCCGGTACTTGACCAGGATGATGGATATACTTTTGATGATGTAACTGTAAAAGAAGCAACGAATGATATTGGCATTACCAGGATAATTTCTCCATCAATAACAGGATGTGGCATGGCAGGAAGCCAGCCTGTTTCCATCGAAATAAAAAATTACAGCAACACAACATTTACCAATGTGCCTGTTTATTATAAACTAAACGCCGGTGCATCGGTAATGGAAACTATAGCTTCATTACCTCCGGGTATTTATACACATACATTTGCATCACCTGAAGTCCTTACAGTAAATACTGATTATAATTTTAATTTTTGGATTAATGAACCAACTGATACTTATAATCAGAATGACAGTATTTTAAATTATACTTTTCATACGAGCCCCGTCATCAGTACTTATCCCTATTTAGAAGATTTTGAAAGTAATGATGGCAGCTGGTACAGCAGGGGATTAAATAACAGCTGGCAATGGGGTACTCCTGCAAAAACAATCATCAACAAAGCAGCCAATGGCACAAAGGCATGGGTTACTTCATTAACCGGTAATTATAAAAACAATGAATTGTCGTATTTATATTCACCCTGTTTTAATTTAAGTGGATTAACGCAACCTGTTTTATCATTCAGTCATATTTTTCAGATTGAAGATGGTACTCCTGCTGATTATACCTGGGTTGAATATTCTGTAAATGGAGGAGTAACCTGGAGCCGCTTAGGAACTAATGGAGCCGGAATAAACTGGTTCAATGATCCAACTGGTAAAAATCAATGGCGGCCATCATTAACAACCTGGCATGTGGCAAGTATTGATATTCCAACAACAGCCAGCAATGTCCGATTCCGTTTTGTCATGTCAAGCGATCTGGGTTATAACCTGGAAGGTGTTGGCATTGATGATATTCATGTTTTTAATAAGGCACTTATTTATACAGGTGTACCAGTAACCGGAATAACGCAAAACGTAAGTGGCAGCAGCTGGATACATTTTACATCTGCAGGAAAAAGAGTTGCTTCAATAAATCCGAATGGAAATAATTTAGGTAGTACAAATGTTGATGTATATCCATATACCGGAGCAGTAAGAATAAGCAGCAGTCAATATTATTTGAACAGGAATATTGTTATTCGCCCAACGACAACACCCGGTAGTTATGTTTCAGTTCGTTTTTATTTTACCGATGCCGAAGCAAAAAGTTTATTGGCAGCTTCTGGCTGTGGGTATTGTAGTAAACCTAAAGATCCATACGAGCTAGGTGTTACAAAATACAGTGGCACATCCGTAGAGGAAAATGGGACATTAAATGATAATCTTAGCGGATCTTATATGTTTATACTGCCGGCCAATACAGAAATTATACCTTATGATAATGGCTACTATGCCGAGTTTACGGTAAACAGTTTCAGTGAATTCTGGTTGAATCATGGTGGTGTTACCGGAATCGTGCCATTACCCATAAACCTTATTTCCTTTGACGCCATTAAACAAACAAAAAAAGTTTTATTGCAATGGACAACAACCAATGAACTGAATGCTGACAAATATATGGTAGAAAGAAGTGCTGATGGTATTAACTATTTGAGCATTGGAATTGTATCGGCCATTAATAACAGCAATACAAACAATTATAATTTAACCGACCAGCAACCCATATCCGGTTTAAATTATTACCGTTTAAAAATGTTTGATCGTGATGGTTCATTCCGTTATTCACCGGTTCGTAAAATTAATTTTAATAATACAGGAGATGACATAACTGTTTTTCCCAATCCTGTGGTTGATGGCAAAATATTTATTGCCTCTTCAGGTAATGCCGACAAGGCGATCTTATTTGATGCAGCCGGAAAGAGGATTAAAAATTTTATACTGCAGGGGCGAAATAATATACTTGAACTGTCAGGAATTGCAAAAGGGATTTATCAACTTAAAATTTTTACTAACAGATCAATACTAACAGAGAAGATCATGATTCAGTAAAATAGTATAAAGTTTTGTTCATACTTCAGTAATTTCCTATTGCGGAAACTTTTTTATTTCATTTCTTTGTACCTTACCCCAAACATTATAGATGGCACTACTACCATGGCGAACCGGTAAAATTATCAGGATAGAAAATGAAACAAGTATTACAAAAAGATATTGGATAGAAGTACCTGAATTAACTACGTTCGATTTTATTCCCGGCCAGTTTGTTACTTTCGATCTCCCCATTCATGAAAAAGCAAATAAACGTTTACGAAGCTATTCCATTGCCTCCTGGCCAGATGGTACCAATGTATTCGAGCTCATCATTGTATTAGATAAAAAAGGTTCCGGTACACATTATCTTTTTGATGAAGTAGGTATTGGAACACAACTTTCTTTTCGGGGTCCTCAGGGTGTTTTCATTTTAAATGAACCATTGGATAAAGAGCTGTTTTTAATTTGTACAGGCACAGGTATTGCGCCTTTCCGGAGCATGATCCATCACATAAAAAACAAAAATATCCCTCATAAAAATATCAATCTCATTTTTGGCTGCCGTTCAAAAGATACTTTATTGTATTATGAGGAATTCAAGAACCTGGAGGTATCAATTCGGGGATTCAAATACATTCCAACCCTTTCAAGAGAAACCTGGGAGGGAAAAACAGGGTATGTACATCCCGTTTACGAAGGGTTATGTGCCGATAAAAAACCAGCTGTCTTTTTTTTATGTGGTTGGAGAGGTATGATTGACGAAGCCAAAAAAAGGATCATGGATATGGGGTATGATAAAAAAGATATTCGAGTTGAAATTTATGGTTGATTAAGGACTGCTTGATTTCCCGGAAATAACTATGATTAAAATCATTCAGGTTTATGACTGATACTTTGCTTGCTGACAGCTTTACTGTAGTCATTTTTTCATTATCTTGTACCATCAAAAATTTTTCATTCATTAACTGAGATTCTATGGGTGCATCTTCCATGATCGTTTTGATAATTGCAGCGCTGGCATTTTCCTCTATTGCGGTACTTATTGCAAAGCTGGTTACAAAAGCTACCAAAAATCCCCAGAAAGGCGAACCATACGAATGCGGTATTCCCACCACCGGCAAAACCTGGATACAATTAAATGTAGGGTACTATTTATTTGCGTTGATATTTTTAATTTTTGATGTAGAACTTATCTTTCTTTTTCCCTGGGCAGTGGTAGCTAAAAGTGTAGGATGGTTAGCACTGGTTGAAGTAGTAATTTTCTTTTTTATCTTATTTATGGGTTTTTTATATGCACATAAAAAAGGTGCACTGAAATGGATGTAAAGGAAAGTTTGAAAGGCTTAAAGTTTAATGTTAAATGGCAGAAGAACAAAATAAAGCGGCTGTTGATTTTCCCGGCGAAATAAAAGAACTTCCCGGTGGTGGTATTGTATTAAGTAAGCTGGATGATGTGATCAACTGGGCCCGTTCCAATTCGTTGTGGCCGCTCACATTTGCCACCAGTTGCTGTGGTATTGAAATGATGTCGGTTGCTGCTGCTAAATATGATTTCTCCAGGTTTGGATTTGAAGTTGCCCGTGCCTCGCCACGCCAGGCCGATGTGATCATCATTGCAGGAACCATCGTTAATAAAATGGGCCCGGTTTTAAAAAGATTATACGACCAGATGGGCGATCCCAAATATGTAATTGCCATGGGTGCATGCGCCATCAGCGGTGGTCCTTTCTTTTATAATACCTATTCTGTTGTAAAAGGAGCCGATCATATTATACCGGTTGATGTATATGTAGCGGGTTGCCCACCAAGGCCCGAAGCTTTATTGCATGCATTGATATCATTACAGGAAAAAATAAAAAAGGGAATGACAAGAGAACAAATAAAGTCGGGGATATAATATATATGAACAACGAAGAACTGAAAACCAAAACAACCGGACTGCTTCCATCAGCAATTTTTGATGAAACGGGTGAGTGGCTCAATATTAATATTGAGCCTGCAGATTGGTTATCTTTTGCAGGTCAGCTTCGCAATGATGATTCATTATACTTCGATTATCTTTTTTGCCTCACCTGTATCGACTGGAAGACACACCTGACCATGGTTTATCATCTCAGTTCAACAAAGTTCCGGCACAACATAGTTTTAAAATCAAAATTAGAAATCAGTAAACCAGAAATTGAATCAGTAAGCCATATCTGGAAGACTGCCAATTTTCATGAGCGGGAAGTTTATGAAATGTTTGGCGTTAATTTTTTAAATCATCCTGATCTGAGGTTATTAATATTACCAGACGGATGGGAAGGGAAAAATCCGATGCTTAAAAATTTTGAAGACCCTGTAAATATGATCAAGCTCTGATATGTTTGAAGAAATAGGCACAACCACTGAAGGTGATCTGATCATTAATGTAGGACCTCAACATCCTGCAACACATGGTGTATTACATTTGGTGATCACTCTTAATGGAGAAACAATAAAAAAAGTTGAGCCTCATCTGGGTTATATACATCGCTCTATTGAAAAAATGTGTGAGAGTTTAACCTACCGGCAATTCATTTATGTTACAAGCCGTATGGATTATCTTTCCTCTCATATTAATAACCAGGCCTGTGCATTAACGGTAGAAAAAGGACTGCAGGTTGAAGTGCCCGAAAGGGCTCAGGTGATACGGGTTATCATGGCAGAGTTAACCAGGATTGCATCGCATGAATTATGGTGGGGCGCTATGGCCATGGATATCGGTGCATTCACGCCGTTTTTTCATGCATTCAGGGAAAGAGAAAAGATCAATGAGATCATGGAAGAAACCTGTGGTGCAAGATTAACGATGAATTATATGGTGCCGGGTGGTGTGATGCAGGAACTGCATCCGGACTTTCAAAAGAAAGTAAAAGAATTTATTACACTTTTTAAATCTAAGGTGCATGAGTATGATGAGATGGTAACCGGTAATATTATTTTTCAAAACCGGATGAAGGGTGTTGGACTATTATCTAAAGAAGATGCCATCTCTTTTGGCTGCACCGGCCCAACGGGAAGAGGCAGTGGCGTAAGTTGTGATATCAGAAAATTATATCCTTACGATGGTTACCAAAAAATTCAGTTTGATGAGATCATTGAAATGGCAGGCGATTCACTTGCACGGTACATGATAAGGATAAAAGAACTGCATCAATCCATACATATAATAGAACAACTGATTGATAATATTCCCGAAGGTGATTTTCAGGCCAAAACAAAAGCCGTTTTAAAATTACCTAAAGGAGAATTTTATACAAGGGTGGAAACTGCAAGAGGAGAATTTGGTGTGTACATTGTTAGCGAAGGCGGAATGACACCATACCGGATAAAATTCCGTTCACCGGGATTTTCAAATCTTTCGGCTTTGGATAAAATGGCCAGAGGAAGTAAGTTGGGAGATCTGGTGGCGATGATGGGAACATTGGATTTAGTGATACCGGATATAGATAGATAAAGCCCCTCTTCTATCTTCTCCCCCGAGGGGAGAAGGAAGTCTGGGAGATTGTTGCGAAGATTAAAGCGAAGAAGCACATAACATAATAAAAGTTGAATAAAGAAACTCAGTACAAGAGTGCGACGCCAATGAAGCTGAATAGGATTAAAAAAGTTTGGTAACGAAAAAAAATAAAACATAATCTTCTCCATTTCCTTCCGCCGCGGCGGAGAGATAAAGGGGGCCGGATCTTACATGTGGAGCTTATCAAACATATCGAGTGGAATTAATAACTGGTTGAACCAAACATTCAATCCAACATGGGCATTGATCTTTGAAATGGTTATTGCCGGCATTGCTGCAATCAGTTTATTTGCTGTACTTGGTTTGGTTTTGGTATTGATGGAAAGAAGGGTAGCTGCATGGATGCAGATTAGGCTGGGGCCAAATCGTGTTGGCCCGTTCGGGTTGTTGCAATCTGCTGCCGACACTGTAAAGCTTTTGGTGAAAGAAGGAATGACACCCACAGGTTCGGATAAATTTTTATTCAATCTTGCTCCTTTTATTGCCATGATAGTTGCCATGTTGTTATTGGCACCGCTTGCCTTTGCAAAAGATTTTCAATTGTGGAACCTGAATATTGGTGTACTATATGTATCGGCTGTTTCTTCCATAATGGTCATCAGTATTTTAATGGCAGGATGGGCAAGTAATAATAAGTATTCTTTAATGGGAGCCATGCGTAGCGGTGCACAGATAGTGAGTTATGAATTATCTGCCGGCCTATCCATTCTTACCATTGTTGTTTTAACCGGCAGTTTAAATATAAATGATATCATCAATGCACAGGCCAATGGCTGGTGGATCTTTAAAGGTCATATTCCGGTAATTATTTCCTTTGTTATTTTTATCATTGCCGTAACGGCCGAAACCAACAGGGCTCCGTTCGATTTGGCAGAAGCGGAATCAGAATTAACTGCCGGATTCCATACAGAATATTCAGGAATGAAATTCGCATTATTCTTTTTAGCAGAATATATCAATGTATTTATTGTATGTGCCATTGGCGCCACATTATTTTTAGGAGGTTGGATGCCGTTTCATATCGGACATTGGGGCGCCTTTAATCATGTGATGGACTATATTCCATCAAGCATCTGGTTTTTTGGGAAAACGTTTTTTCTGATTTTTGTGATCATGTGGTTCAGGTGGACATTCCCCCGTTTACGTATTGATCAGTTATTAAATTTAGAATGGAAATATTTATTACCCATCAGTATGTTTAATCTCCTGCTGGCAACAGCAGTAGCCATACTGGGATGGCATTTTTAGCCCCTCTTCTATCTTCTCCGCAAGGGGAGAAGGAAATCGGGAGACCGGAGCGAAGATTATGTAATGACAATAATTTTTTAAAAATGAGTGATAATTTAAAAAATAAAGACTCCAAAACTCTCCCTTCAGGGGGTTGGGGGGTTCAGTATTTTAAGGAGGTTTTTGGCGCTATAAGATCATTGCTGGTAGGTATGCGCCGCACCGGTTATTATTTTACGCATCACAAAGAGATTATAACGGAGCAATATCCCGATAACCGGGATACACTGGTATTGGCCGACAGGTTTAAAGGTGAAGTGGTGTTGATACACGATGAGAACAATGAACATGCCTGCACGGGTTGTACAGCCTGTGAACTGGCTTGCCCCAATGCAACGATAAAAATTGTAACCAAATTTGATATTACACCGGAAGGCAAAAAGAAGAAAGCGATAGACAAATTTGTATATCACCTGGAGCTTTGTACCATGTGTAACCTGTGTATCATCGCCTGTCCTACGGATGCTATTAAAATGGCGCAGACATTTGAACACAGTGTTTATGACAGAAGTGAACTGACAAAAATTTTAAACAAC
The DNA here is from genome assembly GCA_043748745.1 of Chitinophagaceae bacterium. Classification (GTDB taxonomy): domain Bacteria; phylum Bacteroidota; class Bacteroidia; order Chitinophagales; family Chitinophagaceae; genus Ferruginibacter. The sequence continues at coordinate 658 of JAYVEQ010000081.1, read as the reverse complement.
CCCGGTTCAAAAATCAGAGAGGGTATAGAATAATGAGTGGATCAACGATCATATTTTATTTACTGGCTGCGCTTACTTTAGTGAGTGCGGTGCTTGCTGTTACTACCCGAATGATCTTCAGAGCGGCCATCTATTTATTATTTAGTTTGATTGGCATTGCCGGCATTTATTTCTGGCTGCAATACGAATTTATTGCTGCGGTACAGATAGTGGTATATGTTGGTGGTATTGTAGTGCTCATCATTTTTTCTATTTTCTTAACACAACAAGCGGGAGATCTTTTGCCTAAACAAAAAATTGGCCGGCAATTATTTTCTGCACTGGCAGCATTCTGCGGATTGGCTTTGGTAATGCTGCAATTATCCCAACATGAATTTATCAAAACGAATAATCCTTCAATAGAACCAAGTGTAAATAATATCGGTAACCAGATGCTGGGTGTAAATGATAATGGTTATGCATTGCCGTTTGAAGTAGTGAGTATGTTATTGCTCGCAGCATTGATAGGTTGTATTGTGATCGCTTTAAAAAGTAAACCCGAAACAACATGATGGAACCGGGACTATATCATATTCTTTTTATCAGTTCAACATTATTTTTTATCGGTGTGTATGGTTTTTTTACAAGAAGAAATCTTGTAACCATGTTGATGAGTGTA
>JAYVEQ010000080.1:0-127955 GCA_043748745.1 Chitinophagaceae bacterium | reverse complement strand
TACCAATTCCGCCACATGGGCAATCTTAGAACGGGTTGCAATATTACATTATCCATCAATCCTGTCCAAAATACGCTGCAGATATTTTTTCTTGTAGTAATATTCTTTCAGTTTTAATAAGTCGGCTGTGTTGTCTGTGTTATCATCGTAATTTTCAATGATATGCTTTACTTCGCTGTAAATTTCTGTTTCCAGTTCTTTAATTTGGTTTGCGGAACTTTCTGATAATTCTTCATTCAGCTCCATCATCTCCATTAAAAAGGCAGGCGGTAACTGGTATTTTTCCTCTTCCTCTAAAAGGCCCTTTAACTGCAAAACATATTTTATAGTATCATCTTCATGCTTAAATATTTTTAAGGCTTTGTTTAATTGCGAGGATATTTCCAGTGCCTGTTCCTGTTCATATTCTGTGCCCTGTGTAAAAAAATCGGGGTGATATTTTTTCTGCAGCTCAAAATACTTTTGGGCTAATTTGCTTTTGTCGATCTTAAAAGAAACGGGCAGGTCAAAAAGTTCAAAATAATTCATTGTACAAATGTACTGATTCGCTCTTTTTAAATGTTGGTTTAAAAAAATACAGGTTGAGTGTTGTAGTACAAATAGAACCATTAATTTAAAATCTTAAATGTAAATTGCTCTCGAAAAAAAACCTGCGATGCTTAAGATTGGACTGATACGGGAAGGCAAAATACCACAGGATAACAGGGTTGCACTTACCCCCGCACATTGTAAATGGCTGCATACGCATTTTGATGACGTAAAAGTAGTGGCACAACAATCTTCAACCCGTTGTTATTCGGATAGGGATTACGAATGGGCAGGGGTTGAAGTTAAAGAGGATTTGAGTGAATGCACTCTTTTACTCGGCATCAAAGAAGTGCCTGTGGATATGCTGTTAGAAGGGAAGACCTATATGTTTTTTTCGCACACTAAAAAAATGCAACCTTATAACCGGCAATTATTTAAAGCAATAGTTGAGAAGAAAATAACATTAATTGATTATGAATGCCTGGAGCATGAAGATGGTACCCGGATTATTGGCTTTGGATTTTTTGCAGGTATTGTAGGTGCTCATAATGGCATCATGGCATATGGTAACCGCACCGGTACATTTCACCTGGACAGGGTTGGTTCCGTTAACAGTTTTCAAAAACTGATACACACTTATTTTGGTTTAAAGCTGCCTAATATAAAAATTGCTGTAACGGGTACCGGCCGTGTGGCGCATGGTGTAATGGAGATCATGAATTTATTGGGCATACATGAAGTGGAGCCGGATGAATACCTGGGAAAAGAATTTACTTATCCTGCCTATGTACATTTGAAAGGGCAGGATCTTTATACTCATAAAGAAACCGGTAGCTACAACCGGAATGATTTTCATGCTAACCCACAAAATTATAATTGCCGGTTTACTGATTATATTTCAAATACGGATATGCTGATAAATGGGATATACTGGGAAAAAAATATTCCCCGCCTGTTTGAACTGGAAGATATTAAAAAAGAAAATTTCAGGATTAAAACTATCGCTGATATTACTGATGACCGGAATGGATCGGTGCCCTGTAACCTTGGCGACTGCAGCATAGCAGATGCGGTTTATGGTGTAGACAGAAACAGTTTTGAAAGAACAGCTCCTTATTTACCCAACTCCGTTGATGTGATGGCCGTTGGTAATTTACCCAATGAATTACCCCGGGATGCCAGTCGTTATTTTAGTGAACAACTAATAAAATATGTGTTGGATGATATCCGAATTGGCGGAAGTAAATTGATATATAATGCTACCATGGTGGATGCCGGAAAACTGAATGAACCTTATAAGTACCTGGCAGCTTATGCAGGATTGTAATTACAGGAACAGATAATAATCTTTTAAAGCTTCAGCAAAATCAGTTGTGTAACTTCCTTCTGGATCCTTTATGATCGTTTCTTGTAGTTGAAACTGCATTTCTTTTTTTGTAAAAATTAGTATCCCTCTGAAAAATTTATGCTTAAATGTTTGTTTAACCAGTATCTGATGGGCCAGGTTAAAACCCAGTTTAGCTGCTTCTTCAATAAAATAATTTATGAGTTTAAATGGTAATAAAACAGCAAACATGCCATCATCGGTAATATTTTTTTTCACTACGGCTAAAAGTTGAAATAATTCAAGGCTTGTATTATGCCTGGCATTGTTTTTTGCTGCATCGGGCGATTTTAAATCATTTTTAAAAAATGGGGGGTTGGAAATTATACAGTCATATTTTTTATCAGCTTTAAATGCTAAAACATCAATATTTAAAATATTTATTCTTTCAGCCCATGGTGATTTGGCAATATTTTCTTTTGCCTGTTCGGCAGCATCCGTATCAATTTCAACGGCATCAAATAAGGCTTGTGGATTTTTTTGTGCCAGCATGAGCGGTAAAAGACCTGTGCCGGTTCCTATATCAAGTGCATGAATAAATCCTGATGGTACCAAGGCACCAAAAAGGCAGGCATCTGTACAAACTTTCATTGCACATTTATCCTGGTATATGGTGAATTGTTTGAATTGGAAATAATTGTTAGACATAGGTTACCTGAAATGCAGTTTACAGTAATTCTTTTTATTTCAAATTATCATTACAAATAAATCGGAATAATTTTATTTAATGAAATTAAATAAAATTGGGTTTACCATTCTGCTCTTGCCGACGGACTGATGCTAAGCGCTGTAAAATCATTTTCCAGGAATTTATAATAACCTGTGATGGCGATCATAGCGGCATTATCAGTACAATATTCAAATGCAGGTATATATGTTTTCCAGTTTTCTTTTTGTCCCATAGCAGTAAAAGATTTTCTTAGTCCGCTGTTTGCACTAACACCACCTGCAAGGCAAATATCTTTTATACCACTTTCAGTTGCAGCCCTTTTTAATTTGTTTAATAAAATACTTACAATTCGTTCCTGTACTGAGGCACAAATATCGTCAAGATTTTCATCTATAAATAACTGTCTTGTCTGTTCATCTGCTAAAAATTCTTCTTTAAACAAATTACTGGTACCTGCATTTTTTAAAAAATAAAGTATTGATGTTTTTAATCCTGAAAAACTAAAATTCAATCCCGGTATTTGTGGCTCGGGAAATTTAAAACGGTTTGCATTTCCATTGGCTGCATATTTATCAATCAGTGGCCCGCCTGGATAAGGTAGTCCCAGCATTTTTGCTGTTTTGTCAAATGCCTCACCGGCAGCATCATCAATGGTTTCGCCAATAACTTTTAGTTGGAGTGGGCCACCACAGCGAACAATTTGTGTATGTCCGCCACTCACCGTCAGGCATAAAAAAGGAAATGAAGGTTTTTCATCCGCAATTAAATTGGCCAGCACATGTGCCTGCATATGATGTACAGCTATTAATGGCTTATCAAGAGCTAAAGAAAGTGATTTTGCAAATTGTGTACCTACCAGTAAAGAGCCGATTAAACCAGGGGCTTGTGTGAATGCAATCGCATCAATGGTGGATAATTCGCATTTGGCATTTTGCAGGGCAGCATCAACAACCGGAATTATATTCTGCATATGTGCCCTGCTGGCCAGTTCGGGTACTACGCCGCCATATTGCTCATGTACCGTTTGATTGGCAATGCTGTTAGATAAAATCTTTCCATCACGGCATACAGCAGCTGATGTTTCATCGCAGGAAGATTCTATGGCAAGGATTGTTATAATAAGTTATGAATTATGTTGGAAGGCAAAACTACTTCATAATTTTTAATACAAAATTCTTGGTTGAATTTATTTACCTCTCATGGCAGCTACCGGATCCATCTTTGCCGCTTGTGAAGCCGGAATGATACCGGCAATGATACCAACACATAAACAAATGATAACTGTTATTAAAAGCATAGGTACAGAAATATAAACCGGGAAATGTAATGGACCTGATAGAATGAGGGTAAGTATATAAACAAATAATAAACCAAATGCGCCACCTATTATACAAAGCATGGCAGCTTCCATTAAGAATTCAAAAAGAATACTGCTCTTTTTTGCCCCAATGGCTTTTTTTAATCCGATAATATGAGTTCTTTCCCTTACCGTAACAAACATGATATTGGCAATGCCAAACATGCCAACTATTAAACTGATGCCACCTATGATTGAACCAACAATATTGATCATTACAAATGATTGTGAAATGGCTTTGCTGAATGCCTCAACACTGTTCAATGAAAAATTATCTTCCTGTGTTGGGCTTAATCTTCTTATCTGCCGCATGATACCTTTCAGTTCATCCATTAATGCTGCAGCTGTAATGCCTTCTTTACCTTTTGCAATTAAAATCGGGTTTGTAAATTTTTCATCAAAGATCTGCTTGCAGAATTTGTAAGGCATCATCACACAATTATCATAATTCCAGCCAATAAAATTCGTTCCCTCTTTTTTTATTACACCAACAATAGTTGCTTTTTTACCCTTAATATCAATTTGTTTTCCTAAAGCTCTCTCGGTTGTGCCAAATAAAGTTTCGGCATTGGTAAATCCTATTAAACAAACATTGCTTCCTGAATTAAATTCACTCGAAGAAAAAAAACGTCCCTGGTCAAAACTCAAAGGCTGAATGGTCATCTGTGATTCAATAATGCCATATGCACTGCAATTTTGCAACAAATCATCTTTATAAGAAATACTACTGCCGGTTTGCATTAAAAATGAAATGTCATCCAGTAACAAAGCCCTTTTTTTAACCATTTCCACTTCTTCAAATTTTGGTGTTGGCCTTGCCCTGAATTTCCAGATGGGCTGATCAGGTCCTCCGCTGTAATCCCATTTATCAATGTAAATGGTATTGCTGCCCAGGCTTTTTACTTCGTTCTGAATATTGCGTTCAAGGCTGTTTACCGTAGCCAGTACGCCAATAATACAGAATATGCCAAATGCAATGCCCGTAAGACTAAGGGCCGTACGGAGTTTATTAACCCTTAACTCCTGGAAAGTTAACTTCAATGAATTGCGAATGATATTAATCGATTTACGCATGAGTCAAAATTACGTGTTGCAAATTAATTTATGCGGTAAAATGTATGAGTGGTTTTTTAGCCCGGCTGCAAAATTACTACCAGGCTTCTGTGGCGTCGCACTCTTTAGCATTTTGTTCTTTATTCATCCATCCTCAAACCTTACCTTTGCGGCTCGAAAAAAAACAGTTGTTAGCTGTTAGTAATTAGATATTAGCTAAAAACTTCCGGCTAACAATTAACAGCTAAAAGCTTTCAGCTTTCTTTTATGAAGTATATTAACGAAATAAATAAACGTAAAACCTTCGCCATCATCTCTCACCCCGATGCCGGTAAAACAACGCTTACAGAAAAATTCCTGCTGTTTGGCGGAGCAATACAAACTGCCGGTGCTGTAAAGAGTAACAAGATAAAAAAACATGCCACCAGCGATTTTATGGAGATCGAACGCCAACGTGGCATCAGTGTGGCAACCAGCGTAATGACCTTTGAATATGATGGCCACCTGATCAATTTACTGGACACACCGGGCCACAAGGATTTTGCAGAAGATACATACAGGACTTTAACGGCAGTTGACAGTGTGGTGTTGGTCATTGACAGTGTGAACGGGGTAGAAGCGCAAACCCGGCGGCTGATGGAAGTAATTGCCATGCGTAACACACCGGTCATAGTTTTCATAAATAAAATGGATAGAGACGGTAAAAACCGTTTCGACCTTTTGGAGGAAATTGAAAATGAACTGAAGATCAATCTTCACCCCATGACAATTCCTATTAATAGCGGTAAAGATTTTAAAGGAGTTTATGATCTGCATAAAAAAAGCCTGGTTTTATTTACAGCCGGCACAAAAGCAAATGATGAAGATGTATTAGAGATCAATGACCTGTATGATGAGATTTTAAATAAGAAGATAGGAGAGAAGGATGCGTACACTTTAAGGGAAGATGTTGAGTTGATTGATGGTGTATATGGAGAATTGCATGAAGCCGATTACCTGGCTGGCAAAACAGCCCCGGTATTTTTTGGAAGTGCTGTTAATAATTTTGGTGTAAAAGAAATGCTGGATACTTTTATCCGTATTGCACCTACACCAAGAGCAAGACATACAACAACCAGGGACATAAAGCCGGAGGAAGATAAATTCAGCGGATTCATTTTTAAGATACATGCCAACCTTGACCCCAAGCACCGAGACCGGATTGCCTTTTTAAGGGTGTGCAGCGGTAAATTTGAACGTAATGCTTATTATCATCATGTTCGAATGAATAAGGATCTGCGGTTCAATAACCCATATAGTTTTTTGGCCCGCCAGAAAGATGTTATTGAAGAAGCTTACCCCGGAGATGTGGTTGGTTTATTTGATACCGGCAACTTTAAAATCGGTGATACCATGACGGAAGGCGAAGACTTTTTCTTTACCGGCATACCCAGTTTTTCACCGGAAATATTTAAAGAGGTAGTTAACAAAGACCCTATGAAGACCAAGCAGTTGGAGAAAGGATTGTTGCAGCTTACTGACGAGGGGGTGGCCCAATTGTTCACCCAGTTTGGGGCTAATAAAAAAATTATTGGCTGTGTGGGAGAGTTGCAGTTTGAAGTGATACAATACCGGCTTTTACAAGAGTATGGTGCTTCGGTTCAAATGAATAATTTACCCTTTTATAAAGCCTGTTGGTTAACCGGCAAAGACCCTAAAAAATTAGAAGATTTTATCCGTTACAAACAAGCCAATATTGCTGAGGATAAAGATGGCCACCTGGTTTACCTGGCAAACAGTGAATGGTTTTTAAATACCGAAATACAGAACAACCCCGATATTGAATTTCATTTTACAAGTGAGATTCATAAATAAGTTTAAAACATTTAAGATTACAGATTATATCAGACAACAAGTATCCAGTATCAGGAATCATTCTCTTAATTTAAAAGAAACTGCTCCATTACTTTTTTTAGTACTGTTCACATTAAGCTCATATCTTTTATTTCCATCCTGTATAATCATCAATGCAGTGTTGGGAGGAATGCTGCCCAGGTTTTCGGCATACATCAGCAACTCGTTCCGGCTATTACCGGGCTTAATTTTTATAACATAAGTTAAAGGTTTATCGGTAAGCCGTTGGTGTGTTGTAAGTATCTCATCATTGTAAATGAGGGTAATGCTGTCACCATCAATTTCTCCATTGTCGTAAAGGGTTACCGAAATAGAATCATTATCAACCGTTATTGTTTTTATCAGGTCATTGTTTCTTTTTTCCAGTTCCGGTTCCTTTATGGGCTCCGGTTTTTTAACTACAGGTGTATCATTACAGAGTGCAAATATTTCTTCTGCATTTAATGCCCTGTTATAAATTCTTACTTCATCCAAATCGCCGTTTAACCAAAACGGGAAAAAATCATCATCAGATTTTCCAAAAAACAGGTCTTCTTTATTGGTAAAGGTTTCCGGAAAAACAACACTGTATTTTAACTGGCAATCAACATAAAGCTTTGCCGTTTTTCCATCATTGGTATATAATACATTGTACCATTTGTCTTTTTTGATATAGCCAGTGTATGGTGTTAAAACAGTTCCGGTACCCCTGAAATTCTGGTGAAGGGTATCAACCAGCGATCCATTGCATCCCGTACCTGCAGAGTACAAGGCATCATCAAAACGAATGGCATAATTACCGGGATTATAATTTCCGCCTCCCTTACTGATCACCTGGCTGGCATGGCAGATATCATAATAAAAACCTGTTGGTCTTACCCAGACAGATAAGCTGATCTGGTTTCCAAAATTCAAAGATGGTTTGTTGGGGATACGCATGTATTGATACACACCATTAAAATGATAAGCACTGTTTGGATTTCCAAACCTGTCGGCAGTTATTGTTGCATTATTAAAAACCGGGTTATTATTATTGCCGCTGGCATCATTGGCATTGCTATTAAAAGGGTAATAAGCCTGCAGGCCCTGTTTAAGGTTTACCTGTGCAACACAAAAGTTAGATAAGAATAATAAACTGCATAATAATCTTTTCATAATAGGTTACAAAATTAATCTTAAATACCTGTATAATTAAACGGTGTAATTGCTTTTAATTCTTTCTTCACTGCAGCAGATACTTTTAAAGATGTAATAAATTTATGAATGGCTTTTTTATCAATTTTAGATTTACCCCTTGTTAATTCTTTCAATGCTTCATAAGGTTTCGGATAATTCTCTCTGCGTAAAATGGTTTGTATGGCTTCTGCAACTACAGCCCAGTTACTTTCCAGATCAGCTTTTAGTTTGGGTTCATTTAAAACTAATTTGCTGATGCCTTTTTCTGCCGACTTAATGGCAAGCATAGTATGAGCTATTGGTACACCAATATTTCTTAAAACTGTAGAATCGGTCAGATCTCTTTGCAGTCTTGAAACAGGAAGCTTTGCTGAAAGATACTCCAGCAAAGCATTTGCCATGCCTAAATTACCTTCGGCATTTTCAAAATCGATCGGGTTTACTTTATGCGGCATGGCACTACTGCCTATTTCGCCTTTCTTTGTTTGTTGTTTAAAATAATCCATGCTGATATAGGTCCACATATCTCTGCAAAAATCAATGATGATAGTATTGATCCGCTTTATGGCATCAAAATGTGCAGCTAATGTATCATAATGTTCTATCTGTGTAGTGTATTGCTGTCTTTGTAATCCTAGTTTCTTTTCCACAAAATCATTGGCAAATTTTACCCAGTTGTATTTTGGATAGGCAACATGATGAGCATTAAAATTTCCGGTAGCACCACCAAACTTAGCTGTAAATGGTATGTAGCTGAAAAGTTGAATTTGGTTCTCCAGCCTTTCCACAAAAACCATCATCTCTTTACCCAACCGGGTTGGACTGGCAGGTTGGCCATGTGTATGGGCCAGCATGGGTATAGTTTTCCAGGCAATGGCCATTTTACCAATGCTGTGTTGCAGGTTGATGATGGCGGGCAGGTATTCCAGTTCAATACTATTCTTCCATAGTAAAGGAATGGCCGTGTTATTTATATCCTGTGATGTTAAACCAAAGTGCACCCATTCTTTTAAATCACCGGCATTGCATTTATCCAATGCAGTCTTTATAAAATATTCAACAGCTTTAACATCGTGGTTGGTGATGCTTTCTGTTTTTTTAATTTCTGCTGCATCTTCAAGTGAAAATTCTTTCACAATTTTTTGTAGCTGTTGTTTTGTTTTAGCATTCATTTTAAAAAATTTCTTCTCTGCCAAAAACAAAAAATATTCAACCTCCACAATGGCTCTGTATTTTACCAGGGCATATTCACTGAAGTATTCACTTAAATGCTGCAATTGTTTGCGATAGCGACCGTCGATGGGGGATATGGCAGTTAGTTGATTTAAATCCATGATGTTGCTGTAAATTTGCCGCAAAAATACATTAATTGGAACAGAAGATAAAGGTAGGAGCAGTTAGTTATTTAAATACGAAACCGCTGATATATGGCTTTGAGCAGGGGAAGATGAAAGACCAGCTGGAACTTATCATTGATTATCCGGCAATTATTGCCGGCCTGTTACAGAATGATAAAATAGATATCGGGTTGGTGCCGGTTGCAGTAATTCCTTCTTTGGCAGAATATCATATCATTTCTGATTATTGTATTGCCTGCGACGGAGAAGTAGCCAGTGTTTGTTTATTCAGCGATGTTCCGCTACAGGAGATCGAGAATATATTACTGGATTACCAGAGCAGGACCTCAGTTGCACTTTTAAAAATTCTGCTTAAAGAACATTGGAAGATATCTCCAAATCTTATTGCGGGGAATGAAAATTATGAAAAGGATATTACCGGAACTACAGCCGGACTGGTAATTGGCGACAGGGCATTAACTCAACGTTTATATTCAAAGTATATTTATGATCTTGGATCTGCCTGGAAAGAAATGACCGGTCTGCCTTTTGTTTTTGCAGCCTGGGTAAGCAATAAAAAGCTACCTGGAAATTTTATTGCAGATTTTAATGCGGCCAATGCAGAAGGGTTTAATCACCTGGATAAAGTAATACTGCAAAATCCCTTTATTGAATTTGATCTGAAAAATTATTACACTGATTTTGTAAAATTCAAACTGGACGCTGATCTGTATGAAGCGATGGATCTTTTCTTAAACAAATTAAAGCGGAACGTTGAAACCATCTCTTAAACCCTGAACCAGTTTGCTTCTTCTTTCATTATCGAATCTTATATAGTAAAATATTCTGGTAAAGAGTGTAAAGCAAATGGCAAATAGTTTTACAAAGCCTTTTAAATTTTTACGGATAAAATATATTTTGTTTCGGTTGGAGTAATATACATAGAACGTAGGGTTGGAGCCGGTTGAGGACGAAACTTTATGTAACACGGTGAGTGCGGGTTCGTAATACATTTTATATCCCTTTTGGCAGGCCCTGAAAACAAAATCAGTATCATCGTAATAGGCAAAATACTTTGCATCCATTAATCCTATATTTTTAAACACACTGCTTTCAATCACCATAAAACAGGTTGGGGCATAGGTAATGTATTTGGCCATATTATATTCGGGGGCATCCGGTTTACCATCGCCATAATGAATGCCTAGTGCCCTCCATTTGTTCATGGTTCCGCCGGCCATCCAGAGTTTACGGGTGCCGTAATAAAATATTTTTGGCACGATGATCTTTTCACCTTTTTCGCAAAGTGAAAGCATATTGCTGAAAACGAAATCCTGTTCCAGTTCAATATCGTTATTCAGTAAAATGATATGGCTGCAATCATCTGCCAAGGCTTGCCTGATGCCAATATTGTTGCCTTCGGCAACGCCAATATTATCTGTGTTTTTGACATGTCTGTATGCTGTTATTGAATTTTCAGCAAAACATTTTTCAATAATGGAGTCGGTAATTGAATTTGGTAAATTATCGACCAGGTAAAGAATATAGTCTTTATGCGTTTGTTTAGCAATGCTTTTAAAAAAACCGGGCAGTACATTATCACTTTTAAAAAGAACAGTAACTAAACCTATTTTAGCCATAAAAATTATTTCATTAATCCTTTTGATTTCATCTCGTTGATGGAGTCATCATATGTACTCTTTTGCACCTGCTGGCTGTTTACCCAGTCTGTAAATTTTTTGAGGCCTGTTTTAAAATCATATTCGGTTTTAAAATCAAGGAACTTTTTAATTTTAGCGGTATCAGCATAATTATGCCGGATATCACCCAGCCTGTAATTGCCGGTAACCTGTATGGCAACATCCGATGCATAAAGCTCAACTAATAAATTTGCCACTTCAGTTACGGTAATAGCCTTTCCTGTACCTACATTAAATACTTCGCCATTTGCAGCTGCATTTTCAATACCATAAAATGTAGCTCTCACCACATCATCAATAAAAACAAAATCACGGCTTTCTTTTCCGTCTTCAAAAATATTGATGGGCTTTTTATTTTTAATTAAGGTAGAAAAAATAGAAAGTATACCGGTGTATGGATTGCTTAATGATTGCCCCGGTCCATAAACATTCTGGTAGCGAAATGCGACAGGAGCAATGCCCAACGAAGGACAAACCGTCATCACCATTTGTTCCTGGTTATACTTGGTAATACCATAAACAGATGATGGATGTATTTTAGATCCCTCATCTGTTGCCACCAATTGCAATTGTTCTTTTGCTCCGGAATAAGTCACTTCAAAATTTCCGGCATCCATATTTTCGGCAGTACGGTGCGATGGATAAACATTGCCCAGCTCCGGCGAAAAATATTTTCCTTCGCCATAGATAGCCCTGGAAGATGCAATAACCACTTTTTTAACTTTGGTTTTATTGTTGGCCAGTATATCCAGCATGATGGCTGTACCACCAATATTTATATCGGTGTATTTTTTTATCTGGTACATCGATTGACCTGTCCCTGTTTCAGCAGCGAGGTGAATAATCGTTTCATTATCGCAGATTGCTTTGTTCCAGTCCTCAACCGAAGTAACAGTACCTTTTATAAAATTTACTTTATCCTTAATAGAAATATACAGCGGAGAAGTGTTGTCCGGATCGGGCCCATGTATTTGCTCAGATAAATTATCTAATACGGTTACTTCATATCCTTTATCAATAAGAAATAAAGCCAGGTTTGAGCCTATAAATCCTGCGCCGCCGGTTATTAAAATTTTGTGCTTACTCATATCAAATAAATTGTCCTTCTTTATCCGTTTTTTGCCATTGCCTGGTTTCAAAATTATACCGCTTGATAATTATTGCCGGTGATCCGATTGCCACACAGTAATCGGGTATGTCTTTATTTACAATTGAATTTGCACCAATAACACTGTTCTTGCCAACACTTGCCCCAATTACACAAGCATTTTCTCCCAACCATGCACCATCACCAATGATCACCTGGTTTGTTTGTTTTATAGGTTGGTCGATAACGGGTATTTCAATATTTTCATAACTGTGCAGGTTATCGCTGATATAAACCTTATCAGCCATCAACACTTTATTCCCAATTTCAATTTTTGAAGTAGCGTAAATGTGGCTGAACCTGCCGATATAAGTACCATCGCCAATGATTAGTTTAGCATCGGTATTGCCAGTAAGTGGTACACAGGCCAGCCAGCCTTTATCATTGATGTAAACTTTTGAGCCGATAAAGATCCGGGAGTATCCGTCTATTTTAGCATTGATAAGCCGGGATGATGATCCGATCTTACCAAATAAAATTTTATAAAGGGGGTATTTGAACAGAGAATATGCCAGTAAATTTATTTTTTTCAACATCGAATGAATTAATGTTTAACCCGGTTATGAATAATAGTTGTGAAAAATCATTCTTTATAATTGGGCAAAGTAACCAAATTTAGTTTAAAAGCTAAAGTGTATTTACCATTTTAAGCAGTAAAGAGACTTTAAATAACTGTGCAATTACTTGTGTAAAATCTTTTAATTTTGAAGCCGGTGAGCACATTGCTAAATTTTACATTTTTTCCATGAATATATTTCAGCGGGTTTATATAGCAGTTTTTAAAACAGGGTATAAAAAAATTTATTCTCAAGCCCTTGCAAAGGTGATTCCTCCTGATCTTCATCCTGCCCTGGAGAAAGATACTGTTCACTTTAAACATTTCGGACTCATTGGAGATATTATTTATGCCATTCCAGCAATGCAGGTACTTGCACAAGGGCGGAAAATTCATCTTCATTTGCAGATCAACCAGAAGTCGATGTATAAAAAAGGGATGAAGCACCAGAATAAAGACAAGATACTTACCGAAAAAAGTGTAGAGATGCTGGCTCCATTGATCTTGTCGCAACCTGGTTTTGCGGTTTGTGATATTTTATCTGATCAACGGGTTGATTATGATCTGGACTATTTCAGAAAATATCCTTTTGATTATAACAGGGGACATATCTGCAGATGGTATTTTCAAACCTATGGCATTACTGCCGATTTGGGTAAGTCATGGCTTGCCGTTACTCCGGATAATACTTTTAAAGATGAAATAGTGATTGCCAGAAGTTTCAGGTACAGGGCCCCGGGTATTTCCTATGCTTTTTTAGATCAATACCCCAATATTAGTTTTATTGGTTTAAAAGAGGAATACGAAGATCTGAAAAATCAAATTCCATCTTTAAAATACATAGCCGTAAAAAATTTTCTGGAGTTTGCAGCAATCATTGCAGGCTGTAAATTTTTTATTGGTAACCAGTCATTCCCTTTTGCTGTAGCAGAAGCACTGAAAGTACCCAGGGTACTGGAACTTTACTTTGAATGCCCCAATGTAATACCTGAAGGTAAAGATGCTTATGACTTCTGCTACCAGCCACAATTTGAAAAAATAGTCCGTCAGTTAAATGGCCGGAACTGATATTAAATTTCCGGTTAATCAAAATTAACAACTACAGATATTTTTTTTCATTCAGCAGAAACTCTTCTGCAACCTCATTATCTTTTTCATGAAAAAGGCAAATATCATAATAACCCAGCAAGGTATGTTTTGAAGAAATATAATCATGCATATAAGTGATCACTTCTTCATTTTGCATACCAGTTGCCAATACCAGTGTTCCCTTGTGATCAAAAAATGCGATCTTATTATAACCAAGCTGCCCATAAGAAAGAACAGTTGAAAGGCCTTCTTCATTTATAGCGATCATATTTGCACGGTTGTATTCAAAAAATAAGACGGGTTTATGTTTTTCAATAATGCTGCCGGCTCCACGTAAAACAATGGTATCAAAACCCTCCACATCTACTTTCAGCAATTTAATTTCTGCTTTTTCAAAACCTCCGGAAGTAATTACTTCATCAAGCGTTTTAAATGATACCTGTTGTGTTCCTTTTGTATCGGGAATAATTGTATTATTCCAACCGGTTTTTTTCATGCTAACCGCAGTATCATGGGTTTTTTCAGCAAGAAAAGTTTTTACAACATATACATTAGTAAACTGGCGGGTATTTTTTTCTAAATAAGCAAAAGAAATTTCATCACCTTCAACTGCAATTACCGGTATGTCTATAGCAGATTTTAGTACTGCAACGGTATCACCCACGTTGGCACCAATATCTATTACTGTCATTCCGGGATATTTTTTATAGATTACAACTGCCAATCTTCCAAGTTGGCTGTTCAGGTCCGGATAAATTTTATAGTTGCCTAACTGAATATTGTTACCGGGCATTAAGATCGGGAATTTACCAACTGTAACAGTGCCTTGACCTTTTATTTTTGGTATATAAGGAATTCCTGTTTTTACGATGTCATAACCAAACCTGTTTAAAAAATCCCGGATCATCTTTTTCATAATAATAATTCTTTGGCCTTTTTATTTGTTGCTGGATACAGAACAAAAACTACCAGTACAAATTTTCATAGTAAAAGGCCTGTTTATGTATCTTCGCAAACTATATTTTAAAACATTCATGTATGAGCCTTCCCATAATAAGTAAATTGAAAAAAGTGCTGGTTGGTTCTTTTTTCCCTTATGTAAGGAGAAGCTATTCACAAAGTGGCGAAGATATAATTATTAGTGATTTGTTTCATCGTCTGCATATACCAAATCCAACTTATCTTGATATTGGTGCCAATGAGCCCATATCGCTTAACAATACCTACAGGTTGTATACCAGGGGCAGCAAAGGAGTTTGTATTGAACCTAACCCGGCGCTGTATAAGAAACTGCTGGAAAAAAGAAAGAGAGATACCTGCATCAATGCCGGCGTGGCTTTTGATGACAAACGGGAAGCCGATTTTTATATTTTCCCCGAACAATTACATGGTTTAAACACTTTCTCCAAAGCCGAAGCAGATTTTTGGGAACATACAGGCAATGAAGAAATCGGGAAACACAAACCGGAACGGATCACAAAAATGCCATTATTTGATATTAATGATATTATGGGGAAATATTTTTCACCGCATCCTAATTTTATTTCTATTGATGTAGAAGGGCTGGATCTGGAAATTGTAAAAACAATTAATTTTTCAAAATTCAAACCTGAAGTTTTCTGTTTAGAAACACTTGGTTTTATAGCAGGTAATAAAGAGACCAAAAAAAGGGATATCATTGATCACTTAAAAGACAAAGGCTATTTTGTTTATGCTGATACCTATATAAATACAATCTTCTGCCGCAAGGAAATTTATAAGAATTTAGGATGATCAGATTTGAGTAATTGCCTTTGCTGCTTTTTCTGCAATATTTCCCCAGTAAAAATGTCCAAAAAAATCCGGCGGCGTTGATGACTTCGTATTCATAGAAATTATTTGCTGAGCAAATGCAGACCAATCCTCATCTGCAATAATTATCATCTTATCACCGGTAATTACTGCAGGAATACCAGTGGCGCCGCTTGCTGTGCTGATAACCGATAGATCATATCCCAAAGCCTCCACCAGTTTTGTTTTAATACCTCCGCCTTCTATAACCGGGTTTATAAAAATATCTGCGCCTTTAAAATAAATGTTGATATCATCAACAAAACCGGAATAAATAATATTTTTTTCTTTGTAATCAATAAGCCCTTTGTATTCTAAAGGCAGTTTATTACCACAAATAATAATCTTGTATTTGAAACCAGTTTGAGCTAACAGCAGGGGATTAATTTTTTCAAGAATGCTGTTAATCGCATCCAGGTTCGGTTTGTAACCCAATGTGCCGTTAAAGAGTAATATTTTTTCTGTTACCGGTATGCCATTTGTTTTACAGATCAGTTCCCTTGCTGATAATTTATCTTCAACTGATGGTGTCTTACTTAATTCAAACCCATAAGTAATAGTGGTACATTGTTGCGGATGGAGCTTAAAATTTTCAATGGCATAATTCCTGTCATCATCCTGGATAAAGAAACTGTGATCAGCATTTTTATGGGTCAGTTTTTCATAATGCCATAATATACCCCACCACCATTTTCCCATACTTTTAAAACGCTGGGCTTCCATATTGTGGGAGTGTACGATCAATTTTACCTTACTGAAGATCTTTAATAACACGCCCAACCATCCATAATAAGGGTGTTCTATTATGAGGTGTGTAATGTTATTTTCACGGATGATCCGGTTTAATGTAAAAAAATAAAAAAGGTTTACATACCTGACCCTGCTGTTACTTAAAATATTTTTTATTGGATAGCCTTCAGCCTGGATAATATTATTTTCTTTAATCGTTACACAGCTGAGGTCTGTTAATTTGCCAAGGTAGCGGTTAAAAAAAGCAATACCTTTTTGTCCGCCCATATCTGGAGGTAAAAATTTGTAAGGAACAAGGCTTAAAACTTTTATGTTTTTATTCATTGCTGTTTTTTAATGCCACAATATTTACAAATGGCGCAAACCAATATCCTTTTGTACCTGATATTTTTATAATGATGTTCAGCAACCCGGTAATTAAATTTAGTATAGTGTATTTATAATTGGTATCCCAGAACCCGGCTGTAAATTCTGCAGAAAATCCGGCATTTTGAATAATATTAAAATAATCTCCCCGGGTTATTAAATGTTCGGCCCAAACCCCTGTTTTACAATCGCAGGTATTGGTACCTAAAAACTCAACAGGCGGTATTCTTTTTTTAGTAAAATACAGATCCAGGGTATTGGTAAAATCTGCAAAAGCCCTCCCCCTGGTAAGTTTTACCAATTGCAACAGATCATTTGTACTTATACCCGGTACTAATTCCATTATATAATCTTCCCGTTGTTTTTTATAAGTGTCTCTTTCCACTTTATGATGATACCGGTAATGTTTTAACCGCATGGCTATGTTGTGGTAATTTGCAGTGGTGGTAGCATAGCAAATAGTTGTAAGGTTAGATTGATAAAGTTTGGAATAAAATGATCTCAGATCATAAATATGTTCAACTACGTTCCGGGAAGCCAGTATATCAAAAATTATCTTATTGGCATTGCCATATTCAATAACAGCATCAATATCGCCTGAAATAAAACCGTCAATATGTATTTCCAGTTTATTGCATATTATACCGGCATAACCTGCCCATTGCGGAAAATAATCATTAAAATAAACTTTCTTAAATCCGGTTAAGCCGGCTAATAAAAAAAGTGTTCCAAGTCCGGCACCGTAATCAATGAAATTAATTTCCGAAATAGGTTTTTTATTTTTTTTTACCGAAGCATAAATAATATGTGCACTGCTTGCTATGGAAAAGATCAACCGGTGACCCGTATGATGGTTATTGAAATAATATTTGCCGAATGTATTAATTTCTGTATCACTGATATCGAGTACCAGTAATTTTTGATACAATTGATTGGCCTTTTCATTTATCAGTTCAGCCGTTTCATCATCAGGGACAATAAATGTATGTTTTTGATCTGTATACAATGCGTTTTTAAGCTTTTAAATTTGCTGTTTTTTTGTCCCTGTTTTCCAAACCATAAAAAAGCAAAACAATACAAACAAAACAGAAAATATGTTTGCATACCTGGCAATTTGTTCGCCCTTATTTACAGAAACCGGATCAAAAATAAAATCAATGGTATGTTTGCCGGCCGGTATGGCAAGCCCTCTTAATGCATAATTGGTTTTGCAATAAGCGGTTTTCTTTCCATCGATATATGCGTTCCAGCCATGCGGATAATAAATTTCGCTGAATACGGCAAACTGGTTTGTTGCAGCATTGAATTCATATTTTATCTCATCGTTTTTATTCTCAATAAATCTGATATAGGCCGATGAATCATAAACAGGAGAGAACGGAACTGCCGGTTTAAATTTTTCATCAACAAAGGCAACCTGTGCAGGATCAAATGAATTTAATGCATTCATTTCTTCATCGGCGGTTTTAACAAACTTAACTTCTTTTACCAGCCAGCAGTTACCTAAAGCAAATGGATTTAATATGGCCTGTGTTTGTTTGGGATTTTTTTGATCGGGTACAATGGCATACTTCATATTCAGCATGTTCAACACCGGGAAACTGTCTTTTGCCATTGGATTTGAACCCCATGCTTCAATATTTTTGTAGATCTGCCTTTCAATAAGGTCCTGGTATAAACCTAACTTAGCCGGGCTGTACCCCCCAATGGTGTTGTGTTTATAGGATGCAATGGCATCATTGAATGATTGGTTAACGGATAAAGAGTATTCACCGTTACCTGCCGGGAAAGCCAGATTTATTATCCTGTAATAACCGGTATCATTTTTTAGCTGAAGATCTGCACGGGAATCAGCATAACTTAATTCCAGGTCGGAGGGTTCAATAAAATTTTCATCTTTTAAATATCTTTTACTTACACCAAAAAGATCGATGATGCAAAAAAGTATTAGTGTAATATAAACCACTGCCGGCTTGATCATTTTTTTTGCATATAAAAAAATAACCGCAATGGTTACAAACATAAAACCAAGTGTTCTCAGCATATCACTTAAGTAAAATGCCTGGCGGTCGCTTTTTAGTGCATTAAAATAACTCCGGGTAAAATCGGTGCCCTGGCCTTTTAGGGCATCATTAATATTCTTGCGGAGTTCATTGGTTGAATCATTTGTAAAATTGGAAAAGAAATAAAACATCACAAGAACTGCTGCAGTACCCCCTGTTATATACAAGCATTGTTTTAAGAGCTTTTGTAACTTTTCTTTTTCCGTAATTAAAACAAATTCATTTAAAAATATTACTGCTAATAATGAAACAGATAATTGCGGTATAACCAATGCCATGGAGGGGGCCCTGAATTTTTTGTAAAATGGCATGTGATCAAAAAGAAAATAATTCACGGCTTCAAAATTTTTACCCCAAGCCAAAACAATTCCAAAAATGGTAATGGCAATCAGCCACCACCTGTGTTCACTTTTTGATAAGAAAGCACCAAATAAAAACAGCAAACAAATGATAGCACCCAAATAAACCGTACCCTGTGTACTCAATAATTCGCCCCAGTACATGGGAGATGATTGAGCAATCTGCTGTGCAAAACCCTGTGGTAGTGTGGCAGCATTCTCCTGTAATACCTGCATAGCTTTTGAATCTTCACCAAGCCCTTCGGCTGAGCTGCCACCAAATGCATTGGGTACCAGCAGGGTCATTGTTTCTGCCTTGCCATAACTCCATTGAAAAGCATAATCTTTATCCAGTCCTCCGCTGGTTTCATTCTTTTTATCTTTTTGCGTTAATTCACTTCTGCCACCACGCATGGTCTCTTTGCTGAATTCATATGTTGGCCAGTAGAGCGATACAATAGTGCCAAGCATAATGGCTCCCATGCCCATACAGAGCATTGTTGAAATGGCTAAATGTTTAAATGTTTTTTCCCTGATGCATTTAATGATAAATGGTACGGTCATAAAAACCACTATCAACAATGTGTAATAAACAATTTGCTGGTGAAGCACCCATAAAAGGAGTACGCCTGAAATCAGCAATAAAGCACTGCCAAGCCAGTATTTCTGTTTAAATATTAATTGAATGCCTGCAAGTACAGCAGGAGCATAGGCCATTGATAATAGTTTGCTATCATGTCCGCCGGCAATTAATACCGGATCGTAGGAGCAATAACTATAAGCAATTCCGCCAAGTATACTTATCCATGGGTTAATGCCAATTACGAGGCATAGAATATAAAAACAAAGTGAAGCAATAAATAAATAAAACACCGGCTTTGGCAATCCCAGGGTTAAAATGTCCTGTACATATTGCAGGTGAATATTCATAGGTACTTTTGGCTTAAGTGCAATCTGGTATGTTGGCATTCCACTCATCATACTGTTGGTCCATCTTGGGAAATGGCCGTATTTTTCATTAAACACAAAAGATTGCTGGGCCATGGCCTTCCATTGTATAACATCAGTCTGTTGCACAACTTTTCCTTCAAGAGCCGGCTTGGTTAAAAACACAGACAGTAATAAAAAAATTATTACAGCAACTAAATGGGGTAGTACCTGCTTGAAATTTAAGTTCTTCATATTAAGTTTTTGCTACGGCAAAATAATGCTAAAAAAGTTAAAAAAATGTAGTTAATGCTTAAGAGCGTGTTCATATTAAAAAAGCCACTGTAAAAGTGGCGTTTTTAATATTATGATAAAAGTCTTTAATTACCCATTCCCTGCTGGGCATTCTGCATGTTTTCTATTTCACTTTTCATGCTTTTCTTTTTAAAGAGTGAAACATCAATCTTTCCAAAACGCCAGTTAAAGTTAAGGCGCACTACCTGTGGGTCTCTGCGGCGTTCGTTATCCTGTATAAAATATTGCGATTCGGAATGTGTTGCCGATAATTTTGTTCTGAAGATATCATTCATCTGAAGGGTTAAAGAAGCTGCATTGTTTTTTAAAAATTCTTTTTTAATGGCAATATCAACACCATAGTTTGGTTTTATATATCCCTGGGCGCCTATCTGGCTTCCGCCAAACATCATCATACCATTACCTCCTCCGCCTCTGCCGCCGCCACCACTGCTGCTGCTGGGTGGTAAAATTGTTTTTGCCTGGTAATCGCCCGATAATTGTATGGAATAATTTTTAAGCAGTTTAAAATTGTTATTTATTTTTCCAAACATACTGAACCGTGAATTATCTGTTCCGCCTGCAATGGCAGCAGCTTTTAAGGTAGAGTTATACATGTTAACATTCACGGTAAAATCCCACCAGTTTGCAAATTTTGTTTTAAGGGTCAATTCCAATCCTGCATTATAACTCCTGCTTGCATTGGCATAGGTACTGATGAGTACCGTGTCGGGTTTTGCATTAGTATCCGGATTTCTGTCCCTGTATTGATAACTGGTTATAAGATCATTGGTATTGCGTAAATAAATACTTGACAGAAAACTTGTTTTTTTACTCAACTGATTTTGATAAGAAAGTTCAACCAGGTTGGTAAATTCAGGTTTAAGATCAGGATTACCTATTGATAAATTCTGTGGATCAGAAATATCATAGCTTGGCAGTAACTGAAAGAAGTTAGGCCGGTTAATTTTACGTGAATAATTTAACTGCAGGTCTTGTTTATCGTTCAGTTTATAGGTCATAAATGCACTTGGGAAAAGACTGAACGGATACTGGGTAGTGAATTTTTTATTTATGCTTACCAGGTTACCGTTGTAGTTTGAGCTCTCTAAACGTAAGCCCAGTTGGTATGTAAAACTTTTTATTTTTTGTGAGAATGTTGTGTAAGCTGCATAAACTTCATCAGTAAATTTATAATTATTGCTGAAACCCGGAATTAAAATATATTGGCCATTCGGGCCTTTTATATAATTATTAGTGTTACTGTTAAAATTTCTTATTGCAGCCCTTATACCCATTTCTACTTTAAGGTTTTCCGAGATGGGATTTACAAAATCAGATTGGGCTGTAAAAAACTTAGTACTTCCATTTCCCTTTGTTTGTTCAAGATACTGGGGCGATTTAGGATCATTGTTTAATTCAAAATATTGAGTAGCGTAATTACCGTTGTTAGAGTTCTTCACCATATTGTAGTTTACATCGGCGGTCAGTTCCTTATTGGGTTTGGCAAAATTATGTTTGAAGCTGAGGTTGGTACCGATATTGCGGAAAGTAAAATCTGTTTTTACATTCCTTATACTTTTATCAGAAACCAGGAGATTGCTTTTATAAAACGTATCCCGTTTAGTGTAAATCACATCGTCATTATTAAACTCTCCTTTTACATAAGTAGCACCAACGGTAAGTGTATTCCTGTTGTCGATAAAATAATCAAACCCGGCCCTTCCAAAACCAAAGTATCCTGTGCTGACCGGGTTATTGGTTTGGGCAGATGCCGCACTGGTATCATTATTTAAAAAGTTAGTGCGGTTGGTAGTTGCATCGGTTAACGATTTTCTGAATCCAATTCTTCCCCTGGCAAAAAAGTTTATTTTACTTTGCTTTACGTTAATATCTCCGCCAAAGCCGGGGCGCAATCTTGAATCGATACTGGCATTGATGTTCCCATTATAGCCTGCTTTTCGGTTTTTCTTTAATACAATATTTAAAATCCCGGCACCGCCACCGCTTGCATCAAATTTAGCAGATGGGTTAGTGATAATTTCAATACTTGAAATTTCATCAGCCGGGATCTGATCTAAAGTAAGCGTTGTAGGTCTGCCGTCAATAAATATCTGCGGAGCTGCATTGCGTAAAGTAACATTACCATCTATATCAACATTTACAGAAGGCACATTCTTCATCACGTCTACAGCTGTTCCACCAACACTGGTAAGGTTTTTCTCTACATTAAAGATCTTACGGTCAATACTCATTGTAAGTAAAGCCTTAGAAGTACTTACGGTTACATTTTCCAACTGTAGCGGATCCGGGCTTAAAGCGAGGTTACCAAGGTCTTTATCAACAGCATTGAGCATACTGCTCATATCACCATTTTTCGCAGCTGCCATATTAATTTCGAACCCAACTTTTTGTTCAAATGCTTTAAAACCTATTGCAGTAATTTTTAGTTTATAAGAGACCATAATATTCAGGTTGTCCAGGCTGAACTCACCTTTTTTATCTGTAAGCATTCCGCCTATTATAACATCTTTTCGTTTTTTTGTAGCAGTATCAAACTTATTCTGTATAAGTAATACTGAAGCTGCTTCAAGTGGTTTTTTGGTATTTGATTCTAAAACCTTTCCGTAAAAATGGCCAAGATTCATATTTTGTCCACCCATCTGTCCCCGAGCTCCACCACCGGGCATTTGTGCATAAGCAACCGAAAAGCAAAGTGTAAATACCCAGATCTGTAAAATTTTAATCGCATTTATCATTTGTAAACTGTTTTCTTTTTTTTGGTAGTTTTTATTTTTTGGCAAAGTAATTTTTTATAATTCATATAACTTTCAGCTAAGATGATGAGTGGTATTATAAAAGGAAGGAATAAAATTTTATTAACAGATTGTTAGCTGTTTAGTTGCATATTTATAAAAATATGTATCAACCCTAACAACAAACCAATTAATGCACCCATTAATTGTACATATATTAATTGCTTTCTTGCAGACTTGTATAGCATTGCTTCAGCTTTTTCTGCCGAAAAGCCCGCAATTTTATCAGTGATCAGTTTTTCCAGATTTAAGTCTTTTTCCAAACTTGTAATATAACTCTTCATCAAAACCGGGAACAGGCTTTCCAGTTCAAGTAAAAAAGCTGTTTTTAGCTGGTTAATTGTTTTATCGCCTATTAACATCGAAAGCATAGGAAAAGTATCCTTTAATTTTTCCCTTAAAAAAGCATCAATATGCTTTTCAATTTCCGGTTTCAGTTTATTAAAATTTTCCGGATCGGTAACTTTCTCCTGTAATCCTGAAAATGATAAAAATTCTTTACTGACCAATTGCCCTAATTTTTCTGCAATGATCTTTTGCCTGCCCGGTATTACTCCCTGGATTTTTAATCCTGCAACAGATATTGGTTTAATGGGACGAAACAAAATTTTAATGCAGAGCCAGATGGTTATCCAGCCTGTAAATGTTGTAAAAAAAACAGGTAATATGTATTGTATCCAGTTCATTAAAATTATTATTGGGGTTGCAAAGAAAGCAATTTGCACCCGCTGTTCAAAATGTAATTTTGAAGGCGTTCAGTTTTTCTTTATTTTTGCGCTCGGTAAAAATGGTAGTCGTAGCTCAGTTGGTTAGAGCATCAGATTGTGATTCTGAGGGTCGGGGGTTCGAGCCCCCTCGATTACCCTGAAAAAGTTCCCCTGTTGATCAGGGGGCTTTTTTTTGGAATGAAAATTGAAAGATTATGTTCATGAAGAGAATAAAAAGTGAAGTTTGCCGTTTATCCCTGCAGGTTTCCAGAGAAATGGTTTAACAAAACATTATTCACTTTGCAGCGTTTAGTTTAAGCATAAACACTCGATTTTCCTTTATTTTTACAGTATGCAAAAAATTGCACAATTTATGATGAGTAAAAAATTTATTCCGGTAATACTGGTATTAACCGCCGCCAGCGTTTTTTTAGCGTTTCAAACTCAGGGGAAATCAGACCATGATAATCCAAAATCAAAATACACAAGGATCATTCGTAATGTAGGGATGTTACTGGAACAGGGACATTATAGCCCAAAAAAAATAGATGACTCTTTTTCGAAATTGGTATTAAAGAAATTCATTGATGACCTGGATAATGATAAAAATATTTTCCTGCAAAGTGATATTGAAGATTTTAGGAAATATGAAAACAAGATCGATGATGAGATACATGGAGCTGAGCTGATGTCATTTTATACCATTAATGATGTTTATTTAAAACGCCTGAATGAAACGTCCGGTTTATTTAAAGACATACTGGCAAAACCATTTGATTTTACAAAAGATGAATCGGTGATGCTTGACAGGGAAAAATTAAGCAATCCCCGGACAGAAGCAGAAAGAAAAGATATCTGGAGAAAGCGGTTGAAATACATGGCCTTGAGCAAATATTCGGATCTGCTTGACGACAGGGAAAAAAATAAAGATAAAGCTGATTTTAAATTAAAAGCAGATTCTACTCTTGAAAGAGAATCGAGGGATGGCGTAAGAAAGCAGATCGAAAGATATTTTTCTACAAAAAAGACCAGGGATAACAGCGATGAAAATTTCAGCACTTTTGTAAATGCCATTACCGGATCAATGGATCCGCATACAAATTATTTTGCACCGGTTGATAAACGTTCATTTGATGAATCCATGAAGGGAAGTTTTTTTGGAATTGGCGCACAGCTTAAAGAAGATGATGGCAAAATAAAAATAGGAACGCTGATATCGGGCGGCCCTGCCTGGAAAGGTGGCGTGTTGAAAGTAGAAGACGAGATCATTAAAGTGGCACAGGGCAACGAGGAGCCGGTGGATGTTACAGGATATTCGGTGACAGATGCCGTTAAAATAATCAGGGGTGAAAAAAAGGGGTCTGAAGTCAGATTGACTGTGAGAAGAATGGATGGCTCTATTACTGTTATTTCAATCATCAGGGATGAAATAAAACTGGATGATACATTTGCAAAAAGTGCCATCATTAACGGTGATCATAAAGTAGGGTATATTTATTTGCCCGAATTTTATATTGATTTTTCAAACCCCGATGGTGCTAAATGTTCAGAAGATGTAGCTAAAGAAGTACAAAAACTGAAAGCCGAAAACGTAGAAGGCATTATAATTGATCTGCGGGGTAATGGCGGCGGATCATTACCGGAAGTAGTAAAGATGGCCGGACTGTTTATAGAAGACGGACCTATATGTGTGGTTAAAGGACGGGAGGACAAGCCTTACCAATGGAAAGACAAAGACAAAAGTATTTTATATAGTGGCCCGTTAACGGTGATGGTAGATGAATTCAGTGCAAGTGCTTCTGAAATATTTGCAGCAGCCATACAGGACTACAAGCGGGGAATAATTATTGGAAGCAGCTCTACTTATGGAAAGGGAACTGTGCAACGTAATATCCCTTTAAACCCGGAAAGCGAAAACCCGGTATTTTCAAATAAAAATGCAGAGGATCTTGGTTCTGTAAAATTAACGCTTCAGAAATTTTACCGCATTAATGGCGGAGCTACCCAGTTAAAAGGTGTAACGCCGGATATAGTTATACCCGACAGGATGGAGTATTTAAAATTCCGTGAAAAAGATAATACTGCTGCTTTACCTTGGGATGAAATTGCAAAAGCAGATTATAAACCATGGACAAGTACGGTAAGTAATGATGTTGTTATCAATTACAGTCATGATCAAATTGCCAAAAATCCAACCTTTAATAAAATTAAAGAAAGCATCACCTGGCTGGAGTCATATGGTGATAAAGAATATTCTTTGAATTTAAATAAATATAAAGAAGAGCAAAAACAATTTAAAGCCAAGGTTAAAGAACTTGATGACCTGGATAAACTAAACAAAGAAATGGTTGTAAAAAATATTGCGGCCGATACACTTGTTATTAATTCAGCTAAAGATAAAATTGATAAAAACACACAATGGCTGAAAAGGGTTAGCAAGGATATTTATATTGATGAAACAGTGAAGGTGATGAACAATATGATCAATCAATCTACAACTGCAAAAAATAATTAATACTGAATTTAATGTATTAAAGATGCCGCTCCGGGTTTAGGAGTGGCATCTTATTTTATATGCTGTAATGTTTTTACAAATACCGTTCTTCCATTACTTTCTTGTGGTGATAAAAATGGCCTAATGTAATGAACCCAATACTGTTTACAGTTGCCGGGTTATTATTTGATACACCGGAAAATTCAAGAGTCTCTGCCGAAAAACTCTTAAATAATATTTCTGTTGAAAGCCGTACAGCCAAAAATTCTTCTACCATATCCTGCCATTTTCTGCTGTTTGCATGTGAATTTGCAGCGTAGGTGTTTTCATCAAATCCCGGTAAGGAAACCTTTTCTTTCCTGGCAAAGCATAAAGCCCTGTAATTAAAAATTCTTTCTGTATCTATCATATGTTGCAATAATTCCTTCAATGTCCATTTGCCGGTATCATAAGCATACATTGATTTTTCTTCTGTAATAGCTGATAAAAACCCGCTGATGACTGGTCTTTGATTTTGAAAAGCAGTTAACAGATCATCTTCAGGTACTTGTTCAACATATTTTAAAAAGTAGGCCGGGTAGCTTGTTGGTGAAGGTTTTGACATATTGTTTTGGTTATTTAGCAGCAATGAAATTTAGTATGGCAAACTTTTTCAGGTTGGCCATACTAAAATAAAAATTTATCCTTTCTTATGCTTTACCATTTTAGGTTTTGGCAATATTTCTTTTTCCGTTTTATTTTCACCTTTTAATGTTGATGCCAGTTTAACTGCTTCGTAAGCATTTACAATACCACCGGTCTTTGAAATTTCACTCAGGTCAACTGTTTCTTCAGTGCCGGGTTTGTTTACTTTAATTGCAGGTTTCTGTGCTGATTTTTCAATTACATATTTCAATTGTTTTGCCGACAGGCCGGGAAAATACTCAAGGGTTAATGCTGCTATTCCTGCAACCAATGGGCAGGCCATACTTGTTCCCTGCAGGTTACCATAATTTTTTCCTCCTGGTAATGTTGAGTATATTTTTACACCAGGCGAAAACACATCTACTTCCTTTTTGCCATAGTTACTGAAGGAGGCTGTTAACCCGCCCGCTTTTGGATCGCCACTGGCACCTACAGTAATAACATTGTTTGCTCTTCCTTTACCGCTGATATAAACCGGGTTGGGAAAATTAGCTGCAGTGTCTACATCTTTTGCATCATTGCCTGCTGCATGTACCAATAAAACATTTTTACTTTCGGCATAAGCAAAAGCTTCATCCACCCATTTTTTTTGCGGAGAAAAACTTTTCCCAAAACTCATACTGATGATCTTAGCCCCATTATCAACAGCATACCGGATTGCTAAGGCAATATCCTTATCATGTTCATCACCATCAGGTACAGCCCGTAACATCATAATACGTACATTATCGGCAATACCATCCATGCCTTTGCCATTATTACGAACCGCACCAATTATACCCGAGCAATGTGTACCATGCATCGGCGTTTCAGCCATGATATCATTATTGCCGTAACCAATATCATTAAAATTGGTTTCATCATCACCTACAATATTTTTCCGGTATTCTATCGGCGGATTATTTTTTGCTGCAGCTTTTCGCTGTTCGCCTTCAACATATTCAATATATTCATTTAAACCTCCAATAAATTCCTTGTTGGTCTGGTCCAGTAAATTGTTGGCTTTCATAATGCCTAAAAGTTCATTCTTTGCTTTCCTCTCCTGCATTGATTTGGTGGCATAAGCTTCCAGCTCATTACCGGTAAAAGTGTCTTTACCTATTGCTGCAATTAATATGCTGTCATTTTTTAATAAAGACTTGTGAAGATTTTTTATGGCGGGAACATCCACATCGGCAAAGCTTTCTGCTTTATCATTATCGGTTATCTCAGCTTTTGCTCTTTCAAACATATCATATTCCTCAGCTTCCGGTTTGCTCAGCAATTCTTTCTTTACCTCTTTGTTATCCCATTTTGATTTTAAACTGTAATAAACCCTGGCTCCTTCATAACTGTCTTCCTTTACATTCCTGCCATCTTTTCCGCCCAGGAAATTCCAGCCATGTACATCATCTACATAACCGTTCCTGTCATCATCTATACCATTACCCGGTATTTCTTTTGGGTTTGTCCAGAGTATTGATTTCAGGTCTTCCTGAAGGGTGTCAATACCACTGTCAATAACAGCAACAACAACCGTTTGGCTTTTCAGTTTTTTACTTTTTAAAAAATCGTAAGCCTTATCTGCACTAACACCATAGTAACCACTTGTTGCTCTGTCCATCAAATGCCATCCATTGGGCACATCATTTTTTTGTGCAACAGATGAAAGGCTTACAATGCATAAGGCAATAAAAATTTTAGAGATCTTATTCATATCAAATTTTTGTTTGAGTAAAATTAAAGGGTATGACTAAAACAGCCATAGCTTTTATGTTTATTTGCAAAACTTTACAAATCAAACCTGATGCCCTGTGCCAATGGGAGTTTATCGGTGTAATTGATGGTATTGGTTTGCCTGCGCATATAAACTTTCCAGGCATCACTGCCGCTTTCACGGCCACCACCGGTTTCTTTCTCGCCACCAAATGCGCCGCCAATCTCGGCTCCCGAAGTTCCTATGTTTACATTGGCAATACCGCAATCAGATCCGGCCTGTGATAAGAACTGCTCTGCCTGCCGCAGGTTATTCGTCATGATGGCTGATGATAATCCCTGTGGGACACCATTTTGCAAAGCAATGGCTTCATCCAGTGTTTTGTATTTAATAAGATATACAATGGGTGCAAAAGTTTCATGCTGTACTATCGCAAAATCATTTTTCACTTCAGCAATGCAGGGTTTAACATAGCAACCGCTTTCAAATCCTTTGCCTTTTAATGTCCCACCTTCCACAATAAATTTTCCTCCTTCGGCTTTACATTTTTCAATAGCATCCAGGTACATCTTCACCGCATCTTTATCAATAACAGGACCGACATGATTTTTTTCATGCAACGGGTTGCCGATCTTTACCTGGCCATAAGCCTTCACTAATTTTTCTTTGAATTTATTATATATTTTTTCGTGGATGATCAACCGCCTGGTTGATGTACAACGTTGCCCTGCTGTGCCAACTGCACCAAATGCTGCGCCAATCAATGCCATATCCAGGTCGGCATTTTCGGTAATGATGATGGCATTGTTGCCACCCAGTTCCAACAGGCTTCTGCCCAGGCGCTGACCAACAGCAGCCCCAACAGCCTTGCCCATTCTTGTGCTCCCGGTTGCAGAAACCAATGGAATTCTTGTATCGTTACTCATCCATTCTCCTACATTTCTTCCGCCAATAATTATATTTGAAACACCTTCGGGAACATTATTTTTTTTAAGTACAGATTGAATGATGTTTTGACAGGCGATAGCACAAAGCGGTGTTTTCTCACTCGGCTTCCAAACACACACATCGCCGCAAACCCATGCCAAAGCAGCATTCCAGCTCCATACGGCCACCGGGAAATTAAATGCAGATATTACCCCAACAATGCCCAGTGGATGATATTGTTCATACATGCGGTGACCCGGCCTTTCGCTATGCATGGTTAAGCCGTGTAACTGGCGGCTTAGGCCTACCGCAAAATCGCAGATATCGATCATCTCCTGCACTTCGCCCAAACCTTCCTGTAAACTCTTGCCCATTTCGTAACTTACCAACTGGCCAAGGTCCTGTTTATTTTTTCTTAACTCTTCGCTGATCTGCCTTACCACTTCGCCACGTTTTGGAGCCGGCCAGGTGCGCCATACTAAAAAAGCCGATTGTGCTTTTTTAATAACTGCTTCATAACTTTTACTATCTGCACCTGTAACAGCAGCAATCAGTTTACCATCAACAGGTGAATATGAATTCAATTTTTCTCCATTAGTTTTTAACCAGGTTAAACCGGTTGAAACGCCATTGTTATTGGATTGGATCTTTAAGGTCTTTAAAAATTTCATATTGATTGATTAATTGGGAGTATAATTTCAGGGCTGCAAGTTACGAAGAACAGTTTGCAGTAGGCAGTTCGCAGTTAATCGTCTTTGAATTGAGAAAGCCTTTCGGATAGCAGGGACCTGACTGCCAACTGTTAACTGCCGACTGCTAATACTGCTCATTTTCGTTAGGAAAATCTTTGCTTTTTACATCTTTTATATATTGCTTAACGGCTCCTTCAACCTGTTCATGCATATTGAGGTACTGCCGTAAAAACCTGGGTTTAAATTCAACATTAATACCCAACATATCATGCATAACCAAAACCTGGCCATCGCAACTGCCGCCGGCACCAATGCCAATAGTTGGTATGTGAATGCTCTCACTTACTTCTTTTGCCAAAGCAGCCGGAATTTTTTCCAGTACAATAGCAAATGCCCCCGCTTCCTGCAACAACAAAGCATCTTTTTTTAATTTGGCCGCTTCATCTGTTTCTTTAGCTCTTACGGTGTATGTACCAAATTTATAAATGCTTTGGGGTGTTAATCCTAAATGCCCCATCACCGGGATACCGGCACTCACAATCTTTTTAACCGAATCCAGTGCTTCTTCACCACCTTCCAGTTTTACCGAGTGCCCGCCCGTTTCTTTCATGATCTTTATGGCTGATGCCAATGCAATATCAGAGTTGGACTGGTAAGAACCAAAGGGCATATCCACCACTACCAGGCAACGGTCAATGCCACGTACCACGCTTTGGGCATGATAGATCATCTGGTCCAGCGTAATGGGTAGGGTAGTTTCGTGGCCGGCCATTACATTGCTGGCGCTGTCGCCAACCAGGATGATATCAATACCTGCAGCATCAAAAATTTTTGCAAAGGAAAAATCGTAAGCCGTTATCATGGAAATCTTTTCCCCGGCGGCTTTCATTTTCTGCAGTGTATTGGTGGTTACTTTTTTAATTTCTTTGTTGACTGACATAATACGGTGTTTTAAATTAACTGATTATGCTAAGTGGAGTTGGCCCTGCGTTAGAATAAAACAAATCCGGTGAGCAATTGCGGATGTAAATGTAGAAATAATATTATTTACAAACATTTTTTAATGGCGGTTTAATGTTTACGGTGTTTTGTGAGGCACGAACCAGGCGGAGGTACTTAATTTCTTTGTAACAGGTACCTGTTTCTTTGTAATGGGTACTTTTTACTTTTGCAGCCTTCTGGCCTCCTGAACTACGGCGATGGTGCATACGTTCCGTTTGGTGGGATACCGGCTGGGGAGCAGTCTTCACGTGTTAATTAGGCAATTTTTTTAGTGAAATTGAAAAACCAGTCTCTCATCAGGTAAAAGCCAATCATTAATCTTGAGGAAATAGTTGCCTTTTGTATTATCTTCTGTTTGAGAGCCGTTTCATATTTATTTTAAAAAAGTTATTTAATTTTTCTTTGTTCTTTAAGAGCAAGAAAAAAACCTGCACCAAACAATAAAGTCACCAGGCCAGATACATATGGCATTAATTCAGTCATTTTTACTATGTTTTAATAGTTTTAAATAAATTCCAAAGCATAAAATAGTTGGAACCCAAAGGCCAACAAATATTGCATGTTGCTGATCCCTGCTAAACCATAAAGCTTCTGAAAAAATAAGAGAGACTAAAGCGGCTACAAACAGTAATTTGTCTGCCATGGTAAATTTATTAAACATTGTACTTTGTTTATATCCTACTCATATGGCTTTTCGGTTTCGCCCCGTTTTTTGATATGGGATCTGGTCTCCATAGTTTTAATTATACAACAAAACAATAATCTTGAGAAATTGTTTTGTATTTGCCGTAATAATACATTTATTAATATTTTGGCTCTTTTTAGCTTATTACATCAACTAAGTTGTGGGGTATATGTGTATATGCTGTTTAGGGTGACGTACAACGTTCGGGGCTTGGCGTCAGGCGGGCTATTAGAATTCCGTCTGCCCAGCCGGTCGGCCCGTTAGAATTTGTTTGCTTGAAGTTACACGAAAATATTATTATTAAACAGTCGCACCCCAGCCACAGTTTAGATATGCACAAGAGCTGAGCTACAAGGTCATGTTGGCGGTAGTTTATTTATTTGAGTTTGCCTACCTTAGATATTTTCTGAATATTGTCGAATATCTGTCTCCAAACTTGATATTTTTTATGCTGTCTAATTGTATGGTACTTAATTTCTCATATAGCTTTCCAGTCGGATCGTAATTGTGTATGCTAACGCTATTTTTTGTGATCCTTTTGATTGGACCTATGAAGAAATCCAAATAGTCTTTTCTTATATTTTCAATAATTACATGGTAGTCATACTTTCTTAAGTCATTTAAAATGGTTACCCAACTTGTTAGATTAATATTATCGTTAAGTCCATAAGTGGTAGCCAAAAGTCCCTCGGTTTTGAATATTTTCTTTTGTGTTTTATCATTTTTATTACATCTTATGCTATCAAAATCATCTTTCCTGATTATTGCATATCCGTCAAGCATAAAATCGTAATCGAGTTGAATTAATAAGAACCCTTTTGACATTTTTAGAATAAAGCCTGATAGATTTTCTTCTTTTTCACAGATTGTTCTGTTTATTTTGACAAATTCCTTTTGGTCAATGTATTTCTGTAACATTTCATCATACTGCTTTATATTTTCTTTTCGAGTCATTGAACTGTCTGTTTAAATTTCCGCTAACTCTTAAATATACGCATCTCCTTGTATAATTCAATATTGATCTTCAATACAAAATTGTACAAGACTTATTGCGCCAATGCAATGTAGTAAAAATTAAAGTGGTTTATTTATTGGTACGGGGCGCTATTTCGTTTTTTTTCACCGCTTTCTTTTTCGCTTCCGGAAAAATAACTCCCCAGTAATCGGTAAACCCGATATTGATACCGGTACTTGTAACCACACTGATCCTTGGCACAAGGGCAACAGGTTTTGCGTATAATATCTCTTTGGTAAAATCAAAATAAAAATCCTGGATGAGGGTAAAATTATAAATGCTGTCGAAATTAATTTCAGCCAAAACAGTTTTATAGTTTATGATAACTCCGTTACTGTCGTAATAAGGCACCATATCAGACCTGTTTTTATAGGCATCAATTTTACGGTAATCCAGCACATTCTTCACATCGGGATATATTGATCTGTCGGCATTATAGGCTTTTAGTTTTTGGCTCTTTATGTCTTTGTATAAAATGCCGGCCAGGTTCCAGTTATCCAAAGCGATCATATTCTCACCCGGTTTGTTTGCAGAATCTGATGGTAATAAGACCAGGTTATTACAGGACCTGCCAACAAATTTTGCCGCAGCCGGAATGGGTTCATCTTCATTTTTTATTTCATTAAAAGCAAAACTACCGGCTTCAAAATAGGTTGTTTTTTCTTTACGGTCACCGGCCTGTTTTTTATAAATAACCGGGGAGAGTAAAATGTTTTGAATGTTAAACCGGTTGTTTTTGTAATAGAGCAACTGCTTTATTTTAAAGAACGAAAATTTATTGTTGAGTATACAGGTATCGCATACATTTGATTCCCGGTTAAAGATCATTTCTGCCCCGCTGTTCTTTTCATCATAATTAAACCACCAGTTCATTTTGGCTGCATTATAATTAACCGGTTTAATAGTTGATATAAAACCGGCATAATTGATTTTAACGGGCGTTACGGCAAATGAAATACCATCTTCCCGGTATGCAGTTGCACCCTGCTGTTTCAGTTTGTTTACATAAAAATTCCGGATATTGAAATTGGGATTTGCCGGGGTAAGGTTTACATACGAATTATAAATGGCCACCCATTTAATGGCAGTATCTGTTTGTATAAAATTGGCGTATTCAATTTTGTTTTGCGCCATGCAAATGCAGGTGCAATGCAGCAGCAGAATTGATGTTAACTTTCTCATTTTTTTAGAGCTTAACGATGAAGATATGCAGATAGTATTATGGAAATGTTAAAGTAAGCTAATACATTCAGCATCTAATTCCTGCCCTTCACCTCTTCCCACATATGATGTATCAACCCATCCACTAAACCAATTTTGGGTACATATATTTCTGTAGCACCGGCCCAGCGCATGGCATTGGTATAAATGAGTAATGCCGGTACAATAACATCGGCCCTGTCGGGTCTTAAATTATAAAGCCTTATTCTTTCTTCTACATTAACGCTGCCTAATTCCTTGTAATAATCTTTCAGCAGCTCAAGTGTAATTGGTTTGCCTTCTTTTCTTTTACTCATAGAAAATATCTTATTGATATTTCCTCCACTGCCAATTGCCACAACTTCTTTTTGGCCCTTTGTTACTGTTTTGATAATCTCTCTCATCACTTCCCAGGTCTTTTCATTTACCATGTTCTGCAACAGGCGGATGGTGCCTATATTAAAAGATTCCTTAAAGATGAGCACCCCATTACTGAAAAAAGAAAGTTCAGTACTTCCGCCACCCACATCAATGTACATGTAACTATGGTCCTTATCCAGTGTTTCGGCAATATGGTTTTCAAAGATGAGCCCGGCTTCCATATCCCCGCTGATGACTTCAATATTAATATCTGTTTCCAGTTTTACTTTGCGGATGATGTCGGTTGCATTTTTTGCATCTCTCATGGCGCTGGTAGCACAAGCCATTATTTTATTTACTTCATAGGCATTTATTAAATGTTTAAATGCCTTCATGGTTTGCAACAGCATACCAATTTTAGATTTTGAGATCATACCGGTTTCAAATACTTCAAAACCTAAGCGGAGTGGAACCCTGATTAAATTCAGTTTATTAAAAACCGGATTATTTTTTTCGTCGGTGGTTACTTCTGTAATTAACAGCCTTGCTGCGTTACTTCCTATATCTATTGCTGCTAATTTCAAATCAGTTTAATGTTTATTTGTTTAATCATTCTTTTATTTACTTTTTGTCTTGACACAAAAAGTAACAAAAAAGTCATGGAAGGAACGATATACAGCCCGTTCCTTCCAGGCAGCTATATTCAACTTTTGTACTACTGCAGCTTTAACATTGGTTCTTTACTCTTTAATTAAATGCAGCCTAAGAAATACTGATCAGTCTTTTAATCTTATGCATAAACTTAACCAAGTCGCAGGAAAAACAGTTTTCACGAATTTACGGATTAACTAATTAACGGATCAACGTTCATGACGATTTACGATAGAGATAATTATATGTTTCCACCTGGCTGCGAATTTTTTTTGTATTGCGGGGATTTACATAAAGGTTTGCCAACTCATTATCCAGTATTCTTGCTTTGATATTGTCTTTTAATTGTATCTCCAGCATATCTTTCAGTTCCTGTTGAATATTTTTTTCAAAGACGGGGCAGGCCACTTCAACCCGGTGATCAATATTTCGTACCATCCAGTCGGCAGATGAAATAAATACTTTTTCTTTTCCGCCGTTGTGAAAGATCATGATCCTGGAATGTTCCAGGTATTCATCCACAATACTGATGGCCTGTATAGGGATCTTAATTTTTTTATTCTCGGTTAATAAACAACATATGCCTCTTATCACCATTTTTATTTCTACCCCCGCTTTTGCCGCTTCGTATAATTTATTGATGAGTAACTCATCACTCAGCGAATTTAATTTAAGCATTATAGAAGCCCGCTTTTTTGATAATGCAGTTTTAATTTCTTTGTTGATCAGTATCATCAATTGTTTTCGCATGCCGTTAGGGCTTACTATTAATGTTTTGCAGTTTTTTAAAAACTGGATCCTGTTTTTGGGTTGCTCCAGGTAATTGAATATCCGGTTTACATCGGCCATGATATTGCGGTCGGAAGTGAGCAGGCAGGTATCTCCATAGATCAAAGCGGTCTTTTCATTCAGGTTACCCGTACTTACAAAACCATAATGTATGGTTCTGTTATTTACACGCTTTTTAATTAAACAGATCTTGGCATGAACTTTAAGGTTTGGCACACCAATTAAAACTTTTACACCGGCTTCCTCCAGTTCTTCTTTCCATTCCAGGTTTGCTTCTTCATCAAAACGGGCACGCAGTTCCAGCACCACGGTTACCAGTTTCCCATTGCGTACCGCATTGGTTAAGGTGTTAATTATTTTAGAACGCTCTGCCAACCGGTAACAGGTTATTTTAATACTTACCACATCGGGGTCAATAGCGGCTTCACGTAAAAGATCAATAATACTGTCGAAAGAGTGATAGGGAAAATTTAAGAGCACATCTTTTTCTAAGACAACTTTGGTAACACTGGTTGTATTTTTTAAAAGCGGGTGAATAAAAGGTTTTTTACGAAGTTTTTTCTGTTCAAAAACCGTTTCCGGAAAATTAATGAAATCATTGAAATTATGAATTCGCCCCCCGGGTATGATATTATCTTTTTGCAGCAATCCCATACGCCGCACCAGGTAGGTGAGCAGTGCAGGATCGATGGCCTTGTCAAAAACAAATCTTACGGGTTTCCCTTTTTTCCGGTTCTTTAATCCTTTTTCAATCTTTTGAATAAGGGAAGTGGCCACATCATTATCTATATCTATTTCCGCATCCCGGGTTACTTTTATAATGTGTGCTGAAAAAGTATCATAGCCGAAAAAAGAAAAAATATTGGGGAGGCAGAACCGGATAATATCTTCCAGCAGAATAATATGCTTTTCTGCAGTTTTAGAAGGAAGAATAATAAATCTTGGTAACCGCCTGGTTGGTACAGATATCAACGCAAATTTTTGCGGAATACTTTTATCTTTTTTTGAAAGTTTGCAGGCCAGGTAGATGGACTTATCATTTAATACCGGGAAGTTCTGGATGCTTTCAATCATTAAAGGAATGATATTGCTTCGTATTTCTTCATTAAAATAATTGAGTACAAATGTTTGTTGCGACCGGTTTAACTGCTTTTCATTCACCAGCTGTATCTTTTCCTTTTTCAATTCTCTCAATATCTCATTCCAGATACGCTCAAATTCTTTTTGTTGTTCAATTACTATTTCTTGAATTTGTGCTAAGATCGCTTCGGGAGAAATTTCCAAATGCATTTTTGATCTGTTTCCAAACTCTATCATCCGTTTCAGTGTAGCAACCCTTACCCTGAAAAACTCATCGAGGTTATTGGAAAAAATACCCAGGAAACGGATTCTTTCTCTTAACGGCACAGTCTCATCAGCAGCTTCCTGTAAAACCCTGTCGTTAAAAGATAGCCAGCTGATATCCCTGAATATGATCTTCCGTTTATGCAATTTTTATAACTGTTTAAAATAAATGTGGCAAAATTAGTGACCGGATATGATCAAAATATAAATACCATATTAAGTTTATGTGAAAATTTGATGGGGTCAATGATCTAAACCTTTCATTTTTTCGATAATGCCTGTTGTAGAAAAACCTTCCAGGATCGGAACGATTTTTACTTCGCCGCCATTTGCTATTACTTCTTTTGCGCCAACGATCTGGCCTATATTGTAATCACCGCCTTTTACCAATACATCGGGTAAGAGGGCAGTAATTAAATTTAAAGGGGTGTCTTCTTCAAACAAAATGATAGCATCCGTCATTAACAGGGAAGCCAATAATAAAGCCCTTGAATTTTCATTATGCACAGGCCTGCTTTCGCCCTTTAATCTTTTTACTGATGCATCTGAATTTACGGCAACAATTAAAATATGTCCAAATGTTGCAGCTTCGCTTAAAGAAGCAATATGCCCTTCATGTAAAATATCGAAAACGCCGTTGGTGAAAACAATTTTTTTATTATGCAAACGCCAGCGTTTGATCTGGTGTACCAAATCATTTAGGGTAAAAATTTTACGTGGTATGCTACTGACTGATTTCATCTCTTTTTCTGTTAATATAAGGTATAATTAAAAGACAAACTAAACCTGCAATGATAATAATTCCTGTTGAAACGCCCCAGATGAGCCAGCCAAATGCTTTACCCACCGGGTTGGCAATACTGTATATGGTTAAAGTTTCCATTACAAATAATGGGAATGAGCCAATGCCGCCGGGTGTTGCTATCATGGCCAAAGTGGCGAGGGTTAAAACAGAACATGCTGCTTTTATACTTAAATGAGCTGTTCCTTCCATGGCCTGAAAACCAATAAAAACCTGTAAAAGATAAAGTGCCCAGATGAAAAAAGTAAAGAGTAAAAAAAGTTTTTTTGTCTGTAAATTTTTAATGGTCTTAAATCCTTCGCCAATGCCTTTAAAAAAGAGATTGATCTTATTTACCAATTTGTTTTGCGGGAACTTTTTAAAAAGCAGGTTGGTTAAAAATATGATTGCAGCAATAATTAAAATGATGATCAAAATTTTTACCCAGGCAGGCATACCCGATGTGCTGCCGATCTGGATAATTTTTTCTTTAACGTACTTTCCAACAACATCAATCTGTATAAGAATTGTTATGCCTATAAAGATGATGAAGCAAATGAAATCAAAGGTCCGTTCTATAATTATTGTTCCTACTAATTTACCTACGTTTAATTTTTCGTACCTGGCCAGGAAAGTACACTTTAAAATTTCGCCCAAACGGGGAATGGCAGAGTTGGCCAGGTAACCGATCATAACCACAGAAAAAACATTCTTTAATTTTGGTTTGTAACCCATTGGCTCCATCAGGTATTTCCACCGGATGGCCCTGCATAAATGACTGAGCAGTGCCATAAATATGATAGGCAGAATTAACCAGTAATTGGTATGATTAAAAGCAGCTGAGAATTCTTTTTTTTCAACTACAGTCATATCTTTTAGCTGCCACCAAACCAAAAACAGGCCGGCGCCCAAAAAAACAAGGTATTGTAATATGTATAATAACCGTTTACGCATAATCGGTTACAAATTACGAAGGGAATAATTGTAATCAGAATGTTTTGAAAAAAAATAGTTTCTCTTTCAGAAGTTTTATAAAAGCATATTATCAATAAGCCGGACATTATGTAGAAAAGCGGCAATTAATGCCACCAATGCTGTATTTCCATCCCATTCGGTTACAGGTTCAAGTGTTTTGGCATTAGCAAGTGCTACATAATCAACTTTAAACCCCGCCCTGGTTAAGTTTGCTTTGGCTGTTTCCTGTAATTCCTTTAATTTCCCGGGGTGCAGGTTATTTTTTAAAAACGATAAGGTTTTAAATATTTTTAATGCTTTTATCCTGTCTGGTTCTGTCAGCCTTACATTTCTGCTGCTCATGGCAAGTCCGTCCTTTTCCCTAAGGGTAGGGCAAATGATGATACTGGTTTTAATTTTCAACAACTCAACCAGTTTTTTTATAACCATACATTGCTGGTAATCTTTTTGACCAATAAATAATTGATCTGCAGGAATAATATCCAGTAACCGGTGAACAACCTGGCAAACTCCCTGAAAATGGCCGGGTCTGAACTTGCCTTCTAAAACAGTTTCTAAATAACCAAGATCATATTCTTTTACTTTTTTGATCCCGCCGGGATACATTTCAGCAACGGATGGGAGAAATAAAACATCACAACCTGCTTTTTCCAATTCTTCAATATCGCTTTCCACAGTGGAGGGATAATTTTCAAAATCACTACTGTCATTAAACTGAGTTGGATTAACAAAAACGCTGCAAACCGTAATTGATGTCGTTTTTTTTGCTGCTGCTAAAAGAGAAATATGCCCGTGGTGAAGTGCACCCATGGTAGGAATAAACCCTGTAATAAGACCCTGCTTACTGTTATTTTTAACGAAATCATTTATATCCCTGGTTTTGTCAAATACTATCATATAAAAAGGAATTACGCTTCAAATGCTTGTGTAATCTAAATTTCCCGAAAAAATAGCTTAGTTTTGCACTCCGTTAAAAACCTATAACAGCAACAAACTAAGCGTAAATGTCAACAAAGAAAAGAATTTTATTCATTGCCAACGAAATGTCGCCATATCTGGAACTTACAGATTTTGCTGAAATTGTGAATAAACTGGCTGTGAAATCGAATGACAGTGGAATGGAGGTGAGGTGTATTATGCCCCGTTTTGGTGTTATTAATGAAAGAAGGCACCGTTTGCATGAGGTAGTAAGATTATCTGGGATCAATGTTTCTATTGATAATGATGATTATCCGCTGGTTATTAAAGTGGCTTCTTTACCTAATGCAAGGTTGCAGATTTATTTCCTGGATAATGAAGATTATTTCAGAAGAAAATCAATTTTTCATGATGAAAAAGAAAACTGGTTTGATGATAATGGTTTAAGAACCGTATTGTTTTGTAAAGGCGCACTGGAAACCGTTAAGAAATTTGGCTGGCCTCCGGATATCATTCATTGCAGTGGCTGGATGACAGGGTTGATTCCCATGTTTATTAAAAATGCTTACAAAAAGGAACCTGTTTTTAGTAACAGTAAGATCATTTATACTATTGGCCAAACCACATTTAAAGAAAAACTGGGAAGTGATTTTTTAAAGATGGCAACCATAAATGATTATATAACTAAAAAAGAGTTAGAGCCATTTAAAGATATTAATAACCTGGCCATGTTTAAAGGCGGAGCAACTTATGCAGACGCAATAACCTTTGGCGCCGAAAAAGTAGATAAAAAACTGGTTGATGAATTTGCAAAAGTGAAAGGAAAGAAAATTCTGAAATATGATGCAGAAAGTGATTTAACAGACTATTTGCAATTGTATACCGACCTTGCAAAGTAGAAAATCTAACCGCATTTCATAAAATTATTATTGTGCAAAAACGTATTCTATCCATAGCTATAACTGCTATCGTCTTGATCTCTTTTTTTAGCTGGAACTGTACAAAGCTGGATACAACAGATATTGGCAGTGATTTGCTGCCGGCTGTTGATAATATTCACACTTTTGATACACTGCTGAACATCAATTCAACCCAGGGCTTTTTTACTGATTCCACCTATATCGGCAAAACAGATGATTATGCATTAGGTGCCATAAATAATGATCCCTTGTTTGGTAAAACCAATGCTCATATTTTCATGCAGTTGAAACCTGCATTTTATCCGTATTATCTGGGAAATTCGGGTGATACATTAAATGGGTTTGGTGCAGGCCTTGATTCAATAGTACTTTGTTTAAAGTATAAAGGTTTTTGGGGTGACAGTTCTGTTCCGGTTCATCTGGAAGTAAGAGAAGTTAATGATCCGAATTTCAGGGACTCGGTTTATAATGATAATCCTACTAATTATCAACCTTCTTATTCCGGAACTGTGTTGGGCAGCACAGATGTTAATGTACTTACTATAGGTAACTATATAAAATTTAATAACGGAAGAGATTCTGTCAATTACCAGATCAGGATAAAACTTTCACCATCATGGGCGGCGCAATTGTATGGCAGGGACAGTATTGCAGCCAATGGTTCTAATAATGCATTTTATTCCGACTCAATATACAGGCGTTTTTATAACGGCCTGGCTATTCTTGCTAATGGAAGCGGCAATGGTTTAATTTATGCTAATATTGCTGATACCGCTACCAAAATTGAAATTCATTACAGAAGAAAAAATAACGGTAAACTGGATTCGGTTTATACTTCATTAAAAGTAAGGAGTGCTGTGTTCGGAGCGATTCCTCCATCAAATGTTGCTGATAATATCATTCGCAACCGGGCAGGTTATCCAATTATGACACCAACATCCGGTGAACATTATTTACAAACCGCACCCGGTACTTTTGTAAATCTGAATATTCCCAGTTTATCCGGATTATCAAACCGCATTATTCACCGTGCCGAGATAATTATTGAGCAAATACCAACTGATCCAATACTTGACGAAAGACTTTCTGCTCCTAACTTTCTTTATTTAGATTTAAAAGATACCGGTACTGCCAATAAATGGAAGCCCGTTTATTTCGATCTGAATACTTCACAGTTTTACGATCCCGATTATAAATCTGCCATTCCTTATATTGCTAACCCCATAGATTTTCAATATTTTGGCGGGTATAGAAGAAGTAAATACGATGGTTTTGGTAATCTCATCAAGTATTACAATTTTAATATCTCGAGGTATGTACAGCAGATTGTAACAAAACGCACAACCAATTACGATATCCGTTTGTATGCTCCGTTTAATCTGAAGTATCCGCAATATTCAACTTCATTAATTCCATACAGCAATAATATTGCTTTTGGCAGGGTGAGAATAGGAAGTGGCTCCAATCCTAATTACCGGTTGAGATTACGGATTGTGTACTCAAAGCTTTAATACATTTTGTTAAGATATTGAATAAGTCCTCCCGTTTTTTCGGGAGGACTTTGTTCATTAACCTATACAACCTTATCTTTGCCATCTTAAAAAAAAATACATGCCATATTTATTTACATCAGAGTCAGTAAGTGAAGGACATCCTGATAAAGTTGCTGATCAGATCAGCGATGCTTTAATTGATAATTTTTTAGCCTTCGATCCCCAAAGTAAAGTAGCCTGCGAAACATTGGTAACAACCGGACAGGTAATTTTAGCCGGGGAGGTTAAAAGTAAAGCCTACCTGGATGTTCAGGAAATTGCCCGTGGTGTTATCCGCAAAATTGGATATACTGTAAGTGACTATATGTTTGAAGCCAATTCATGTGGTATTTTATCTGCCATTCATGAGCAATCATCTGATATTAACCAGGGAGTAGACCGTAAGAAAAAAGAAGAACAGGGAGCAGGTGACCAGGGAATGATGTTTGGTTATGCAACTAATGAAACAGATAACTACATGCCACTGGCATTAGACCTGGCCCATTATATTTTAATTGAAATGGCTGCGGTACGCAGGGAAAATAAACAGATAAAATATCTTCGACCTGATGCTAAAAGCCAGGTTACATTAGAGTACGATGATAATAACAAGCCTGTAAGAATTGAAGCAATTGTTGTATCAACACAGCATGATGATTTTGCTGCTGATGAAAAAATGCTGGCAAAAATTAAAAAAGATATCATCAATATTGTGATACCAAGGGTTAAAGCAAAGTATCCAAAATACAATCATCTTTTCGACAATAAAATAAAGTACCATATTAACCCGACCGGTAAGTTTGTTATTGGTGGACCGCATGGCGATACGGGTTTAACAGGCCGTAAAATAATTGTGGATACCTACGGTGGTAAAGGCGCACACGGGGGTGGTGCTTTTAGTGGAAAAGATCCAAGTAAAGTAGACCGCAGTGCTGCCTATGCAACACGTCATATAGCAAAGAATTTAGTTG
The DNA here is from genome assembly GCA_043748745.1 of Chitinophagaceae bacterium. Taxonomy (GTDB): domain Bacteria; phylum Bacteroidota; class Bacteroidia; order Chitinophagales; family Chitinophagaceae; genus Ferruginibacter. The sequence continues at coordinate 84,359 of JAYVEQ010000080.1, read as the reverse complement.
CAGCAGGTTTGTGTGATGAAGTTTTGGTACAGGTATCATATGCGATCGGGGTGGCGCAGCCAACCAGCATCAATGTGGTTACCTATGGCACTTCAAAAATAAAAATGAAGGATGGAGATATTGCCAAGAAGGTAATGGCAATGCCTTGTTTTGATATGCGTCCTTACTTTATTGAGCAGCGTTTGAAATTACGCAACCCTATGTACAGTGAAACGGCTGCATACGGTCATATGGGACGTAAGAATGAAATTGTTGAAAAAACATTTACATCGCCCGATGGTAAAGTAGTAAAAAAGAAAGTTGAATTATTTACCTGGGAAAAACTGGATGCAGTGAAAGAAGTGAAGAAAGTTTTTGGATTGAAATAAACCCAACTCCTGAATCCTCTAAAAGGGGGGATTTGTGAAGACCATAAGTTTTAAAAAGCTTATGGTTTTTTAATTGTACCAATTAAGATTAAATTTGAACAGTGAAAAATTTCAGACAACATCAGCAGCGGCCAAAGAAAAATACATTGGTGGTAGGCAGAAAGGCTATAATAGAAGCCATGCAAACCGGCAAGCAACTGGAGCGTATTTATATGCAGAGCACCATCCATGGTGAAGTGATTGACGAGATCAGGAAACTGGCTGAGCAAAACATGGTGCCCATCAATAAAGTGCCGGTAGAGAAACTGAATAATTTTAATGTCAGCAATCACGAAGGTTGTGTGGCATTAATTGCCAAAGTGCAATACCAGAATTTACAGGATATAATTTCATTTGTTGTTGATAAGGGAGCGATTCCGTTGTTTTTAATCCTTGATGGTATTACAGATATCAGGAATATAGGCGGCATTGCCCGAAGCGCTTTTTGTTTTGGTGTAAATGCCATCATCATACCCGATAAAGGTGTTGGTGCTTTGAATGAAGATGCCATTTTAACATCAGCAGGTGCATTGGAGCAGATTGCTGTATGCCGGGTAAACAGTTTAATGAAAGTCGTGGATGAACTGCACATGAATGGCATTAAAGTTTTTGCCAGTGAAATGAAATCGGAGAAAAAAGTATTTGATATGAATCTTGCCGAACCCTGTGCCATTGTGATGGGCGGAGAGGAGCAGGGAGTTTATCCTGCGCTTTTAAAAATATGTGATGCACAGTTTCAAATACCAATGACCGGCGATTTTGATTCGTTGAATGTATCGGTGGCCACTGGTATTATTTTGTATGAAGTGATGAAGCAGAGAGGATGATAAGGATTGATGAATTACTTGTGGAGATTTATCACAGCAAAGATTAAAATCCACTAAGATGCAGGTTGCTTTTTCGCTCACTTACCGGGATAAAATTCTGAAAAATCAGGGGTATTTAATACCCGGGTTACCGAAAATTATTTTTAGTTTTCTTTTCCATCCCCTGGTTTGCTTAAGGTCGTTTTTCATGTTTATAAACTCGTGAAAAACTACATTCGTAAAATTAGTATGATCCACGGGTTCATTGATGCCATATTTTAGCGGTTTCGCCGTTTGCTTGAATGTGCCGAATAGTTTGTCCCAAAACAAAAATGTTTCACCAAAATTTTTATTGAGATTATCTTCATTGCATGAATGATGCAAAAGATGATGTGTTGGTGTGATTGTAAATTTCTCAAGTATATGCCAATTTCCAAGCTTCTGGCTGTGACTAAAAAAAGCCCATACTTTGCCCAAGCCGTAAAGTATAAGAAACATGGGAACGGGAAACCCAATGAAAATAATTATAGCCCAGAAAAAATATCGGTAGCTTGATTTAAAAACACCTGACCGCAGTGATGTAGAAAGATTCATGTAAGGGGAAGAATGATGGTTGACATGAGTGGCCCACATAAAGCGAACATTGTGTTCCAGATAATGTTTGAGATAAAAAATCAGGTCCCAGCCAAGGTAACATAATATCCATACCCACCATTGATAACCTAATTTAAATAAACTATGGTCATATAGTTTGATCAATAAATAAATGGCTATTGTCTTAATTGCCAGGTCAATCAACAGACTAGCAAGCATAAGCTGAAGGCTGATCTTAAAATCACGAAGGCTGAAATACTTATTATTTTCTCTGCGTGTCAGCCAGAATTCTGCCAATGATCCTGTTATAAAAAAAAGAGCCAGAATCGTATAATAGAGTGCCATATCTAAATTATTTTTTCATCTTTTGTAATAAAATGTCTTTATTCTCTCAGTAATTTCATTTTGCTGATGTGGAATGGTATCGTACATATGATCCCACCAGGTTACGGTTACTCCAAAACATTTGTCGGGGTGTTTACAATGATGATGAATATGAAAACGATGTACCTCCGGAAATAATTTTTCCGAAAACTTCCGGTGAAGAAACCAATGCATCAAAGTATAAATCACAAAACCGGTGTACAGCCCGGTTGGCAGCAATATCCAGTTTTTATAGAGGATGCAAAGTATGACCAGGCATATATTCCCGGCAAAAAGGATACTTCTTTGCAGGCCTGTGATCTTTATATCGGTAGGATGATGATGGTGCAACATGTGCCGTGCGTATCCAATCACTTTTGAGGGATCACTAATGCGATGCATTCTGAAACGGTGATTGAAATATTCTATAAATGTCCAGGTTAGCCAACCAGAGAACAGTAACATAAAATAAGTAATTTGTGGAACATTAGTTTTTAAGCTATATGCAATGATAATCAGTGGCATTACAATCATCAGAAAAACCAGTGATACTTTACCTGTTTCGGAAAATAATAAAGATGGTTTGTTTTTTTTATTAATATTTTTCATTTGGTTTATTTTTAGGCGTTATATTATGCAGTACGTAAATTTTGTTTTTCACTAAACAGAACAGTTTGCTGTTTTAATCCAATTGCTGTAACAGACTTAATATCTTTCATTTGATTACCGATTAACATTTTTTTTATTGAAGCCGGCAGCAGTGTATCCATAAACAGGAATATTTTATTCACCCATCCCGGTATGATAACTTCTTTATGCCTTAATAAACCGGTGATGGCAATGGGAGCAACATCTTCGGGGTTCATTACCGAAAGCCGTGATAACCAGCTTGAAGTCTTCAGCAATAAGGTTACAGAAATGTTTGTATTCATACTGCCCGGGCAGATCACACTTATACTTATGTCATCTTTTTTCAGTTCCCCCCTCAAACTTTTAGAAAAGAAATATATAAATGATTTGGTTGCTCCATAAACCTGTTTTTTAGGCAGAAAAAAATAAGAACACAGGCTGCCTACATTCAATATATATGACGGGCCGTTCGCTTTCAGCATTCCTAAAAAAAGATGTGTAAGTAATGTTGTAGCAACGATATTCAGTTTTATCTGTTTCTGGTAAAAGGCCATATTCCCTTCGCTGAACAACATGGTGCTGCCTAATCCTGCATTATTGATGAGCATATTAACGGCAAGATCCATTTTACTTACTTGATCAAATACTTCAATACAACTTTCTTCTGTTGACAGATCTTTTTCAATGGCAACTACATCAACTTTATAATTACGTTCTATAAAGTTGGCCAGGTAATATAATTCGGGCCCGGGTAATGCCACCAGGATAAGATTCATTTTCCTGGATGCACATTCAAGTGCCAGAGCTTTTCCAAAGCCTTCACTGGCACCGGTTATTAATGTGTATTTTGTATTAAGCATATTGTTGTGTTTTTAAAAATTGAATAGTTTGTTTAAGTGCATCCTGCAGTGGTGTAGGGTGGTATCCCAGCTGGCGTATGGCTTTTCCGCTGCTAAAGGTTTTGTTACAGAAAATATGCTTTATACCTTTTGCAGTTGCAACCGGTGCTTTATTCGTTATTTTGTATTGTAACCATTGCAGTATTGCCCATATTTGAACCATCGGTTTTGGAGCCTGTATAAGCCTTGCTTTTGTACCGGAGAGAGAACGAATAGTTTTAAACAGATCTACATAAGAAATATTTTCTCCTCCTAAAATATATTTTTCGCCACCAATACCTTTTGCCATTGCCAGGATATGTCCTTCCACTACATCATCTATAAAACAATAATTGGTTGTAAGGTTGCCTGGCCTGGGAATGATTGTCAATTTCCCTTTTATGAAATTATTAATTACACTGTTTACAGAGATCGGGTGTGTCTTGATACCGGGGCCATAAACTTTAGATAAAGAAACAATGACGGTGAATAAGCCTTTGTGAACATATTCCTTTACAAGATTTTCAGCCAGGAATTTTGTAAACTCATATTCATTATCAAAGCTTGTTGTTCGGGGATCATTTTCATTTTTTGGTCTTAAAACAGTTGGGCCCAAAACTCCGCAACTGCTGGTGAATACAAATTTCTTTACACCCGATTCAAGTGCTTCGGCCAATACATTATTTGTACCATCAACATTAATTTTATAAAATACAGAGGGGTCTTTGGTCCATAACCCAATGATGGCTGCAGTATGATAAACCTGCATGCAACCTGTAATTGCAGCTTTTATCGTACTTCGTTCAGTAATATCTCCGGTAAAAACATGAATATTTTTATGCAGCGGAATATTTTTTGAAAACGGATTACGTACTAAAATATGTACACAATTACCCTGGTTTGCCAATGTTAACGCCAGTTGGTGGCCAACATATCCTGTGGCGCCGGTTATTAATATTTTCATTGTCCTGATGTTTTAAAGCTGTATAAATATGATCTGTAAATATTAAGTTCATAAATCAGTGAAAAACTGATATGCAGTATAATAGCCGGCCAGGCTGCATTAAATAGTATACTTAAAAAGCAAAGCAGTAATCCAAAAGGAATGCAGGCCAGCATTTCTTTTTTACTGTTAAAAATGTGGAGTAAGGCATAAAGAAAAACATTCAGCGTAACTGCCGTCGGCATTCCGATCCGGTTTATGCTGTCAAAAAGTAAAAATCCCCTGAACCATAATTCGTAAACAAACAGGAATAGACTCCTGCCGATGAAATAACGGATATAAAAGGTTGGCGATAAATTAATGATATCTTCTGTTGATGCCTGTATTCTGCTGCTGTCATTTTTACTTTGTTTGTTAGCCATTGAAATGACCAGGATAAATATTAAAATGTATAAGAACAATGAAGAACCAGCCGGAATATTAAGGCCTGAAAAAAGTGTTAAAAAATCATGTTTTAATAAGATCAGCGGAACCAGCCCGAGCCACAATATGCCTATGATCTGTGAGCCAATAAGATTACCGGGCTTTGATGTAAGAACCCCTTCATTGATCAATCTCAGGTTGTTATTGCTTTTACCGATCCAGCTAAGTATAAAGACCATAACATAACAAATAAGATAAATTGTAATGGTTGTTGTTTGCATAACGATTGTATTAAGGTTTAAGAATTATTTCTGCCGAGTAAAATGTATGGTTGATAATAATTTTATTGCATATTCCCCCTTTATAATAATAACAGTTGCTGTTACCATCCGGAAACTTTACACTGTAACCACCATCATCCGTTTTTGATATTTTTAAAAAACATTCATGCTTATCGCAATACACAATAGTTGTGCCTGCAGGCTCATAGAAATAAAGGCTCAGCAGGTTTGTGCCTATAAACGGAAAGCTTAGCCTTTCCTTTTCACCATTTTCCTGCACTTCATATTTATCTGCAATAAGTTTTGTTTGTTTATCAACCTTTGTAGTACCATTTGTTTTTCTGAACTGCGATGAAAAGATCATCCTCCCGTTTTCAAAAGTTGAGGTTTCTTTTGCTGATACATTTATACGGAAGACGAACCGGGTATTTATTTCAGATATCAACAACAGGTTTAAGGTGTTTCCCGAAATATATTTTTCAAGCTGCAGCCAACCGATATCATCACCATCCTGTACAATTTTATAATTCAATTGCTGGTTTTGCGATTTTGATAAAATTGGAATAAGTGAAAGGAGTATGATAAGCAGGCTCAAAAAAATGATGGCGAAACGCACTTTTAAGAATTTACTTATTTGCAAATCTGCTCCCGTCCAATTTTGTTTGCGGTATTTTTTTAAAAAAATATAGATCAGAAACAATATCATGATTGTAAATTTTTATTGCTGATTGAAATATTAATTTCCAATGGGTATAGTCATGGTGATGCCCGTAATATCCTTACTTACATTTTGTGGCACGCCAAAACCTGTTTTCTGGCTGGTAACCATTAAATTGGCTTTACGTTTATTAACTGAGGATAATATCGTAAAGGGAATACTGGTGAGCATAGCGGCTATACCAACAACTATAACTGTTGTTGCTGCATCAGCCTTGCTCTCTGTTGTTGCATCGTTTCCCCATATCGGATCATAATTTTTGGGATACATTAAAGCACCAATGCCGGCTATTATAAATCCGCCTCCCAGTAAGGAAAATGAGGCAATTTTACTGTTACGGCTTTTTTTCATATAGTATGCATAATCTTTTACAATAATGGTACTATCACTGAGCGTATAAATGGTAGTTCCTGTAGTTTTTAAACTTGTGAAATTTGAAACAGTAGTGAATCTACTTTCCTGCTGGGCTTTGGTAACCATATGAATGGAGAGTATCAAACCCAGGATTAAAATGATCTTTTTCATAATTGTTATTTTAAGTTGATTATTAATAGGTAGCAACAGCAATAGCTATAGCTCCAGCCGCTACAAGCACTGATGCACTTATTGTAATACCTGTTCCTAGAGCATGGTTTTTTTTTGTTTTTTGTTTGTCTTTTTCAATGATCTCTGTTTTCTTCACTTTATCAAGTGCCAGCGTATATGGCCCGGTAACAATATTGCCTTCGGATGCTATATAGATATGCACTTCGTTTAATACTGCAGTTTCATCCTCCTCAGTATTCGTTGGTTTTCTGTATTTCATTTTACCATCCCTGCCATTAGCAAGATGAAGCCTGTGTTCAAAAGGCAATGTTTCTAAATTGCATTACAAATTTTTCTGATCGGTACTAATGGAAACATTGTTCATAGCAAAGGCTTCATTGCCATTGCGCAGAATAAAATATCTGTTGTTCTTTTTTAAATCAGTAATACTGATTGCATTTGCAGGTTGTGGCGCTAATAATACTTTGTAATAATTGCTGCATGATGCGAATGAACCAATAACAATAATTGCGATCAATAGCTTTTTCATGATTTTTTGTTTTAGTTTGAATGAAATAATATATGTAGAACCGTAATGTTTAAATTTGTTGAGCCTCAATTCTGATATTACCAGTACTTCACCAATAGTGATGTTTTAACTGAATTATAGGTTCTGATTTCTTTTTTAATAATACCAATACCCTTTACCCAATAGAATATGGTTTCCAAATAATTGCTTTGTGTTGAAAGAAACCCATTGGACGCCTGAAATTTATTTACCCCGTTGTAGGTTGTACCTTCAATAATAACTGATGGGATATACGTGTACTGCTTATTTAAAGAAGATGTAAAAGGGTACCAAAAAGCAGGCAGGTTGGCTTGCCAATTTCTTAGCTCAAAATCAGCATCATAAATGACCGGCGTTGGACCGTTATTTACATCGCAGTAGGCAGATGCTTGAAACCAAGGGGTGGTCTGTAAATTAATAGGAATAATGGAGCAGGTAAGTTCGTATGTTTCATAGAAATTGTAATTAAAGTAACCCTTACTGCTTGTGGTTACCAGTACGGTATCAGTTAACCCTGTAGCTTGATCTTTGTATATATAATAGCTGTTTGGCTTCAGATTTATATAGGCAATTGCAACACTGTCGAATTGGCTGTAATAAAATTTATAATTAGGTCCCGGTCCCGGCCCAAGAGTTACCCCTCCCAAAAGGTCATCTTTAGTACAGGAAGAAAGCAAAAGGGAAGTTGCAACCAGGCAATAGAGAATGATCTTTTTCATAATTTTTTAATTTATGTTGATGAAATTTTGATTGACAATCCAAAAATATAATGCTGCTAAAGCGATTCCTAATTGATAAATACAGCCCCTTTCGTTTTATCAGTAATTGCAACTTTTTATTACCTGTTTGTGGTATTTTTTGTTTTTTTTTGCAAAAAATGCAAATTGGATTATTTACCTTAGTAATTAATACTAAAACAAATTCTGCCGTTGGCAGTTATTACTAAACAAACTGTTCGATGGAGACTGCAAGCGCCCAACAATCATTTTTTCAGCACATTAAAGGAAAATTACCGCCACATATATCCATTGTTGATGATGTAGCAGAACTGCTGAACATCAGTAATGACAGTGCCTATCGCCGTATAAGGGCCGATAAACCGATCAGTTTTGAGGAATTACAGAAACTATGCGTTCATTATAAGGTTTCGCTTGACCAGTTTTTAAACCTGCAAAGCGATGCATTTATTTTTACCGGAGAATTAGATAATGATATAAATTTTGGTTTTGAGAATTGGCTGGAGGAAGTGCTGCAGCAATATAAAATTGTAAGCAGCTTCGAAAAAAAGCATATTTATTTTCTGTTAAAAGATCTGCCTTTTAATGTACATTTTGAAATGCCTGAGCTGGCAGCTTTCAAGTGTTTTGTATGGATGAGATCTTTTACTGGGTACCAGGCTAAAAAAGGTGAAAAATTCTCATTTGATTACCCGGGGTTTAAAGAACATAATGCGATTGCACAGAAAATTGTAGATGTATATAATACCATTCCTACTACCGAGATATGGAATACTGAATGTATCAGCACAACCATTCAGCAGATAGAATATTATTATGAGGCAGGAGGACTGGTATCTAAAGAACAGGCTATGATCTTATTTGATAAAGTGGAGCATTTGGTGAATCATATTGAAAAAGAAGCTGAAGTGGGATTAAAATTCAGGATCGGTCAGCAACCCAATTCTGCTTCTGTAGCCTATCGCTTATTCAATAATGAACTGATACTTGGCGACAATACTATTTTAGCTGAGTTGGGAGATATAAAAGTTACTTTTCTCAATCATAGTTTTATGCACTTTATATCTACAAAGGATGAAGCTTTCAATAAAGCCATGTTCAATAACCTGAATAACCTGATGCAGAAAGCCACACTTATCAGTTCCAATGATGAAAGGCAGCGGATACTTTTTTTTAAACGGCTAAGGGATGAGATCCATCGCAGGAAAGCCATGCTTAAATAATATATTTACAGCCAAATAAATTAAAGTATAAATGGAACAGCATAATGCACAGGTATTACTTTTTCAGCAAATAAAAACATTGTTGCCGCCTAATATTTCTGTTGCAGATGAAATAGCTGATGTATTAAATATAAGCACTGATAGTGCATACCGGAGGATGCGGGGAGAGAAACCAATCAGCTTTGATGATATTGAGAAATTGAGTAACAGGTATAAAATATCCATTGACCAGATCCTTCACCTGCAGACAAACGGTTTTATATTTACCGGTAAACTGGGCTATACTTCGGACAATTTTTTTGAAAATTATCTGAATAATATGTTGCATCAATTTGAATTCATGCGGAGTTTTGATCATAAGCATATTTACTTTCTTCCAAATGATATTCCCACATTTGTCTATTTCCAGATTCCTGAACTGGCAGCATTCACTTTTTTTTATTACCAAAAAAGCCTGCTGCATTTTGATGAAATGAGGGACCTGAAATTCTCCGTTAAAAATTTAAATGATGAGCATATAATGTTGGGAAAAAAAGTACAGGAAAGTTTTAACCATATTCCTTCTACCGAAATATGGGGAATTGACACGATCAACAGTATCTTAAGGCATATATCATTTTACAGCGACACCAATGTATTTGAATCAAAGGAGGATATCATTTGTTTATTTGATAAACTGGAAGACCTGATAACCCATTTAGAAAAGCAGGCAGAACTGGGCCTTAAGTTTAATTATGGTAAATCACCGGATAAAAATGCTGCAACATACCGGATGTTTTATAATGATCTTATTACCGGAGATAATTGTGTATTGGCCGAAATAGGCGATAAGAAGATCACGTATATCAATCATAACCTGATCAATTTTATGTTTACAAGAGATGAGGATTTTAATAATTATACCCTGGAAACATTTAAAAATGCGATCCGGAAATCTACACAGATCAGCCTGGTTGGTGAAAAGACACGTGCCCGTTTTTTTGACCGTATGCGAAAGAAGATACAGTTGCAGCGGGAAGCCATTAATCACAATGTATAACTACCTTTGCTTTCCAAAATGAGAGAAGGATGGATCAAAAAGTTAAATTGATTGAATGCCCCCGGGATGCGATGCAGGGCTGGCCATATTTTATTCCAACTGAAAAAAAAACAGCATATATAAATGCATTACTGCAGGTGGGTTTTGATACGATCGACTTTGGCAGTTTTGTTTCGCCAAAAGCAATACCGCAAATGGCAGATACCAAAGAGGTAATTGGCAATTTGCAACTGGCAAACAGCAAATCTAAACTTTTAGCCATCATTGCCAATGAAAGAGGCGCAGAAGATGCGGTAATGTATGATGAGATCACTTACCTGGGTTTTCCGTTTTCAGTTTCCGAAACATTTCAAAAAAGAAATACAAACTCAACTATTGCCGAATCGTTGAAAAGGGTTGAAGCTATCCAGAATTTATGCTTTATAAATAATAAGAAATTGGTCATTTATATTTCAATGGGTTTTGGTAATCCTTATGGTGATCTGTATAATGAAGAAATTGTTTTTGGCTGGGTGAAAAAGCTGGTAGCCATGGATATCAAAATAATCTCACTGGCAGATACCGTTGGACTTGCAAATCCTCAACAGGTAAAACGAATGACAAAATTTCTTGTCGATTCATTACCGGATATTGAAATAGGTGTTCATCTGCATTCAACCCCGGATAACTGGAAAGAAAAAGTAGATGCTGCTAATGCTGCAGGCTGCAAACGTTTTGATGGTGCTTTAAAAGGTATTGGGGGCTGCCCGATGGCAGATGATGAACTGGTTGGTAATATGGATACCGAATTAATGATTCCTTATTTTGAAGAAAAGAATTTGCTGAACAATTTAAATATGGATGCTTTAAAGAAATGCAGTCGGTTGGGTGCAGAAATATTCGTGTAATTTGTTTAATCAGTGTTTATGGATTTTCATTTAGAATTTTTCCCCAAAGCGTTTGATAAAAAAATCAATCATCAGCATCATTTATTGTTGGTTGGGTCCTGCTTTACTGAACAGATAGGTGGTAAACTCTCCAGTCATAAATTTTCTGTGCTGGATAATCCCAATGGTATCCTGTTTAATCCTGTCAGCATTACCAGGTCAATCACATCCTACATTGTAAATAAACAATACACAGCATCGGATCTGTTTTACCAGAATGAATGCTGGAACAGTTGGGAGCATCACAGCCGGTTTTCAAACCCTGATGCAGATAATTGCTTAGCCGGTATAAATAAATCTCAAAACAAAGCCCATGCTTTTTTAAAAAAGGCTGACTGGTTATTGATAACGCTGGGTTCGGCATTTATTTATGAACTGGAGAATAAAACTGTTGTAGCAAACTGTCATAAAGTACCTACTGATAAATTTAATAAACGCCTTTTAACTGTTGATGAAGTTGTTGCTGATATGCAGCAGATGATTGAAAAGGTTGTTGCATTTAATCCGGAACTGAAGATCATTTTCACCATCAGCCCGGTGCGGCATTTACGGGATGGCTTTGTAGAAAATAACCGCAGCAAAGCTACTTTGATCAATGCTGTTCATCAGCTTGTTGAAAAAAACAGCAATGGGTTTTATTTCCCTGCTTATGAACTAGTAATTGACGACCTGAGGGATTACCGCTTTTTTGCTGAAGATATGGTTCATCCCAATTACGCAGCCACAAACTACGTTTGGGAAAAATTTATTACTACCTGTATTGATGAACCATCGCAATTATTGATGAAGGAAATTGCTGTGATTGTTGCAGCAAAAAATCATAAGCCGTTCAACCCAACATCAGCGCAACATAAAAAATTCATGCAATCTAATTTAGCGAAAGTAAAAAAACTGCAGGAGCAATTTTCATATATAAACTTTGAAAAAGAAGAAGAGTTCTTTAATTCAAATAAAATTTAAAATCTGAGATCAAAAATTCCAAACTTCTCAATGTATCCTGTCACCCCTTACTTCCATTTCCTTCATCAGTTCCTTTTCATATTTCAACCATTCGACCCAGCGCCTGCGCACAATTTTTTTATCCATATAATGTTCGGCAAGGCTTATAAACAAAGTATAATGCCCGGCTTCGCTTTCCATAAACCGGCGGTAAAAATTCCGCATGTATTTATCATCCAGGCCTTCGCTTAGTCTTTTAAAACGTTCACAACTCCGGGCTTCTATTAAGGCCATGGTAAGCAAATGATCTAAAAAACGTTCATCGGGGTTGCCGCCTTTTTTCTGAAACTCTAAAAGTTTATTTACATACACATCCTTTCGTTGTTTGCCCAATTGTAAATTTCTTTTGTGCAGCTCGGCAAGTACCAATCTGAAATGTCCCCACTCTTCAGTAACGATAGGGCTCAATTCATTTACCAGTTTTTCCTTATCGGAATAACGTTGTATTAAAGTAATGCAGGTTGTTGCTGCCTTTTGCTCACAATAAGCATGGTCTGTTAAAATTTCTTTCAGTTGTAATTCAGCTAAATTAACCCAGCGGGGGTCGGAGGGAAGTTGTAATCCTAAAATATTCCTGATGTCTTCAGATAGTTTCTCCATTAAACAAAAATAAAACAGCCTGGTTGTAATTACCAAACTGTTTTATTTATTAATGGTTATTGTATTATTATTGTTTTGTTACTGAAAATACCCCACCACCAACAGTACTTGTTCCTATACCATAAGTTCCAGTCATTATATTAGATGTTGTGGAATATTTTGCAACTAATGAGTATGTCGTACTTGAACTTACGTAAGTGTATGTGGCTCTCAAACTGTCGGCCACCAAACTCCATGTGCCATTTGCAATATCAGGCGATACAGCGCTGTTTGCATTAACTACAAGAACTCCGTTAGCTTTTATGTTTAAGGCAAGATAATATACCGGCCCGCCATAATTATTATTATGGTTACCTACCCAGGTACCTTCAGGGGTTGTGTTTGCAGGAGGTGTAGTGTCTGATTTACTACATGATGCTGCAAATAATACAAAGCTTAAACCAAGTATTGCAAAAAATAAGTTCTTTTTCATAGTTGTTGTTTTTTAATAAAAAATTAAATTTGCTGTGTTTATGTATCCTTAAACAAAACCTATACCATAATTTAAAAATGCTTTTATTATTTTATTAAAAAATGGTTATAAACCGGCGCATTTTTCGGTTTGAACAAAGGTTGCCGTATAAACTGTAGTAAGTATTACACAGTTATTCAAATAAGTTACATTATTCACAGAAATGTCATTTTTTCTCAAATCCGGATTTATAAGCAAATCCTTTTTTGAATTATGGCCTTCAATCAACAGTATTCTATTTCTTTTTAGTATTTTACGTTAAATACGATGCTTTTATGCGATTAATACCCTTTTTAATTTCTGCAGCAATTACTACTGCTTTAGTCTGCATTTTAAATACAAGTTGGAAAATCGGCGGTAAAGATGCTCCTGCTTTTGGTATTTTCCTAAGTCCGCAACAAGGCTTTTGGCAAAATGCCGAAAACAAAAATGAAAATTTTGCGGCCGATTTAAAATTTCCACAACTCAGCGGAAAGGTGGAAGTGTATTTTGATGATCGCCTGGTGCCGCACATTTTTGCAGACCAGGAGAACGACGCTTATTTTGTACAGGGATACCTGCATGCAAAATTCCGTTTATGGCAAATGGAACTGCAGACTTTTTCTGCTGCCGGCCGGGCCGGTGAAATTATTGGTGAAAGAGCATTACAGCACGACAGGGAATTTCGCCGGTTGGGAATGGTTTATGCTGCAGAGATTGCATTAAAAGAAGTTGATAAAGATCCGGCTATAAAAGCGCAATGTGATGCTTATACCGCCGGTGTTAATGCATACATTGAAAACCTAACTGAAAGTACATTACCACTTGAATATAAATTAATAGGTTACAAACCGGAAAAATGGACTAATCTTAAAACATCACTCTTTTTGAAATACATGAGCTATGATCTGGCTGCGCATGATGATGATTTTGAAATGACCAATGCCAAAAGTTATTTCGGTGCAGATGATTTTGCAAAACTTTTTCCGGCCATCCAGGATTCACTGGACCCAGTTATACCTAAAGGAACCGTGTTTGAAAAACAAAAAGTATTTCCCGTTGCCCCGGTTAATGCAGATTCTGTTTACCTGAATAACCATGATCTTGCTGTTTCAGAAACAGAAAAACCTGATAGGGAAAACGGCAGCAACAACTGGGCGGTAAGCGGAGCTAAAACAAAAAGCGGGGCACCAATTTTATGTAACGATCCGCATTTAGGATTAAACCTCCCATCACTTTGGTACGAAGTACAGATTTCTACACCGGCATTTAATGCTTATGGGGTGAGCTTTCCGGGCTCGCCGGGAGTAATAATTGGTTACAACGACAGTTGTGCATTTGGATTTACAAATGGTGGCCGTGATGTAAGAGATTATTATGAAATAAAATTTAAGGATGATACCCGGCAGGAATATTCTTTTAACGGGCAATGGATGAAATCAACATTCAGGATTGACACTATTAAAATTAAAGGGAAGGACAATTTTATAGATTCAGTTGCATATGTTCAATTGGGTAATGATTGGTGCCCGGTAATGTATGATAAATCATTTTCGGGCGGAAGAAATACAAACAATAAATATTATGCTGTTCGCTGGAAGGCACATGATGCCAGCAATGAATTGAAAATATTCAACATGCTGGATCATGCAAAAAATTATGCTGATTATTCGGCCGCTGTTACTAATCTGCATACACCGGGTCAGAATTGTGTGTTCGCCTGCAAGAATGGCGATATAGCAATACGCACTCAGGGCGACTGGCCTGCTAAATGGAAAGGCCAGGGAGATTTTGTAATGCCCGGCATTGACAGCAGTTATTTATGGCAGGGAATGATACCTCAGGATGAAGTACCATATCAATATAATCCCGAAAGAGGTTTTGTTAGCAGTGCCAATCAAAAACCTGTTGATGATAATACCTACCCTTATTATTTGGGAAGAAATTATCCGATGTATCGAGGCCTTACCATTAACCGGCGGTTGAATGCCATGACAGCCATTACAGCACAGGATATGATGAATTTGCAGACTGATAATTTTGATATGGCGGCATCTATGGTAAAACCACATATTATTGCAAACATGAAAGAGAATGAGTTGGATGCTGCAGGGAAAAAATATTTTGAGCTGTTAAGGAACTGGGATAACAGAAACGATATCGGTTCAAAAGGGGCTACTGTTTTTGATCAGTTCTGGATACAGTTTGATAAAGCTGTATTTGATGATGAATATGCCAATGCGCCTAAGGTGATCATGCGTCCTTATTTCAGCACACTGGAAGAAGCTGTATTAAAAGATTCAGCTTATAAATTCTATGATAATATCTCAACACCACAAAAAGAAATGCTGGCTGATGATGTAACCTCAGCATTTAAAAAAGCAGTGATTGAATTACAGAAAATAGAAACCGACGGAAAATTAGACTGGGAAAAAAATAAAGCCACCCGTATCAATCACCTGGCAAAATTGGAGCCTTTCAGCAGGATGAATTTACCCATTGGTGGCGGAACCCGTTCTATTAATGCAGCAAAAGTTGATCATGGTCCAAGCTGGCGTATGGTGATAAGCCTGACGGCTCAAACTGAGGCCTATGGTGTTTATCCCGGTGGGCAAAGCGGTAACCCCGGTAGTAAATACTATGATAGTTTTGTTGATCAATGGGCTGCCGGAAAATATTATTCGCTTTGGATGATGACAAAGGATGAAGTGGGGGATAAGCGGGTGATGGCAAAAATGACATTTGCCCCTAATCCCTAAAGGGGATAAACCCATTTAATAACTAAACATCTAAACCAAAATACACAATGAAATTTTTTATCTCTCTTATTTTAACTGCTGTATTAAGTTTTGCTGCCTGTTTGTTTCTACCCTGGTGGAGTATTGCCATTGCAGCATTTGTTATGGCGGCATTAATACCTCAAAAACCGGGTAAAGCATTTTTAACCGGATTTATTTCGTTGTTTTTATTATGGGGTGGATTAAGCTTTTGGATAAGTAATAACAATGATCATATTTTGGCACATAAAATTTCAGTATTGATGTTAAAGATGGATAACCCTTTTATACTGATTCTTGCGACAGCTTTAATTGCAGCATTGGTTGCAGGCTTTGCAGCATTGGCAGGAAGTTATCTTCGTAAATCCAACGCATAAAATAATCCGTTAATTAAATTTAGACTTTCAGTAACAAAATCGCCGTTAATTTTGTTAGTACTCAAACCTGATTATGCCCAAAGCTTTATTCTTCCTGCTCATCTTATTTTCATATAATTCTTCAGCCCAAAAAATTTATGGTACTGTATTCTCAGATAAAGGAGATCTGTTACCTTATGCATCTGTTACTGTAAAGGGAACATCAATTGGCGCCAGTGCCAATAATAAAGCAAAATTTTCTTTCTCAGTTTCTCCCGGTACCTATACTGTAGTTTGCCAGCACATCGGGTATCGCAAACAGGAAAAAGTGGTTACCATAAAAAATACAGATGAAGAAGTAACTTTTATTATTGCCGAGCAGCAATTGGATATGACCGAAGTGATCGTAAAAAGTGGTGAAGATCCTGCTTATGCCATCATCAGGCAGGCCATAAAAAAACGGCCATTTTATTATGAGCAGGTTAAAGGATTTGAGTGTGAACTCTACACCAAAGACATCATGAAACTGCGTAACCTGCCTAAAAAAATACTGGGCCGTAAAATTCCTGATCAAGATGTAAAGGATATGGGACTTGATTCATCACGTAAAGGAATTATTTATCTTTCTGAATCTGTAGCAAAAGTTTACAGCCAACTGCCCGATAAATTCAAAATGGAAGTATTGAGCAGCCGGGTTAGCGGCAGCGATGGTTTTGGATTTACTTTCCCGACATTTATCAGTTTTTATCAGAATAATATTTCGGTTTTCCTGGATCGTTTAAATCCAAGAGGCTTTGTATCGCCAATTGCAGATGTGGCTTTAAGCATGTATAAATATAAATACCTGGGCAGTTTTTATGAAGACGGAAAAGAGATCAACAGCATACAGGTAATTCCACGCCGAACTTATGAACCGGTTTTTTCAGGTACTATTAATATTACCGATGGTGATTGGCGTATTCACAGCCTGGATCTTAAATTAACCAAAACATCACAACTTGAAATTGTGGACACGCTGGAGATAACACAGATTCATGTACCTGTTGGTAATGATATATGGCGGGTAAAAAATCAATTGATTCATTTTAATTTTAAAATGTTTGGTATTGATGCCATTGGCAATTTTGTTTCGGTGTATTCCAACTATATCATTAACCCGGTATTTGCAAAAAACAGGTTTAATAATATTATTGTCAGGTATGATACAGCAGTAAACAAAAAAACAAAGGAATACTGGGATACCATACGTCCTGTACCTTTAGCCGCTGAAGAAAAAATGGATTACCGGGTTAAAGACAGCATTTTTGAATTGAAAAAAGATTCTGTTTTAAGCCAGGCTTCTGTTGATTCGTTGAATAAAAAACAGGAAAAAGTAAAATGGTATGATATATTCTGGAAAGGCATTCAGCGAACACACTACAGTAAAATAAATAACTATGAATGGGGAATTGAAGGACTTGTAAAAGGATTAGAGTATAATACTGTTGAAGGTGTGGTTTTCAACATAAATACCAATTACAGCCGGTATATAAAAAAATGGAAAACAAATTTCAGTATAGAACCAACACTGCGATATGGCTTTAGCAACGGGCATCTTAATGCCTGGGCCGATATTTATTTTAGAACAAGGGATTGGGAAACAGATAAAAAACTAAAACGGCAGACCTGGATATTTTCGGGCGGTAAAAGAGTGAGCCAGTTCAATAAAGCAAATCCAATACCACCATTAACCAATACCATCAATATTTTATTCTGGGGCGATAATTTTATGAAGATCTATGAAAATTATTTTGGCAGTATCAGTTTTAACAAGCGGTACGAAAGCGGTTTCCGGTTTAATGTAAATGCTTTGTATGAAGACAGGATTCCGCTGAATAATACAACTTATTTTACCATTTTTAAAAGAGATAGTATTAACATCAAACCAAATTTCCCTTACGAAAAAATAACTACACAATTTATTGCCCACCAGGCTTTCATTATAAGTATTGATGTGAGTATTAAGCCCGGTCAAAAGTATATTCAGTTTCCCAACCGGAAGGCATCACTGGGTTCAAAATATCCAACCTTTAGTTTTAATTATACAAAAGGAATTGAAAATATTTTTGGCAGCGATGTGAATTTTGATAAATGGCGGATCAATATCAGCGATGATAAGAATTTTAAACTGGCAGGGTTATTAAAATATAAGATCGGCATTGGCGGATTTTTAAATACCAATAAAGTTTTTATACAGGACTATCAGCATTTTAACGGCAACCGGTCAACCAGGGCCAGTGAGTATGTAAACAGTTTTCAATTGGCACCTTACTATGCCAACAGTACAATAGCATCCTTTTATTCCTATGGTCACCTGGAGCATCACTTTAATGGATTGCTCACCAATAAAATTCCTTTATTCAAAAGGCTGAACTGGAATTTGATTGCCGGTGCTAATGCATTTTATGTAAACGGTTCAAACAATTATGTGGAGATATTTACCGGGCTTGAAAATATATTAAAAGTACTACGGATTGATTTTGTGGCTGCCTACACTAATGGAAAAAAAGGATTTACCGGTATCCGCGTTGGAACGGATGGAATTTTGGGAAGTAATGTAAACACAAGTTCAAGAGGCCGCCGCAGAACAGTAAGTTTGTAATAATTTATACCTGGTACTAAATAGCTAATTAGCAGAGTTGTATCTTTGTAATTCAATTTGGTTTGCCTGCAAGCATCCAATCTTTTTAGATTACCGGTTCAACCCGGTTCAAATTAAATTTATGGCAGTATTACACAATCGTATTTCCCAGGCGGAATTAAAAAAAATATTGTATGCAGAAACTGAGCATCGTACTACTATTTCATTTTATCAGTATTTTCCGGTTGATGATCCTAAACTTTTACGGGACGAAATGTATAAGGAGCTCAATGCAATAAAAGTATTCGGACGGATTTACATTGCTACAGAAGGCATCAATGCACAGATTAGTGTACCGGACAGTAATGTTGATGTATTCAGAGATTATCTCCATTCTATTCCTTCCCTAAAAGATATCAGGTTAAACATTGCTGTTGATAATGACGCCCGCCCGGCTGGTTTGAGTGAAAGAACTAATCTGAATGAGCCGGGTGGACGGGGCAAATCTTTTTGGGTGCTTAAAATTAAAGTAAGGGAAAAAATAGTTGCTGATGGTATTACTGATCCAGGTTTCAGTATGCAGAATAAAGGTAGTTATGTGAATGCTATACAAATGAATAATTTATTGCAGGATGAGAATACCATAGTGATTGATATGCGTAATCATTACGAATATGAAGTGGGGCATTTTGAAAAGGCAATTGAAATACCTAGCGATACTTTCAGGGAACAATTGCCTATGGCAGTTGATATGATGAAAGATATGAAGGATAAAAATATTATTATGTATTGCACCGGTGGTATACGTTGTGAGAAAGCCAGTGCTTACATGCTGCACCATGGTTTTAATAATGTTTTCCACCTGGAAGGGGGCATCATCAATTATGCCAGGCAGGCAAAAGCTGAAGGATTAGAAACTAAGTTCATTGGAAAAAATTTTGTATTTGATGACAGGCTGGGGGAGAGGATCACCGAAGATATTATTGCCAAATGCCACCAATGTGGTAAACCGGCAGACACCCATGCCAATTGTAAAAATGACGGATGCCATTTGTTATTTATACAATGTGCCGATTGCGCAATTCAATATGATGGTTGTTGCAGTTCCGAATGTAAAACTGTATTTAACCTGCCTATTGAAGCACAAAAAGAATTACGTAAAGGGATTAATAAAGGAATGATGGTATTTAATAAAAGCAAAAAAAGATTAAGACCCAGGTTAAATGAAAAATGAAAAGAGCATTAATTATAGATCCACAAAAGCATGGGCTTAGCTGAGGTCCTGATATATTTACCAATTTCTGCTAAAAAGACCGGTGAAACAGCCGGGCAACCAGAGCTTTCAAATATATGCCTTGGATAAGTTTCTTTTTCCGGAACATAACTGTCAGAATGTAATACAATGGCACGTTGATAAGCATTGTTATTAGTGCTGTCCAATCCGTATAATTTATAAGATAGTCCATACATTCCGTTATATACACTTCCTATTTTGTATTTACCTAAAGAAGTGGCATAGCTGTTTGGCATGTTTGAAAATACCAATTGGTCGTTACAACCTATCTTATATGAACCACTGCCATGAGAAACGAGAGCCGAATATTCAACAACATCTTTTTTGATGTTGTAAATAAAGAAACGTTTTTTTCCGGAAGGGATAGACATATCAACCATAAAACAATATTCCGGGTTAAAATCATTTTCTTTCACATAAGCTTCAATGGAAGCGGTATTTTGTTTTAACCTTAAAGCGGCTACTTTAAGTTTTGTATTGATCTGGTTAAAAGAGGTATCTCTTAGAGTAATAATTGAAGAATCTTTAGTTGAATTTGCAGGTTCATCCTTAGCGGTATAAGGTGAATAAGCATCTCTGATCATTACGCCTTTTGCAATATTATTCTGAGATTGTTGTAAAGGAGAACTGATTACAGGTAAAGATACATGTAACAAAACAATCGTAGAATAAAGTTTTATTATTGTTCTCAATTTTCTTTGGTTTTTATAGTTAACGTAAAAATATTACATTAATTGGATTCAGGTCTTAATATTTTTATTCACATTTTCAGGATAAATTTACTGAATTTTGCTCATTTTTTATGCGTAGTTTCCCTATTTGATTTTCAATTAGTATTTAATTAACAAAGAGCGATAAGTAAAACAATAAAAGGGCGGGAATCCCTTTTATTAAATATTGCTTATATAATAAATGTTCAAAAAATTAAATGAAACATCATTATTGCAAACCCGATTGTAAGCCTGCCTGTGAGTAAAGTGCAGTTACAAGTAGCGCAATATTCTTATATGGAGGTACATATTCCTTGAAATAATCATAAAGAAGTTTATTGGACTTAAACTGTTTTTCAAGGTCAGTCCACATTTCAAACCAATTAAGATCTTTCCCATTCAGCAGTTTATCATTAATCATTTTTATTATGGGTTCATTAATCTGCATCGATCCGATTTGTTTTGTAGAAATTACCTGCGCCTGAGGGCTTTTTTTAAGTATGTCGTAAATTTCTGTATATCCTCCACAAGAGCCCAGTATTGATAATTGTGTAGCCGTACTGACAAATTTTATACTATTGGAAAGATGATAGCTATGACCCCGGTGAATAAGAATATGTGGTTCTATCTGTTGATTTTTTAAATACTCAGCCAAAGCATCCTGGGCCTTAATATCCTTTCCATCATCATAACTCAGCGGCAAATTTGCATAAATAGAAATCGGGTGAAGTTTTTTTGATTTAATGGTGATCCATTGTTCGTTTTTTTCAATACCCCATTGCGAAGCATCGCTGAAGTTGGAAAGAAAACTGGCATATGAACTTTTACCATCATCATCACCATAAAAAAGTACCAGTTGTGTAATATTGCCGTTCTTTTCCCGTAATGCATTATGCGAAACCTTGTAATAACTTTTAAATACCGGGTTAAGATCTGATTTGTTTCCCAACTCATCACTCTGCACTGCTTTAAAAATTTCTGTAAGCAGATTATAAACTTTCATTCCATAGGAGCTGGAAATTCTTTGGCAGCGGGCATAATTGACTTTAATTTGGTTTGAAGTTAAAGCAGAAAGATTGGGATCTTTTACTATACTGGGGAATGTTTCCGCCACATTTACAATTTCTTCAAGCCCAATATTATTACTCGATTCCAGCCCATTCATCAATCTTTTAATGATACCAATACTGCTGTCCTTTGGCATCTGTTGCATAAATGGAGCCAGGGTATTATAGCGTCCTGCCATCAATAAAAATTTCCTGTATTGATCATATTTTACCAAACGGAATAATGAATCAGAACTTGTTTTTTCAAAAGTGCCCATCAGTTTTTTATACGTGTACAAATAACTGCTGGTGTATAATTCAGCTTCACCATTGGTAATGATAAAGTAGAGATCCTGGGGCCGCAGATCTTCCAAAACAAAATAGCGGTCTTTATCTTTTGGTTCTTCATGCAGGCTATTGATCACATCAGTAAAAAACATGATCGCATATTCCTTTAGATATTTTTTTGTTGGCACAACATATAAGGGCGTTATTCCGGATTGTATTTTTGTACGGTTGGCAAGTTCAGCATCTACAATTAACCTGAAATATTCTGATGCATGTCCCCTTGATCTGTCAATATCTGCCATTGTAAGTTGCTTCTCTGATAATTGAACAACAAAAGGCAGATAATTCTTTAAGTTTTTTTCATTGGCAATTGATAAAAGAGTTTGTATCAAAGGAGAAGGATTTTCCCGGATGATTTTTACCAGTTCATCGTTTTTTGTTTGTGTAACAAAAGATATCAACCTGTCGGGCATGTTGTTACCATAAATGAAAATCAAAGAATCACGTAATTTATAATTGATATTATTACTCAAAAAATCGATGATATTTTCAGGAGAACGTTGAAGTTTTTTCAGCGCAGCAATATCTTTAAGATTATCGGCCTGGGGGTAATCTTTAAAAACTGCTGCCATTATGCCAGCAGATTCGGGCCTGAAAGATTTCAAAATATCATCATATGGTTTTTCTGTAATGATATTTTGCCAGAGGGGAATAAAATTATCACGGCTGTCATTTACAAGTGAAATATCAAAAGTTTTACTTTTAATTTCTGATTGTAAAGTGTCTAATAAATTACACTGGCAGTTCAAAGCTTTTATCTTATCAGATAACTGCAGGCCTTTATTATTAACGATGATCTTGTGCAGGCTGTCAGTTTCAAATAATATAAAACGGTTTAAAACGGCTTTACCATCTTTATCCATAGGGTTCTTATCCAACATACTTGTAAAACTCTTCTGCGAAGCCTTAAGCCGTTTGTTGACCTGTTTAAGTGTAAGTTCTTTTTGCGCTGTTGACTGTAGAGCGAGGATAACCAAACTAATTACAATTGTCAATCTTTTAAATTCCATCATTGCAAAGCTATTTTAGCATGTAATAGCCAAATTTCATGCCATATATATTTATTGTTTTTTATTGTTGGGCTCACTTTTTTAATCGGGGAAGGGGGTATTTTTTTTATGTGTAATTAATTTTAGTCAACACATTTATTATACTTTTTTCAGTTTCCTCATCACTCAATTCCCGGGGCATAAATTTTTCACCAATGATCTTTTCATATAGTTCAATATACCTGTTTGAAATGGTTTGAACCCAGTCATCACTCATCTCCGGAACAGATTGTCCTTCTTTACCCATAAAATTATTTTCAATCAGCCACTCCCTCACAAATTCTTTGCTTAATTGTTTCTGGCGTTCTCCTTTTTTCTGTCTTTCTTCAAAACCATCGGCATAAAAATAACGGGATGAATCGGGTGTGTGAATCTCGTCCATTAAAATAATCTCGTCAGCAATTTTACCAAACTCGTATTTGGTATCTACTAAAATCAACCCCTGCTTTTTTGCAATTTCTTTTCCCCGGGCAAATAAGTGCAGGGCATAATTGCTTAAAGTTTGCCACTCGTTTTCTGTTGCCAGCTTTTTTTCAATGATCTCTGCTGCGGAGATATCTTCATCATGTCCTTCCTCAGCCTTGGTACTGGGGGTAATTATTGGTGAAGGGAAGTAATCATTCTCTTTCAATCCATCGGGCATTTTTATTCCGCATAATTCCCTTTTGCCGCCTGCATAAGTCCGCCAGGCATGCCCCGTTAAATTGCCTCTTACCACCATTTCAATTTTAAAAGCTTCACATTTTTTTCCAATACTCACATTAGGTGCTGACACAGCCAAAAGCCAATTTGGGCAAATGTCTTTTGTGGCATTCAGCATGTAAGCAGCAATCTGGTTTAATACTTGTCCTTTAAAAGGAATGGGGCGGGGAAGTACAACATCAAAAGCTGAAATCCGGTTACTGGCAATCATTACTAAAATTTTGTTGGAAATTGAATAAACATCTCTTACTTTGCCTTTATAAAAACCGGTTTGCTGGGGGAAATTAAATGCTTTCATACTGCTAAATTACCATCAACAGGTTTAAAACAATTGATTAACCCTGAACAAAATATTAACACGTAGGGAAAATAAATTTTTCAGGTAGAAATAACAATGCTTAATTTGCTTTATATTTAAAACCAAAAAACGAGATATGAGAAAAGTTACAAGCTATTTGGTTACATTTTTGTTGGCTAATATTTTAACGGTTGCAGCCTTTGCCCAAAATGTAACTATTAACGGCAATGTTAGAAACAGTAATACAAAAGAAGGTTCCGGTGCTGTTTCAGTTACAGTAAAAGGTGACGAAACGGGTACTTTTACCAATGATAAGGGGAATTTTAAGATCACGGTAAAGAAATTACCCGTAACGCTGTTAATTTCATCTGTAGGTTATGAATTAAAGGAAGTGACTGTTTCCAACTCAACCCAATTAGTGCAGGTTGAGTTTATACCTACTAATATTTTAGGTCAGGAAGTTGTAGTTTCGGCAAACAGGGTACCTCAAAAAATAATGGAATCACCCGTTTCTATTGAAAGAATAAGTGCTGCAAATATCCGTAATTCACCTGTATCGAATTATTATGATGTTGTAACCACTTTAAAGGGGGTGGATATAACTACATCGTCCCTTACTTTTAAAACGCCAACAACCCGTGGTTTCAACTCAAGTGGGAATACCCGTTTTAATCAATTGGTAGATGGAATGGATAACCAGGCACCCGGTCTCAACTTTTCTGTTGGTGCAATTATTGGTTTAAGCGAACTGGATGTTGATAATATTGAATTATTATCAGGTGCATCATCAGCATTATACGGACCAGGTGGTATGAATGGAACATTATTAATGACCAGTAAAAATCCATTCAAATACCAGGGGTTATCAGTTTTAATAAAAGAAGGGCTTATGCATGTTGGAAGTCAAAGCCAACGTGATCCTGCACCATATCATAACTGGAATATGAGATGGGGTAAAAAAGTATCTGAAAAATTTGCATTTAAAATAAATGCAGAATTAATACAGGCAAAAGACTGGATGGGTAGAGATAACAGAAATTACAGCAGACTCGGTTCAACTGGCAGTGTAATTGCAGGAGATAGAAAAACTGACCCCAATTATGATGGTATAAATGTTTATGGAGATGAAACCACGGTTGATATTCGTGCTTTTTTTGCAAGTATAGCAGCAAGTTTGCCCGGTGCAGCAAATTTTATTGCAGCTAATAATTTGCTTTCCTCTCCACTAAATGTTTCCCGTACTGGTTATACCGAAAAGGAATTGACAAATCCTAATACTGTCAACTTTAAACTTGCAGGCTCTCTTCATTATAAATTTTCTGAAAAGACTGAAGCTATTTTAGCAGCCTATTGGGGTACTGGCAATACGATTTATACAGGTAGCGACAGGTACTCTCTTAAGGATTTTAAAATGGGGCAGTACAAACTGGAAATAAACAACAAAAACTGGTCAATAAGAGGTTATACCACACAGGAAAATGCAGGAGAATCTTACAACTCAACTGCTACTACACGGTTATTTAATGAATCGTGGAAAAAATCTGTTACAACAGATGCGGCCGGTAATCCAACACCCCAGCCAACTGACTGGTATATACAATATGCTTTTTCGTATTTGAGTAACCTGATGAATGGTATGACTGCATACGATGCCCACCAGGCTTCAAGAGCCCTGGCAGATGTTGGAAGGCCAACAGCAGGATCATCTGCTTTTATAACTGCATTTGATGCCATTCGTAAAAAACCAATATCTCAAAATGGAGGTTTACTTTTAGACAAATCTGATTTATATGCTGTTGAAGCAAATTATAATCTTACACCAATAACAAAAGCATTTGCAGATATATTAATCGGGGCTAATTATAAAAAATACATTCTAAATTCACAGGGTACTTTATTTGCAGATTCAACAGGTGCTTTTGGTCTTGCACAATATGGGGGATATATCCAGGCCAGCAGGCAGGTTATAGACCGCCTTAATCTGACTGTATCTGGCAGATATGATAAAGCAGACAATTTTAAAGGCCGCTTCACTCCAAGGGTTACGGCATTGGTTAAAGTTGCAAAGGATAATAATGTACGGTTGTCTTATCAAACCGCTTATCGTTTTCCAAGTAATCAACAGCAATATATAAATTTACAGGTAGGCAGTACCCGTCTTGTAGGCAGCAATCCATCTTTCGCTACCTATTTAAATTATGCAGGCAATCCATTATACGATGCAGCCAGTGTACTGGCAGGAACTCCAACGATTTATACTCCGATTGAAGTAAAACCGGAGGCAGTTAGTTCATTTGAACTTGGCTATAAGGGGCTGTTAATGCAAAGTAAATTATTGATTGACATGTATGGATATTATGGCCAGTATAAGGACTTTTTGGGCAGGATAAATACTATGCAGACCACAACTGGTGTGCCTGCTGATATTACTAATCCATCTAAAAGAAGAAATATTTCTGTACCATTAAATACTACTGACAAAGTAAAAACCTATGGTTTTGGTATTGGTATTGATTACAGGCTGCCTTTTAACTTTGGTGTTGGGGCTAATTTGGCTTCTGATATATTGAAAGATGTACCTTCGAACTTTGTGGCTTACTTTAATGCACCTAAGTACAAAGCCAACATAACCTTAGGGAATTCAGGATTTGGACCCGGTAAAAAACTAGGTTTTAGTGTTGCATATAGGTGGCAGGATGGATTTTATTACCAGGGGGATTTTGCAAACGGAAATTTACCGGCAGTACATAATTTAGATGCACAGATCAGTTTAAAAATTCCAAAGGCAAATAAATCTGTGATAAAATTGGGGGCAACAAATTTACTGAACCAGTATTATTATAATGCTATAGGTAACTCACAAATAGGTGGATTATACTACCTGAGTTTTGGATACAATATTTATTAATTCTGATGGGGAACCCAAATAATAAAAAATAAAAATTAATATGATGAAAAAAATAATTTATAAACTGAGGACGAATTACTTAGTGATTTTAGCGGGATTATTCTTTCTTACTTCCTGTAACAAAGATCTGGAACAGTTAGCTCCAATTGCCAAGCCAATTTATCCCAGTGGTCCAGGTATTGCTGCAACAATAGCTGCAAATGCTAATTACAGTTTTTACAGTGCCTTAATTACCAGGGCTGGTTTAACTGCTTCACTTAATGATTCAACCAAAACCTTTACATTATTTGCAACAGATAATAATGGAATGAAAATCTTTGTTAACGCAGCTTCAGGTGGACTCGTTCCATTAAATGCACCGGATGCCACATTTTTAGGATTTATTTCAACTTTATTGCCTGCAGCCAGTGCCGCAGGAATAATTCAGTATAACACAATTGGGCAAAAATTTCCTTTCGCTTCTTTTGGAACAGCTTTTCCTAATTATCCGATAACAAGCCAAATTATACTTGATCCTACACAGCCATTTGTAAGAATGCCAATTTTTCCCAGAAGAGGCATACCATATTCTTATGTAAATAACTTACCGGTTATTGCAACTGATATGGCTGCTGCTAATGGAGTAATACATACTACTTATTCAATTGTTGCTCCTCCAACGGCTGTATTAAAAACAATGATTGCTGCAGAACCAACACTTTCTTATTTCCGTGCTGCTATTGCAAGGGCTGATAGTGGTTCTGTTGGATTATCAAGGTTTGATTCTTTATTAAATTATGGAGTTACCAATATGACTGTTTTGGCTCCTAATGATGTTGCTTTTCAAACATTGGTTTTTGGCCTGGTATATTCACAAGTTTTTGCCGCTACCGGAAATGCGGCTTTGGCAACAGCTCAGGCTAATGGGGCAGTAGCTGCAGGTCCAGCTTTTTTAAGCACAAATAATGTTTCAACGGCACTGGTAAGAGGTATAATTGCTTATCATCTTTTGGCTTCTTTAACTACCAGTACAACATCGCCATATCAACCTAATATCAGGGTTTTCTCTAATAATATTTCAGCTACACCTATGTTTATAAAAACGTTGGTTAACGGAAGTTTTGCTGCACATCCCGGTATATCAGCCCAAACAACGTACTTTGGACCTTTTGGAGTCAGTATCGCTTTTAAAGGTTATGGCACTTTCCCTCCGGGAGGATTACCATATAGCGGCCCTGCTGCAACTACAGTATCTATGGATAAGCATGCTGTAAACGGGGTATATCACATTATTGATAAAGTTTTATTACCACAATAATATTTCTTAAATTTAAAAAGAGAACGGGCTTCACATTGAAGCCCGTTCTCTTTTTAACAATTTTGTATTTTAATACTTATTAAACATTAAACCTGAAATGCATCACATCTCCATCCTGCACCTGGTATTCTTTTCCTTCAATGCGTAACCTGCCATTATCTCTGCAGGAAGTTTCTGAGCCATATTTAATAAAATCATCGTACGCTATCACTTCGGCTTTAATAAACCCTTTTTCAAAATCGGTATGAATAACACTGGCAGCCTGCGGTGCCTTCCAGCCTTTCTCAATTGTCCAGGCCCTTACTTCCTGTACCCCTGCGGTGAAATAAGTATACAAATTTAAAAGTTTATAAGTTGAATGAATCAACCGGTCTAATGCAGGCTCAATCATTTTATATTCTTCCATAAACATCGCCTTATCATCAGGATTTTCAAACTCGGCAATTTGTGCTTCAATAGCATTCGTCATTACAATAACTTCGTTGCCTTCGTTTTTTACTGCCTCAATTAATGCATCAGAATATTTATTGCCGGTATGCATACTGGCTTCATCTACATTGGCAACATATAAAATGTGTTTGTCGGTAAGTAAAAACAGATCTGCAATAGCAGACTTATCATCCTTACTTAAGCCAAGGGTAATAATATTCTTCCCTTCATCCAGGTGTTTTTTACATTTTATCAGGGTTTCCAGCTCAACCTTCATTTTTGGGTCTGTCTTTGCCAGTTTTTCGGTACGCTGCATTTTCTTCTCCACGCTTTCCAGGTCTTTCAACTGCAATTCAGTTTCTATAATTTCTTTATCACTAACCGGGTTTATCGGCCCTTCGTCTCTTAAAATATTTTCATCTTCAAAACAACGTATCACATGAATGATAGCATCTACTTCACGAATGTTGGCTAAAAATTTATTACCCAAACCTTCGCCTTTGCTGGCACCACGTACCAGGCCGGCAATGTCAACAATTTCAATCTGTGTAGGTACTGTTCTGTCAGGTATTACCAGTTCAGCCAGTTTATCTATTCGTGGGTCGGGTACGTTCACCAGCCCTGTATTTGGTTCTATGGTACAAAAACGATAATTACTTGCCTGTGCCTTGGCGCTGTTACTTACCGCATTAAATAAAGTTGATTTACCCACGTTGGGCAGTCCTACGATTCCTGCTTTTAAAGCCATGTTCGATTTATGATTTAAGAATTACGATTTATGATTTGCGGATGCAAAGGTAAGGTTTGCAGGTTAATGTTTGTTTCGGATTAAAACAGTAATTTCAAACCCTAAAGAACTATTAACTCATAACTTTTAACTTACTTATGGCATTAAGCAGAATATGGTCGGCATTTATAATTATAGCTGTATTTATAGCTGGTGTAAGAATGTTTAACGGCGATGAAAAAATATTTACCGACTACCATCCGGGTAAATCTTCTGATAAATATGACAGTATTTTTTACTTTGCCATTGGTTCACCGGTTAATCAAAAGCTCTCAGCCAAATATCCGGAATTTTTAAAAGAATACGGTTATTACAAAACAGACTCTGTAAAACAGGCAACAGTACTTTTAACAGATAATTTGTCAAGTGATTCGGTTAATATTTTAAGTTCTGCCAATCCAACTATAAAAACCTATACCTATGTTTCGGTTCAACAGAAACTGGTACGGAAAGTTGATGGCATAATTGAAACTGCTAAGAATGCGGTGCTAGATATCATATTTCCATTGATAGGCATACTGGCTTTGTTCATGGGATTTTTAAGCATTGCTGAAAAAGCAGGAGGGATAAGGGTATTATCGAAAATTATTTGGCCATTTTTCTCAAAGATATTTCCAGACGTTCCAAAAGGTCACCCGGCAACCGGACATATGATGATGAATTTTTCGGCCAATTTATTAAACCTGGATAATGCGGCTACACCTTTTGGTTTAAAAGCCATGGAAAGCCTGCAGGAGTTAAATCCAAATAAAGCCGTTGCTTCCAATGCGCAGATCATGTTTTTGGCACTACATGCATCCGGGTTAACACTTATACCTGTAACTATTATTGCTTTCAGGTCGGGCCTGGGTGCCCAAAATGCTACTGATATTTTTATTCCCTGTATGATCGCAACTTTTGCTGCAACCATGGCTGCCATGTTCATCGTTTCTTTCAAACAGAAGATCAATGTATTTCAACCGGTTATTTTAGCCTGGGTATTGGGTATATCTGCACTTATTACTTTATTGGTTTTATATGTTACCCATCTTGATCCTTCTTATGCTCAAACATTCTCCGGTATTTTAAGCAACGGGATTATTCTGATCATATTTTTATTGATAGTGATTGGCGGTTTGTATAAAAAAATAGATGTATTTGCTGCATTTGTTGAAGGAGCGAAGGGAGGATTTGAAACGACTATTCGTATACTTCCATATATCGTTGGCATGCTGGCAGCAATAAGTTTGTTAAGAACAAGCGGAACATTTGATCTTATTATCAATGGTGTGAAATCTCTTTTTGCTGCAATGGGCACAGATACCCGTTTTGTAGATGGCTTACCCACCGCTTTAATTAAGCCCATGAGCGGGAGTGGTGCCAGGGGGATGATGATTGATACTATGAAAACATTTGGCGCTGATTCTTTTGCCGGGAGGCTAGCCTGCATACTCCAGGGTTCATCCGACACTACATTTTATGTGATCGCTGTTTATTTCGGATCGGTAAGTATTAAAAATACAAGATATGCTGTAGGCGCCATGTTGCTGGCAGACCTTGTTGGAATTATTACTTCTATTATTTTGGCATATTTATTTTTTGGATAATAAAAAATATAGACATAAAAAAACTTTCCATTTTTGGAAAGTTTTTTTATGTTATCATTATCAGAATATTACCTGTTTGTAAAAGAAGTTAAAACCCTTGCCTTTGGTGCACCTGTTATATTTCCGGTACAATAAACAGTATAAACCCTGGATGATGTAGGTAAGAACCCATTAATACTTGCAAGAACAGTTGCCGGCGCACTTACTTTTCTCAATTGAAAAGTATCACTAAGGATAAATGTTGGCAGTTCAACAGTAGGGGTAGCATTTTTATAAAGCTGACCGCTAAAGATTACAGCATTTAACCTTTTTGAAAATACTTCTAGTGTATCTGCACTGGGTATCATATTTACAAATCTGGCTCTGAAATAACCAACCGGTGCATTGGTAATCAGTTCCTGAATGGGTAACACAAATGGATTGAACGGAGTTGGATTTGGTGTGGTATCTGTTATATAAAAGGTGGTGTAGGAATTAATTCCCAAGTCGTAGTTTTTATTGCTGATGGTATCGCTGGGCAAACCTGTTCCACTTGTACGGTTAAGCACAACTTTTATATTGATGCCCAACCCCGGAGTAATGCCGGTATATAACGGTGAAAGTGGGAAAGAACCTGTATAAGACAATGCAGCAGCATTGATCTTAACATTATTTACAAAGATATTTACTGATGGACCCGCTGCCGGGGTTGCAGCAGAAGGACTTGGAGCTGTATATACATTTACAAATTTGAGGTAGGCTATGTTTGAGCCAGGGTTTACCTGCAGGACGGTTAACGATTCATTTTTTTTATAACAGGAATTAACCACCAAAATACCTATGACGGCGACTATTAGAATTCTTAATTTATTTGTCATTTTTTATTTTTTTAAAATTATGGTAAAGTAAACCAGGGTTGTACTGTATTATAATCCAATGCCAATGCTCCCAGTCTTGTTAGTTCCGGGATATTGTACAAATATTCTGAATTATATCTTGGCCTGCACCTGTACACTAATTTGCCATTGTTTGTTGCAATTAAATTGGCACCTGATGGAGGTGCAAAACCTGCATAAACCTGGTTACCGGTTGAAGGGTCAATATCTACGTAATGAAACTTACGCATATCTGTCCAGGTTTGCTGAACACCCCAGCCATATAGTGCAATATATTTCTGTAACATAATCTGTGAAAGTGTTAAGCTGTTGGCTACTCCCGGTACTACTGCAGTGTTTGAAAGATAAGCAGCTTTTGAAGCAGGTGTTATTGCAAATACTGCGGGAACATTTTGCGGATAAGTTGTGGTAATCATATCAAAATTCATGCTGATTCCATTAATATAAGCAGCAAGCGCCAATGGCTTATCTCCTTTACGGTATGCCGCTTCTGCAATTATAAATTGTATTTCAGAAGCTGTCATCATTGGCCATGGGCTTGTATTTTGATACAGGTAGCGGGAACTGTCAGGTGAAGGTCCTGCTGTAGATGTAGGTAGCGTTGTTCCCCAAAAATTTCTGGGATAATCATTTGCAGAAAGTCCTGCAGATCCTAGCCAGACAGTAAAACCTTTAAATGTACCATTGAGGTTTTCACGAAGCATGTAATATATTCTTGGATCACTAACGCCATTGAAAGCCTGAGGATTATTTCCCGACAAAAGGTCGGCAATATAAGATCCCTGCCTGATGCTGCCTATATTTCCACGGAACGGGCCAAAATAATTGTTTACAGCAGATGTATTGCCACCGGCAACTTTCACCAATGCATTATCAGTATTGTTAGCCAATGAGAGGTTTGCATATTTGATAGCAGAATCAGCATAACCTTTTGAAAGAAAATCAGACTTAGTGCTTAGGTCAATATATGAACGGGCCAGTATTCCATAAACGAATTTTTTCCATTTATTTACATCTCCATTATAAAAATAGGCATCTCCAAGTGCAAGATTGGCCTGACTTACGGCGCCATCAGTTCTGTTTAAATAACTTAAAGAACGATAACAAATAGCACGGCAACTGTCATAAAACTCAGGTTGTGTATCATAATGAAATTGCGATAAACTGGTATTAAAAGCTTCTTTTAAAATAGCATCCCCGTATACATTGGTTAATTCCAACCATCCCCATGCCCTGATAGCATAACCAACACCTACATAGTCCCATTTTTGCTGTTCGGCACCCCATTCAATAATCTTGTTTACATTGCCTCCATGACCATAATATACGGCTGCCCAAAGGCCGCCTGTGGCATCACTGGAAGTACCCCCCGGGAAACCCATCTGGCCATATAGTTCACCGCTAGCAGTAGATCCCCAATATTGAATATAGCGCCCAAGCAATATACCATCAGCCTGTACTCCATAACCCGTACCATTTGATGAAAAGAAGGCCGTGAAACCACCAATTACACCGGGTAATAAGCTTTCAATAGGAACAACAACCGGGGCATTGGGATTTAAATAAGCATCATCAATTTTTTTCTTGCAGGATAATGTACAAACTATACATATTAACCCAAGAAAAAATATCGGTTTTATAATTTTATTTTTCATACAATTTTTTTTATATTTTACTATTATCGTTAATCATTAAAAGTTAGCCTTTAAACCGAAACTTAATCCCAAAGGAGTAGGAGTATTCCCTAAATCCATACCATAGCCTCCCACACCCAGAGTGCCTGGGTTGTTGGCATTAATTGATGGATCAGCCCCCTTGTAATTCGTTGAAAGTATCAGGTCATTGCCGGTAATGAAGAAGCTCATTGCCTTTAAGTACTTTATTCGTTTAACAAGTTTTTGCGAAAGCCTGTAATTTAAAGTGACATCCCTTAGCCTTAACCAGTTAACATCTTTTTCAATAAATTCTTCATCGGGTAAGGTTGTATAATAGGTACTTAAAAAATAAGGGATAACTACTATTGTATTCTTTGTTGGGTTTGATGTGTTTTGTAAACCATCGTTAAGTACTCCTTCAACAATAATGGGCGAATTGCGGTCTGCAGTTCTTACGCTTTTACCAATGCTGGTTAATACCTGGTCTGTTCCATTATAAATATCTCCGCCTACTTTCAGATCCCATAAAAAACTTAATGTCCAGTTTTTATACTTGAAGGTATTCAAGGTTCCTAAAGTAAAATCAGGATTCCTGTCTGCTATAAGCTGGTTACCACCATTGGTTAATGGCAAACCGGTTGAAGCAGAGATGATGATCTGGCCTGCATTGTTTCGCTGATAAGTTGAACCTGTTATCGTACCTGTTGAATTGCCTCTTATCAATCCGCCCCTTACGTTTGAAATGTAAGTGTCAGAATTATAATAGTCGTTGTATTGACCAATTGATTCAGGCAAGGTTAAAACTTTACTCCAGTTATGGGTAAAATTGAAATTGATATTCCAGTTAAAATCTTTCTTTTTAATTGGCGTCAGATTTAGTGTAAACTCCACACCCTGGTTGCGTACAGACGCAGCATTGGTAGTATTTAGTACAGCAGTGGTTGCATAACTTGCCCTGTAGCCCTGGCTTATCTGCTTAGTATTAAGTGTATTATAGTATGCTGCATCGAGCGATATTCTACTATTCAAAAATCTCATTTCAGTACCTACTTCATAGGTCTGTTGTTTTTCCGGTACCAAGTCAGGATTATTATTGGTAAAGCTGTAAGTATACGTTGTACCCGGATACGAATTACTGCTTTGGTTAGGTACAAAATTTCTCTGGTTAGAATAAGGATCATTTAACCTGGCTGTATTTGCCAATGAAGCCCTTAGTTTAAAATAGTCCAGGATATCTCCTCTTTTCAATATAGGAAAAATATCCGATACAATTAAACTCATACTGGCACCAGGGTAATGGTAATTATTATTTTTGGGTGGAATAGGTGAAGCTTTTTCAAAACGTTGGGAATAGGTTATAAAAACGACATTTTTGTAGCCTAACGAAGCTTCTCCAAAATAAGCTACCTCCCTGAAAATTTTCAAGTTATACAAACCTTTAGTTGCTCTTGATAAACGTGTTCTTGAGTTTGGTGCAGTCTGGTTGCTGTCTGTAGGGTTAAAACCTGTAATTACACTGCCGTTCTTGTATAATTTACCTGCAACTATAGAATCGGCAATATGATTACCAACTACGCCATATTGATCTGTTTCATAATCCTGCCACATGGTTCCAACTAACAGTCTACCTGTGAATCCCTTCCAATCTTTTTTTGCACTTGCTGTTAGGGTGTGGTTATATCCTTTATAGGTTGTATAATAATTTTCCAAGGTACCTAATGTTGATGCTGTCAGATAGAATGATTGCGGATGAATCTGAATATATCCATCTGTTTTGTAAGTGTCATATCCAAACCTCCCTGCCAGACTTAACCAGGAGAATGGCTTAATATCAATACCCAATGTTGATATTAAACGCCTTGTAATATCTCCCATAGTATTGTTTTTAGAACTCCAGATTGGGTTATCAAAATCAGCATTGGGATTTGCATTAAACAAGGTCAGTTTACCGCCATAATCATCCTGATAGTTACGGATATCATTATTGGCGGGCCATTGGTACAAACTCATTAAATAAGAAGAAGCGCCCTTTGTTGGTTTTTTATTATCAGCATATGAATATACTACAGATGGCGTAATTGTTATGTATTTACCAAGTTTGGTTGTATTTGAAATTCTTCCGGTGTATTTTGTATAGAAATTATTTGGCACAACACCACTATTTTTCAGGTATTGTCCCGATGCCCTGAAAGCTACATTCTTTGTTCCAAATTCCAACCCCAGATTATGGGTCTGTGAAAAACCTGTTTTATAGAAATGATGAAGGTTATCAAATAAATTAGTACCGGCAGTCCATTTAGGGCCAAATGATGTAAACCGACCTAAAGGATCTGGAACTCCATTGCTGGCTCCGGGTCCATATTCATTATTTACATCGGCAAACCTGGTTAATTTCTGCATGCGGAAATTGTTGTCATACGAAACAAGTATTTTTCTATTAGTACCTTTTGCTTTTTTAGTAGTAATTACAATAGCACCAGAACTAGCTTGGCTACCGTACAATGCAGTGGCTTCCGGCCCTTTTAAAACTGTATAAGATTCTATATCATTGGGGTTTAAATCTGCAATCCGGTTGGTATTATCAATATTCCTGTTGTTTCCGTCAGATGCAAGACCAATGCCGCTGCCTCCCTGGGAGTTTGAATTGAAGGTAGTGTTATCCACTACCACCCCATCTATTACAAATAAGGGTTGATTGGTACCGGAAAGGGTGTTAAAGCCCCTTAAAATAATACCCGAAGAAGCGCCGGCAGTACCAGTTGTTGGAGTTACACTAAGGCCAGCAACTCTTCCCTGTAATCCATTTACAAAATTTTCCCTTTGCGTTTCTGCCACATCTGATCCTTTAACCGTCTGAACAGAATAGCCCAATTCCCTTGGATTTTTTTTAATATCCATTGCTGTTACCACAACTTCATCCATCGTAACATCTGCAGCCGCAAGGTTAATGTTTATTATACCTGCGTCTTTTACTTTAATTTGTTGCGTAACGAAACTTACAGAACTTACTACCAATACATCTCCTTTGTTGGCAGCAATTGTAAAATTTCCGTTGGCATCTGTTTTGGTTCCTGCTTTTGTACTTTTTACAAGTACTGTAGCGCCAATAATAGGAGCGCCGTCTTTTCCATTAAGGACCCGGCCCGTAATGCTTGTTTGTGCACTTGCCAATAATGGGACAAGGAAAAACAGAATAGCAATTAATCTGTTTGCAAATTTTCTCATATAGCGTGTTTTGGTGGTTGAAAAAAACTTTTATAGTATTTGTTTAATTTTTTAAAATACAGTTATTCCTGCAGCAACATATGGTTGTAATACAGGATGATTATTTGGTAATTCTGTTATCAAGATATCAATTTTTAGCAAATCACAAACATGAATGGGTTGAATGGTATTGATCTTTTCTGAAATGGTAAGGCAAACCACTTTTTGCGAAGAAGTGATCATGGTTTGTTTTAGTTGTACCACATCCCAATCATTGTCCGTAATGCCGTTTTTCAAATCAATGGCATTGATACCTAAAAAACACAGATCAGGGTTCAGGGTTCTTATCCTGGCTAAAGCATCGGCACCCAATGTAATTTTTGAATTTTTTGATAATTTATCGCCAATTACGATTACATCAATATTTGGATGATGCATGTATTCCACTACAGCCGGTATACTGCCCGAAATAAAAGTGGCTGATAAGGTAAGGGGTAGGCATCTCGCTAACTCAATAATGGTTGTTCCGCCGCCGGTTAAAACAAACATGCCATCCTTTATAAGCTTAACAGCTTTTTCAGCAATTAGTCTTTTATTATTATGTGCATATACTTTTTTAGAGGGGTAAGTGATATCATGAAAAGAATGGGAAAGGGCTCCTCCATGCACTTTAATTAATTTACCTTTTTCTGAGAGTTCCTGTAAATCTCTGCGGATGGTATCTTCTGAAACTTCTACCTCTGTACTTAAAGAATTTGACAGCACTTTATTATGCAGGTTTACCTGGTGTACTATATACGCCTGTCTTTCTCTTTTAAGCATTAGTTTTTAATTGCATCTCAATTTAATAATAAATAATGCAATTTTATGCATTATTTGTGCAGAATTATTGCACAATCTGTATACAAACCTGCAAAACCTGCAAAACCTGCAAAAGGAATTTACTTTAAGATAATGTTGCTGAGTTATAAGGTAAAAAAACTTAATAATTTTTAATTGCTTCTCCTGTTTTTTTTCTGAGACTTTTTCTGAATATTTTTTCTATTTTTTAATGCAGCTTTAACCGGCATTTTATCCGACTTTATGGTAGAAATTGTTGTTAGGTCTTTTATAGTTTCAGTTTCTTCATCATCAACAGGGCCATAATAATTATCAAAAATTGATTCCAGTGATTTGGCATGATAAATTGACCTGGTAAATTTATTGCCTATTACTATTATTGTGGCATTATCATTTAAAAGCCTTATAAATGCTGCATTACTGCCATGCCACCATCCATTATGGTAAATGATCTTTTTACCATTCGGATAAATATTCATTCGCCAGCCAAGTCCATAATTTCTTATGCCCGGCCTTTCATTACTGTATGGTGCGTAAGCCTGTTCAAGAATTTCTTTTGTAAATAACAGCTTGCCCGATAATGCCCTGTCCCAGATAAGCAGATCCCTGGGTGTTGTATAAATATTCTTATCACCATATACCAGGTCTAAAAAATTAAGTTGTTCAGGTTTTCCTCTCCAATCGTAGCTGGGCAAAGCTTTGGCAGAATCGGTAAGATTGAATATATAACTGTTATTCATGTGTAACGGTATAAAAAAAGACTGTTTAATAAATTGGGCATAGGAAACCGAAGTAACCTTTTCAATCAATAATGCAAGTAAAGCGTAGTTTGTATTGCAATATGCAAAGTGGGTGCCTGGTGAAGTAATATCTTTCAGTTCCGGTTTTCGGGATATTAGATAATCAAGGACATCCTGGTTTTTTATATAAACAGATTTATTCCATCCAAGTTCTTCCATAAAATAAAGGTAATTGGGCAGGCCACTCCGGTGACTGAGCAGGTTACGGATGGTAATACCGGGATAATTAAACACCGGGAAATATTTACTGAATAAATCATCAAGCTGAAGTTTACCGTCCTGTACTAATTTCAATACAGCCATTGCTGTAAATGTTTTGGAAATAGATGCTATATGCAGTGGAGTATTTTCAGTAATTGTATCGGTACCCGGCAAATGGCCTGTACCATTATAACGCTCAAAAATGATATGGCCATTTTTTGCAACTAAAATGCCACCGTTAAAACCTTTTTGTTTTAATACGGAATCATACCAGTTTTCACAGGCGGTTTTAATTCTTGCAGCTTCTTCCTTTGAAACAGCAGGCAGATCAGGTAATACTAAAGCAGGTATAGTGTCAGGTGGTTGTTTAAAATTGCTGGATGTAGTTACAGCGTTGCAGGCTGAAAGGGTAATAAGAAAACCCAATATGACTGAATAACATAAGCATAAAGGAGAATTTTCCCCATGGTTACACCTAATTATCATTTTTATTAAATTAACATTGATACGCTTAAAACGGTAAAATGTATTGCAGAAAGTAGTTATCATTAATTTGTGATCTTGATATAGAATATATTTGTGCAAAATACACAGTAATAGTCATGCCTGAAAATAAAATAACCAGTTATCCGAAGGGAAAAATAAATATTCTTTTTTTAGAAAATATAAGTGATGCGGCTGTAAAGTATTTTAATGAAACAGGATATACCAATGTGAAAAAGATAAATGGTGCTTTAACTGAAGAGGAATTAATTACTGCAATTAAAAATGTTCATTTATTAGGCATACGCAGCAAAACACAGGTTACTAAAAAAATTCTGGATGCTGCTGATAAATTACAGGCTATCGGCTGTTTTTGTATTGGTGTAAACCAGGTTGATCTAAAAGCTGCTACAAAAAATGGTGTGGCAGTTTTTAATGCGCCATACAGCAATACCAGGAGTGTGGCAGAACTGGTGATTGGCGCTTCAATTATGTTGATCAGAAAGATCATTGATAAAAATAAAGCTGCGCATGAAGGCATCTGGCTTAAGGAAGCCAGTGGCAGTTATGAATTAAGAGGTAAAACACTTGGCATAATTGGTTATGGCAATATTGGTAAGCAGGTAAGTGTACTGGCCGAAGGCCTGGGAATGAAAGTTATTTTTTATGATACCGAAACAAAATTGCCACTAGGCAATGCAGAGGACAGGAAAAGTTTAAAAGAAGTGGTAAGCAAATCTGATATTGTTACGCTCCATGTACCGGAATTAACTACAACAAAAAACCTTATCAATAAAAACACACTCAAATATTTTAAGCAGGGGAGTATATTAATAAACTATGCAAGGGGAGAAGTAGTTGACCTGGATGCATTGCGGAAAGCATTACTTGATGGACATTTAAGTGGTGCAGCAGTTGATGTGTTTCCGGTTGAACCCGAAAAGAACGGTGATCATTTTTCATCTCCGTTGCAGGGATTAAGTAATGTGTTACTTACACCGCATATTGGTGGTAGTACACAGGAAGCCCAGCACA
Organism: Chitinophagaceae bacterium; assembly: GCA_043748745.1. Classification (GTDB taxonomy): domain Bacteria; phylum Bacteroidota; class Bacteroidia; order Chitinophagales; family Chitinophagaceae; genus Ferruginibacter. Next base: position 43,909 of record JAYVEQ010000080.1, on the reverse strand, counting down.
ATATTGGTGATGATGTCAGCGGAAAATTATTTAATTACCTGGAGAAGGGTATTAGTACAGGCTCTCACAGTATCCCTGCTCTGGCTCTCCCACCACAGGAAGGTACCCACCGTATATTGCATATACATCACAATGTACACGGAGTACTTTCAGAAATTAACACACAACTGAGTAAACATAAAATAAATATTCTGGGCCAATATTTAAAAACCAATGATACGATTGGTTATGTAGTGTTGGATGTAAATAAAAACCTGAGTAAAAATGCACTGGAGTTGTTAAAAAAAGTGAAGGCAACAATTAAAGTGAGGTTACTTTATTAAAATATTTCCTAAATTTTCAAAAATTACTGAAAGTTATATACCTTTGTGTTGAAAATTCAAGCACATGAAATTGGTAATTATAGGAGGAGGCTTTGGAGGATTGCGGCTGGCACGCAAACTCAGTAACAAACCAGGTTTTGATATCACCCTAATTGACCGGTTCAATTACCACCAGTTTCAACCATTGTTTTATCAGGTGGCTACTGCCGGCCTTGATGCCAGTAATATTTCTTTTCCGCTGCGGAAAGTTTTTCAAAAAAGCAGGAACATTCATTTTAGGATGGCAGAAGTTCAGCAGATACTTACTGAAGAAAAAAAAGTAGTTACTGATATTGGTGAATTTACATTTGATACATTGGTAATTGCAACCGGTGCCGATACCAATTTTTTCGGTAATCAACGCTTAATGGAAAATGCATTTCCGATGAAGAATACGGTTGAGGCATTACAGTTGCGGCATAGGTTATTACACAATTTAGAAGATGCATTGAATGCCAAAGATGAACTTACCCTGCAAAGGTTGATGAATATTGTAATTGTTGGCGCCGGACCAACAGGCGTTGAGTTAAGCGGTGCCATTGCCGATATGAAAAGATTTGTGTTACCAAAAGATTACCCTGAACTTGATTTTACTCAAATGAAAATTTATTTGCTGGAAGGAACAGCTAAGACACTGGCTGCCATGAGTGAAAGATCAAGTGAACAATCTCAACTGTATTTAGAAAAACTGGGTGTTACCGTATTAACCAATACCATACTGCAAGAATATGATGGCAATACTGTTCAGTTACAAAACGGAGCTACAATTGAAACAAGCATGGTTATATGGGCAGCCGGGATTAAAGGAAATGTGCCGGACGGAATTAACAATGATTTAATAGCAAGAGGTAACCGTATAAAAGTAAACCGGCATTGCCAGGTAAATGGTTTCGAAAATATTTATGCTATAGGCGATGTGGCCTATATGGAAGAGCCGACCTGGCCAAACGGACATCCGCAGGTAGCACCTGTTGCCATGCAGATGGCAGATCTGCTAACTAATAATTTTTTAAGGGCTGAAAGAAAAAGCAGTACTGTTGCGCAGGAGGAATTTGTTTATAAAGATAACGGCACCATGGCTACAGTTGGCCGCAACCTGGCTGTTGTAGATATACCCAAACCTAAATTGCATTTTGGGGGTTTCCTGGCCTGGATGATATGGATGGGCCTGCACCTGATGCTGATACTGGGTGTAAAAAACCGTTTCTTTGTTTTCAGTAACTGGTTGTATAATTATTTTACCTACGATCAGAATCTGCGGTTGATATTTAAAGAATTTTACAAGGAGAATAAAAAACAAAATAATTAAGTTTAATATAAATGGCTTTAAAATTTTTAACTGCTGAATGGAAGAACCTGATCATGGCCAATTATATTGTTGATCCATCAGTACTTATTCCTTACCTGCCACATGAAACCGAACTTGATCTGTTTAATGGCAAGGCTTATGTAAGCCTTGTTGGCTTTATGTTTACCAATACCAGGCTATTGGGATATAAAATACCTTTTCATGTAAATTTTGAAGAAGTGAACCTGCGGTTTTATGTAAAGTATAATGATAGCGGTGAATGGAAACGAGGTACTGTGTTCATTAAAGAGATCGTACCAAAACCGGCCATCAGCTTAATTGCCAATACAATTTATCATGAAAAATATGATACTAAAAGCATGAGGCACTATATAACTGAAACCGAAAGTGAATTTGCGTTAAGCTATCAATGGAAACACCTGCATAAATGGAATAAAATTGCAGCGGTTGTTGAGAATACAGCAAAGCCAATGATCTCAGACAGCGAAGAGGAGTTTATTGCAGAACATTACTGGGGTTACTCAAAATATAATGATAAAACTACTTTTGAATATAATGTACAACACCCACCCTGGAAAATATTTCCTGTAAAGAGTTATCAGATAGATTGTGATTTTACTTCTTTGTATGGCGCCCGGTTTTCAGTTTTGATGAAAGCAAAACCCAATTCTGTTTTTGTGGCAGAAGGTTCTGCAATATGTGTATTTAAAAAAAGAAAATTATAAAACATGTTCACTAATTAAAGCAATTGAACGATTTTGCATTTGATGGAGCATATTATTTCAATGTTTGGATTTGAAGAAACAGATTATATTATCCGGCCTTTCGGCAATGGATTAATAAACTCAACCTGGCTGGTAACAGTTAAAAATAAAAGATACATTCTTCAACACATCAATCACACTATTTTTAAAAACCCCGAAGACATTGCTTCTAATATCCGGATGATCGCTGATTATCTGAAAGCGTATTTTCCAGACTATCTATTTGTAAATCCTTGCCAGGCAGAAGATGGGAAAGACCTGGTTAATACCGACGAAGGTTATTACCGCATGTTTCCATTTGTTGAAGGATCGCATACGATTGATGTGGTTGAAAAACCTGAGCAGGCTTATGAAGCAGCCAAACAATTTGCTTTGTTCTCTAAATTATTGTCTGGCTTTAATGCTGCACAGTTAAAAATTGCTTTACCTGATTTTCATAATCTTACTCTACGTTATCGGCAATTTGAGTTGGCTTTATTAAATGGAAATCAGGAAAGAAGTCAACAGTCAAAAGATCAGGTCGATTTTATCATGCAACAAAAAAATATTGTTGATGAATTTGAGATAGGTAAAAGCAGGTTTAAAATACGATGCACCCATCACGATACTAAGATCAGCAATGTTTTATTTGATGAGGCTGGTAAAGGGTTGTGTGTGATTGACCTGGATACCATAATGCCTGGTTATTTCATCAGTGATGTGGGTGATATGATGCGTACATATTTATGCCCGGTTAGTGAAGAGGAAAAGGATTTTTCAAAGATTAAAATTCGCAAAGAATTTTATGATGCCATTGTTAATGGATATTTATCTGAAATGGGAGAGGAGTTGAGCGAAGAAGAAAAAAAATATTTTCACTATGCCGGAAAATTCATGATCTATATGCAGGCCATTCGTTTTTTAACTGATCATTTAAATAATGATGTTTATTACGGCGCTAAATATGAAGGGCATAATTTTATCCGTGCCGGTAATCAAATTACTTTATTAAAACGGTTGCTTGAAATTAATCACGGTTGATTTCAATTTTTTCTGCTACCGGATGTTCTGCAGTTAATCTCACTCCCAGCAAAGCTGCCATCGTTTGCGCAAATTGTTTCTGATATAATTGTTGCGATGTCTTTACTTCACCTTTCGATTTAATACCGGGCCCCATTACTGCAAACCAGATCTGGTAAGAATCACTTATTTTATTATTATGGCTTGTCCATTCTTCTTTTTTCAGATCACCCCTGCCATGATCGGTTGTAATAAAAATGGCTGTTTTGTTTTTATAGAATGGATCAGCTTGCACATAAGTCCAGATGTCATGTATCCATTTATCAACCATGTTTGCTGCATCCAGGTAATCCTTGTAGCGACCACTGTGAGCCCACTCATCTGTTTCACCATACGATATATAAAGTACTTTTGGTTTTTTTGTTTGCAGGTAGTTGATAGCTCCATAATGGGTAAACACATCAAGAACTTCTTCCTCTCCAAAAGGTTTATAAGAATCTTTTGCTAATGAATTGATTGTTTTTTCTGTTGTAGTTGGATTCATTCCTCCCAATAAATCAAAAGCAGAATAAACCGGGAATTTCCCTCTTGCTTCATTTAATATCCGGTCAAATGCATCCCATGCTCCAAAAGCGGCAACCTTATTTTTATATTTTGGTTGCTTATTTAAAAACTCCAGCAGGTTTGTATTGGTATTTGGTGGAAATGAATTACTGTTAACAGCCGTATCAGGATAACCGGTAAAAATTTCATTATACCCTGGGTATGAGAACCAGTAAGGGTTTGCATTATCTATTTTATTATTTAAATTCCTGTTGCCATAGATCTGCCCGTTTTTTTCAATCGTACTCCACAAAAAAGGCATGATTTTTTTTCTTCTTTCTGTTGCATCAGCCGCCCAGTATTTTTTAAAGATTGCTGCACTGTCATCCTGGTTAAATTTTTTATTATTGGCAATGGCACTATCCATGCCGCTAAAAACTTCCTGCCAGCGAAAACCATCGGTTGTAATGATGATGATATTTTCGGCCGTTTGCGAAAAGGCGGAAATGCTGATAAGTACCAGGAGTAGTAATATGCTATTCTTCATCTATTCTAATGTTTTAAATGATTTAATTTCTTTTGCATCCAATTGTAACAGGTCAAAAATTATGATTCCATTGTTCCCTTTTTTTAACCAGCCGGCGGGGCAATACAATCGCTGCTGTGGACCTGTGTTCCAGTACCTGCCAAGGTTATGGCCATTTACATAAACCATTCCTTTGCTGTAATTACTTAAGTCAAAATAAGTATCCCCGGTTTCGGATAAAGAAAAATTTCCTTTAAAGAAAACGCCGTAACTGCCTGCCTGGCAACTAAGCAGGGTTTTAGCATTTGTTGTAGTTCTTGTAGTGGCCTTACGAATATCATCCATGGGTAATGAAAAGATCTCCCAGTTCATCAATGTCATTCCATTTAAGGTTACCCTGTCGGTAATTCCTTTTCGGTCAATCATAAATTGTGCAAAGTTAATATGTCCCATTCCTTCCACTAATATATCCAATATTGGATTCTCTATCGATGATTTTGGAATATCAACAGTCCAGTCACCGCCATCACGAAAAACGGTATCAATGAATTTCCCGTTTAAAAAGATCAAAGCATAATCATGCGGTTCCCAGATTTTTAGTTTACCGCTGTGATGACCGATTAATTTTGTTCTATACAATACCAATCCCTGGTTCTGCCCAAAATATTCCATAGGTTTTGGCTGAACAGAAAATATGGGAGGCGGTAAATGATTCCAGATGCTCGTATTGTATTTCATTTCAATTGCCGGAATTTCAATGGCTGTAATTGGTTTGGGTAAATCAGGGATTTTATGTTCTGTATATTTTGCAATGAGGTTACGTAGCATAAAATATTTTGGCGTAGCCTTTCCCTGTTCATTGATGGGAGCATCATAATCATAACTCGTAACATCAGGCTGGTATTGAGTTGGTGAGAAAGCATTGGCACCGGCAGTAAAACCAAAATTGGATCCACCATGTATCACATATAAATTGAAACTCTTTTTATTCTTCAATAAATATTCCATTTCTTTTTTCAATTCGTTGGTATCGGGCCTCTGCCATTTCTCATGCCAATGTGTTAACCAACCAGGGTATGTTTCGCTGCTGAAAGACGGGACATCCGGATCTGATTTTCTTGCCTGTTCAAAATCGGCATCACTGGCGCCACTGTCTAAACCAATGGCAGTTCCTTTTATATGTCCTGCTTCAAGCATATAGGCTGTAGCACCATCAGCCGTATAAAACGGAACTTTAATTCCATTCTTTATCCAAAGGTTTCTTAATGCTTCCAGGTAATTTTTGTCATTACCATAACTGCCATATTCATTTTCAATCTGCACCATTAATATCGGTCCGCCATTTACACATTGTAATGCTGCAACCTGTTTTGCTAAATGCGTTATGTAACGTTCAACTGCTGACATGTACCTTGTATCCATACATCGTACTTTAATGTCAGGATATTTTAACAGGTAAGGAGGTAGTCCACCAAAATCCCATTCCGCACATACATAAGGGCCTGGCCGCAGTAGCACCCACATCCCTTCCTGCTGACAGATTTTAATGAACTCAGCAATGTTCCTGTTTTCTGTTTTAAAATCAAATATTTCTTCCTTTTGTTCATGATAATTCCAGAAGATATAGACTGCTATTGTATTGCAACCTATCGCCTTTGTCATTTGAATGCGGTGCCGCCAGTATTCCTTTGGTATCCTTGCAGGGTGCATTTCTCCACTGATGATCTGGAAAGGTTTGCTGTCTAATAAAAAATCAGTTTTGGAAAGTGTGAAGTTGTGTTTTGTTTGTCCATCAGCATTATTTATAAAAAATAATAAAAAGTAAAGAGATAAAATAAATATTTTGTGACAGACTTTTGCAACACTTTTAAGCATTCTTGTGTCACTCACTTGTACCTGATCATCGCTGTTCGGCTCGTTAATTAAAAACATCGTACAATGATTTTATCTTTATTTTTTTTATGTCATTACTGTTTAATTTCCTGTTGGTCTTTAGTATTTTTCTTTCTCCGGCAGCAAGGTCGAAATAATTATCTGAAAAAATTATTGTTTTATCATCGGTGAAAAGATAAACATATTTAGCAGTAACACTTGAACCCAGTAGCAGATCATTGCTGCCATTTAAAAATGCAAACTGTGGCCTGGTGAGGTTTAAATCTTTTGGATAAACTGAATCTTTGACCGGTATCACATCATTCCTGTAAACTTCTTTAACCGCATACCATGCTGCTTTTGGCTGGCGACTGTAATCTGTAATGCTCCAGCTGGTAACCGGCCAGCAATCATTTAATTGCCACAATAAGGTTCCCATATTTGCAGGGTATTTACTTCGGTGAACTGAAATGCTGTTCTTTAAAATATAATATTGCAGGCATTGCGTTAAATACGAATAATCTTCTAAAGAAAGATTCTTTAATTTGTTTGAATCTATAAAATACCGGTTTAAATAATGATCAAGTTTCTTAAACCCATCTGTTGCTTTTTGGTGAGCTTGTATGACTGGTGAATGTAAATATCTGTCAGAGTTGACAGTAAAACTTTTAATCGTATTCCAGTTAGGCATGGCCTGCATGCCATATTCACTGATGAACCTGCCTGTGTTATTTTCAAAGATTTCCCAATCTTCCAGTCCCCACCAAAGGCCCCAGTAATGACTGTCGCCTTCTGTAAAACTTGCAGCATGTCCCCATCCATTTTTCGGCGATGTAGAAACATATGGCCTGCTACCATCAAATTCATCTACCCATTTCTTCAGGCTGTCTACAAACAAAAGTTTATAATCATTCCAAACTTTGGCAGAATCGGATCCATGTAAATTGAATTGCTTTTGCCAGCCCCAGTTATGCCAGGCTTCATCAATTTCATTATTGCCACACCACAATACAATACAGGGATGATTTCTTAAACGTTCAAGTTGGTATTTTACTTCTTCTCTCACATTATTTATAAATGCATCATCGCCGGGATACATACCACCTGCAAACATAAAATCCTGCCAAACCATTATGTCCATTGAATCGCAGAGGTCATAAAAATCGTCAGACTCATATACGCCACCGCCCCAAACCCTCAACATATTCATGTTAGCATCTTTAACGCTTTGTAACATTCTTCGGTAATCATCTTTCTTTAACCTGGGTAAAAAAATATCAGCAGGGATCCAGTTGGCACCTTTGGCATAAATAGGGTTACCATCTTTTTCAAAATAAAAAGAAGTGCCGATGGAATCTTTTTGTTGAATGAGTTTTGCAATTGTATTATGATCATTATTTAAAGCGAATGATTTTTTTACGTTGGCAACTTTTAGGTATACTTTCTTCCAAATCCCACAGCCCACAAACTTCGGCCCCCAATCCCAGCCAAACTGAAACTGTGCTTTACGTACATAAACCCTGTTGTTATCCGGTAAAACCAATGGCAACCTTGCTTTGGCAATGCTATCCACTTTATTTTGTGCCGATGAAAATTTGATTAGTAATTCGTTGTTTACTCTTTTAATGAATGGTTTTATATTCACAGTCCAACCCCGGAACATATTATCTGCCTGTAAAATTAATTTTCCATTAACATAAACATCTGCATAAGTATCTAAGCCATCAAATACCAGTTCAATATTTTTTTTAGCGAATGTTTTTGTATCAACATTAAAAACCGTTTTATATTCCCAATCAGCCTTATCTATCCATTGCAGTTTACTTTCATTATCTCCGTAAAAAGGATCGGGTATAAGTTTGTTGGTAAGCAGGTCGGTGTGTACACTGCCCGGTACAATGGCTTTGTACCATTTGTTTTCCTTTTGGTTTTTGAATTGCCAGTTTTTATTTAGTTCGATGGAAATGTTTTGGGCATTTGTCTGAAACGGGATTAGATTGATTATAAGAATTAACAGGATTGTGGTGCTTTTCATCTTACAAACTTTTTAAGTTAGCAATGATGGTTTTTATTTCATCGGCATCAGCAGAAACTGATTTCAGACTTTCCCTCATCGTTTCATTTGTATAATTCATACCGCTGTTAATATTAATCCTTGCAGATGTGTGAAATTCAACTGCACCGGTTTTTTTTGCAAGCTCAATAATATTGTCTGATCTTACGCCGCTACCCGGCATGATGATGATCCTTTCATCGGCTTGCTTAACTAAAGTCGCAAGTGTTTCAGTTCCGTCCAAAGCAGCTGGCACTAAGCCCGATGTGAGTATTCTTTCGCAACCAATCTCAATTATATCTTCTAAAGCTTGTTTGGCATCTGCAACCCGGTCAAATGCCCGGTGAAAAGTAACGCCAAGAGGATAAGCTAGTGTCACTAACTCTTTGCATCTTTTTTTATCAACAGTTCCATCTGCATTCAACATCCCGATCACAACACCATCACAACCGAGTGTCTTGCAAATTGTAACATCGGTTTTCATTATTTCAAATTCTTCAGTGGTATAAAAAAAATCACCGCCACGTGGGCGGATGATGGGATATAATTTGATCTGTAATTTTTCTCTTGCAGCTTTTATAAAACCATAGGATGGGGTAGTGCCGCCATCGTTTGGGTTATCACATAATTCAATACGGTCAGCATCTGCAGCCTGTGCTATGATGCAGCTTTCAATATTGAAACCAATAACCTCTAATTTAAATATCAAAGTATATATTTTGAAGTATGAATTTGATTTTCATTGTTACTTTTTACACTAAACACAAATCCTTTTTGTATGGCATAAGCACCATATTGTCCTTTTTTATTCATGGCCAAAAAACCTACCTGCAAAGTTTTTGCTTTTTCACGATCTCTTTTAATTATTCGTTCAACTGCTTTTTGGCAGGCTTGTTCAGGACTATAACCCTGCCTCATAAATTCGACAACTAAATGTGTTCCGCAAATGCGAATCACTTCTTCGCCGGTGCCGCTGCTTGTTGCTGCACCAATTTCATTATCTACAAATAAACCGGCACCAATAATGGGTGAATCACCAATACGGCCGTGTAATTTAAAAGCCATGCCACTTGTTGTAACTGCGCCACTTAAACTTCCATTTGCATCCATCGCTACCAAACCCATCGTATCATGATTGGCAGTGCCATCTTCAAAAAAGTTTGGCGCAAAGGGGCCGTTCTGTTTTTTAGTTCCCTGTCCGGCTGGCTGGTTTTCTATATTGATCACCGGTTTGTATTCACTTTTTTTCAGCCAATCAGCATATGCTTTTTTTGCTTCATCAGATAACTCTGTACTTTCTAAACTAAATCCGTTTTCAACAGCAAATTGTTGTGCACCGGCGCCAACCAATATAACATGCGGTGTTTTTTCCATCACTTTTCTGGCAACAGAAACCGGGTGTTTAATCCTTTCTATACCGGCCACAGCACCACAATTGGCGTGTTCATCCATTATGCAGCTGTCTAAGGTTACAATGCCATCCCTGTCCGGATATCCACCTAAACCTACGCAACAGTTTATTTCATTTTCAATATGCATGGCACCGGCTTCCACGGCATCCAATGCCCGACCTTTTACAGATAATATTTTCCAGGCTTCGGCATTTACAGCCATGCCACTGTCCCAGGTAGAAATAACAATCGGTTTTGTTATTTCTTCAAAGTTGTTTGTGAAAGATTTTTTTGCGGTAAGAATAGGTGCGGTTAAAGCAGATAGCTGCAAAAATTTTCTTCTGTTAATCATTTTATTTGGTTTGAACTTTTATTATACAGTTGAGTATCATTGGCACAGATTTTCTATGGCTACCGGAACACTTTTCTGCTTTATCTTTATTAGACTTTTATTGGGTACATACTCCGGGTTTGTTAATCAATAGAATCAGTATGCTACGGATAAATTTATGTTTTTAATTTCATCATTACTAAAAAAATTTTAATACACATTTTTTTGCGGCATACAGGCCAAGTTAATTACATTTACAAAAATCAACTGATATGCAATTTCTTAAAAAAATATTACCCGCTGGTATATTGCTTTGCTTTTTGGCAGGTACACAAATTGTATTTGCACAAAATAATGTTGTTGCTGATGGTAACCCATTGTTGAAAAAAAGCCCCCTGCAATACCAGGCCCCGGTTTTTAATCTTATAAAAGATGAGCATTTTAAACCTGCGTTTGAGTATGGGTTAAAAAAACATGATGAGGAAATAGCAGTAATTGCCAATAATAAAAGTAAACCAACATTTGAAAATACGGTACTGGCTTTAGAAATCAGCGGCGAAGATCTAGGCAGGGTTACATCCATTTTTTATAATCTTACAGGTTCCAACACCAATCCTGTATTACAAAAGATAGAAGAAGAATTTGCTCCCATTATTTCGGCACACACTGATAAACTTTATTTGAACAGTAAAATATACAGCCGTATCAGGGCAATAAATACAGCAGCATTAAAAGGGGAAGATAAACGCCTTGTGCAGTATTATCTGCAGCAGTTTGAATTGGCCGGTGCAAATTTATCGGATGCCGGTAAAGAAAAGATGAAAAAAGTTAATGAAGAACTGGCAACCCTGAGTACCAGTTATAACAACAGGTTATTGATAGCAAGAAAGAATGGGGCGGTACTGATTGATAATGAAAAAGAACTGGCAGGTTTAAGCACCGAAGAAATTGCAGCAGCAAAAGCAAAAGCAAAGGAAGCAGGATTTGAAGGCAAATATCTAATAGGGCTGTTAAACACTACCCAACAGCCTTTATTACAAAAATTAAAAAATAGGAGCATACGGGAACGGCTCTTTAAATCATCCTGGTTACGTGCCGAAAAAAGTGATAGCGGAGATACAAGGCAAATTTTGGAAACGATGGCTAAACTCAGGCTGGAAAAAGCGAAGCTGATGGGTAAAAAAAATTATGCAGAATGGAAATTACAGGATCAAATGGCAGAAAAACCAGCCGCAGCTTTTGAGTTACTGGCAAAAATTGCAAAGCCCGCTGTAGCCAAAGCACAACGGGAAGCAAAAGAAATACAGGGTTTAATTGATGCCCAAAATGGAGGCTTTAAATTACAGCCATGGGACTGGAATTTTTATTCGGAACAGGTACGCAAAGCAAAATATGATTTAGACCAAAACGAGGTAAGTGCTTATTTTGAAGTAACCACTGTTTTAGAAAAGGGGGTGTTTTTTGCTGCTAATAGAATGTATGGTATAACATTTAAAGTGCGTAAAGATTTGCCTGTATACCATCCGGATGTTGTAGCATATGAAGTTTTTGATAAAGATGGTAAATCAATGGCTATTTATTACCTGGATTTTTATACAAGAGATAATAAAGGCGGTGGTGCATGGATGAATAATTTTGTAAGTCAATCACATTATTTAAAACAAAAGCCGGTTATTGTAAATGTTTTTAATTTTCAAAAACCTGCTGAAGGTAACCCCTCCTTAATAAGTTTTGATGATGTAACAACTATGTTTCATGAATTCGGGCATACACTGCATGGGCTTTTTGCCGATCAAAAATATGTAAGCCTTTCGGGCACAAATGTGCCAAGAGATTTTGTAGAGTACCCTTCGCAAATAAATGAGCATTGTGCATTAGATCCTGTTATATTAAAGAACTATGCACTGCACTATAAAACAAAACAGGTAATTCCGCAGGAACTGATAGACAAAATAAAAAAAGCAGAAACTTTTAATAAAGGTTACATTGTAACAGAGTTGCTGGCTGCAGCCACTTTGGATATGGCCTGGCACAGCGTTGAAAATACCGCAGATTTTGCACCTGCACTGGATTTTGAAAAAACTGCTTTACAAAAATATGGCTTGCTTATAAATGAAGTGCCCACCCGCTATCACTCGCCTTATTTTGCACACATATGGGGAGGTGCATACAGCGCCGGCTATTATGCATATACATGGAGCAAAACATTAGACTATAACACATTTGACTGGCTGCAAAGCCATGGCGGCATGACAAGGGCAAATGGCGAACGGTTCAGAAAATATATTTTGTCAGTGGGTAACAGCACGGATTTAAAAAAAGCATTCCGGGATTTTGTTGGACATGATTTAGAGGTAATGCCTTATTTAAAAAATGCCGGGCTGTTGAAGTAAATGATAAACCCCAAGCGTCTTTTTTTTAATGCGAAGCTGGTTTAAATTATTGAAATTAATTTGTATTACAGTACTGAAAAATTAGTTCTAAAACAGCAGCATATCTTTTTCATAGTCAGCAAATATGCTGTTAAATATTTTCTTTTATATCAATAACAAGTAATAGCTAAAAATTAATAATCATCCCCCAACGCAAATATTTGCTTTCCCGTTTTCCATTTTCCTCTTGTAAAATCAGGAATGTTCTGAACCTGCCCACCTTCTAAAATACTTTTTTCGCTGAGTGGTGTAATGGCATACCAGCTTGCGTAATCATATACATCCAATGGAAAATCTGCACCACGTTTTATACTTTCAATAAAAGCATGATCAACAAAAAAATCCATGCCGCCATGCCCGGCACCTTCGGCAGCAGCGCCATATTTTTTCCAGAGCGGATGGTCGTAATCTGTTAACCATTTTTCTGTATTATCCCATTTATGATTATGCTTCATTTCTTTTTGAAAATAAATGAATCCCTGTTTATTACCACCTGAACCAAAGTCCTGCCACAAACCTTCTGTGCCCTGTACCCTGAATCCGAGGTTGTAGGGGCGGGGAGAGGAAACATCATGCGTTAATAAAATGGTTTCACCATTGGCACATTGTATTTGAGTGTTAACGACATCACCGCATTTAAAATTCAGTTTGGCATTGGGATGATTGGCGCCGCCTTTTGGATGTTCGACAATATATTTATGTAAGCCTTTTGCTTTTGATGCAATGGAAGAAAGTTTGGTCATCCTGTTTCCTTTGTTGATGTCCAGCATTACGGCAACAGGGCCCAGGCCATGCGTAGGATATAATTCTCCATTACGTTTTAAATTATGTGCTGTACGCCACTGGGCTTCGCTATATGCATTTTTGCCAAACTCCACACCACTATCATAGGCTGTTTTACCGTCATTAAAAAGTACGCCACGCAGATCATGTTCATATCCTCCCTGTGCATGAATTAATTCGCCAAACAAGCCCTGCCTCACCATATTCATTACCGCCATTACATCCCTGCGGTAACAAACATTTTCCATCATCATCAAGGGTACTTTTGTTTTTTCAGAAGTATTAACCACATCCCAGCATTCCTGCAGTTTTACCGCACCACAAACTTCCACGCCGGTAATTTTTCCTGCATTCATGGCATCAATCGCCTGAATACTGTGCCATTCCCATGGAGAGCAAATTACCACAGCATCTACATCATCCCGCTTTAATAAATTTTTATAATCTTCATTACCATTTTTATAAACTACAGGTTCCGGTCTTTTAAATTCTTTGAAAACAGCCAATGCTTCATCAACACTTCTTTGCTGCGGATCGGCAATGGCGGTTATTTCCACATCATCCCGCTGTAAAAAATTGCCCATATGTTCATGCGAGCGAAATCCTGCACCAATAATACCAATACGTACTTTATCTTTTTTTAGGGGCGAAAATGCTTTAATAGAATTACCAAAGGTTAATGCTGCACCGGTTAATGCCGATGATTTAATAAAATTTCTGCGGTTAAATGCTACAGGCATATTTACTCAGATTTTATAGTAAATGAAATTTTATTTATGTATAGATAGTTTTTGGATCATTGTTGTAGAGATACTTTCTGCATACATTCCATAGGCACTCATCATTGTGCCTTTTACTTTTCCGTCTTTTGATTCGATGGCGTACACCACATCTTCATCATCGGGATTACTGTCACCTTCAAAACGATGCACTTCCACTATTTCAAATTCATCGGGGTTTAAGCAGATCTCATTATTCAGACAGATTATTTTATCAAAAGCCAAATTAAAATCAACGGTATATCCTTTATGTTTCAATTCTTTTAAAGCATCAGTTACCGTATCAAAGGAGTTCATAAAAATATTTTAATATTACTTCGCTAAAGCTACGCAGTACAAGTAAAGTTACGAAATGGATAGTTTAGTTCTTTTAAAAAAAACTAAATAAATTATAACGATGAATGAAACTGCTGCTGTGATCAGGAAAGTGATCATTGCTCCAAAATTATACCATAATAAACCACAAAGACTGCTGGCTATTAATGCACAAACACTTTGAAATCCGGAATAAGTACCAATGGCGGTAGCCGTTTCAGTCTTATCAACAATATTGCTTATCCAGGCTTTTGATACGCCTTCGGTGGCTGCTGCATATAAGCCATACAGCAAAAAAAGAAAAATAAAAATGAAGATATTATTGTTAAAGGCAAAGCCAATATACACCAGGCCAAAAACAAAAAGCCCTGTAATAAAAATATTTTTAAGCCCCAGTCTGTCTGCGAGAATACCAACCGGGTAAGCCAATAGGGCATACACCAGGTTATAAAAAATATAAACACCAATCACAGCAGTATCAGTTAAGCCACTTTCTTTCATTTTCAGTAAAAGAAATACGTCTGAACTGTTAAACAATGCAAATAATAATAAACCCGTTACCAATTTTTTATATTGTGTGGGACTGTTTTTCCAATAAGCTGCAAAAGCAAAAACATTTGCCGTTTGCCGTTTGCCGGCGTTTGTTACCTGTTTCTTTTTTTCTTTTATGAGTAATGTTGATATGATAGCTGCTAACCCCGGTAAAAAAGCAATTAAAAAAAGTGTTTTATAATTATTGGGATAAAAATAAAGATAAACTAACGCTATGGCGGGCCCAAAAACGGCCCCCATGGTATCTAAACTGCGATGAAATCCAAAAACCCGGCCTTTTGTTTCTTTGGTACATTCATCACTTAGCATGGCATCCCGGGCTCCTGTTCTTATACCTTTACCCAGCCGGTCAATTGTTCGGGATAAAAAGATCCACCAGGGATAAACAAAGATGGCCAGCATGGGTTTGCTGATTGCGCTAAATGTGTAACCCAATTGTACAAAGGGCAGGCGCTTGCCCCTGTTATCACTTAATTTACCAAAATAACTCTTGCTTAAACCGGCTACAGCTTCTGCAATACCTTCCAGTACACCAATAAAAATAGCCGTATAACCAATATGTTTTAGATAAAGCGGCATTACAGGATATAGCATTTCACTGGCCATATCGGTAAATAAACTTACCAACGACAGGATCCAGATCGTTTTTGTAATAATTTTTTGGGGAGAATTGCTGAGTGTCTGCACTGGTCTTGATTTATCCGAATGTAGCAATTTCTTGGTACATTGCAGGCAGGTTTTTTGCTGAAGAAACATAGTTGAGATTTTTTATCTATGCTTTGGTAAAAGCTGAAAACCAGTTTACTGTACAAGAGTGCCTGCCCGAAACGGCCATAGCCGGGCGGGCGACGTAACAATGTTGATTAAAGAAATACAGCTTGTACAAAAAGATAAAAAATTATGAGTAAAAAAAATATGCCATACAAAAAATCATCACAGGTTGAAATTGTAAAAGGAAAACTGGACATATCACGTAGTGGCATGGGGTATGTTATAGTTGATGGGGTTGAAAAAGATATCATTGTGCGCCCCAATGACTTTAATCGTGCTTTTCATGGCGACATTGTGAGGGTTCAGGTTACTAAAGGCATTTCTAAAGACAAAAGAATAGAAGGTAAAGTTGTTGATATAGCAGAACGCAAACAAATAGAATTCATCGGCAATATTCAAATGAGTAAGAATTTTGCTTTTTTTATTCCGGCTTCAGAAAAACCCATTCCTGATTTTTATATTGCCGCTGAAAAATTAAACGGGGCAAAGGATAAAGAAAGGGTGGTGGTAAAATTGGTAAGCTGGGATAAATCAGAAAAAAAACCGATTGGAGAAGTAGTCAGTATTTTAAAATCGGAAGATGAAAATGATATGGCTATGAAGGAGATTCTTGTTGAGACAGGCTTTCCGCTGACATTTGATGTCGCAGTATTGGCAGAAGCAAAAAAACTACAGCCATTAATTTCCCGTGAAGAGATCAGCAAACGAAAGGATTACCGTGATATTTTAACCTTTACCATTGATCCCGTTGATGCAAAAGATTTTGATGATGCGATCTCCATCCGCAATCTGGATAATGGAAATTATGAGATAGGTGTACATATTGCTGACGTAAGTCATTTTGTAAAGCCGGCAACCCTGTTGGACAAATCTGCTTATGAAAGAGCTACCAGTGTGTATTTACCGGATCGGGTAAATCCGATGCTGCCTGAAAAAATATCGAATGAACTTTGTTCTTTAAGGCCTCATGAAGATAAATATACCTTCTCTGCAATTTTCCAGATTTCAAACAGGGCAGAAATTAAACATAGCTGGATTGGTAAAACCATCATACACAGTAATCATCGCTTTACATATGATGAAGTACAGGATATTATTGAAAAGAAAGACGGACTGCATTATAAACCCATTGTTTTATTAAATGACCTGGCACAAAAATTCAGAAGGGAACGGTTTCGTAGCGGGGCTATAAATTTTTCATCGCAGGAAGTACGTTTTCAGCTTGATGATAAAGGAAAACCCATAAGTATTGTAATAAAAGAAAGTAAAGATGCCCATAAGCTGATAGAAGAATTTATGTTGCTGGCTAACCGTACAATTGCAGCCTATGTTTCAAAAATAAAAGTTAATAAAGAACCCATTCCTTTTCCTTATCGTATTCATGATACACCCGATGATGAAAAACTGAAACCCTTTGTGGCTTTCGCCAAAAAATTCGGCTATACTTTTGATATGCATGACGAACTTGCTGTAGCAGCCTCTTTTAATAAAATGCTGGTTGATGTGCAGGGCAAACCGGAGCAGCATGTGTTGGAACAATTAGGAATAAGAACCATGTCCAAAGCAATTTATACTTCACAGAATATTGGTCATTATGGATTGGGGTTTGAACATTATTGTCATTTCACTTCGCCCATTCGCCGTTATCCCGATATATTGGTGCACCGCATTTTACAGCAATGCCTGGAGAAGGATCTGAAGTTGGATAAAAAAATGGATGAAAAATGTAAACACTGCAGCGACAGGGAACGCAAGGCCATGGAAGCAGAACGTGCCGGTAATAAATACAAGCAGGTTGAGTTCATGAAAAATTACCTGGGCGAAGAGTTTGATGGTATCATCAGCGGAGTAGCTTCTTTCGGTTTTTTCGTGGAGACAGTTACTCATAAATGCGAAGGCATGGTTACTGCAAGAGACCTGAGTGAGTATGACGATTTCAGATTAGATGAAACCGATTATGCCTTAGTAGGCTTGCGTACAAAACAAAAGTTCAGAATGGGAGATATAGTACGGATAAAAGTTGTGGCTGCTAATTTAGGTAAGCGGCAACTTGATTACCAATGGGTGCCTGCTGAAAAAGGAAACGGTAATTTACCGAAAGGGCACAGTGGGGAACCAGGTAAAAAAGCTTCCGGCATTAAATTTAAAACTGAAGTAAAAAGTAAAACAAAAGCCAAAGCCGGTTTTAAAGAATCAGGTAAAAAGAAAAAATAAAATTAATAAACTGCAAATACGCTGAAATAATTTGCGTCTTTGTTTCTTAGCGGCTAAGTATATGCATTCATTTACAGAACTCTCTAAACTCTTCGAAGAAAAATTTAATGCCCGTCACTTCCCGGCGCAGCCGGAAACATTATATGATCCAGCACAATATATTTTAGGATTGGGTGGAAAAAGGATCCGCCCGGTTTGTGTGTTGATGGGTAACCAGTTATTTGATGAGATTGATCCGGATGCCTACCATGCGGCAACAGCTATTGAACTGTTCCATAATTTCAGTTTAATACATGACGACATTATGGATAAAGCACCCATGCGCCGTGGCATGGAAACGGTACACACCAAATACGGCGAATCAACCGCTTTGCTCGCCGGTGATGCCATGTTTGTGAAAGCATATGAGTACCTGAATAAAATAAAATTAGCACAGCTACAAAAGGTTTTGTATTTGTTTAATAATACAGCCAGTGCGGTTTGCGAAGGGCAGCAACTGGATATGGATTTTGAAAAACGGGAAACGGTGAGCATGGATGAATATGTACACATGATCACTTTAAAGACTTCGGTTTTGCTGGCAGCAAGCCTGAAGCTGGGTTCTATTTTAGGCGGGGCAGGGGAGAGTAATCAAAATCATTTGTATGAGTTTGGAAAAAATTTAGGTGTGGCTTTCCAGGTGCAGGATGATTACCTGGATGCATTTGGCAACCCCGAAAAATTTGGTAAAAAAGTAGGCGGCGATATTTTAGCCAATAAAAAAACTTTTTTAATGATACATGCTTTTGAAACAGCAAAGCCGGTACAACTAACCGAATTAAAAGAGTTGATCAAAAAAAATTCTGCCGATAAAGTTGAAAAAGTTATGCAAATTTTTAAAGACTGCAAAGTCGATGATTGGGCAAATGAATTAAAGAATAAATATCTGCAAACTGCTTTAAAACATCTGGAAGATACAGCTGTATTATCCATCCGGAAAATGCCTTTGCAGGAACTGGCTGATTATTTAATGATGAGAGAGAGTTAAAAAAGTTTGTAGTTAATTGTTTGTGTTTTTGGGTTGACAGTACAATGTTTTAAACAACCCTCTTCAAACCTAAAAGTTGTCAAGCTCAGGCTGAAAGTACATTAGTTTAAAATGACACATCCATTATTTTTAGATATTCTATTAAATAAAAATATTTTCTTAATTTCCTTTTCACAAAACCAAAACCAACATGTCTAATTCTTTGTTCCGCACAAAAAAAATTGAAAATATTTTAGCAGAAGGAAGTGATGATCCGCATGGTGGTGGTTTAAAACGGGTACTTACTGTACGTGATCTTACCTTCTTTGGTATTGCGGCAATACTTGGTGCAGGTAGTTTCAGCAGCCTGGGCTTTGCCGTATTTCATGGAGGGCCGGGCGTAGTTATATTATTTGTAATTACCGGAATTGCCTGTGCATTCACTGCTTTGTGTTATTCCGAATTTGCCAGCCGTATACCTGTTGCCGGCAGTGCATATACTTATGCCTACGCAAGTTTTGGCGAACTGTTTGCCTGGGTAATAGGATGGGCATTGATCATGGAATACTCCATCGGGAATATTTATGTAGCTTATAGCTGGAGTGATTATTTTACTTCGTTGATGGGTAAAATGCATGTGCACATCCCTGAATATTTATGTACCAGTTATATGGAAGCCAAACATGCTATAGAACGTGGCAGTACCAATGCCGATGAATTGGCTGCATGGAATACTGCTCCTGTTTTTGGGGGAGTAAAAATCATTTTAGACCTGCCGGCATTGATCATCAATTTCCTCATCACCTATTTGGTTTATCGTGGTATAAAAGAAAGCCGGAATTTCAGCAACGTAATGGTGATGTTGAAAATAGCTGTGGTGGCACTTATTATTATTGTTGGCGGTTACCTGGTTTTTTCAAACGGGCTTACAGCAAACTGGACTCCTCCTAATGATGATGGTGTAAAATCTTTTATGCCGAATGGTTTTGGTGGAGTGATGCTGGCTGTAGCCAGTGTATTTTTTGCATATATCGGTTTTGATGCGGTAAGTGTTTTAGCAGAAGAAAGTAAGAATCCGCAAAGAGATCTGCCAAGAGGTATGATCTTATCATTGGTAATTTGTACAATCATTTATATTCTGTTAACGCTGGTTTTAACAGGTGCAGTTAATTATAGAAATTTTGATGGTGTGGGTGATCCGCTGGCTTTTATTTTTGAACCGCAAAACCTGAATGTGGGTTGGATGCAGTTTGTGGTAGCCGTCATTGCAGTAGTTGCTATGACCAGTGTGCTATTGGTTTTTCAAATGGGACAACCACGTATCTGGATGAGCATGAGCAGAGATGGTTTAATGCCACCGATGTTTCAAAAAATTCACCCAAAATATAAAACACCATCATTTGCCACTATTGTTACCGGCCTCGTCGTTGGTGTTCCTATTTTGTTTACGGATAAAACATTTGTACTTGATTTTACAAGTATAGCAACACTGTTTGCTTTTGTATTGGTTTGCGGTGGCATATTATTAATTCCACGTAAAGAAAAACTGGGCGGACGTTTTCATCTTCCCTATATCAACGGTCAATTCATTTTTCCTTTGATTGTTGTTGGCTCAATTGTAATGGCCTGGATGCTTTCTAAAACTTATTTTACTGATATACTGAAATTTGATTTCAGTGCTGATACCGATTATGTGGCCGGTAAAAAAACTTTTATGGAAATGGCAACGCCAAATATTTCATTGATCATTTTCTGGATCAGTGCGGTGCTGCTGGCCCTGTTTACATTTATTAAAAAATATTCACTCATTCCCTTAATGGGCGTTATCACCTGTATGTACCTGCTCACCGGCATGAGCAAAAGTAACTGGGTTTGGTTCATTGGCTGGTTGATACTCGGCATCATTATTTACTTCTTGTATGGATATAAAAAAAGTAAGCTGGCGACTGGTTAATTTTTTTGTACCGGGCTTTTAAATCTTTAATCAACATCGTTGCGTCGCACACTTGTACTTTAGTACCTTTGTGCCACGTTTTTATTTGATAACTTAAAGCTGTGAATCTGAGTTATCTTTGATCAGGATTTCAATCTATTTAATCCCAATAATCAACCCAAATCCACGTTCAGACAAATGAAGTACCAACCGGGCGATAACATAATAGTTTTACTTACTGATGAAGAGGGCAGGGTAGTGGAGATCATGAATGAAAAAATGGTGATGATAGAAGTAAAGGGTGTAAAATTTCCTGCCTACACCGATCAGATTGACTTTCCTTATTTTAAAATGTTCTCCGAAAAAAGAAAGGCAGACAAACAGAAGGTATTTATAGATAATGTTCAAAAAGAAAAAGCAACACCCAAAATTAAAGAAGGTAATGGTGTAAAGCTTTCTTTTATACCTGTTTTTGATAAAGCTGTTTTTGATGATGATATTGTAGAGAAATTTAAAATATACCTGGTCAATCAAAATGAAACGGCTTATTCTTTCACGTATAATTTAATGATCGGCGGAGAGAGTAATTTTCAATTGAAAAATATAATTGAGCCACTGAGTAATTTTTACCTGCATGATGTAAAATTTGAAGATCTGAGTGACAGTCCGAGGTTTGATATCGAATTTTCTTTAAAAGAACCTGATAAAAAGAAAGCGCCTTATTATGAAACCTCTTTAAAGCTCAAAGCAAAACAGTTATTTAAAAAAATAGAAGAGATACAGTTAAAAAACGAGCCATCGTTTTCTTATACATTATTTGAAAATTACCCGAACAGGCTGGAAGAGGAAAAAGTAGATCTGAGCAGATTGGGTAATGCGGGGTACAGGGTGTATGATGCCGGCAGCATCAAACAAAACCTGGAATCAGCCAGGACAGTAGTTGACCTGCATATCGAAAAATTAACCGACAGTTGGAAACATCTTACTAATTTTGAAATACTTTCGATGCAGTTAAAAGCATTTGAAAAGTATTATGAACTTGCTGTGGTGCATTACCAGCTATCATTGACGGTAATACATGGTGTTGGTGTAGGTAAACTCAGGGATGAGATACATGATATTCTACGTTTGAAAAAAGAAGTGAAATCCTTTGTAAACCAGTATAATCATTTGTATGGTTATGGTGCTACTGAAATATTTTTTGAATACAAATAATAAGACATGCTGCTTCCTGTAGATACCTGGGGACAGGTAATTTATATATTCCTGCTCAGTACAATCCGATACCTTGCAATAGGAGGCCTGGCTTTTTTGTTTTTTTACGTGCTGTTTAAGAACAAATCTTTGTTTGCCAAAATTCAAAAGCGTTGGCCGGCTAAATCTGATTACAGGCGTGAGATATTTTATTCCTTTCTTACTTTTATTATTTTTGCAGCAACTCCAATTGTTTTAAATAATCAATATTTAAAACCCTATACCACAATTTACCGGGATATTCATCAACATAGTATGCTGTATTTCTGGTTAGTTTTTCCGCTAATGCTTATTGTACATGATGCCTATTTTTACTGGGTGCACCGCATCATGCACCACCCAAAATTATTTTCATTTTTCCATGTGTTGCATCATAAAAGTACCAATCCATCGCCCTGGGCTTCATTTGCTTTTCAACCTACAGAAGCATTTATAGAGTCAGCTATCATTTATGTATTTGCCTTTACATTCCCTGTTCATTTTATACATCTTTTTTCTTTTTTGATTTTTATGACCATCTATAATGTTTATGGCCATTTGGGTTTCGAAATATTTCCCAAGGGATTTAACAGGCATTGGTTTTTCAAATGGTTTAATACTTCTGTAAATCATAATATGCACCACCAGTATTTTAAAGGCAATTATGGTTTGTATTTTACCTGGTGGGACAGGTTAATGAATACTTTACACAGCAATTATGATGAACGCTTTGACCAGGTAAGTAATGAAACCATTCAGTTAAGAAAACCGACTAAGCAACATGCCGTTTAATGAACTTGTTGTTTATATGATCTTTGTAGTTGGCTTTGCGCTAACTCCCGGGCCCAACATGATGCTTTATCTTACCTATACATTTGAGTACGGCCGTAAGGCTGGATGGGCAACCGCTTCAGGAATTGTAAGTTCCTTTATCATTCATATAACAGCAGTGACCTTAGGGTTAGCTGCTTTACTGATGACCATGCCATTTGCCATGAATGTATTACGATACTGTGGCATAGCATATCTTATTTATTTAGCCATACAAAATTTACGGATTGTTCGCTGGCAGGATGCTGAAGCGCCAACTGAGATTAAAGGATCGGACCATTTTTATTTAAAAGGATTTATTGGTAACCTGCTTAACCCGGGTTCTTTATTTTTATATTTTTCTGTTTTGCCACAGTTTATTCATCCTGAAAGAGGCCATGTTTTAGCCCAGGGCTTATTATTAGGAGGGTTACAAATGCTGGGCAGCTTTACAACAAACTGTACTATTATATTTATTGCCGGATATGCAGCAAAAAGTTTTTTTAAAAATAAAAAATACCAACAGCGGGTAAGGTATGGGATGAGTTTTTTAATCGCACTGTTTGCCGTAAAAATGTTGTTTTTTAAAACCGCTTAAGGATGTTGGTTTCTTACCTGAACTTTCCTGAAATGGTATAACATACTTTATCATTTATCCTTTTAAATACTTCTCCGTTAATTTTACGCAGCCTGCGTAGTTTTCTTTTATCCAGCAATCGTCCTTCGCTGTCGAAATGTTGTGGCTGTTGAAAATAAGTGAGGACATAATATTTGCTATAGGAGAACGGAGCTTTCAATGCTACAGGCTTTATTGACATAAAGATCAGCGTGTTCATTTTTTCATCAACATAGTATTCAAAATTTTTGATCCAGGTACAACGTATTGACTGCATTTGCTGAATTAATGTAACGACTTTCGGCGCATTTAAATGAAATTTAATCAGTGTATCGGTCAACCGTGGTTCATTTACACCAAACTCATAAATGTAACTCAATGTATCAGTAATGATCTCAACAGATACTGTTTCAAAATCTCTTGAAGTAAAAGCAACGGTGAATGGTTGTTGCTGTGAAAGTTTTTTATATGATTCTTCAATCCTGTCCAGTATTTTTTCGTTCTGGTAATAATATTTTGTTGAAATATTTTTTGGTGAGCAGGAAAATATAAAACCAACAACTCCGGTTAAAAGTATGGCATGCATTAATTTAATTGACATTTTTTTCCTTTTTAGTGCAATAAGTAATTCCAAAAATTATCCGCTTAAAAAAAGCAGGCGACAACTGTAAAAGTGTTTTGCCACCATAGTCCCAGTAAACAAGTGTAATAACATCATCTGCTTTGCTGATCCTTTCAGCCACAATAAAATGTGTAGGAACCGCCAGTTTAATGGTTACGTGATTTTTTTTATGAACTATCCTGTTATTGATAAATAAAACAACTGTGCCTGTTTTCATTTTTTCACTGATGTATTCATAAAGATCACCAACTTTGGGTCGAATAAGATCAGCACCTCTAGCTTTCGTTTTGTATTGCAGCAGGTCTCTTACCATCCGGTTGAACTTGGCATAATTAACTGATGCCCAGAAACGGTCTTCATCACCTTGATCATATTTACGGTTAAAAATATTGAGGTATCCTTTAAAATGCCCGGCCAGGCTTAAGAACCACATTTGTTCGGCAGGATGAATATCCAGTATACCTTTAAATTTAAGCAGCCCTGCCTCTTGTTTTACTGCAGCTGAAGGGTTGAACATAGTTTTTCCGAACTTAGCTTTTCCTTCACGGTATAATTCCAGTAATAATTTAGCATAACCTAATGGATCATCCTGTAAAAACAAATAAGTTAATGCCCCATAACCACAAAAATTTGTACCATTACCCGGGTAAATACTAATGGGCTGATGAATATTTGTTTTTAAATTCTGCAGGAACAAAGCCGGTTTAATATTTGGCCAATGTACGCTTGGAGCTAATTCCTTTATTTGGTCAATAAATGCAATGGCTTGTTGTTGGGTAGATGTTACTAAACTATCCTTAGCAGGTACATATGCAGGCAAGGCAATAAGGTTTCCTGTAAAACAAAAAAGTATCCCCAAAGCCAATAAAACCGGTCTAAAAGATATCAATCCAGTAGAAGCTAAACTTATTTTCAAATTTTATTTTAATTTTTTGTGAGTAAAATCGCCGGCTTTAATTAACATTTTTAAGAATGTGATAAGTAAGACATCAAAAAAACAAACCTAAACCTGCAAGTTAGATTTTAATGGCAAATTACCTGCCAATACTTTATTTTATTACTTCCCTGGGCATATGATTTTATGTTGTTTGGTTTTTTGTTCTTAAGATTTTGTCAAAATTAACATTTTGCTTAAAGAAATACTTTAACGGTTGTACTTTCAATGTTCAAACACTGTATATTTGTAATCATGTAAATTGCGTTAAGTGTACTTATGTTAGCAACAAGAATAGATAAGCGGTATAAAAATTGGATGATTGCCGGCTTTGCTATTTTACTGGCAGGCGGTGGTTTTGTATGGTATATCTTCAATGAAAAATTTACAGATACAGACAAAGTAAAACCAGCATATACAGTTAATGCAGTTGAATTTATCAGTGAGTTTAAAAATGATCTGGCACAGACAAATAAAAAATACGCCGAGAAGGTTATTGTAGTTAATGGTATCATATCAGCAGTAGAAGCTGCAGATACTACCGTAAATATTAAAATGATTGATACAACAGGTAATGCTTATATAATATTTGCTTTTCAGCAGCAACATCTTTCTGAGGCCAAGGCAATGAAAGTGGGGGATAAAGTGGCTATAAAAGGTTCCTGTAGCGGTGGCGCTTACAGTGAAATACTGGAAACAACATTTATTTCTTTTAAACGGTGTGCCGTTAATAAATAATTTATAATCAAAAAAACAAAATCAAACAGAATGAAAAAAACAATTCTATCCATTGCATTAGTATTAGCAACAGGTTTAATTTTTGCCCAAAAGAAAACAACTACTTCAGCAACAGTTAATTTTGATGCTACAACCAGCCTTGATAAATTACCACATGCTGAAAATAAAACAGTAATTGCTTCACTTGATACCAAGACAGGTAAACTTGCTTTTGAAGTGGTAATTAAAAATTTTGCATTTGCCAATCCAAGAATACAGGAGCATTTTAATGGTGCCGGCTGGATGGACAGTGAACAGTTTCCACTTGCTACTTTTAAAGGATCAATCAATAATTTGTCATCTATCAAATTTACAAAAGACGGAACTTACAGTGCTGAAGTAAAAGGTGACCTTACTATTCATGGTGTTACAAAGCCTGTAGAAACCAAGGCTACAATAACCGTTAATAGTTCATCTACCACTGCAACTGCAGATTTTACCATTAAGCTTGAAGACTATGGTGTTAATGGTCCGGCAGTTGGGGCAGGTAAAGTTTCTAAAGAACCTCAGATTACTGTTACTGCAGTATTTTAAATAAAAGGCTATTAATAAAAAAGCTTTTGTTCCTCGCCGGAGCAAAAGCTTTTTTAATTTAACTAACAGATGTTAACTGATTTTAAATTCTTCTTCTATTATTTCATGGAAAGTAGTTTCTTTATCCAGAACCCATTTGGGTAAAAGAGTATTGGTGATCTTCCAGGTGTTGTCCAGTTTCTCCATCGTAAAAATGATCCGTTTTGTATTTTCATCTATCACATCAACAGTAAAAAGCCCCTCCTGTTTGCCATTCGATTTTCTGAAATTAAATTCCTTTAGCCGGCCATTTATTTTGATCAACTTCGTAAACTGAATATTCTTAACAAACTTTAATTCCATTAGGATAGGTTTATAGCAAACTTAAACTAATAAGCCTTAATACACCGCAAAACTTATCATCATAAATATAATATTATCATAAAATTTTTAAAATGATAATATATAAATGAATGGCAATAATAGCTGAAAAGACTTACTTGTGCTGCCAATTAACGATTTTTAGCCGGTTAAAAAATTCTTTTTCTTCCAGTTCTTGTACAGCACCGGCTTTTAAATTTCCTAATTCAAGATCTTCTATTGAAATCCGGATAAGTCGTTTACATTTATGCCTTACCGCTGCTATCATTTTTCGAACCTGGTGAAATTTACCTTCAGTAATAGATATTAATATCCAGGTATATGGAGGGTGTGTAGTCAATCTTTCTCCCATGTCAAATAATTTCCCCGGGTTTTTAACAATGGCAACTTTACAGGGAGATGTTATATAGATCTGCCCGGTTTTTATTTTGATAGGGACTCCGGTTCGTAATTTTTCAAGGCTTTCATCACTTAGTAAATTATTTACCTGTACCAAATATGTTCTTTCATGTGCTGATTCTCCTGAAAATAGTAACCTCGTTACTTTTTTATTGGTAGTTAATATCAATAATCCTTCAGAATGATTGTCAAGTCTTCCTACTGCATGAGTACCATCGGGGAAATTAAAATCCAGGTCGCCTAACAACCCAACATTATGGGTGCTTACAAACTGCGACACCATGTTGTATGGTTTGTTGATAATAAAATAACGATTGTAAAAAGGTAACATGCAGGCTTTTAACTGCAATTTCAATTAATTATTCCTATTCTTAAAACTTGCCTCTAATATACCCGGCTATAAACCACTTACAGAAAAATGGGTAATAACCTGTTTAACATAACATTTTATACATTACTCATACACTATGCATGCCTTTGACTGGGCTTTGACCAGGCCATGCCTAGGCCTAAAATAGTTAAACAGGATACAAAAAATAAAAACATATCATCGCAGTAACACCGTACTTCCCCTGGCTTTATGTATTGCATTATCAACCCCAATTCCTTCCAGCATCCAAACAATAGTTTGTGTTGCCACCGGGTCGCCATTAAACCTGCCATCCCAGCCGTTCTTTGCGTTACGGGTTTCATAAATCAATTGCCCCCAGCGATTATATATTCTGAAAAAAGTAAGTTCTTTAATGCCAATCATGAAGGGCTTCAAAAAGTCATTTATCCCATCATTATTTGGTGTAAATGTATTGGGGACAAAAATAACAATACTCTTATTTATTTTTACAATTTGTGTATCGACTGTAAGGCAGCCTGAGTTTGTTTTTAATTCAATTCTATATAACTGTTCACTGGCACCTTTAAATACGGGATTGTATGAAGTGGGGTCATCAAGGCTTGTAGATGGCATCCACAACACATTATCACCAATTGGCCTCGCCTGAATGGTAAGCGGCAAGTTAACCACTGCATATTGTACAGGGTTATTTAAACCAAGTGATGGCTTATCAACTTTTAAAAATCGTTTTTGAATACTTAAAGGGAAAGGACATTGTGCTGTACTTACCGATAAGCTGATCACATAATTTCCTGCTGTTGTATAAACCTGCGGAGGCGGATTACGTAAAGTGGATGTTAGGCCGTTTCCAAAATTCCATAAATAACTTACCTGTGTATTGCCGGGGTCGATGGTATTATTTACAGGAATAAACGGTAAATTTATACAAACCGGATCTGCTGAAAAACCGGCAAGCACATTGGGGTAAACATTAATGGTAATGCTGCTGCTGTCGGCACATGCACTGTTGCTGTTTACTATCATCAACACTTCATAAGTGCCGGGAGTTTTGTAACTGTAAGTGATATCCCGTGTTGTTGCTGTAAAACCATCGCCCAATATCCATTTGTACTGCATTGCTCCAACAGCATTGGTACTGTTATTGGTAAAAATAAATTTGTTATTTGCCAGGCACTGGTTGCTTTTGTTAACCGAAATGCCGGCAACCGGTATCGATGAAATATTAACAAGCTGCGGAATGGTTGATAAAACACAACCCGCAAAATTAAAAACCATGGCATAATATATTCCGCTTTGTGTAACCCTGTATTCGGTTTGATTGGCCCCGGCGATAGCGATATTATTTTTAAACCATTGTATACTGTCGGCCGGTGGTACTTTTAATACAGTACTGTCTCCACTGCCAATACACCATTCGGCACTGCCCAAAACCTGTAATGTATTATCCAATATGGCTGCTTTTACCAATGCCGTGTCTGTACTTAAACAACCACCCCCATTGTGCCTGACAGTGAGCACATAAGTTGTTGTAGTATCAGGATGGGCAAGCGGATTAGCGATTGAAGAATTATTCAAACCTGTTACAGGACTCCATTGGTATAGCCAGCCAGGTTTTGGAGGCACTCCCAATTGCACAATATTATTATTGCAGGAGCTGAGATCAGGGCCTGCCTCTGCCTGGTAATGCAAGGTATCCGTCAGCTCTGTGTACAATGTATCCAGGCATCCATATCCATTATAGGGAACCAACACAACAGCAACAGTGGTGCCTGCTGCAGGCGGCGGAATAAATGTCAATGTTTGAGCATTACCCAATACCTGTGTAAACGTGCTGTTGTACCAGGTATATGTTTGATATCCGTATGGTGCTGTTACAAATACCGAATTGTCATCCGGACAAAAATTAGCACCAATAAACCTGTCGCTGCATTCTGTATTTACATCTATATAAGCATAACCAAAATGCCTGCGAAAAGTACAATCAGCAGTTTTAAAAAAAAGCTGGATCTGTTTTCCAGCAAGTCCATCTAAATTTATAGAAACTGCGGACCATCTTTTAAACCAAACCGGAGTACTTCCACCGGGATTTGGAGATAATTCAAAACCCGGTAATGGAGTACCGATAGCAAAAAAAGTAAAAGAAGAACATCCGATAACAAGGCCGTCAGTGACGTTTCTTATAACTAATTCCAGCCTGGGTTGTTCGGATGGCAGATGCCCAGGATCCTGAAATACCACGGCATAATTATAGATCAGGTTGTAAATATTTGCATTTGCAGGAATCGTAAAGTCATAAGAAATTCCTTCCGCTTCTGTGCCTGCTGTATTATTTCCCAGCCTTATTGAGTGACCGCTTCCATTAGGACAATTTTTTGGAAAACCACCGTATTCATCTACACCATCACCGGGATTTGCGGAGTACATGGTTTGCCGGTTAAATACCGGACCACCCTGGTAATTAAATGTAATTATATTGATATTGTCTACAGAAGCTACTGAACCTGTGTAGCAGGTCCAGCCAGAGAATCCGCCGGTTTCAAAATCGATATTGGGAGGACAATTTTGCGCTTTGGCTGAAAAATTAATGGTACAAATTAATGATGCGGTTATCAAAAGAAATAATATGTTGCGATAAACCGGCATATCAAATTGATAAAAAATTTTAAACTTTGTTCAACCTGTTTTGTTGTTAACTAAGATAAGGAAATTAAGCAAGATTTCATATTGTTGTTTAAATGTCTATTTAATGAAAATACGCTTTCGTAAAACACAACTTTTTATAAGTACGGATTTTTTATAGCATTGGTTGCTTAAATGAATAACCTGTTCAGTTCCTGTTTAAAATTCTTTGTTCCTTGTTTGATATTCAGCTAAATTTGCCCCATGACAATAGAACAAATAAAGGCTCTGAGAGACCGTACAGTGGTTTTGAAGAGATTTCTTTGACGCAGATAACAGGGAAGCTAAAATAGCAAACGACAAACAACTTTCACTTTCGCCGGGTTTTTGGGATGATAATGCCAGGGCAACTTCCATTCTTAAAGAAATTAAGGTAAACGAATACTGGATAAATCTTTTTCAGGCAGTTGACACAGCTGTTGAAGATTTTGCTGTGTTATTTGAATTCTGGAAAGCTGGCGAAAGCACAGAAGAAGAAACAAAAGAATCTTTTAATAATGCTGTTGCTAAAATTGAAGAAGCCGAATTTAAAAGCACACTCAACGAACCCGAAGATGAACTGCCTGCTGTGTTACAAATAAACAGTGGCGCCGGTGGTACCGAAAGCCAGGACTGGGCCGAAATGCTTGCCCGTATGTACCGCATGTATGGCGAAAAGCAGGGCTGGAAGGTTACAGAGATTGACTGGCAATGGGGCGATGGTGCCGGTATTAAAACCTGTACCTACGAATTTGAGGGTGATTTTGCCTATGGATTTTTAAAATCTGAGAACGGTGTTCACCGCCTCGTTCGTATCTCACCTTTTGACAGTAATGCACGCAGGCACACTTCTTTTGCCAGTGTAAATGTTTATCCTTTGGTAGATGATACCATCAAAATTGACATTAATCCTGCTGATGTAAAAATGGAAACCTCACGGAGTGGTGGAGCCGGGGGACAGAACGTAAATAAAGTTGAAACCAAAGTTCAGCTAACGCATATTCCAACCGGTATTGTGGTGGTTTGCCAGCAGGACAGGAGCCAGCTTGGTAACCGTGAATTAGCCATGCAGATGTTGAAGAGCCGCCTGTATGAAATAGAATTACAAAAGCGAAATGAATTACGGGATGCCAGCAACAGCAAAAAGAAAAAGATAGAGTGGGGCAGCCAGATACGGAGTTATGTTTTTCATCCGTACAAAATGATCAAAGACCACCGTACTGATTATGAAGTGGGGAATGTGGGACCGGTGATGGACGGAGAACTGGATGGATTTATTAAAGCGTATTTGATGAGTGAGAAGGAAACGGAAGCTTAGGTTCAGCGCAGAGTAGCAAAGAAGCAGAGGTTTCGCAGAGATCCTTTGCGTTAACTCATCAGCTCCTTTTCTCTGCGATAGAAATATTATTTTACCAACAAAGGAAATTCTATTCAGCATCGTTGTGTCACTCACTTGTACGGCATACCTTTATTGAACTTTTTAAAAATAAAAAATATAAACATGCAATACGGAGATTTTTATTATCCAATGCCGGTTAATGAACCGGTTTTGAGTTATGCCCCGGGCAGTAAAGAAAAAACAGCTTTAAAAGCAGTTTTAAAAGAATTAAAAAGTACAAAAGTTGATGTACCCATGTACATCGGTGGCGAAGAAGTGCGAACAGGAAAAACTGTTGAGCTTCGTCCGCCACATGAGCGTAAACATTTGCTGGGCCAATTTCATACCGGCGAAGCAAAGCATGTAACCAAAGCAATAAATGCTGCATTAAGAGTAAAAGATAAGTGGGCCAATATGAACTGGGAGAACAGGGCCAATATATTTTTAAAAGCAGCAGATCTGTTGGCAGGTAAGTATCGTCCTTATATCAATGCAACAACAATGTTGGGCCAAAGTAAAAATTGTTTCCAGGCCGAGATTGATGCAGCCTGTGAGTTGATAGATTTTCTACGATTCAATGTTCATTTCTTAAGTGATATTTATCGCCAGCAACCCATCAGCGGACCTAATATGAATAACCGGATGGAGTATCGTCCGCTGGAAGGATTTGTATTTGCATTAACACCTTTTAATTTTACTGCTATCGGTGGTAATCTTCCAACATCTGCTGCTATGTGTGGCAATGTGGTTATCTGGAAATGTGCCAACACACAGGTTTACAGCGCACAGATGTTCATGCGTATTTTAAAAGAAGCCGGGTTGCCGGATGGAGTTATCAATTTAGTTTTTATTGATGGACCAACAATAGGTGAAGTGGTTTTCAATCATCCTGATTTTGCAGGAATACATTTTACCGGCAGTACAGGAGTATTCAATAAAATGTGGGAAACGATTGGTAAGAACATGGGAATGTACAGATCATATCCTCGTATTGTTGGAGAAACAGGCGGTAAAGATTTTGTAATTGCTCATAAAAGTGCAAACCCTGATGTGGTGGTTACTGCATTGGCAAGAGGTGCATTTGAATACCAGGGACAAAAATGTTCGGCTGCATCAAGGGCATATATCCCATCCAATATGGCGGCAGAAGTAAAAAAGAAATTAGTGGAAGCCGTGAAGACGATGAAGATGGGAACGGTGGAAGACTTTACCAATTTTATTAACGCTGTAATTGATGAAAAAAGTTTTGATAAACTGGAAGGATATATTAAAGGCGCAAGAAAAAGAGACAGTGCTGCAAAAATTTGGGTAGGTGGTAAGTGTGATAAAACAGATGGTTATTTTATTGAGCCAACAATTATTGAAGCAACAGATCCAAATTATGTTACCATGTGCGAAGAATTATTCGGGCCGGTACTTACTGTTTATATTTATGATGAAAATAAATATGAAGAAACATTGAAGCTGGTAGATGCTACTTCTCCTTATGCATTAACAGGTGCAGTAATTGCACAGGATCGTTTTGCAGTAGAACTGGCAACAAATAAATTACGCAACAGTGCCGGCAACTTTTATATCAATGATAAGCCAACTGGTGCCGTGGTAGGGCAACAGCCATTTGGTGGTGCAAGAGGAAGTGGTACCAATGATAAGGCGGGTTCTATATTGAATTTATATCGGTGGTTAAGTGCCAGGACAATTAAAGAAACCTTTAATTCACCAACGGATTATCATTATCCATTTATGCAGGAAAAATAAGGCCCCACCTATCCTCCCCGAAGGGGAGGGAAATGGAGAGGATATTGGCGAGTGAAAAAGAATCTTTTATTGAACTCTATAATTGAATAATTTATGAACAGTTCAGATAATAATACAGCAGGAAGCCCATCCTTCGGAGGGGCTTGGGGAGGCCGAACCATTTTAGATAAACAACAATTACATCTTACTATATTAAGACTGGCTCACCAGCTTTTGGAAAATCATTTGCATTTAAAAGATGTGGTGTTTATCGGCATACAACCACGGGGTGTGCAGGTTGGTAGCAGATTGATGGAATGTATTCAACAACTTTGTCCTGATGAAAAACTGCAATATGGAATTTTAGATATTACTTTTTACAGAGATGATGTACGGGATGAATTACATGTTGCCAATACAACAGATATTCCTTTTTCAATTGAAGACAAGAAAGTTGTTTTAATAGATGATGTATTATATACCGGCAGAACTATTCGTGCTGCTTTGGATGCCATTCAGGATTTTGGCAGACCCAAAAAAGTTGAATTATGCGTTTTAGTAGATCGCAGGTTTAACCGTGAACTACCTATCCAACCTGACTATTGTGGTAAGGCTATTGATTCAATCATTTCGCAAAAGGTAAAAGTGGAGTGGGATAAAGAACTGGTTGTTCTATATTGATTTTGGATTCTGCTTTACAAAATATAACTTTGCTGCTTAATGCAACTATCTACCAAACATCTATTGGGCATTAAAGACCTAACAACAGCAGATATTTCCCTTATTTTATCAACCGCTACACAGTTTAAAGAAGTTTTACAACGTTCGGTAAAAAAAGTACCATCCCTGCGTGATGTTACTATAGTAAATTTATTTTACGAAAATTCAACCCGTACCAGAATATCATTTGAACTGGCAGAGAAACGACTGAGTGCAGACACGATCAATTTTTCTGCATCTGCATCATCGGTATCAAAAGGAGAAACATTGCTGGATACAGTGAATAATATTTTAAGTATGAAAGTGGATATGGTGGTAATGCGGCATAGTGCCAGCGGTGCGCCACATTTTTTAGCCAAACATATTCCTGCGGCTATTATTAACGCGGGGGATGGTATTAATGAACATCCTACACAGGCATTATTGGATGCATTGTCAATCCAGGAAAAATTAGGAAGCCTGGCTGGAAAAAAAATTGTCCTGATTGGTGATATCATGCATTCAAGAGTTGCCCTTAGTAATATTTATCTCTTAAACAAAATGGGTGCAGAAGTAATGGTGGCTGGTCCCCCAACACTGATACCAAAATACATTGCAGAAGCATTAAATGTAAAAGTGGAGTTTAATGTAAAGAAAGCTCTGGAATGGTGTGATGTGGCGAATGTATTACGCATACAGCTTGAACGTCAGAACCAGGTACTCTTTTCTTCATTAAGAGAATATAACCTGGCATATGGTGTAAGTAAAAAATTACTGGATGGATTAAAGAAAGAAATTGTAATTATGCATCCTGGGCCAATTAACAGGGGAGTAGAGATCGATAGTGATGTGGCAGATAGCCATCAATCTATCATTTTACAACAGGTTGAAAATGGTGTTGCAGTGCGAATGGCTGCTTTATATCTTTTGGCCGGAAAAAAACCAGACCAATAACCCTTTAACAGTAAATCATAATACTATGAGTCGCATCTGTTTATTTCCAGGCACATTTGATCCATTAACATTAGGCCATACCGACATTATTGACAGGGCACTTCCTTTATTTGATAAATTGGTAATTGGCATTGGAAGAAATATCAATAAAAAGCCAATGTTTAGTGAAAGACAACGTTTAAAATGGGTAAGAGAAATATATAAGAATAATACAAAGATTGAAGCATTGGCTTATGATGGATTGACGGTAGAATGTTGCCAAAAAGTTGGTGCACATTTTATTTTGCGTGGTATTCGTTATGTAAATGATTTCGAATACGAAAAAGCCATTGCTGATATGAACCGTAGTATAGATCATAAAATTGAAACTATTTTTCTTACCTGTCTGCCACAATTCACTTCTGTTGCATCAACACTTGTGAGAGATGTTTTGCGTAATGGTGGTGATGTTTCTCAATTTTTACCGGATGTTGTTAAACGAACTATTGGGAAAAAGAAATAATTTTATTTCGTACTTTTTTAAAAATACTTATGTCTATCTGGTTCAATAAATCTCTTTCCTTTTTACATATTCAGGAAATTGGCTCCAATACGATGTCGGAATATATCGGTATGGAATGGGTAGGTTTTGGTGATAATTTTTTAAAAATGAAAATGCCGGTTGATCACCGGACTAAACAAGCCTATGGCTTATTACATGGGGGAGCAAGCTGTACATTGGCAGAAACAGTTGGTAGCATAGCATCTTATTTTATAATTGATCCGGATAAATTTATTTGTCTGGGTCTGGAGATCAATGCCAATCACATCCGAAGTGCAAAAGAAGGTTTTGTAACAGCTACGTGCATACCCATACATTTAGGAGCTTCCACACATGTATGGGATATTAAAATCAGGGATGAAAAAGAAAAACTTATTTGTATCTGCAGGTTAACAGTAGCCATACTGAAAAAGCCAAAAAAATTGATTGTATAATGCAAAATGATTTAAGTCAACTGTTTCAAGAATAAATTTCGACCCATTGTTAAGGTGTATCAAAGAATTTACTCAGTATATTCTTTATTGAAGGGTAAGTATTTTTAATGGGCTCTTTTATTTCCATGGTCTTAACCCATTTTATTTCGGTGATATGTTCTTCTTTTTGTGGTAGAAATACCTGTTTGGATGAACAGGTCATATAATACCAGTGCGATAATTTTAAAAAATGTTTCCCATATTCATCATATACATGGTAGGTTTCACCTATTTCCTTTTTCAATGTAAGTCCTTTTACACCAGTTTCTTCTGTTACTTCTCTTAATGCAGTTAATTCGGGGTTTTCACCTGATTCAATTTTTCCTTTAGGAAGGTCCCATTTGCCCAGGCGAAGTATAAAAAGCAATTCCTTTTTTTCGTTTTGTACTATACCTCCTGCAGCCTCAATTAATGTAAAATTTTTTAAAAATATTTGTTTTAGTTTATCCAGATCAGGATGCCAGATAACCCCGGCATGAAACTCTTCTTTTTTAATTTCATGTAGCATGGATTTTATAGCCCTGGGTGATATTTCATCAACAAAAACAGCATCGGGATGATGCAGGATTTCATTAAGTTCTTTGTCAATTTCATTACAAAGAATCACAGGTTTATCGCCAAAGTAAATTTTAATGTACATAAATAAATTTCAGTTTTCAAATTGCTTTGGTCAAATTTGCATCATGACAAATGAAAAGGCAGTTGCTGAAAAGCTTTTACAAATTAATGCAATTAAATTGAGCCCACAAGCACCGTTTACCTGGGCAAGTGGCTGGAAGAGTCCGATTTATTGCGATAACCGTAGAGTTTTATCCTTTCCTTATATCCGGGATTTCATTAAGAGTGAAATGTGCAGCATTATTTTTGATAAATTTCGGGAGGCTGAAATACTTGCGGGTGTTGCAACTGCTGGTATAGCCTGGGGTGCTATGGCGGCTGATCAGCTTAAACTTCCTTATATCTATGTTCGTCCCAAACCTAAAGAACACGGATTAAGTAATCAAATAGAAGGAGTATTTGAAAAAGGACAAAAGGTATTGGTAATAGAAGATCTGATTTCAACAGGTAAAAGCAGTTTGCAGGTATGTGAGGTGTTGAAAGCAGCAGGAGCGGAAGTGATAGGGATGATTTCCATTTTTACATATGGGTTTGAAATTGCCGAAGAAGCATTCAAAGATGCCAATATTCCATATCAATCATTAACCAACTACCAAACTCTTATTAGTTTGGCACTTGAAAAGGGAATTATTGCTGATGATGAGCAAAACACCTTGTTAAACTGGAGGGCAGATCCTGCCAATTGGCGATAGTTTTAATAACTTTAGTTTAAATACATGACTTATGAAGACCTTTTCACTTAGTTTTATAGCTATTTTTTATTTTTGTTCAGTTGGGATAGCTCAGCAACAAAAGGTTTCGGGGAAAGCGGTCATTAAAACCCCTACTGTGCTATGTGATAAGTGTAAGGATAGAGTAGAATTTTTTGTTTCCCATGAAATTGGAGTAACTTCTGTGAAAGTAAATATTAAACAAAAAACAACAACTGTTACCTGGTTAAATGACAGAACAACTTTAGAAAATATTAAAGTTGCCATTGCAAACCTGGGCTTTGATGCAGATGATATAGAAGCTGAAGAAACTGCATTTAAGAGGTTACCTAAAGACTGCAAGCTTCATAAAATTGTTTTAAAACCTCAGGAGAAGCAATAATAAAACGATAAAAGGCCTTTTCACCAAATAGTTAGTTACTGATTTGTACAATCTTCTTTGATCACTCTCTTTTTTACTTAAAATGTAGAGAATCTTTGTAAACCTTCATAATTTACCATGAATGTTTTATAGACATTTGCCTTGCCAAGCTTAACTCTACCCGTGACCTTCACCAATACTTCTTTACCTAAAAGAGTGGGAAGGGCATTTTTAATCAAATTTTCCATTGCTACATCTATCTGTATTGGAAGTGTAAATTCTGCAAGCCTGGGTATGGTTACCTGGTAATCCTGGCTACTATGTCCCAAATAATTACTATCCACAAAAATTTCCAGGTCTGTGTATTTAAGCTGCAGACCAAAGTTATTTGGATTATAATATACAAGATCAAGTTTTAAGCTACTGGAGGCAAATCCTAACTTTTCAACTTTAAGGTTTTTAAAATCACGATAAACCAGTTCTTTAGGTGACTGACAGGATGTCGCTAAAAGTACCAGCAATAAAATAAGCAATGGGTAGAGTAGGTGTTTGTTTTTCATGGTCAATTTGTTCAACTGTAATTTAAGGGAAGAATTTTAAATGACAATAAATGGTATAATATTTTAAATATACCAAGCTATTAATATTAGTAATTAGCATGAATTTATTAAATGAATTTGTAAATTAAGCTTACTAATTATACTAAATAAATTATTATAACATAAATAATTGATTAATAATTTAGTATAAATATTAATTACTAATTTAATATAGATATTATAGCTAAAAAAATTAAAAAAAACTATAATTTTTACTTTATTTAACCAGTTAAAAAAATATTTAAAAATTAATCTTATAAAAACTTGAAAAATAACATAATAAATAGTATATCTATTAAATTATTTTATATAAATTTTGATATTGTTAATTTAAGTAAAATGAATTAAATTTGTCTTCTCATTTATCTTATAAATGTTTAGTCAGCCACAAATTCAAAGTCTTAAATATCCCTGGTTTATTTCAGCTGCTTTTTAAAATACATAATGTTCGTGGCAAAATGGCATTAAATACGATATCTATATGTGTTTATGATTTTAAAAGATCAGTTCATTCCATAATCAGGAATACGGTTCAATTATTTCAACTTATTAGTATGCTATTATAATTTGCGATTTGATATTATTCAATAGTTAATGAAATGCAGTTATATTATTACTATAAAACGATAGTATTGTTGCGTTTTGTGAAAATTTTGGGACTATAAAAAAATATTTTCAATTTATTATTTTAAAATGTTGGATAAAATTTAAATGTTACATAAGCACACGTTAGATAAAATTTAAAGAAATAACCATTTTGGGTGTTTTTACGATTTTGACCGTAAAATTACTGAGAATAATATTTGCGTTTTACGAAAACTGTATTATGTTTGTGATGAAATTAAAAATGGCGATTACCTCGGTTATTCTTTTTTTCAAATCCTAAACTCCAATCTTCCTTTAAAGAACCATCCAGTTTTGGTCCGGGCGAAAGCCCTACGTCAAAAACCTGGAAAAACTGATTCGAAACCTCAAACCACAAAGAAAATGAAATTTTTTACATTTGCTATTGCATTACTATTATCCAGTATTGCAAACTTCGCCCAAACTTCTACAAGCTGTCCTACTTATTTCAGACGAAATAACGGTAATGGTGTATGTAGCCAGGGCCAGATAAAATTCTATTTTACAAATTGCCCGCTAATTGCACCTGTAATTGATTCGCTTTATTCAAATGGATTAAAAGTGAACATAAGTTTTGCTTTGCCGGATATTTCAAATTGTAGTTCACAGCAATATATCAGTTACTGTGTTCTTGGTGGCAATGTACCTCCAACTTCCACCTGGCACATATATTTTCATACCCCTGGTGTTGTAAACCCCTTTGCTTGTACGGTTCCTGAAGGCGCCCCATTACCGGTAAAATATTTATCTTTTGATGCAGTTGTTTCAGAAAATAAAGTGACGCTAAAATGGTTAACAGCAGATGAAATTAATAACAGCCATTTTGAAGTGGAGAGATCATTTGATAATAATAATTTTGGCACCATAGGTTTAGTACTTGATGGTTTTGCAGTAAATGGTACTGGTAAGAGTTATCAATTTAAAGACAATTCAACTGAATTAACCGGAAGATCAATTGTGTATTACCGGTTAAAGCAGATTGATATTGACGGAAAAGCAACAATAAGTAAAGTTTTGGCGGTAAGGTTACAGGCTAAAACTGATGCTATAATGCAGGTTTCTCCAAATCCATTTATTGAGAATTTAGATATTCGGTTTAATTCTACTGAAACAGGGATTGCACAAATACGCATCATTAATTTAGCCGGTCAAACTATGTTATCCAAACAATCAATAATAAGTAAGGGCTACAATAATATTCAGGTTGCAGGCCTTAACGGGTTAGCTGCCGGATTGTATGTAGCTCAATTAAGTATGAACGGAGCTGTTATCGACAAGCAACGGGTAATTAAAAATTAAATAACCTGTTGTAAAACTAAATGCCTAAAGCTGACGGTGACGGAATAGACCGTCAGCTTCTTTTAATTAAAAATTCTGATTTGTGTTAAATAATAAGCGTATGAAAAAAAATATGGATTTGTTTTTAAACGTAATATCTATAAACCTTTTACAGCTAATAAAGAACAATAACTTAATAACAAAGCAAAAAAAGTACTTTCAAATTTCACCTTCCTATTGGGCACTTGTTCCGGTAGTTATGTTAAACGATGAAAATGGCAGGCAAGGCTAAATTGAACAGGCATAAAAAACAACCATTTTTATTGGTTTATAAACAGATCTTATAAATAATTGAATTAAGCAACCGGCAAAATAATTTTACCAAAATCACGTTTATAGCTCACCCAAAGCTTCATAAACGTAAGTGCTTGGTTTACGATGTTTTCTTTGGGGGTTACAGAATCGAAAGATTCTTAACAAAGGCTGCATTTCTATGCGGCTTTTTTTATTTTTTCTTTGTATATTTGACTTATTCCTTCCCTGTGCAAAACCTGTTCATTTCTTTTATCCTTTTTAAAGCAACATTAATCCCCAAAGCAGTATCCGGTTTACCGGATTGTGTGTTTATATTGTGTAACTTAATTTATACCAAGCATCATGAGAAAATTTATACTTCTCGCCTTAGTTTTTTTTACTTCGTTTACTGCTACTTCGCAGGACTTTAGTAATAAAGGGAAAGACTTTTGGGTAGCATATGGATATCACCAACAAATGACCAATGGCGGCGGTGGCGGAAGCCAGAATATGGTACTTTATTTTGCAACTGAACAGGTAACAAATATTGTTATTTCTATCCCCGGTACGGGATATGTTCAAAATATTACAACAGCCGCTGGAAATAGTGTTGTTACCTCTGCAGCAATACCCAAAACCGGGCCAATGGATGCTTCCTTAAGAGTTGAAGGATTATCAAATAAGGGAATACATATCACCAGTGATAAACCAATGGTGGCATATGCCCATATATATAATGCAAGCGTTTCAGGTGCGACTATTCTTTATCCTACCAACACTCTTGGAAAAGAATATTATTCTGTGAATTATAAGAACTGGTCAAATTCTTTAAATTCAAATTGCTGGTTTTATGTTGTAGCGGCTGATACCGGAGCAACTAAAGTTGAAATCACACCTACAGGAAATACTTTGGGTGGATGGGTTGCCGGTACAACTTATACCGTTTTTCTTACACAGGGCCAGGTATATAATGTTATGGGTTCATTAATCAGCAGCCCTAATAATTGTAACCCTGTTTGTACAGCTTACGATTTAACCGGATCGTTAGTAAAAAGTGTAAATACCGGTAACGGCTGTAAAAAAATTGCAGTTTTTTCGGGCAGCGGAAGAATAAGTATTACCTGTAATAACAATAGTTCATCTTCGGATAATTATATGGTTCAGTCGATGCCAAAAACGGCATGGGGCAAAAAATATTTAACGGTCCCTGCAAATGGAAACCAGGCTTATAATTTTTACAGGGTATGTGTATCTGACCCAGCAACGGTTGTAAAGATTAACGGAGCTGTAACTGCTTTGCCTTTGCAGGGAGGTTTTTATTATGAGATCGCTCAGACTAACCAACCGCAAATGATTGAGGGGGATAAACCAATTATGGTTGCACAGTATTTTACCTCACAAGGTGCCTGTGGCAATGGAAGTCCCGGTGACCCTGAAGTAATTTATTTAAGTGCAGTTGAACAAAATATCAACAGGGTATTATGGAATGCAACACCTTTTAATGCAATTACTACCCATGATTTTAATGTGGTATTACCAAATTCAGGAACTGCAGTAAGTTCTTTCCGATTAGACGGAGCTCCTGTTGGGGGATTTATTACACATCCCCAGGATCCTGCCTATGTTTATCTAAAACAAAATGTTGCTGCAGGTTTCCATATCATACAATCAGATTCTGGTTTTAATGCCGTTGCTTATGGTTTTGGTAATGCAGAATCATATGGATATAATGCAGGAACAAATATCAAAGACCTTTACCAGCAAATTGGAGTTGTAACGCAATGGGGTATAGAACCAACTCCATCTGTTTGTACAAATTCGCCATTTAAATTTAAAGTTTCATTGCCTTACATACCTGACTCAATGTATTGGAATTTTCATGGAGCAGCAAACATGTTTCCTAATAATACAAATGTAATGGTTGATAATACAGGCAACATTGCAGAAGATTCGGCTACTGTTGTAAATGGTAAAACTATTCACTGGTATTCATTACCTCTACTATATAATTTTTCCGGTACTGGTGTTTATCCTATAACTATTACAACTTATGTTCCTAATGCTGACTGTGGCTCGGTACAGGATATTGATTTTGATTTAACAGTATCTGCACCACCGGTTGCCGACTTTTCATTTGGAGGAAGTGGTTGTGTAGCTGAACCATACCAGTTTAATGAAACTACACCACAATTACCTAAACCAACATATCATTTCTATTGGGATTTTGGAGATCCCGGAAGTGGAGCGGCCAATACTTCTGCTTTAAGAAATCCTACACATACATTTTCGGCACCCGGAACTTATACTGTGAAATTTTCGGACATTACAACACCCGGTTGTTTAAGTGATACAATAATACATACTGTAATTGTGCCTGCATTACCAACTGCAACTATAAGCGGCACAATATCTTTATGCATTAATGCGGCTATGCCAACCATTACTTTTACCGGTGCTGATGGTACTGCACCTTATACTTTTACTTATACCATTAATGGCGGAGCACCACTTACTGTAAATAGTGTTGGA
The DNA here is from genome assembly GCA_043748745.1 of Chitinophagaceae bacterium. Classification (GTDB taxonomy): domain Bacteria; phylum Bacteroidota; class Bacteroidia; order Chitinophagales; family Chitinophagaceae; genus Ferruginibacter. Next base: position 884 of record JAYVEQ010000080.1, on the reverse strand, counting down.
ACAACTGCAACAATTACAGTACCTACTACAACTGCCGGTACATTTATTTATAACCTGATCGGCGTTAAAAATTTAGGGTCAACATTATGCACACAAAATATAACCGGTCAATCTGCAACGGTTATAGTAATTCCGGATGCAACGGTTGCTTTAACATCGGCAGTTGGAACAGATAATCAAACTGTTTGTATAAATACGCCGATAACAAATATTACTTATGCTGTTGGCGGAAGTGGTAATGGAGGCAGTGTAAGCGGATTACCTGCCGGAGTTACCGGAGCTTATGCAGGTGGTGTAATCACAATTACAGGCACTCCTTCAGTAAGCGGTACATTTGTATATACCGTAAATACAACGGGACCATGTTTAACGCCAACTGCAACCGGAACTTTAACAGTTACTGCAGATGCTACCATTTCATTAACATCAGCTGTTGGAACCGATAATCAAACAATTTGTATTAACACAGCACTAACTAATATTACTTATTCAGTTGGTGGTAGTGGAACAGGGGGCAGTGTAAGTGGATTACCTGCCGGGGTTACCGGAACTTACGCCGGTGGTGTAATAACTATAACAGGTAATCCATCTGTAAGTGGTACATTTAATTATACAGTAACCACAACAGGCCCTTGTATTAAACCAACAGCTAGCGGTACAATAACAGTTACGCCAGATGCAACCATTACTTTAACATCGGCTGCTGGAACAGATAATCAAACGCTTTGTATAAATACCGCAATAACCAATATTACTTATGCAGTAGGCGGAAGCGGCACAGGTGGCAGTGTAACCGGATTACCTCCGGGTGTTACCGGAACATTTGCTGCCGGTGTGATAACCATAACAGGAAGTCCAACGCTTATTGGAACATTTATTTATAC
>JAYVEQ010000079.1:0-8155 GCA_043748745.1 Chitinophagaceae bacterium | reverse complement strand
CAGGGCAGGTATAGGTCATGCAGCAGTTTTCCATCAAATGTTTTATCAATCTGTTGTGAGGATAAGCAGTTAATAGATTTTGAGCGCCTGTTTCAATTAATTCGTCAACATAGCCTGCCGATTCCTGCCTGATATCCTGTTCAATACGAACAGCGGGAACATAAATTTTTTCATCCTGCCAACCGGCAGCTGTGTAACAAAATAAGGGAAGAGTTGGTGCATCTTTTTCTGTTTCGTAAGCAGCCATATATAAGCCTGTATGAGCAGGAGGAATAAATGCAGCAACTGCCCATCCCTTTTCGCAAAGCCGCATCTCTCCCGTTTCAACATCAATACCAATGCCTTTCCGGCCGGGCAATTCATATAGATTTCCACCGGAAGGTAATTCAATCCATTCTTCTACAGGTACGGGCATTGCATCCCAGCCACTGCGGCCGGTTGCATAGAGTGAAACATCTTCAAAAATATTTCCTTCACCATCTGAATATAGTATGTATGGACTTTCTGTTAACATCATAATTTTTATATCCTCCCCTGTGCAAGTTAATTGTTGTTTTGCAGTTGTTCTTTGCAAAACCTGTTAAACATTATTGCATCAGTTTGCTCATGTGGCTCATCAAGCTCAGCCTGAATTAATTTGTTTGATTTAAAATCTATGGTAAGTAAATTATCTTTCAAAATAACATTATCCAGTTTTTGCCAGGGATAAATTATCGTTTTAAATATTCTTTTTAAATGAACTCCTGTTGTTGAAAATAAAACTGAAGTTTTTGACTTGTTCACTATTAATCCAAATAAGTAAACCGAAATAAATATCAAGAGCGCAAAAACCCCAACATGTTTTACCCAAAAATATGCATAGATAAAAGCCATTATAAAACTGTAAATATCTAAGGCCTGACCTTTTTTTCTATAGATAAAATAAACAACGCTGCAGAAAATATACATGCCCATCAGGATGTAAGCATTTAATTTCACATCACCGCCCACTGAATTTAAACCGATTACGCTGGCTGCCACAATATGTAAAAAGAATAAAAACCAAACAAACAAGCGGAAGGCCTTTTTAGTGTTGTCCTTTAAGGTAAACCGGTATTGCATCAGGCCGGATTTGAAGCAACCATTAAATTGCATAATTTAAACAAACACCTTGCTCCAACATTCTCATCCCACTCATCGTGGCTGACACCAACTTCATTTAAATCAAAACCGATAAGTTTCCGGCCACTCTCCAATACTTTTTTAAACAGGTAAAAAACATGTTCGGTTTCAAAGCCCCCCTGTACAGGTGTACCGGTGTGCGGACAAAGCTTTGGATCAAGGCCATCAATATCAAAACTGATAAAAACTTTTTCGGGCAAATGGTTTACAATTTCGTCCACAATATGCTTCCAGGTTTCTCCTTCATACTGGCGCTCCTTTATATTCTTATCAAAATAAGTAAGTACCCGCTGGCTGTTTGCATTAATATAATCTACCTCTTCTCCGCAATAATCTCTTATTCCTACCTGAACTAATTTTTTCAGTTGCGGGATTTCTTCCAGCGCATTATACATTATAGAAGCATGAGAATAGACAAACCCCTCATATGCCTTTCTTAAATCGCAATGTGCATCAATCTGTAAAATGCCGAAATCGCCATGTTTTTCTGCGATTGCTTTAAAAAAGCCCAAGGGCGTACTGTGATCTCCACCCAGCAAAGCAACCAACTTGCCCTGGTCAAGCAAATCCTTTGTACATTCAAATACCCAGTTATTTAAAAATATACTGCCTTCATTAATTTCTTTTTGAGATTTGCACATGAATTTATTGTCGGCCACAATTTCTCCCTGCGAAATATAATTGATATACAGTTCAGCTTCCTTACGCAGATAATCACTTTTCATCAACACTTTTTTATCACACGGGCGCATAAAAAAACCCTGCTTCCAGCCGTCTTTAACATCAGCATCAAAAAGGTCAACCTGCAGGCTTGAATTAAATATATGCTCCGGGGCCCTTGCTGTACCTGCATTGTAACTTACAGTTACTTCCCAGGGTATGGGAATAATTATCAGCCTTGCATCTTCTTCTGTAAAGGGTAAACCAAAAATATTGTTGTTGGGATTACCAACAGAGTTGGGATCAAAATTGGAAAGATCAGTCATCACTTTTATTTTATTGAAAATAATTTGTGTTTTTGTACCATGGCAAAAACGCCGCAAAGATAAGCGACTGCTGAACAAAACAGAACCGGAAAAAGAATAATATTTACAAATGAAAGAATAATTTCCGGGTTAACAGCAATTGGCAGATCATTTGAAAAACTAAAACATTAAGATTAGCTTAAATATTGGCAACTTAAAAATAAATACCCTTATTTGAGTTAACTTTGCAAAGAATTTATAATCATGAAAAAAACACATCTGATAATCCTAGTGGCCATTGCGGCTCTCATAGTAGCACTTATCGTTTTTTCAGCGGGCGATTTTTCAACCTACGATACAATTAACTCTGCTAAAGGGAAGCAGGGCAAATATGTACATCTTATTGCAAAGATCGATAAATCTCAACCAATCGAATATGATGCCATAAATAACCCAAATTATCTGGCTTTTTATGCTGTTGACAGTTTAGGGGGTAAAACCAAAGTAATTTTTCATAACAGCAAACCAACCGACCTGGAAAGAAGCGAAAGAATAGTAATGAAAGGTAAAATGCTGGCAGATCATTTTGAATGCAGTGATATATTATTAAAATGCCCCAGCAAATATAAAGACAATAAAAAAGAACTGGAAAAAACGATAATCAACCAGCAGGATTCAATTTATAAATAACTACTGTTAATGCAATTTGAAGGCGAACATTTATTACCGGGACAAATAGGACACTTTTTTGTTTTGATTGCATTCGTTGCATCCATCATTTCAACCATTGCTTTTTTTACAGCTGGCAGGAAAACAGATCTTATTGAAAAAAAATCCTGGTTACGATTTGCCCGGTTAGCCTTCATTACCCAATTGGTATCTGCCGTTATTATTTTTGCAACCATTTTTTACATTTGCGCCAATCATTATTTTGAATACATGTATGCCTATAAGCATGCATCAAAAGAACTGGAATCAAAATATTTACTGGCCTGCATCTGGGAAGGACAGGAAGGAAGTTTTTTGTTATGGACGATCTGGCACTCAGTATTGGGTACTATCATCATGCTAAAATCAAAAGGATGGGAAGCCCCCGTAATGACGGTTATCAGCTTAGCCCAGTTTTTTTTACTGATGATGTTGCTGGGTTTATATATTGCAGATGTACGCATTGGAAGCAGCCCGTTTACATTAACCCGAAATGAAATAGAAGGACCAATTTTCAGCCAGACTAATTATTTAACTTTTATAAAAGATGGCGTTGGGTTAAATGTGTTGCTTCGTAATTACTGGATGGTGATTCATCCACCAATATTATTTTTAGGTTTTGCTTCTACAATAATTCCATTTGCTTTTGCATATGCCGGTATTCAATCCAAACGGTTTGGCGACTGGGTAACTCCTGCCCTTCCCTGGACATTATTTACTGCCTGTGTTTTAGGTGTAGGTATTATGATGGGTGGAAAATGGGCTTACGAATCTTTATCTTTTGGTGGTTACTGGGCATGGGACCCGGTAGAAAATGCATCCTTGGTGCCCTGGCTGATTATAATTGCTGGATTGCACACCATGGTTATTTACAAAGCAACCGGGCATTCATTAAAAGCAAGTTATCTGTTTGCATTTCTCACTTTTATTTTTATCCTCTATTCTACTTTTTTAACCCGGACAGGGATTTTGGGAGATACCTCAGTTCATGCATTTACTGATGCCGGAAAAGCGATCAATGTAATGATACTGCTTTTTGTGGCTTCATTTACCGTGCCATCCCTTACATTATTTTTTATAAACTTAAAGAAGATACCATCAGAAAACAAAGAAGAGAGAACAGACTCCAGGGAGTTCTGGATGTTTATAGGTTCATTGGTTTTCTTTTTAGCAGCCATGTACATCATCGCTAAAACTTCGGTTCCGGTATACAATAAAATTTTTGGTACCCGGATCGCCCCTGCCCAAAATGTAGAATTTTCCTACAATAAAGTGATCATACTTGTAGCCATTATAATTGGTTTGTTGAGTGCGATAACCCAATATTTTAAATACAAAAAAACAGGTGCTTCATTCATTTTAAAAAAGATTGCATTACCCACAGTTATTGCTGCCATCATAACAGTATTATTAGCGGTTTTTTATCCGCTAACTTATTATAAAATGGGTGCCGGTTTTTTAGGTGCCGCTTATGTGGCTTTGTTTGCAGCGATCTTTGCTGTAATTGCCAACGCAACTTATATCTGGACCGGGCTGAATGGTAAACTGAAATCAGCCGGGGCTTCTGTTGCACATATGGGATTTGCTTTAATGCTGGTTGGCATATTAATTTCTTCCAGCAATAAGGAAGTGATCAGCAGCAGCAGTGCAAATGGAATTAATCTGCCCATTTCCGGTAAAGATCCCTTAACCAGGCAGGAAGATGATCCTTTAGATAACCTTACACTGATACGCCAGGTACCTGCAAAGATGGGGCCTTACGAAGTGACCTATCTTAAAGATTCATTTGGTAACGAAAAGGGAAGACGGTTTTATGAATTACAGTTTCAACGAAAAGATGCAAAAACAAAAAAGGTAGTTGAGCAATTTACGTTAATGCCGGATGTATATATCATGAAAGATAACAACATGAGCAGTAACCCCGATACCAAATCATATTTAAGTAAAGATGTTTTTACGTATATCTCTTATGCTGTTAACAATAAAACAGTAGATACTGCCAGTTTTAAAATAAAAGAAATGGCCGAAGGTGATACTGCCTATTACAGCAACGGCATGATCATTTTAAACCGGGTGGTAAAAAATCCGAACAATGAAAAATATCATTTTAAACCTACTGATGCAGCATTGATGGCAGATATCACACTGATAAGTAAAGACAGTATGCACTATAAAGCCATGCCTCTTATACAGGTAGATCAGTTTGGTGTAAACCAAGTTGATGATACCGTTTATGCCCAAAATATGTATCTGAAATTTGCCGGTGTTTCTGATACTAAAAAAATAAAGGTTGGTATTAAAGAATCAGACAAATTAATTGAATATATAACCCTTAAAGCATACGTTTTCCCTTACATTAATTTAGTATGGCTTGGCCTGATTATAATGGCCCTTGGTATAATTATGAGTGCTATAAAACGTGCTAAACTTTCGCCTTTGTATGCCGCCATGGCTTTAGTTTTTGCCGGAGTCGGGCTCTTTTATATGTTTCTTTTAGCAAATTAGAATCACAGTCGGCCTGCAGTTGCCTTATCACTTTTTCCACTTTTTTATCAGCATCATTGTAAACTTTAGTCTTATCAAAAAAAGATTGAAGTGAAGCAGTATCTTTCAGAAAAGAATCAACCATTTTTGGTACCCCGTAAACCATTAATGTATCACAGTCTTTCTTTATTTTTATATAAGCTGAATCGATCCTTAATTCAGAAACGGAATCTTTAGCATGTAAAATTTCCTGTTCAGTACTATCTTCTTTCCGTTCCAAACATCCCGAAAGCAATAAAAACACACAATAAAAAATATATTTTATGGTTACTTTAAGCATCAAATGATATTAATTATAGGTCTAAATAGTAAATTTACAATATGAATTGGCTAAAACGCCTCATAGCAATTAAAAGAATTGTCCTACTTATTGTAGTTATCCTAACTGCAAGCAGTAATACTATACAAGCTCAAACCAGTGCATCTGATACTATAACAACTTATGCTGTAATTTATAATGGCGATACCATTGAAGCTAAAACTTTATCAACTGTTGATTTTTATGCCAGGTATCCTTTAGGGAAAATGTCGGCCTATACAAGATTACGCAATGCAATTATTGTTACTTATCCATATGCTTTAAAGGCCGGGGCTGTAATGAATGATATCAATAATAAAATGTTGGTGATGAAAGAGAAATCGGAAAGAAAAGCCTATATAAAAACACGGGAGAAGGAGCTGAAAAAAGAATTTACCGATCCGTTAACAAATTTATCAATTTACCAGGGAAAGGTTTTGATGAAACTGATAAACCGGGAAACCGGTAATAACTGCTATGAAATTATAAAAGAATATAAGGGTGGATTTACTGCACGCTTTTATCAAACGGTTGCTTTTTTCTTCAGCAGCAATTTAAAGCAACCCTATGACAGAGAAGGTGATGAAATGGAAATGGAAAAGATCTTACAGGAAGTTTGCAGAACCTATGGCTACAATTACAGTGCATACCGCCCTATGTAACACCATTAACTGAACTTATTTATTTCTCCCAACTGTTTAAATCAATTATATAAACCGAACAATTAGAGTGATCAAATGTTATATTTCTTCACTTTTCGAAACAATATTGTTAATAAGTCTCCAAAAGAGACTGTTGTGAAATCAATTCTGCAATCAAACTGGTTAAAATGCTGTAAATTCGCTTATAGAAATTTAGCAAACCCAGCATGAAGTTAGATATATTGGCTTTTGGGGTTCATCCCGACGATGTGGAATTAAGTTGTGCCGGTGCTTTGCTGGTTGAAAAAAAGAATGGTAAGCAGACAGGTATAGTAGATTTAACTGCCGGAGAATTAGGGACAAGAGGAAATGCAGAAACCAGGAAAGCAGAAGCTGAAGAAGCAACAAAGATCTTAGGCATAGAGATCAGGGAGAACCTGGGAATGGCAGATGGTTTTTTGCAGAATAATGAGGCTCACCAGCGTAGATTAATAACAGTTTTAAGAACTTACCAGCCTGAAATTATTTTTTGCAATGCTCCTGAAGATAGACATCCAGACCATGGACGGTCATCTAAACTGGTTGCAGATGCGGCATTTCTTTCGGGGTTGAAAAAAATAGAGACCAGTTTAAATGATTTAATACAGCAGGCATGGCGGCCTAAATATGTTTTTAAATATATTCAGGACAGGATGTTACAACCGGATTTTGTGATAGATATATCTGAGGTATTTGATCAAAAAATTGAAGCCATTAGGGCATATAAAACACAGTTTTTTAATGCTGCTGCAAATGAACCGGAAACTTATATATCAACACCGGATTTTTTAGACAGTGTGATATACCGGCATAAATGGTTTGGTAAAATGATCGGTGTAAAATATGCAGAAGGGTTTATATCAGAGAAAATGATCGGTCTTAAAAATTTCGATGCAATTATTAAAGAAAATACTTAATTAAAATTCAATTATTCTACATGGCAACTCCTAAATTTTCAAATACAAAAGGCTCAAACTTTCACCAGGAACTGAAACGAAGAGTCAGCAATTATTTTACCGAAACCAAAAAATCTGCTACCGGAAATTTTGGCCTTTATTTTAAGGCTGTTCTGTTATGGACGGTTTATGTTGCACTGTATGTGCATGTTTTATTTTTTACCCCGCAAAACTGGATAGCCATTCTGGAATGTTTTGTAATGGGCGGATTAACGGCAGCTATAGGTTTTAACGTAATGCATGATGGCGGCCATGGCAGTTTCAGCAACAGTAAAATATGGAATAAGATCGCAGCATTTTCGGTAAATGCCCTGGGTGCCAGTGGCATTATGTGGAATAACAAACACAATATCATACATCATACCTATACCAATATTGATGGCATTGATGATGATATAGAGATCAAGCCCTTATTAAGAATGTGTTCTACACAAAAAAAATATTTCATACACCGTTTTCAGCATGTGTATGTTTGGTTCCTGTACACTTTATTATTACTCGTATGGGTTTTTCAATCCGATTATAAAAAATATTTCAGTAAAAAAGTTGGTTCTGTACCTATTAAAAAAATGAGTGCTTTTGATCATTTCGCTTTCTGGTTTGCAAAAACAGCTTATTATTTTATGATGATTGTATTGCCCATTATGCTGGTAGGGTTTTTACCCTGGATGATTGGGTTTTTGATAATAGCTATGTTTGCCGGTTTTGTTTTAAGCATTGTATTTCAATTGGCACATACGGTTGAGGAAACTACTTTCCCCGTGCCGAATGCAGATATTAATACTATTGAAAACGAGTGGGCCATTCACCAGGTTGAAACAACTGCTAATTTTGCCACAAAAA
>JAYVEQ010000078.1:0-8255 GCA_043748745.1 Chitinophagaceae bacterium | reverse complement strand
TCATCCTGGTTATAAATTTCGGCATGAAAAACAATTTTAAAATGTGCCGGCATTTCTTTCAGGGTTGTTTTTACGGTGATAAGGTCATCATATTTTGCCGGGCGTAAAAAACGGCTGTGAATTTCCACCACTGGCATGATGATGCCTAATGCTTCGATCTCTTTATAAGTATAACCGATCTGCCTGATGGCTTCTGTACGGCCAATTTCATAAAACTGGGCATAGTGGCCATAGTACACCACACCCATCTGGTCGGTGAGTGCGTAATGAATGCGGATCTGTGTTTCGGTTACAAACATTAAGCTTCGGTTGGTTCTATTAAATCATTTTTACCTGTTGTTTCTTCAATACTGATTTGTTCTTCACTTAAATTCTTTGCAAAATAATCGGCAATTGGTTTGGCAAACATTAATAATATAAGTGGAAGAATAAGATTTAAAATAATTTGGGTCCAATCAATAGCCCCGGCATCGTCATACAAATGCTGAATCCCTGATGTTGTTTTATTTTTGAAATTTTCAAAAATGGCTTTGAGCAGCGGGGAAAGATTCGTGAGAAGCAGATAAATGCCAATTGCTATTAGCAGGATATTAAGAAAGGCATTGGGTTTACTTATTACATTAAAACCAGTAACTAATCCTGATTTCTTCTGAATAAAGCCTGCAAATTTAGCTGATCTGGCAATTAACAGCCAACAAACAAAAACCTGTAAGCTTATTCCCAAAGCAATAAATACGTTATATATGATGACATCAGAACGGTCATAACCCCCGCTATTAAAAATCGAGACAAAAATACTAGCCAATAATGTGAAAAGAGAGGGTAAAGATAAAATCCCGAATACTATTTCTATAAGCACAATAGTCAGTTGCAAAACATTTGATCTTTTCATAAAGCAGTTTAAAAAGTGATTATTTCCCGATCATACTGTCCACGCTAACTCTTCCGGGGCCAACAAATAATAGAACGAGGTAGCCGGTAAGATATAAAGCCGCCGTTTCGCCATCACCAAATACATTGCCATTATTTACTTTAAAAATTATAACACAGGTGGTAATGATCAAAGGAATTGCAGCCAACCGGGTAAATAAACCAAGGATCAGGAACAAAGAACAAAAGAATTCGGCAAAAACAACCAATGCAAGCGATAAGGTTTTGCCCATACCTAAAAAATTCATGAATTTATCCTGGTATTCACTAAAGTGAACCAGTTTATCATAACCATGGTTCATCATCAGGATGCCAAGACCCAGACGTAATAACAGCATTGCGGCGTTGACTGCACCGGCAGAATATTTTGCAGATAATAATTTTCTCATTTAATTTTTTTTTTAAAGAAGTTTAGATTTAAAAACATCTGTTATAAATTATGTAACAAAAATTATTTATCATTTTATTAACAGCATTGTAAAAATACATTCGTTTTGTTTACATCAGTTATCCACTTATTCACAATCTTTTTGGAATGATGTTTGCAACAGTAGCATTATCAAGTAATTTTACACCAGCAAAAAAATGGCCGCCATTAATATGATGATAAAACCAAAAATTCCCCTCCTGCTTTTTGCAGCAGTATTTTCAATTTCCGCCTTTTCCCAACCAACACATGCAATAACAGATCCTGAAAAAAAGTATAAAGACGCCAAAGAGCTCTTTGTGCAGGAGCAGTTTGCATTGGCCTATCCATTGTTTGCAGACCTGAAGGCACAATATCCGGATAATGCAGTAAGCAATCATACCTATTTAAATGATGATGTTAATTATTATTATATTGTTTGCGAATTAAAATTGCAGCAACCTATTGCAGAGCAGGAAGCCAAACATTACATCAATGTGGTGAGTAATGAACCACGCCGGCAGTTACTGAGTTATCACCTGGCAAAATATTATTTCGTTAAAGAAGATTTTAATAACGCCATTAATTATTATGAAAGGGCCGGGCTTGAAAATTTAAGCAATGCCGAGATTGCTGATGCAAAATTTGAAAAGGCATACAGTTATTTTAATCTTAAGCAGTTTGCCGAGGCCAAACCTTTGTTTGACGAGATTCACCAGATGCCGGATAACAAATATTATATTCCTGCAAATTACTATTATGGCTTTATAAGTTATTACGACCGCCAGTTTAGTGAAGCATTAAAATCTTTTAAATTGGTAGAAACACAGGAAGCTTACAAAGGTGTTGTGCCTTATTATATTGCCGAGATCTATTATTTCCAGGGAAAAAAAGATGAAGCATTACGTTATGGTGAAAGTGTGTTGGGACGTGCAGGTACTTTATATTATCAAAAGGAAATGAATCTCCTGATCGGCCAGTTATATTTTGAGAAGAAAAATTATAAAAAGGCTTTACCCCTGATTGAAGCATACGTAAAGAGCAGCGAAACGGTGAGCAAGGAAATTATGTATGAACTGAGTTACTGTTATTATGATGCCAATCAATTGACAAAAGCCATTGAAGGGTTTAAACAGCTGAGTACAGAAAAAGACAGCATGGGGCAAAACAGTATGTACCTCCTGGGCGACTGTTACCTGCGTACCAACCAGAAAGCCAATGCCCGTAATGCTTTTCAATACAGTGCATATAACAGCTCCAATAAATTACAACAGCAGATATCACGTTTTACTTATGCCAAGCTTTCGTACGAATTAGGTTACCAGGATATTGCACTGAGTGAAATGAAAAAATACCTGAGTAATTATCCCAACAGTGAGTATGATACCGAAGCCAAAGAAATATTAGTGAGCCTGTTGACCAATACCAACAATTTTGCTAATGCTTTAGCCTTGTATGAATCTTTTGATAAGCCAACAACTTCCATGCAGAAAGTATATCCACGCATTTTGTATGGCAGGGCAGTAGAGCTGATCAACGATCAGCAAATAGACCGGGCTGATGAACTGTTGAACAAAGTTTTACAATTACCAGCTTCATCAGTTACGCCTTATGCTAATTTCTGGAAGGGTGAAATTGCTTACCGCAATAATGAGTATGACCAGGCGATAAAATACCTGACCTTTTACATGCAGGCCAATGTGCCCCCACAGGGCGAAGCCAACAGCAACGCAGCTAAATATAACCTCGGTTATAGTTGGCTGAAAAAAGAAAATTATGCCAAAGCATTGGGTTATTTTGAACAGATAACAAAAACAGTTTCGGTAACATCGCCGGCCATGGAGCAAGATGCTTATGTACGCAGCGCCGACTGTTATTTTATGAACAATGAATTTGCAAAGGCCAATGCCATGTATGATAACGTTGTGAATAATGCCTTGCCCCAGAGTGATTACGCCATGTTTCAAAAATCATTGATCGCCGGTGTAAAAAGTTCTGCCGAAAAAATAAAAACACTGGATAATGTATTGAAACAATATCCAAAAAGCAGTATGGTGCCTGATGTGAACATGGAGATTGCACTTACATACATTGCGGATGAAAAATTTACCTATGCTATTCCTTATCTGAATAATGTAATAAATGATCCTGAGGCCGTCGGACTGAAACCAAGAGCTTATATGAAACTGGGCTTATGTTATTACAACACCGATAAGTATGATAATGCATTGACAACTTATCAAACCCTCATTGATAAATATCCGCAATCATCTGAGGCAGATGAAGCAACGGACATCATGAAAAATATTTATGTAGAAACCGGTAAGCCTAATGAATATATTGAAATGATGCGCCGTAATGGTAAAAGCATTTCAGTTAGTGAAGCCGATTCGCTTACCTATACTGCAGCCGGCTTAAAATACAATGCCAATGATTGCCCTGCAGCTATTGAAGGGTTTAAAAATTATTTATCAAGGTTTCCGAATGGTGCCTATGTTTTGGAAGCCAATTATTTCAGCAGCGAATGTTATAAAGCCAGCAAAGACTGGGCAAATGCGTTGGTTGGTTATGATTATGTAAGCAGCAAAGGCCTTAACCGATTCTTTGAAAAAGCGACATTAGAAGCAGCCCGGATAAGTTATTTTGAACTGAAGGATTATACCAATGCCAAAAGATATTTTGAGTCATTAACGATCGGTTCCATAAACCAGGATAACCAGCTGGAAGCATTAAGAGGACTGGTTCGCTGTTACTACCAGTTAAAAGATTATACTAAGGCCAATGATGCAGCAAAAAATCTGTTAACCAAAAAAGGTATCAGTACCGATGACAGATCAATTGCTTTTCTTGTATTGGGTAAATCTCAACAACTGAATAGCGATTGTGCAGGAGCTATTGCTTCTTTTAAATCATGTGCAGCCATTAATAAAGCAGCCTGGGGGGCCGAGGCAAGGTATGAAATTGCCAGTTGCCAGTACAGTATGGGCAGTTACAGCATTGCAGAAAAATCAGCACTAGCGGTTATTAAAGAAACCGGTTCATACGATTTCTGGGTAACCAAAAGTTATATTTTACTGGGCGATATTTTTATGCAGCAGAAAGATTATTTCAATGCAAAAGCAACCTACGAAAGTGTGGCAAAAAATTCTGTTATTCCTGAACTGAAAAGTGAAGCACAACAAAAATTAGATAGGGCTATTGAAGAAGAAAAGACAGTAAGTAAAGTAAACGGTAATTAATCAGCAGCACTTGTCTAAAACAAAAAAAATGAAAATTTTAAATAAAAAATATTCAATGATCAAAATACAAGCATCAAATTTTAAAAGATACCGGTTAATTTATACCAGTAGCTTTTTGCTTTTTACCATTTGCCTGTTGCCCATTGCCGGCATCGCCCAAAAAGATACACTCAAAAAAAGAACGACCATTGATATTAACTCGGCTTACAAACCGGTGTTGCGTAATGCAGTAAAAATAAATTTTTCTGCATCGCATTTAAATGCCGATACAACGCATCCGAACTTAACTTATAATATTCCGGCCCAGAATTTATTTTATGCTTACCAGCCCATTCCGTTAAAGCCACTGGCACTGGAGATGGATACCAATTTATACCTGGGCTTAAGAAATTATGTAAAAGTTGGTTATGGTAATTTTTCTACTCCGTTTGTAAGTGCCGGCTTTAGTTTTGGCGATGGTAAAAAATTCCTGGCTAATGTATATGCCAATTACATCGCATCAAAAGGTAAAATTTTGTACCAGGACTATTCCAAATTACATTTGAAAGCTGCAGGCAGTTATTTTATGCCAAAGAATGAAGTGTATGCAGGTGTAGATGTGAAGATGAACGAAAATTTTCTGTATGGTTATGATACCAGTGTGTACACTTATACAAAAAAAGATGTCCGTCAGCAGTTCCAGGATATTTCGATCAGTGGTGGAATACGCAACACAGTTGCAGGTGAATATGGCATTAACTATAATCCCAACATACAGGTAAGTCTTTTTACCAATGTGAATAAACTTACAGAAACTTCTGTGGTTGTTACAGCACCGGTAGAAAAACAGTTTGGCGAAGCCTTTGCTTTTAAAGTTGTAGGTAAGGCCGATATCACTTCTTACACTACCAAAAGTTCTTTTCCGAATGTAAAACTCAATAATAATGTTTTCCAGGTAGCGCCATCATTTATTCTGTCAACGCCAAGGTTCAGTATTAATGCAGGTATATTACCAACCTGGGACAATGGTAATTTTATCTGGTTACCCAATGTGTATGCCGAAGCACAGATCAAGGAAAATGTTGTTGCTTTCCAGGCAGGTTGGGTAGGCCGTTATACAAAAAACACTTACCGCAATCTGGTTGAAATAAATCCGTATCTGAAACCCATGGCCGCACAGTTAAACACCAAAGAGATAGAATATTATGGTGGAATAAAAGCAACACTGGGTAAGCATTTCAACGTTAATGCCAAAGCAGGGTTGGTTACCTATACTAATCTGCCATTCTTTATTAATGATACAGCAACAGATAATAAATCTTTTGTCATCAGTAATGAAGCCGGTGTAAAAAACCTCCGGGTTCATGGCGATATCAGTTACATAAACCAGGATAAATTTACAGTAACAGCCGGTTTAACTTTTAATGGTTACGCAGGAATGAAAAGTAATGCAAAAGCATGGGGCACCATTCCGATGGAGTTTACCAGTTCCTTGCGTTGGTGGGCCATTAAGCAGGTTTTGATAAAAGCAGATTTTTATGCATTTGGAGGTGGCCATTATCTTGCTAAAGGAAATGTAAGCAAGGTATTCAGTCCCGGTTCTGATTTTAGCGCAGGTATAGAATTTAAAATAAACAAAACATTCAGCGCTTGGATGGACGTGAATAATATTTTTAACACCAAATACCAGCGCTGGCATAATTACGAAGTGTACGGTTTGAACTTGATGGGAGGAGTGAGGGTTAACTTTTAAAAAGATCTCAACCCTGTCGGCGGTCGCAAATCCCTACAGTTTTTTTCTTTTGTACCAAACTGTAAAAATATCTTCAACATAGTTGCGTCGCACTCTTGTACGTCATACCTTTGCGCAACACCTTAAACCCATGCATCATTTAATCGCATCATACTTATTTCGAAACAAAACCTGTCCGCTGCCGGGACTGGGAACATTATCCATCAGCACATCCGGCGCCGAAGCAGATTTTACCATTAAACAGATTGCAGCACCAAAACCGGGTATTCAATTTGACGATAAAGAGACTGATGCATCGGGGTTACTTAACTATGTAGCCACAACAACACATAGTAATGAGTATGAAGTAACAGAAGCATTGGATCATTTCTGTGATAATTTGAAAACTGAAATTTCAAAGCAGTCAACTGTTAAGCTTGATGGAATCGGAAATTTATTTGTTGATGCCAATGGCCATATTAAATTTAAAGAAGAAGAACTGCCGAAAGTTTTTTTACAGCCTGTATATGCTGAACGGGTAATACATCCAAAAGCAGAACACCATATTCTGGTGGGTGATAAGGAAACAACCAATACGGTCATGTCAGAATTCCTGAATGAAAAACCTGCAATAAAAGATCGCTGGTGGATATGGGCCATTGTACTTGGTGCTATTGGATTATTGTTACTGCTGATTTATTTTACAGAATTTAACGGAGCTTCTCCGTTTGGGAATGCCATAAAAATTTAATTTTTACATGATCCATTATACCAGCTGCCCCGTTTGTAAAAGCGAATCAATACAGGCCCAACTTTCTGCAAAAGATCATACCGTTTCTCAAAAAGAATTTTCTATCTGCCATTGCAATGCCTGTACAGCAAGGTTTACACAGGATGTACCGGAGCAGGATGCGATTGGAGCCTATTATGCCTCGGATAATTATGTTTCTCACAGCGATACCAAAAAGGGTATCATCAACGGCCTATATCACCTGGTAAGAAAAAGAACTTTGGTTTCCAAACGAAGATTAGTGATGAATGAAGTGGGGTTGCTTAAAGGAGAGATTTTGGATATTGGTTGTGGTACCGGTGCTTTTTTAAACAGCATGAAAGAAGCCGGTTGGACCATCACCGGTTTGGAACCCGATACTGCAGCAAGAAACAAAGCCATTGATTTATATGATATTCATCCGCGGGAATCCGGAAAATTATTTGAATTAATGCCTGGCACTTATCAGGCCATCACCATGTGGCATGTGCTGGAGCATGTACATGAATTGCATGCATATATAAAGCAAATGGGAGAATTGCTTGCACCCAACGGCAAATTATTTATTGCGGTACCTAACTATACATCTGCTGATGCCAACATTTATAAAGAAAATTGGGCTGCTTATGATGTGCCCCGTCACCTGTATCATTTCTCGCCACAGAGCATGGAAAAATTATTGCACCTGCATGGCCTGAAACTTACTGCAGTTAAGCCTATGTGGTTTGATAGTTTTTATGTAAGTATGCTGAGTGAACAATATAAAAACGGGAAAGGCAATATCCTCAAAGCAGTATTCAACGGCTTTTTGTCCAATCTAAAAGCATGGGGAAATACCAGGAAATGCAGTTCGGTTATTTACGTGATAAACAAATAAGCAATATGCAATGCGCAAGTATCTTCTATCCAGCATCAATTCAACTTCAACTCAAACATTTTAGGCCAACGCTTTCCGGTGATAAATAGATTTTTTGATACACTGTCGTATGCAATGCCGTTTAATACATCTGTTCTTCCCACGATATTCTGTCCGGCAAAGAATTTCTCTTTTAATCCGGGTAATTCCATTTTGCCAACTACATGCCCGCTTACCGGGTCAATTTTTACAATAACATCAGTTTGATATACATTGGCATAAACAAACCCATCAACATATTCCAGTTCATTTATCGAATCAATGGGATCTCCATTTTCAGTAAC
>JAYVEQ010000077.1:0-8267 GCA_043748745.1 Chitinophagaceae bacterium | reverse complement strand
GAAATAGTTATTAGTCCTTATAAAACGACCATGCTGGCTGATGGAAAGGATGCAACAGTAATTAACATCAGCGTGATTGACCTTAAGGGACGTGAGGTGCCGGATGCCAATAACCTGATCCGTTTTTCTGTACAGGGCAATGCGAAAATTATTGGTGTTGGCAATGGTGATCCAAGCAGCCATGAGCCCGATAAATTTTCTGATACTTTTGCACAACGGTATTTATTCAATGGTAAATGCCAGGTCATCCTTCAATCAGGACTTACACAATCAAGGATATATTTTGAAGCGAAGGCTGATAGTTTATGGTCCGGCTCTACTAATATCATCACCATGAACCCAGGCATACCACATCCTGTGAACGCATCCAACAATACATTTCCTTTATTACCCTTTAAAGAAACGAAGGTTAATAAAATGCTGGGTGCAGATATTTCTCATCTGCCAGAACTGGAGAGCAGGGGCATGAAATTTTATGACCTGGACGGCAAACAAAAAGACGCTGTGCAGATCTTAAAAGATCATGGATTCAATTATATACGCCTGCGCATTTTCAATGATCCGGCAAGAGACAGTGGCTACTCTCCAAACAAAGGATTCTGCGACCTGCAACATACCCTGCAGATGGCCAGGCGGGCAAAAACAGCTGGGATGAAATTATTACTCGATCTTCATTACAGCGATTTCTGGGGCGATCCGCAACACGAATATATGCCTGCAGCATGGCGGGGAAAATCCATGACTGAATTAAAACAGGCTTTGTATGATTATACAAAAATGGTCATGCAATCTTTAAAAGGCCAGGGTACAGTACCTGATATGGTTCAGATCGGCAACGAGATCAACCACGGTATTGTATGGCCGCTTGGGATCATCAATAATCTGGACAGTCTTGCGCAATTGCTCTATGCCGGTATACAGGGTGTAAAAGCCGTTTCGCCTTCAACCTCCATCATGTTGCACCTTGCATTGGGCGGACAAAATGATGAATGCCGTTTCTTCTTGGATAATATGATCAGCCGTGATGTTCCTTTTGATGTGATCGGATTATCATACTATCCCAAATGGCATAATACATTGGCAGATCTCGATTACAACCTGGATGATCTTTCACGCCGGTATAACAAAGATGTTATTGTGGTGGAATATTCCTCTGTAAAAAGATCAGTGAATGAATTGTCTTTTAATGTAGCCGGTGGCAGAGGAAAAGGAACCTGTATCTGGGAACCATTAAATACCTGGGAAAGATTTTTTGATAAGGACGGGAAGGCGAATGAATTGCTGCTGATATATGATGAGATGAGCCGAAAATATTTGAAGTGATGATAAGGTTAGGAGTTAGGATGGTTGAAGCCGGGTATTTAATAAACAAAAAATAATTTATTAAAAAATGATCAAAAAGATAACTGAAGTTTTTTTAGAAAAATATGGGGAACATCCTATTGTTTTCCGATCGCCGGGAAGAGTAAATATATTGGGTGAGCATACCGATTACAATGAAGGCTTTGTATTGCCTGCTGCCATAAACAAGAATATTTATATTGCCATCACTAAAAGAACGGATGGTATCATACATCTTTATGCGGCTGATTTTGATGAAAGTTTTATGACTGATATTGCTGCAATAAAACCTTCATCAACACAATGGCCCAATTATATTTTAGGTGTAGTTGACCAGTTACAAAAACAGGGTTTTAGCATGGCTGGGTTTAATGCGGTGGTTGATGGTGATGTGCCCATTGGTGCAGGCCTCTCCTCCTCTGCTGCTGTGGAATGTGCAACTGTATATGCATTGAATGAAATTTTTGAACTGGGTCTTGACCGTTTAAAAATGGTTCCGCTTGCACAAAAAGCCGAGCATGTTTTTGCGGGTGTTAACTGCGGCATCATGGATCAGTTTGCCAGTATGTTCGGTAAAAAAGATCATGTGATAAAATTAGACTGCCGCTCACTGGATTATGAATATGTATCTTTTAAACTGGATGGTTATAAAATTGTATTACTGAACACAAACGTAAAACATAACCTTGCTGCTTCGGCATATAATACCAGAAGGCAGCAGTGTGAACAAGGTGTTTCGCTCATTTCACTTCATCATCCAACCATAAAAAGTTTAAGAGATGTGAATATGGATATGCTGAAAAAATATGTAGAACCTGTTGACGCATTGGTTTACCGGCGATGCAAATATGTGGTACAGGAAAATGACCGCCTGCTTGGTGCCTGCGAAGATCTGAAACATGGAGACATCAAGGCGCTGGGTGCAAAAATGTATGAAACACATGAGGGATTAAGCAAAGATTATGATGTGAGTTGTAAGGAACTTGATTTCCTGGTTAGCTATGTAAAAGCAATACCTGCCGTGGCCGGTGCCAGAATGATGGGTGGCGGGTTTGGCGGTTGTACCATTAACCTGGTGCAGGATGATGCCATTGAAAAACTGGTGCTGGATATCAGCATGGCTTATAGCGAAGCGATGAAGCTTTCGTTAACGGCTTATATTGCTACCATTGAAAACGGAACAGCGGTATGTTCATAATATTTTTGTAACACTTGTGAAGTACTTAGTAAGTTTATGATCTTATTTTTACCATAAAGTGCACAAAGGATAAGACAAAAATCACAACGTTTTATTTTGCCGATCAACGTATAAAAATTTATTTACCTGAAGACCATCAGAATTTAATCAACGAACAAAACAATTGCTCATATGAACGAATTAAAATTGAATGACTATCTGGTATTTTTATTTTATTTTATTGTGGTTGCCGGATATGGCTACTGGGTATATCGCAGAAAAAATAAAAAGTCAACAACAGCATCACATGATTATTTTCTTGCAGAGGGTTCACTTACCTGGTGGGCAATTGGCGCTTCATTGATAGCAAGCAATATCTCTGCCGAACAATTCATTGGCATGAGCGGCAGCGGTTTTAAAATGGGACTTGCTATTTCTGCTTATGAATGGATGGCAGCTGCAACACTCATTATTGTTGCAGTATTTTTTATACCGGTGTACCTGAAAAATAAAATTTACACCATGCCACAGTTTTTAAACCAGCGGTATAATGGCACTGTAGCCATGATCATGGCGGTGTTTTGGTTATTGCTGTATGTAGTAGTAAACCTTATGTCGATACTCTACTTGGGCGCATTGGCCATTCATGGTATTTCAGGACTGGATATTCATTTATGCATTGGCTTATTAGCGGTGTTTGCCATTATCATCACATTGGGTGGTATGAAAGTGATCGGCTATACCGATGTGATACAGGTTTTCTTTTTAGTGCTGGGCGGATTGGTGGCCACATATATTGCTTTGAATCTGGTGGCTGAAAAATCGGGGCAAACCGGGTTGATCAACGGATTTAAACTATTAACCACACAGGCCAATGATCATTTTCATATGATATTCAAAAAAGAAAATGATAATTATATGGATCTGCCGGGACTTTCCATATTACTGGGTGGGTTATGGATAGCGAACCTTAACTACTGGGGCTGCAATCAATACATCACCCAACGTGCATTAGGAGCCGACCTGCCCACAGCACGTAAAGGAATTTTATTTGCGGCATTTTTAAAATTACTGATGCCGGTGATCGTTGTATTGCCGGGTATTGCTGCGTATGTGTTATACCAGAAGGGAATGTTCCATACCGAAATGCTGGATTCAAAAGGGATCGTTGATGTGAATAAAGCCTATCCATCTTTATTAAATTTATTACCCACCGGTTTAAAAGGCCTGGCCTTTGCTGCATTAACTGCCGCTATCGTTGCCTCACTGGCCGGTAAAGCAAACAGTATTGCTACTATTTTTTCACTGGACGTTTATAAAAAAGCGATCAATAAAAATGCTGATGAGAAAAAACTTGTCAGCATTGGAAAAATAGCGGTAGTTGTTTCTATGATACTTGCTATACTCCTTTCGCTGGCATTGGGCGAAAAACTGATGGGTGAAGGAAAGCAGGGCTTTCAATACATACAGGAATATACCGGCTTTGTATCGCCCGGTATTTTTGCCATGTTCATCCTGGGTTTTTTCTGGAAAAAAACGACTTCTAATGCAGCACTGTTTGCCATCATAGGTGGTTTTTTATTTTCCGTGTTATTCAAGTTCCTACCGGGTATGATGGATCTTTCGTTCCTTGCGCATTCGGGTTTTTCAAAAGCAAATGCTACAGGAATTTTTGAAATTCCTTTCCTGGACAGGATGGGATTTGTTTTCCTGTTTTGCATTGTTGGCATGATCATCATCAGTGCGATAGACAACAGAAAAGGCGTAACGCCACATGGCATGGAAATAGACAAGTCGATGTTTAAAGTGGATACCTCTTTTGCAGTTGGTGCATTGATCGTTTGCGGCATACTCGTTGCCTTATTCAGTTTGTTTTGGTAAAGCAGCCGGGAAAAATATGCTAAAATACCAGCGACCTCAAAAACGGGTAGTCTCAAATTTTTAAGCTGATCGACCCTGCCCTGCCTGTGGGCCCAAAAGGGTTAAGTGGCTAATAGCTTACCTTTGCCAAATAATAAAAAAAATGATCAACGTTGGAGAATACAATATTTTAAAAGTGATCCGTGAAGTAGATTTTGGACTTTACTTAGATGATGGTGCCGAAGGTATATTATTACCCAAACGTTTTGTGCCTGCCGGTACCAGTATCGGTGATGAGGTAAAAGTTTTTTTATACCATGATGGCGAAGACCGTATCATTGCCACCACTCAGCAACCAAAAGGCATTTTGGGAGATATTGTAAAACTGCGGGCTGTAACAGTAAACCAACAGGGTGCTTTTTTAGATAACGGTTTAATGAAAGACCTGTTTGTACCTAAGTCGAAGCAGCAACGGGGTATGATACCCAACGGTGAATACCTGGTAAAAATTTACCTGGATGAGCAGACAGGAAGATTGGCCGCAACAGAAAAGATAGAACCTTTTTTAAGCAATGAGGAATTAACCGTAAAAGAACTGGAGGTGGTTGACCTGATTGTTTACCGCAGAACAGATATCGGTTATGTGGTCATTATCAATAACAAACATACGGGTGTTTTACACCACAATGAAATTTACCGGGATATCACTTCAGGTGACAGGTTTACCGGTTTCATCAAAAAAATATATCCCGAAGATAAAAGCTCTTCAGACCGCTGGAGGATTGATGTATCGGCCGGCAAGCCCGGTTATAACCGAGTAGAAGATGAGGCTGAAAAAATACTGCGCCTGTTAAAAGAGAACGATGGCTATTTACCATACCACGATAAAAGCTCGCCGGAAGAGATCTATTCTTTTTTCAGCATGAGTAAAAAAACATTTAAGATGACAACGGGAAACTTATACCAGCAACGGAAAATAAGTTTTGAGGAAAGGGGAATAAGAATGGTTTGAGGTTTGGGAGTCATTAAATCAGTAAGGGTTTTTTGTTTCAAAATCAGTATTATTTTTTCCTCAAATCATAATTTATAACTTCAGATTCAAATTAAAAAAAGTGGCCCGTATAAAAGTTGACCTGCATGATATTTACAATAAAAGTAATGCCATTGACAAAGCCTTACTGCAGGCCTTTGAAGATGCCATTGATAAAAAAATTAAAGAGGTAGAAATTATTCCCGGCAAAGGGAGTGGTCAACTGAGAAAAAAAGTTGAACGCTTTTTACAACTCCCTCATATCAAACCACTGTATCACCGCATTGAAAATGACAGTAAGAATTTTGGAAGGCTGTTTGTGTATTTTAAGTTTTAGCGACATGTTTTAGTTATAATAAATGCAGATCCTTCGCTTCGCTCAGGATGACAGAAAAAAAACCATCCGCATAAACGGATGGCCTTAGAAATTTTTAAACTGATCAATTTATTGTTTTACCAGTTTTATTGTTCTCCGGTTATTGCCCTGGGTAATTTCTGCCAGGTAAATTCCAGGTCTCAGATCTTCGCCAAAGCGGATCTGCTGTTTGATGTCACTTCGTTCAAAGGTTTTTATTGGTTTTCCTGCAACATCATAAACTATTATCTGTACTTTTTCATTGTTACCGCCCTGCAGAATTAAAGAGAACTGTGATGCTGATGGATTAGGATAAGCCAGCACATTAAATCCTATAGTTTGTTGTTCAACCCCAATAGCTGGTATATTTGAAATTATCGGGTTAGCAGTTTGTGCATTGTTAACACTAAATCCACTATGCACAACCAGATTACCACCAGCCAAAAGCATGAGAGCAGTACTATTACCTGTCCAATTACTCGAGTACAATAATACGCTTCCATCATAGAGTGAAATGGCTATATCATCATTCACACCCGGTTCACCCCTGTCAGTCATATTTACCTGGAGTGTAAGATTTCCACCCAATGAAATAGGTAACAATGGGTCTGTGATGTCTTTCAAGTTACATTTTGATACAAATACTGCAGTCATTGCATTTGGATTTGCAATATTCACACCTAATGAAGTCATCGAATTGGACTTGACCTGGTAAGCCCTAACCACTCCACTCACCGTTCTGCGGAAGATGATATTCATATTTCCCTGCAGGTTGTTTCCTGTTTTATTATACTTCACATTAAAACCGAAGTTGGTCTTTTTACCAGCGTCTGCGGCATACTGACCAGCAGATTGTGTTGGAATTATATGCCCTCCGCCAGTAATGAAATCTCCTATCGGTTTATAAACAGTAATTACTGTATTATCCGTTGAACTATACCTGGTATAGTATCCGTCAATTTCCATACTGATTGTATAGTCAACCGCATTAGCAGCACCAATATCAACCTGCCAATCTAAACTAACGATACCGGTTTTGATATCAGCTGGATTTACTAATGATATACCAGATAATACCCATCCATTTGCATCTGTACCGCCATTCACAATAATAGCACCGTCTTTCCGAAACCTCACTTTTGCTTTTCTGATATCACCAAAATCAGCATCACCGGCAGCATCAGGTGTTGCAGTAATATCCTGAACAGTGGCCCGTAAAATAATATTGGCAATACTACTGCTTGCACTAATCGTAGCCGCCAATTGTGTACCTGTAAAGTTTATTCGGGCATCTTCCTTCGTAATAGTCAGCGTTCTTGTAGCCGGCGAAGCAGCACCTACGCTATAGATTGAGTTGTTTACTCCATTCAATACAAAGGATGCTGTTTTATTCCCTGGTGCCATTACAGTTGAAGCAGGGTTTTCAAACAATGCTGCATTCAAAATGGCTTCAAGATTTGATCCATTAGCTACAAAATTAGCTGTACCCATTATCTGGCTGCCTCCGTTTGTTACAGTAAATGTGGCGGATGTTGCTGCATTACCACAAGTGCTTACACCGTTTGGAATTACTACTTTGAATTCAACCTTGTCACTGTATTGCTGTGAAGTTGGATTAATTGTAAATACCGGTGTTACAGATAAGGCGGTTACAGTTACAGTTGTTGAACAGGTATTCGTGTTGCCTGAACCATCAGTTACTAAATAAACAATTGTTGAAGTGCCAATTCCATATGTACGGGATGGCACATTTCCACTACCGCTTGCTTCTACAATACTATTTCTCGTAATTGTCCAGGTTTGGCTTACGGTTGTGCAATTATCGCTGATAGTTGTATTTGGTATTGTATAATCCAAACCGCAAACTGCAGGATTGAAAGCACTTGTATAAGATGGTCCACAGGTTATAGAAGGTGCGGTATTATCCACCACTGTTACAGTAAATAAACATGTTGATGAATTTCCTACACAGTCTGTAAAGGTGTATGTCACCGTTGTTGTACCTAATGGGAAAACGTTACCAGGATTATGCGTTGATGAAACATTCGTTGCGCCTCCGCAATTATTTACAGCTGTTGGCGCTGTCCAGGTTACTATTTGTGAACAACTCAATGGATTGCCGCTGTTACTATACTTAGTAATGTTAGACGGACAGCCGCTGATCGTTGGTGGTGTGTTGGTACGGTTAATGGTATATGTATAAGTCCAGTCTGCGGTGGTTGTTCCGTCACAGGCTGTGTAACGATAAGTCCATACCACGCTACCATTACATACCGGCGGTGTTGTTGAACCTACCAGTACGGCACTCACTGTTCTGCCACAGCCATCTACAATATTTGCCGGTGCGCCGGGATTGACTGCCTGGGCAGGACATGATACGGTTGATGACCCGTTAGCTGGTGGGATTAAACCTCCGCTGTAAGTTACTGTATAGGTCTTCGTCCAGTCTGCTGTTGTTGTTCCGTCACAGGCTGTATACCTGTACCTCCACACTACACTGCCAT